>NZ_JBIVHY010000023.1:0-51219 GCF_044749445.1 Pseudomonas sp. NPDC089408
GGAGGGAGGTGACGGGCATGGATGCCCGTCAAGCGCTGAGGCCCCATGGATGGGGCCTGCAGCGCGTACTCCCGGGAGCAAGCCCGTAGCGAGGGGACCCCGAAGCGAAGCGTAGGGGCCGGATGACGGGAGCGCAGCGTTTTTTGGTTACTTTTTGTCGCGTCTGACAAAAAGTGACTCGCCGTAAGGGCGAAAAGGTGAGTAAGCGTCGCCATCGCAAATGGACTTTTCGCTTTATCAAAACCGGCGCTTAAGCTTCTGAGCTTCTGAGCTTCTGAGCTTCTGAGCTTCTGAGCTTCTGAGCTTCTGAGCCGTGGGCACTCACATCGAGTAAACATTCATTCGCGCAGGTGGCGCTTAGTCACCTTTCCGCCCTTACGGCGGGTCACTTTTTGTCAAACGCGACAAAAAGTAACCAAAAAACGCTGGCTCCCGTCATCCGGCCCCTGCGCTGCGCTCCGGGGTTCCCTCGCTACGGGCTTGCTCCCGGGAGTACGCGCTGCAGGCCCCATCCATGGGGCCTCAGCGCTTGACGGGCATCCATGCCCGTCACCTCCCTCCGCAAGCCCTTCGCTCGGCCTCCTGAAGTCGCAATTTGCGTCGCCTGAACTACCGCGCGCTTTGAAGCAAAAGCAACGGCAAGAGCCAGAGCCAGAGCAAGAGCAACCAACAGCGGCAGCCAGGTTACTGCTGCGAGGCGATGGCCTTTTCAATAGCTGCCCGGAACTCCGGATCATCCGGTTTGGTCAGGCTGGAGAAGTTACCGATCACCTTGCCCTTGCGATCAACAACATACTTGTAGAAATTCCACTTCGGCGCACTGCTCTGGCTAGCCAGCTCGGCAAACAACGGTATCGCATCCTTGCCCCGCACCGCCTGCGTCTTGGTCATGGTGAAAGTAACACCATAATTGGCATAGCAGACCTTGGCCGTCTTCTCGCTATCGGCGTCTTCCTGCTTGAAGTCATTGGACGGCACACCCAGCATTTCCAGGCCCTGCTCGTGATACTCCTTGTAGGTCGCCTCCAGCCCCTCGAACTGTGGCGCAAAACCGCAATAGCTGGCGGTGTTCACCACCACCAGCGGCTTGCCGGCAAACCGCTCGCACAGTTCGACCTGCCCCTTGCCGCGCAACTCCGGCAAACTGCCCTGCAACAACGCAGGGCAGTCGGCAGCCCAGCTCGATGCGCTGGCAAGCAAGGCCAGCACCGGCACCGTCAACCAATGTGCACGCATGTCAGTTTTCTCCCGCATGACAATCCTTGAGCTTGCAGGGTAGCGCCTAACAAACACTCATGCCCAGTTGCATCAACGCCATACCGCCTTGGTGCCACCCCCACCACACCAGCGCCAGCAGCAACAGCGCGGCAACCGCCAGCAGGCCGCGGGCCAAATAGCGGTTCATGCGGCTTGGGCCTGCAGGCGGGCAACCGGGCGCTCGCGCACCGGCCAGTTGAGGGCCGCGGCCAGCAGGCTGAGCAGGATGGAAATCTGCCAGACCAGGTCGTAGCTGCCAGTGCGGTCATACACCACACCGCCCAGCCAGCCCCCCAGAAACGCACCCAACTGATGGAACAGGAATACGATCCCACCCAGCATCGACAGATTGCGCACGCCAAACACAGTGGCAACGGTGCCATTGGTCAACGGCACCGTGGACAACCACAACAGGCCCATCGCGATGCCGAACAGGTAGGCACTGAACTGGCTCACCGGCGCCCACAGGAACAACACGATGACCACCGCCCGCAGCAGGTACAGCGCGGTCAGCAGGCGCGGCTTGGACATGCGCCCGCCCAGCCAACCCGCGGTGAAGGTACCGACGATGTTGAACAGCCCCACCAGCGCCAACACCGTAGTACCAGTGGTCGCGGCCAGGTGCTGGTCGACCAGGTAGGCCGGCAGGTGCACACCGATGAACACGACCTGAAAACCACAGACAAAGAAGCCCAGCGCCAGTAGCCAGAAACCGGAGTGCGAGCACGCCTCGCGCAACGCCTGGCCGAGTGTTTGTTCGGCGCCATGGCTGGGTAACGGGCGGTCGCGCAGCATACCCACGAAAGGCACGATGAACGCCACCATCACCCCCAGTACCAGCAACGCTGTCGACCAGCCCAGCCACTGGATCAGGCCAAGGGTGCCTGGCAACATGGCGAACTGGCCGAACGAACCGGCAGCACTGGCGATGCCCATGGCCATGCTGCGCTTCTCGGCAGGCACCGCCCGGCCGACCACACCAAGAATGACCGAGAACGAAGTGCCGGACAGGCCGATGCCAATCAGCAAGCCCGCGCTCAGCGACAGCGACCAGGCCGAGTCGGCCATGCCCATCAGAATCAAGCCGACGGCGTAAAGAATACCCCCGATGATCACCACCCGCGCCGCCCCCAGGCGGTCGGCCAAAGCGCCAGCGAACGGTTGCGCAAGCCCCCAGATCAGGTTCTGCAAGGCGATGGCGAAGGCAAACACCTCACGGCCCCAACCAAAATCAGCGCTCATGGGCGCCAGGAACAGGCCGAAACCGTGCCGCACACCCAGGGACAGCGCCAGGATCAACGCCGCCCCTACCAATACCCACCCGCTGGTTCGCCACACCGAAGTCATTGTCGTTATCTCCAGCACATCGCAAGGTTTTTACGGGTATATACCCGCTTATAGTCGTATAAATTCAGGCCAATTGGCCCAACAAGCGCACCAGTTCATCGCGCGGCCCTACCCCCAGCCGCTCCACCAATTCCGCTTGCGCCTGTTCCCAGGCAGGGTAAGCCGCCTGTAGCAGTTGCGTACCTGACTCGGTCAACAGCACAACGCGGTTGCGCTGGTCATCACCATCGGCCAACGCCACCAGCCCTTCGGCCTCAAGTACCCGCAGGTTGCGGCCCAGAGTACTGCGCTCCAGGCCCATGGCCTCGGCCAGGGTGGTGATGCTGGGGCGGTCGAGCCGCTGCAGGTGCCGAAGCAAGGAAAACTGCGCAACATTCACCCCGAAGCCGGCAAGGGCCTCGTCGTAATGCCGGCTCACCCCACGGGCGGCTCGACGTAGATGGGTACAGATACATTCACTGGTCAGCATGGATACGTGTATATACCCGCACCGTAAGTGTTGCAACAAATTTCACGGGTGATGGGGCGCTTCAATCGGGGCTCAAGCGTCGACGGATCGGTTCGAATTCCAATGTGGCCTTGCGTGCCAGCGGGTCGGGGGCGCCTTGCTCGCTAGCCTGCCAGTAGCGCCACGGCACCTTGGCCGAACCCAGTTCGTAATCCATGCCGTCCCAGTTGTCTTCGCGAAAGCTGTAAAACGCCCAGTGCAACAGGTTGCGCTCCATCACCCTGAGCACGTCCTCCAGGTACTGGCGGCAGCCCGGCAACCGGCGCATGCAGCCAAACTCACCCACTACCAGGCGTGAGCGCGGCACGTTCATGGCATCAGCCCACTCCAGCGGTTGCTGCAGATACTGCCCTACGCGTAGTCCATCCCACTGCTGCGTTTGCCCGGCGAAGGGCGCGGGGCCGGGATAGGCGATGGGTTGCTTGCGCGACATGTTGGGCGCGCTAGTCACCAGATAGGGCTCGTACATATGCACGCTGTACAGCACCCGCGGATCGTTCAAGGGTGCAGGCCAGTATCCAAAGGCATCCGCAGCTGCGAACCAGCCAGCATCGACCATGATAGGCGTGTCGGCATCCTGCTCACGAATGGCCGCTATCAGTTGCCGATACAGCGCAGGCAGATCACGCGCACCGCCCTGTTCGCGCGCATACCACTGCTGCATCTGCCCAAGGTCGGCATGCTCGGCCAGGTCGCTCTGTTTTTCCGGCGCCGGCTCATTGATCAGGTTGTAGGCAGCAATGGCCGGGTGCCCTTTCAGTTCACGCGCCATGTCCCGCCAGAAGCCCGCAGCCTGCAACCAATAGCGCTTGTCCTGCCACAAACGGTCATCGAACTGGCCCTGATTGTTTTGCGACCAGCGCATGCCCGGGAGCGAAAGTGGCGCAATGACCACCTTGAGCCCGGCCTGATGGGCACGGTCGAGGGTAACGCGCAGCGTGGCCAGGTCGGCATCGGGCAGGCCGTCATAGGCATCGGCGTTGCCGAGAAGGAAATCACGGTCCGCCGGTTGCCATTTGTCGTAGGAAAGCCGCACCCAGGTCGCACCATAGCCGCTCAAGGCATCGAAATAGGCTTGGTCAGGCGGCAACCGGTTGAAGCTGTTGCCGCCGTGACGAGGGGTGTCCCAGAAAGCCATGAGATCGGCAGCTGTGGCGCCGGCCCCGATGACCATCAGCAAGGCAGTGAGGATGAATTGACGCATAATCAGAAACTCGCCGCTTATTAGCGAAGCCAACGAGCATAGGCCAGCTGAAAGGTATCGGCTGATCATGATTGATTTCAGGAAATTGCTGGCGATGCCTGGCACCGGCGTTGCCGGTGTTCGCGGCTAAAGCCGCTCCTACAGGTATTCGGTAAGCTCTGCGATCGCGCAAGTTTCAAACCCCCAATGCCAACCCCAGCACCACGGCCAGTTCCAGCAGTTCCAGCAATGCGCCAGCCGTATCCCCGGTAGTCCCGCCCAGGCGCCGGCACATCAGCTGCCGCAACCAGGCAAACACCACCAGCGCCAGCAACACCACCCACCCGCCCAGTAACAGGCAGAGCAGCGCACAGGCTGACAACACCCACCCGGCTGCTCGCCGAGGCAGATGCTCGGCCAGCGCCTGGCCCAGGCCACCTGGCCGCACATAAGGGGTGCAGAGAAACAAGCCCAGCATCGCTGCCCGCCCGATCAGCGGTGCCAACAGCCACTGCGCCCCAATGCCCCGTTCAACCAGCACCCACAAGGCACAGAATTTCAACAGCAGCACCAGCACCAGGGTCACCACGGCAATCGGCCCGCTGCGAGGGTCCTTCATGATGCTCAAGGTGCGCTCACGGTCGCCGAAACCTCCCAGCCAGGCATCCGCACTGTCCGCCAGCCCATCCAGGTGCAAGGCGCCGCTGAGCAGCACCCACAGCGTCAGCAGTAACGCCGCCTGCAATGCTGCGGGCGTACCTTGCAGCAGGTGGCTGGCCAGCCACAACAGCAGGCCGAACAGCAGCCCGACCAGCGGGTAGTACAGCAGCGAACGCCCCACCTCACGCGGTGCCGGCATACCCGGCAGGCTCACCGGCAGGCTGCTTAGAAACTGTAAGGCAATCCAGAACGGCAACATCTCAGTGCTCCTCGATCAGCTGCCCGTCGTCACCCGCCACCAGCCGCATCAATGCGCCGTGCCCGACTTCGACCTGCAGCAGTTGTTCCCTGGGCAAGCCACGAGCGCGGGCCAGCAAAAGCCGCATCACGCCGCCGTGGGTGACCAACAGCACGTGTTTGCCGGCATGCTGCAGGCGCAAACGTTCGACAGCCGCCAGCACCCGATCGGCGAACACTTCGACCGGCTCGCCATTGGGGGGCGTGAAGGCGTAAGGGTCCGCCCAGAAGAGCCCTAGGGCGTCCGCCTGGTCCTCCATGATCTGGGCAGCGCTACGGCCCTCCCAATCGCCAAAATGCAACTCCTGCAAGGCGGGCTCACGCTGTACCGGCAGCTTCAACCGTGCCCCCAGCTCATCGGCAAACCGCCCACAGCGCTGCAGCGGCGAGCTGACCAGCACCTGCCACGGGCCGGCCTCGGCCACGGCACTGCGCATTTGTGCCCAGCCCTTGTCGGTCAGGGCATCGTCCAGGCTGCCACGCAGGCCGCCCTGCTCCGTTTCCCCATGGCGCAGCAGGTCGAGGATCATTCCGGGCGGTCCGCCACTGCAGCCTCGGCAAAGGTCGCCATCTGCCCATGCAGCGCACAGGCCAAGCGCAACAGTGGCACCGCCAGGGCAGCACCACTGCCCTCGCCCAGGCGCAAGCCCAAGGCCAGCAACGGCTCGGCCTGCAGCGCAGCGAGCAAGGCCTTGTGCCCTGGCTCGGCACCTTGATGGGCGAACAGCAGCCAGGCCCGGCACTGCGGGTTAAGGCGTACCGCCACCAGCGCGGCAACGCTACAGATGAAGCCATCGACCAGTACCGCGACGCCCGCCTGTGCGCAACCGATATAGGCACCCGCCAACGCCGCAATTTCGAAACCGCCCACACAGCCCAAGGCCTGCAACGGTTGCTCGGCACTCAGACCATGCAGGCGTAGCGCCTGCTCGATGACCTCCGCCTTGTGCCGCACCCCGGCGTTGTCCAGGCCGGTGCCCGGCCCGCTCAGTTCTGCCGCCGGGCAACCCAGCAGGACGCTGGCCAAGGCAGCGGCGGCCGTGGTGTTGCCAATGCCCATCTCACCACCGATGAACAACTGCGCGCCTTGCTCTGCTGCACGCAAGGCGCTGTCGCGGCCGGCCTGCAAGGCAGCTTGAAGCTGGTGCTCGGTCAGCGCTGGCTGGCGGGCAAAGTTGGCGGTGCCAGCGCCCAGGCGCAGATGACGCACGCCAGGCAGCTCCAGTTGCAGGTCGATGGTGCCAAGGTCGACCACTTCCAGGCTGGCCTGCAGCTGCCGCGCCAGCACGCTGATCGCAGCACCGCCGCCGACGAAGTTGCGCAGCATCTGTCCGGTAACGGCCTGCGGGTAGGCCGAAATGCCTTCTTCGACCACGCCATGGTCACCGGCAAAAAGGGTGATCGCGGTGTTATCGAGGGCGGGGCGCTCTTGCCCCTGCATGCCGGCCAGCTGAATGGCCAGGCCTTCCAGCTGGCCCAGCGAGCCGGCTGGTTTGGTCAGTTGCTGCTGACGGGCGCGGGCCAGGGCCATGGCGGCGTTGTCGAGGGGTTGGCAGGGGGTTTGCCACCAGGGTTGGGTCATGGTCGATGGGCCTTTTTGGGGTTGAGAAAGGGTGGGTTGGGGGTGGGAGATGTTGGGTTGAGAGGTGTTCGCCGGGAGGTGTTCAGCGCCTGCGAGATCGAGCGCCGCCCGCGCGGCGCTTCGCGGCACAAGGCCGCTCCCACATTTGTTTCGGGCCAGTTATTCCTGTGGGATTCGCGCGCGAACGCCTTGGCGCATGGCTCGATATCGCGTCCTACAAACAAGGCGGTCGCGCGCGCCTGGCACAGGAGGGACTGGCCCGAAACAAATGTGGGAGCGGCCTTGTGCCGCGAAGCGCCGCGCGGGCGGCGCTCGATCTCACAGACACCCAAGAACTCAAGCCAAGCACCTCCCAGCCCACACACAATCTCCCCTCCACCCTCACAACCCCTCCCCTTTCAGCACCAACGGCAACCCCGCCACCGTCAACACCACCCGCTGACAGCGTTCAGCCATAGCCTGGTGCAACCACCCTGCCAGGTCGACGTAGCGCCGGGTCAACTCGCCCATCGGCACTACACCCAGACCCGTTTCGTTACTGACCAGAATCACCGTGCCCGGCAACTGCTCCAGGCAGTCCAGCAGGGCATCACGCTCGTGCGTCAAACGCTGCTCGTCTTCAAGCATCAGCAGGTTGGTCAACCACAGGGTCAGGCAATCCACCAACAGGCAGCGCCCTGGCGCCGCTTCGGCGCGTAACACCGATGCCAGCGTCAGGGGCTCTTCAATCAATCCCCACTCAGCCGGGCGACGCTGGCGATGCAGCAGCACGCGTTCATTCATTTCACCATCCAGCGGCTGGCTGGTTGCGATGTAGGTCACAGGTAAGCCGCTGGCACTGGCCAACTGCTCGGCCAGGCGGCTCTTGCCCGAGCGGGCGCCGCCGAGGATCAGGTTGCGCATGTCAGGCCACCCCGCACAGTTGGCGCAGAAGCGCGGTGTCGAGGTGTTTTTCCACCAGGTCAGCCAGGCGCTCGATGTCGCGTTCGCGCAGGGCCTCGTAATCAATCACCTGCACATCCTCCAGCCCAGCCCAGCGCAACAAGGCTGCGCACGACTGGCTACCTTCGAACAAGCCATGCAGGTAGGTGGCCAGCACCTGCCCGTCGGCACTGATGGCACCGTCGCAACGACCATCGGACAATTGCACGGCAGGCTGCTCCAGGGCCGGGCCAGTAGTGACCCCGGCATGGATCTCGTAACCGGTAACCGCCGATGCTTCAAGGCTCAGCGTCCCGGCAACGTTACGCAACTGCTTCTCGGCTTTCAGCACCGTGGCATAGTCGAGCAGGCCAAGCCCAGGGCTTGAGCCGGCGGCCCCTTCAAGACCCAGCGGGTCATGCACCTGGTGGCCGAGCATCTGCAGGCCGCCGCAAATGCCGATCAGCTTGCCGCCATAGCGCAGGTGCCGCTCGATGGCCTTGTCCCAGCCACGCTCACGCAGCTGTGCCAGATCGCCGCGCACGCTCTTGGAGCCCGGCAGGATAATCAGGTCGGCAGCCGGAATCGGCTGGCCGGGGCCGATGAACTGCAGGTCCACCTGCGGGTGCAGGCGCAGCGGGTCGAAGTCGGTGTGGTTGCTGATGCGTGGCAGCACCGGCACGATCACCTTGAGCACCCGCTCATGCTTGGCGCCCTGGCGCACATCGATGCCGTCTTCGGCTTCCAGGTGCAGGTCGGTGACATACGGCAGTACGCCGAGCACCGGTTTGCCGGTGCGCGCCTCCAGCCAGTCCAGCCCCGGTTGCAGCAGCGCAATGTCGCCGCGGAAGCGGTTGATGACAAAACCTTTGACCCGCGCCTGCTCACTGGCCGACAGCAACTCCAGCGTGCCCACCAGATGGGCGAACACGCCGCCTCGGTTGATATCGGCGACCAGGATCACCGGGCAGTCGACCGCCTCGGCGAACCCCATGTTGGCAATGTCGCCGGCACGCAGGTTGATCTCCGCAGGCGACCCGGCCCCCTCGACCATCACCACCGGCCAGGCAGCGCTCAGGCGCTGGTGCGAAGCCAGCACCGCCTGCATGGCGATGGCCTTGTAGTCGTGGTAGGCCACCGCGTTCATGCTGGTGACGGCGCGGCCATGGATGATCACCTGGGCGCCGGTGTCGCTGTTGGGCTTGAGCAGCACCGGGTTCATGTCGGTGTGCGGCGCCAGCCGGCAGGCCTGGGCCTGTACCGCCTGAGCACGGCCGATTTCACCGCCATCGGCCGTTACCGCGCTGTTCAGCGCCATGTTCTGCGGCTTGAAAGGCACCACGCCGACGCCCTGGCGCAACAGCCAGCGGCACAACGCAGTCACCAGCGTGCTCTTGCCGGCGTCGGAGGTGGTGCCTTGCACCATGAGGGTGGTCATGCCGTTTCCTTTTGATAGTCCGCCAAGGCCAGCGCCAGGCGCTGTTCGTCCGCTTCGCAAGCCGGCAGCCCCAGACGCACCGCTGCCGGGTGTTCGAACAAGCGAACCAGGATGCCGCGCCGGGCGAGAAAGTCATGCAGCTGGGCGGCGCGCCCGTTGCGCACGTACTGGAACAGGTCACAGCCACCACTGGGCGCAAGGCCAGCGCCGCGCAGCACTGCCGCGAGCCGCTGGCTGGCGGCGGCGCAGCGCTCGGTTTGCACGGATTGGGTGGCTTGATCCGCCAGGCTGGCCTGCGCCAGTACCCGGGTCGGGCCGTTCACCGTCCACGGGCCAAGCAACTCGGCCAGGCGCAGCAGCAGGCTGTGCTCGGCAACAACGAAGCCCAGGCGCACCCCGGCCAGGCCGAAGAACTTGCCGAACGAGCGCAGTACGATCAACCCCGGGCGCTCGGCGTAATCCACCACACTGTGTGCCGGGGTGTTGTCCATGAACGCTTCATCGACCAGCAGCCAGCCACCGCGGGCAGCCAGGCGTGCATGCCAGGCCAGCAGGCGCTCACGCGGCACGCGGCGACCGGTGGGGTTGTTGGGGTTGACCAGCACCAGCACATCAAGGTTGTCGAGCGTCGCCTCGACCTGCGCTTCATCCAGCTCCACCAACTGATGCCCTGCCCGTTGCCAGGCATAAGGGTGCTCGGCATAGCACGGGGCCAGCACCCCTACCCGGCCGGCTGCGCGCAACAGCGGCAAAGCCTGGATCGCGGCTTGGGAACCGGCCACTGGCAACAGTTGCCTGGCGCCATAATAGGTGCGGGCAGCGTCTTCAAGACCGTCTTCAGTCTCCGGCAGGCGCGCCCAGGCGTCCACGGGGATCGGCGGGATCGGGAATGACCAGGGCGCGATGCCGCTGGACAGGTCGAGCCACTGCTCACGAGCGATACCATATTGCCGCACCGCGCGTAGCAGGCGACCCCCGTGTTCAAGCATTGAGATAGGCCCCCAGGCAAATCACCAGCAGCCACAGCCAGACGCCGCGCTGCACCAGCCCCCAGCCGCCCTCGATCGCATCGGCATCAGCCACCGGCCCCTCCCCCAGGCGCGGCCGCTCATGCAACTCGCCGTGGTACACCGCAGGGCCGCCAAGTTCAACGCCCAGCGCGCCAGCGCCGGCAGCCATCACTGGCCCGGCATTTGGGCTGTCCCACAGCGGGCCCTGCTTGCGCCAGCAGGCCAGCGCCAGGCGAGTCTTGCCCAGCAGCGCATAAGTCAGCGCCACCAGCCTTGCGGGAATATAGTTGAGCACGTCGTCGATGCGTGCCGCGCACCAGCCGAAGCGCTCGAAACGTTCGTTGCGGTAACCCCACATGGCATCCAGGGTATTGCTCAGGCGGTAGAGCACCACGCCAGGCGCACCGGCCACCGCGAACCAGAACAGCGCGGCAAACACCGCATCGCTGCCGTTCTCCAGCACCGACTCGGTGGCCGCGCGGGCCACAGCCGGCTCGTCCAGCTCGCGGGTTTCGCGGCTGACCAGAAAGGCGACCCGGCGTCGCGCTTCTTCCAGGTCGCCTTGGCGCAAGGCATTGGCCACCGGCAGCACATGCTCGCCCAGGCTACGCAGCCCCACCGCACAGTACAGCGCCAGCACATCCACCAGCCAGCCGATATATGGCAGCCAAGACAGCACCAGCGCCACCAGGGTCAGCGGCACCACCGCCAGAAACCACGCGCTCACGCCGTGGCTGCGCCAACCGCGGCCGCCGGCATTCAGGCGGCGCTCGAGGTTACCGGCCATGTTGCCGAAGGCCACCAGCGGATGGCGGCGCTGCGGCTCACCCAGCAACGCGTCCAGCGCCACCCCGGCCACAGTCAGCAAGGCCACACTCATTGACGCTCTCCCCATTGGTTCTCAAAGAGCATTTCGCTCAAGGGCCGCGCTTCGGCCCAGTTTTCCTGTACCAGCATCGGCACCGGGTAGAACTCGGTGACCGGCCCCAGGCACAGTACCGCCACCGGCTTGGCGCCGGCGGGCATGCCCAGCAGCGCCGCCAGTTGCAGCGGATCGAACAGCGACACCCAGCCCATGCCCAGCCCTTCGCCGCGCGCTGCCAGCCACAGGTTCTGGATGGCACAGGCCAGCGAGGCCAGGTCCATTTCCGGCAGGGTGCGGCGGCCGAAGATGTGCGGCTCGCGGTTGTCCATCAACGCCGCCACCAGCAGCTCGGCACAGTCGTTGATGCCTTCCACCTTCAGTTTCATGAAGGCATCGGAACGCTCACCCAACGCGTCGGCGGTGCGCACCCGCTCCGCCTCCACCAGCGCCTGAATGCGCGTGCGCAGGTCGCGCTGGGTGATGCGGATGAAACGCCAGGGCTGCATCAGCCCCACACTGGGCGCCTGGTGCGCGGCAGCCAGCAAGCGGCCCAACAGCGCCGGCGCCACGTGGCCACCAGCGAAATGGCGCATGTCGCGGCGCTCGCCGATGGCCCGGTAGATTGCGGCGCGTTCGGCGTCGCTGAAAGCGTGTTCGCTCATGGTCGCAACAGCGCCGCCGCCGCATCCGGGTTGGAGGGGAAGTAGAAATGCACGTAAGAGGCCGTCAGCCGCCCCAGCCGGTACACGGCTTCATTGCCGCGTCCGCCGTTGGGGCTCAGGCCGCGGGCGATCGGCTCCAGCGCGGTGCTGGTCAGCGAATGGTGGTAGGTATGCCCGCGCAGGGTGCCTTCCGGTAACTCCACCGCCTGCAGGGCCAAAGCCGCCAGGCGCTTCTGCATGGTTGCCTCGCCCGCCAGCAGGCCCAGCAGTTCCGCGCGCTCGCCGGCCACATCGGTCAGGGCATCGAGCAGGTACAACATACCGCCGCATTCGGCCAGCAACGGCTTACCCTGTGCGTGGTGGGCACGGATCGCTTCGCACATCGGTGCGTTGGCAGCCAGCGCGTGATGGTGCAGCTCGGGGTAGCCGCCCGGCAGGTACAGGCTGTCTACTGCAGGCAGCACGCGGTCGTGCAACGGCGAGAAGAATTCCAGCTGGGCACCGAGGTTGCGCAGCAACTCGAGGTTGGCGCCATAGGTAAAGGCGAACGCCTCGTCCCGCGCCACGCCGATACGCACACCCGCCAACGAGGCGGCGCAGGCTTGCGGCACGGGTTCGGCAAAGCTTACCGGTGGCGGCAACGCCGCGTCGCAACTGGCGCCCAGCGCCTCGGCGGCAGCGTCCAGGCGGGCATCCAGGTCATTCAGTTCGCTGGCCTGGACCAGGCCCAGGTGACGGCTGGGCAGTTCGATACCGCGTTCGCGGGACAAACCGCCATACCAGCGCAGGCCTTCGGTCAGGCTGCCTTCCAGCAGTTGCGCGTGGCGCAGGCTGCCCACCCGGTTGGCCAGCACACCGGCAAATGGCAGGTCGGCCTGGTAACGCGCCAGGCCCAGGGCCAGTGCGCCAAAGGTCTGGGCCATGGCCGTGCCGTCGATCACCGCCAGCACCGGCACACCGAAGTGGCGCGCCAGGTCGGCGCTGGAGGGGGTGCCATCGAACAACCCCATCACGCCTTCGATCAGAATCAGGTCGGCCTCGCCAGCCGCTTCCCATAACAGCCGCCGGCTTTCCTCGGCGCCGATCATCCACAGGTCCAGCTGGTACACCGGCGCGCCGCTGGCCCGCTCGAGAATCATGGGGTCAAGAAAGTCCGGCCCACACTTGAACACCCGCACCTTGCGCCCGAGGTTGCGGTGCAGGCGAGCCAGTGCGGCAGTGACGGTGGTCTTGCCCTGGCCCGAAGCGGGTGCCGCAATCAGCACGGCGGGGCAATGGCGCGCCTGGCTCACAGTTCGACGCCCTTCTGTGCGCGGATGCCGGCCTGGAAGGCATGCTTGAGCATGCCCATCTCGGTCACGGTGTCGGCCAGTTCGATCATTTCAGGCTTGGCAGCGCGGCCGGTGACAATCACATGCTGCTTTGGCGGGCGGGCCTGGATGTCGGACAGCACCTGGTCAAGCTCGAGATAGCCGTGCTTGAGGGCGATGTTCAGTTCATCCAGCACCACAAATTGCACGCTTGGGTCCTGCAGCAACTGGCGCGATACCGCCCAGGCCGCTTCAGCGGCGGCGATGTCGCGCTGGCGGTCCTGGGTTTCCCAGGTAAAACCCTCGCCCATCACGTGGTAGCGCACCTGCTCGGGGAAGCGGCGGAAGAACAGCTCTTCTCCGGTGCTGTTGCGGCCTTTGATGAACTGCACCACACCGCACTGCATGCCATGGCCCAGGGCGCGCGCGAGCATGCCGAAGGCCGAGCTGCTCTTGCCCTTGCCATTACCGGTCAGCACCAGCAGCAGGCCGCACTCGTTGGGTGCATTGGCAATACGTTCGTCGATGATCGCCTTCTTGCGCTGCATGCGCGCCAGGTGGCGTTCGTCGCGATCTGTGGGTTCGCTCATCAGGGTTCTCCGCAGGCTGACACCACGGCAAGGCGCGGCGGCAGGGAATAGACAGGCAGACGGAGAACGCGCAGGGGCCATGGCAAGGCGCCATGGTGCACCGCGCATCACCCTCCGTGATGCCGTTGGCAGATATCAGGCCGGTCTCCGGGCTTGTGAGCGGGCCTTGGCCCTGGCCTGCGCGCCTTCCCGGGTGCTTGCACCCAGTGGCCCTGCGCGGCCGCGACTCACTTACCGTTGCGGGGGCAGCGCCGGAATCGCGCCATGCTGGCGCCCACCGGCTTCCCAGTTTCACCCTGCCCAGTCGGGGCTGGCAGGGCACCTGAAACACGCGCGAAGGTTAGAGGGTTGTACCCGGAGCGTCAATCGAAGCAGCCCCTCGTTGAATGGCCAAATCGCCAGGCTGTGCCACACTGATATCACATAGCCACTACTCGCGACTGTATGCCAACACAAACACAACAGGAGAGCTCAGCATGCGAGGCCTGATCATCAACAACGCCAACCTGCAGTTCCTCAGCCCGGCGCTGGAGCGCTGGGTCGATTGCATCGATCGCTTCAACCAGTTTGCCGGCGATGCCGAAGCCCCCTACTGGCACGGTGCCGCCGCCAATGCCGGGCTGCTGGCAGCAGCAGCCTGGCAGGCTGAACTGGCAGCCCTGCAGCAGTTTGCCGGCAAGAAGCAGCGCGACGAAGGTGAGCATGAAGGGCGTTGCGACCTGTCGATCAGCAGTGCTGACGAGGTGCTGTACCTCAGCGTCAGCCAGCGTTGGCCAAAGGTCGCCAAGCTGGACATGGCGACCGCCCTGCAAGAAACCGCGGCGCGGGCACGCCAGGTGGCCTACCCCAGCCAGTTGAAGGCCGGGGCGCTGTTCGTCAGCCCGTGGAAGGCTGGCCAGCATGCCAGCCCCGAAGAGCTGCAGGACCTGGTCGATGACCTGCAGAAGCACAGCGCCTGTGCCATCGCCTGGTATTTCCCGTATGCCTACCGCAAGTTGCATAACGACATGGGGCAGTATTTTCCGGGGGTTGCGTTGTTGCTCAAGCAGGCTTGAGTCATCGCCGGCATCAGGGGGCTTTTGATCTGGCTTTTGATCTGGCTTTTGATCTGGCTTTTGATCTGGCTTTTGATCTGGCTTTTGATCTTGATCTTGATCTTGATCTTGATCTTCGCGACTTCAGGAGGCCGAACGCAGGCCTTGCGGAGGGAGGTGACGGGCATGGATGCCCGTCAAGCGCTGAGGCCCCAGGGATGGGGCCTGCAGCGCGTACTCCCGGGAGCAAGGCCGGAGTGAGGGGACCCCGGAGCGCAGCGCAGGGGCCGGATGACGGGAGCGCAGCGTTTTTTGGTTACTTTTTGTCGCGTCTGACAAAAAGTGACTCGCCGTAAGGGCGAAAAGGTGAGTGAGCGTCGCCATCGTAAATGGAGTTTTCGCTTTATCAAAACCGGCGCTTAAGCTTCTGAGCTTCTAAGGCGTGGGCATTCACATTGAGTAGACATTCATTCGCGCAGGTGGCGCTTAGTCACCTTTCCGCCCTTACGGCGGGTCACTTTTTGTCAAACGCGACAAAAAGTAACCAAAAAACGCTGGCTCCCGTCATCCGGCCCCTGCGCTTCGCTCCGGGGTCCCCTCGCTACGGGCTTGCTCCCGGGAGTACGCGCTGCAGGCCCCATCCATGGGGCCTCAGCGCTTGACGGGCATCCATGCCCGTCACCTCCCTCCGCAAGCCCTTCGCTCGGCCTACTGAAGTCGCAATTTGTGTCGCCTGGACTATCGCGCACTTAGAAGCAAAAGCAAAAGCAACGACAACGACAACGACAACGACAACGACAACGACAACGACAATGTTCGATGTGCCACTCAGCCCCTTGGCATTACATAAGTCTGCTGGCCTGCGTTCATGATGCAAAGAAGCGCTCAGCCAGCCCTGGCGTACGGAACTGCGCCCGATAAGCAGCTTCGTCGAACGGCAGACCAGTACGCAGGTCATACACCGGCCCAGCGGCAGGCTTACCGGTTTGCCCAAGTGTCACCTTGATAAAGCGATAATGTTCTCCGGATACCTGCTCCAGCCCCTCGATACGGAAATAATTGCCCGGCAAGAACAGCGTCTCACCCTCTTTCCAGTAAATGGAGAACGCGCTGATCGGCGTTGCTCCTCGATAACGCCCAGCCGCCAATTCGAACACCACCGAGCTGTCATCGAACAACCCGGGTAAGCCGCCCGGCGCTTGAGAAAAAGGCAGGCAGGCAAATTCGGCGACTTTGTAGGGGTTCTCGGTAAATGAAGTCAGGTCGGTGTTGACCAGCACATCACCAACTCGCAAATGGCCGCTTCGGTAGTACTCGCCACTGGTACCACGCGATCCATGGCCACCCCGGTACAACGTGGCTTCGTTACTTTTGGGCAAAAGCTCCAGGCTATCGGCCAGGTCGTCGATGTAGCTGTCTTCGTCGCCGTACTGATAGCGCCCGACACGAAATACATCGTTCACCGTCGACTCGTTACTGGTGTACCACTCGATCAGTGAGTTGAAGTACTCATCGCCATAGCGATAGGAATAGTAAGGCCGGCCGCCGACCTTCACACAATCTAGCCCTCGCCCATCCACATCCGGCACTTGCCCGCTCACCAACTCTGCAATCGGCCACTTTTCCAGCAACGCCTTCTGGCGCTCAAGGGCTTGCTCGGCCAACCGGGTACTTTGCACGTCATCGATAGAGGTGTACGTGTCCCAAAATGGCGTGGCATTGTTGGGCATACCTTCCAGCGGGGCACCACCCAGCAAGCGTGGAGGCGCCAACAGCTCCCATTCACCGGCTGCATTCAGCCGCACTGGCTGCAGTTCACCAAAGGCAAAGGGGTTGTCTGCCGGAACCACCAGCCACACGCCCAGTTCGTGGCTATAGCGCACTCGGTAGACAAGGCCATTGAGGCTGATCCAGCAGCTGCCATCCGGGTTGACCCGAATACCGCGCAAGCGCCCGCTCTGTGCGATCTCGCCTGGGTGCAGCGCATTGCTTTCCTGCCCCTCGACGGCCAGGGTGGGCGTTTGTACTGGATGCCAATCCTCGAGATTGGCGCGCGCCTCGTGAGGCGGTGCCTCATACGCCAACGACGCAAAACTGGTCGAAAAGGCGACGTCTACCATGTTCAACCCTGCAAATATGCTCTCGATCATGGCAGTGCGCAGCGCGGCCCTGCGCTCCTGTTCCGTGTTGGCATGCAGAGCTTCATCCACATCGAGTGCCACCTTGTCGATGGTCGCGCCAAGCAACATCAAGGATATCGGCCAGCCCAGCGGCGCAAGGCCACCAAACACATTCAGGAATGCCGACAGGTAGCCACTGTACATGGCCTTGCGCAACCTTGCGTTATCCTGCAGCAATTGCCCATTGCGGCGCATTTCTGCAATGGCCTGGTCGGCCAGCCAGAAAAACAGATCACCGTTGAGAGCGCGCTTGAACAATGACAGGGCGACCACTGTGGCCTGGTCTGAGCGGCTGTCGGCAATACCTTGCAGATGCACCCTGAGCAACTGGTTGATCGAGCGGTCGCGGGGATTGCTGTGCGCGCCAACGACAAATGCCTCCAAATTGCTTGGCACCTGCAGCTGCGCCCGCACCCAGCTGGCCATGGCCAGCTCCGAATCAAAGCCCCTTAAAACTTCTTCGGCCCACGGCATGTAGGCCAACACCCGACCATCCTGTGCATGCAGGCTGAACAGGCTGCCCCTGTCACCTTCGACGAATACATAACGATTGATCGTCAACGGGCTGTTGCCAGCTTGCTGCAACTGCTCAAGTGTCGGCACTTGACCTTCGGCCAGGTTTGCGCAAACCAACGGGTACAAGCGCTGCCAATCAAGCCTGGTTATGCGGCCCTCACGCCAAGCCGTTGCCCCCTGCCCCAGCAGGTTGACCTTGGCCAACGCACAAAAGTGCTTGCCATTGCCCTGCCAGAAGCGCTCGACGTGTTCGCGGTAAAGCGTGGCAAAGTCCAGTGCCCATAGGTCCTTCTGAACCTGGCTGCCCAGCATCCGAACTTCGTTGCGTTCATCAAAGGCCATGCCATGTGGCCCTTGCAGATAGAAGCCACCGCGCTGGTCTAGCTCATCGCTGGCGTCCTGGAAATACAAGTCGAACCGCTCCAGTACCAGCTCCGTCAGTACCATCGACTTCTGCGGCGGCCCGCTGTGCTCCCAGCCGGTGAAGGTTCTAGGGCTGGTACTTGAGGTGTTGAACTGGTGCCACCAGACAAACCGCGGGTCCATGGCTTTGCCAGTGTGCTTGCGCACGATCTGCGCGGCATGCTGAGTCGCCAGCGCATAAAGGTCAGGGTAATCACTCAGGATATGGTCGACCAGGCCAACCAGCGGGCGGCCGGCATCCACCGCCTGCAATCCGCGAAGCACTTTTTCTTTGATGGGGTTCATGCGCCACTCCAGGCCATGGCAATCGGGCGCGCATGCTGGCGCAGCCCGGTGATTCAGGAGTGGTAGATGTATGCCACCGGCAGTGGCGATGACAAAAAGGCGCAGCAGCGATGCTGAAAACTACTGTTGCCGGGGCCGCCTCAGCTTAGGGGTTCTGCGCCAGGTGCCCTTGCGGAATCACCCGTTTGGCCTGCAGGTAGGCCTTGGCCCAGTAGCTGTTGGACAGGTAATCCAGGCGCACCGTACCGCCAGTGGAAGGCGCATGCACGAACCGCCCCTCCCCGACATAGATGCCGGCATGGCTGACCTGCGAACCGCCACTGGTGGCGAAGAACACCAGATCGCCGGACTGCAACGAGCTGGCATCCACCGTCGGCGCGCGCATGACGATCATCTCCCGCGTCGAGCGCGGCAGGCTGATACCCGCGGCGTCACGGTACACGTACTTGATCAGGCCGCTGCAATCAAAGCCGGAATCCGGGGTGTTGCCACCCCAGCGGTATGGGGTACCCACCAGACCAATGGCGCGAATCAATACGTCATCGGCTATCGGCGAAGGGCTAGGCTGGCTGTAGGTAACCTGCGGCTGTACCACAGGGGCCGGCGCAGGCGCACGGCTGGAGCAGGCAGCCAGCAAGGCTGCCAGGGAGAGAAATGCGAAGCGCGCCATCTTTACCATGGCCAGAACATCCTGTCTTAGACCGCTGCGCCGCAGCCGAAAAGAGTTGAGAATTTAGATTAGACGCTTTCTGTAAATGCGCACGGCGGCGAACTTTTTTTCAAAGCATCGCCGCCGCGCAGGGTACAGCATTTGGCCATCAGTTGCGCGCGATGTTGGTCGGCGCCATGGCCAAGGCTCGCTTGGCTTCGATGAAGGTCTTGCTCCAGTAGCGGTCACCGAGGCTGTCGATGCGCACGCCACCGCTGCGGCGGCTGCTGGAGTGGATGAACTGGTTGTCACCCAGGTAGATGCCGGCATGGCTGACGCGGCCGCGACCGTTGGTGCTGAAGAACAGCAGATCGCCTGGCTTGAGTTTGTTGCGCGCCACTTTCGGGGCATCGACGTTGATCATTTCACGCGTGGAGCGCGGCAGGGTTACGCCAGCCTCTTCGCGGAACAGGTAGCCGATGAAACCACTGCAGTCGAAGCCGGACTTTTCCGAGGTGCCGCCGAAGCGGTAGCGGGTGCCGATCAACGACATGCCACGCTCTAGAATGCTGTCAGCCAGAACCGGCAGCTGATAAGGCTTGCTGCTGGAGAAGGACTGCAGGTCATCTTCGGTGGCGAGCTCTTCCGGTTCGCCGAATACCGACGAGGACGAGGCTTTGGCCTTGATAGCCGACTGTGCGGCGATGGGGGTGTGAGCCTGGGGCTGCTGCTCTGATTGAGAAGCCGGGCCATGGGCCGCGCAGCCAAAAAGCAGGGTCACGAGTGCGAGTGGCACGAGGGGTGCGAAGCGCTTCAGCATGGGCACGACCGTGTCTGTAATCCTTTAGAAGGGGGAAACTATGCCCTCTATCATGGCCATTTGCAAATTTTATTGAAAAAGATGTGACTTTTTTGTTTTGCCGCTCTGGCCCAAGGTTTTCAGGGGGTTACCAGCCAAGCGTTTCCTTCAGGAAAGGAATGGTGAGCTTGCGTTGTGCCTGCAGCGATGCTTGGTCGAGGCGCTCGAGCAGGTCGAACAGCGCACTCATGCTGCGCGCACCGCGGGTGAGGATGAAGTGGCCGACTTCGTCGGTGAGGTGCAGGCCGCGACGTGAAGCTCGCAATTGCAGGGCACGCAGCTTGTCTTCGTCGGACAGGCCGCGCATCTGGAACACCAGGGCCAGCGTCAGCCGCGACTTCAGGTCCGGCAGCTTTATCGGCAGTTCGCGCGGCGATGCCGAGGCTGCCAGCAACAGGCGTCGGCCGCTGTCACGCAGGCGGTTGAACAGGTGGAACATGGCCTCTTCCCAGTCGGCCTTGCCGGCGATCACGTGCAGATCGTCGATGCAGACCAGTTCGTACTGGGCCAGGTAGTCGAGCAGCTCTGTGCCCCGATCGAGCAGTTGCGCCAGGGGCAGGTAGACCGCGGGCTCGCCGCGTTGCTGGAAGCGGTGGGTGGCAGCCTGCAGCAGGTGACTACGGCCAACACCCTGCTTGCCCCACAGGTAGATAAGGCTCTCGGTCCAGCCGGCGTCGGCTTCGCATAGCCGCTCGACGTAGCCCAATGCCGCAGCATTGGCGCCCGGATAGTAGTTGATGAAGGTGGCGTCATCGCGCAGGCGCACACCCAGGGGCAACTGGATCGGTGGTTTCATGCTCGCGGGCGGTCGACAGGACCGCAGGGGGCCTTTGCTGAACAATGTGCAAAGTCTATACCCGCAACGCGGGACGCACAATCTCGGCAGCAGATAGCACAAGCAAAATCAACAAGTTGCACGCTAGACGCCTGCAATGCGCACCCTTGTAGGAGCGGCCTTGCGTCGCGATGGGCTGCACAGCAGCCCCGACAATTTGTGCTGGGGCTACAATTCTGGGGCTGCTGCGCAGCCCATCGCGACGCAAGGCCGCTCCTACAAGGGACGCAGCGCAGCCCTGGGGCTCACAACTCCGGGTCAACATCCCCGGCATACATGTCCGACTCTTTGTACACGTCATGCACATGCCGCAGCAGCACCATGATCACCGCCGCCACCGGCAACGCCAGCAGCACCCCGGTAAAGCCGAACAGCTCACCACCGGCCAGGATGGCGAAGATCACCGCAACCGGGTGCAGGCCGATGCGGTCACCGACCAGCAGCGGCGTCAGCACCATGCCTTCCAGCGCCTGCCCGACCATGAACACCGCAACAATGCCCAGCATCGGGTACAGCTCGCCGCCGAACTGGAACAGCCCGGCCACCAGCGCGGCGCCGATGCCGATGATGAAGCCCATGTACGGCACGATGGCCGCCAGGCCGGCAATCATGCCGATCAACAGGCCCAGTTCCAGCCCTACCAGCATCAGCCCCACCGAATAGATGATGCCCAGGGCAACCATCACCAGCAGTTGCCCGCGCACGAATGCCCCCAGCACTTCATGGCATTCGCCTGCCAGGCCCACCACCTGGGGTTCATACTGGCGAGGCAGCAGGCTGCGCAGCTTGGCCATCATCAGGTCCCAGTCGCGTAGCAGATAGAACCCTACAACCGGGATCAGCACCATGTTCGCCACCCAGGCAATCAATGCCAGGCTCGAGGCGGTGGCTTGCGACAGCACCACGCCGACAATGTCGGTGGTCTGCCCCATGTGCTCGCTGATGGCTGCCTTTATCTTGTCGAATTTCCAGAAGCCATCGGCCAAACCCAGCCGATGCTGCACCCACGGCAGCGCCACATGCTGCAGCCAGTCGAGCATCTGCGGCGCCAGCTCGTACAACCGCACCAGCTGCTTGGCCAGCATTGGCACCAGTACCAGCAACAGGGCCATGAACAGCAGGGTGAACAGGCCGAACACCACCACTACACCCCAGGTCCGCGACAACCCCCGATCCTCCAGCCAGTCAACCAGCGGGTCGGCCAGATACGCCAGGAGAATACCGATCAGAAAAGGCGTGAGAATGTTGTGCAAGCTATACAACAGCACGGCTACGAGCAGTGCAGCGCCCAGCCAGATCCAGCGACGCATGTCAGTCAATGTCAGTGCTCCTTACCAACGGAATCGCAGGCCGTCGAATGGCCTGGGGGCGGGTTGCTGCTGGGCCGCTTGCTCCTGGCCGGTAGTGGTTGCGGGCGTAGCAGGCGCTGCGGCCGTTTGCTCAACCGGCAGCTCCTGTAGCTTGGCTAGGCCAAGCTGGGCACGCAGCTGTTCCCGGTTGGCGGTTACGGCGTAAGTCAGGGTAGTACCTTCGGCCATTTGCAGGCGTGGCCCATAGGGCTCCAGCACCCGCGCCAGCTCGGCGTAACGCTGCAGGTTCATCCCCTGCACTTGTACCTGCAACTGGCTGCTGGCGCCCGGGCGTGTGACATAGCGCGGTGCCAGGCGGCTACTGACCGCCAGCATCACCGCATCGGCCAGCGCTGCCGGGTCGGCGCCCTCGGCAGTGCCCTGCTCACGCTGGTCACCCAGCCACAGCTGCCATTTGCCCTGCCATTTGCCATCGCCTTCCTGGGCATGCACCGCCAGCAACGCATCGGCACCATAACGCTTGGCGGCCTCACGCAGCGGCGCCGGGTCAGCGCTTTCGATCTGCTTGGCATCGGCCACCAGTTGCTCCTGCAAGTCCGCCAGCGGCAAGCGCAGTGGCAAGCCACGGTGTTGGGCGGCACGCCGCAAGGGTTGCGCGCTGGCCTGGCCATCACCGACCAGGCTGCTACCTTCGAAGCTGTCGTTCAGCCACCATCCGAGAATGGAGGGGCGGTTGCTGCCCCACAGTGCCAGGCCAGCCTTGCGCAGGGCCCGCTCGGTGCTGCCGGGGTCGAACTCGACCACTACCGATTCTGGCGGGCCGGCTTCGCTGCCTACCTGGTTGATGATTTGCTGCGGGTCTTTGCGCAGTTCGGCCAGCGCCGGGCTTTGCGCCGCCTTGGGGTCGCCGGTCAGGCGCAGCACCAGGGTGTCCAGGGCTTTGCCGGTAGCGGCGGTACGGGCTTCGGCGCCCTGGCCGCTGACCGGCTCGCGCACCTGATAAAGGCCAGCGACATTTTCAGCCATGGCAGTGGCCGAAATCAGCGCCAGGCAACCGGCTGCCAGAAGTTTGAACAAACGCATGGAGGGTTCCTGTCCGTTTACCGCAATGCCTATACCTTATACACGGGGGCGCAAGGTCACCAGTCGCGGGCGGTGAAAGATTGGTTGCGGGAGATACGGGTGGGGTCTGCCAGGCCGCATACCTCTCCGGGCGGGCAGCCACAACTATTTACCCATTTTCATGCCCTGCCCGTCGGCCTGAGGATGGCCGCTGCCCGGCAACCCTGATAAAATCGCGCGCCTTCACAGACCACTGACGTTTCAGGCAGCCGCCGCTTATCCGCCGGCCTTGGCCGTCATGGTCGTTTTTAAGAATCCCTCCCTCCTAAAGGCCTGGATCAATGAGCAAGCAACCCTCCCTGAGCTACAAGGACGCCGGTGTAGACATCGACGCCGGCGAAGCACTGGTCGAACGCATCAAGGGCGTGGCAAAACGCACCGCACGCCCTGAAGTCATGGGTGGCCTGGGCGGCTTCGGCGCCCTCTGCGAGATCCCGGCCGGCTACAAGCAGCCAGTACTGGTCTCCGGTACCGACGGCGTCGGCACCAAGCTGCGCTTGGCGCTGAACCTGAACAAGCACGACAGCATCGGCCAGGACCTGGTCGCCATGTGCGTCAACGACCTGGTCGTCTGCGGTGCCGAGCCGCTGTTCTTCCTCGACTACTACGCCACCGGCAAACTGAACGTTGACGTGGCCGCCACGGTGGTCACCGGTATCGGTGCCGGTTGCGAACTGGCCGGCTGCTCGCTGGTCGGTGGTGAAACCGCCGAAATGCCTGGCATGTACGAAGGCGAAGACTACGACCTGGCCGGTTTCTGCGTCGGCGTGGTGGAAAAGGCTGAAATCATCGATGGCTCCAAGGTTGCCACCGGCGACGCGCTGATCGCCCTGCCGTCCTCGGGCCCGCACTCCAACGGCTACTCGCTGATCCGCAAGATCCTCGAGGTGTCGGCTACCGACATCGAGAACACCCAACTGGACGGCAAGCCGCTGACCGACCTGCTGATGGCGCCAACCCGCATCTACGTCAAGCCGCTGCTGCAGCTGATCAAGAACACCGGCGCAGTCAAGGCCATGGCCCACATCACCGGTGGCGGCCTGCTGGACAACATCCCGCGCGTACTGCCGAAAAACGCCCAGGCCGTGGTTGACGTGGCCAGCTGGCAGCGCCCGGTGGTATTCGACTTCCTGCAGGAAAAAGGCAACGTCGACGAGCACGAAATGCACCGCGTGCTGAACTGCGGCGTGGGCATGGTCATCTGCGTAGCCCAGGACCAGGTCGAAGCAGCCCTGAACGAACTGCGCGCCGCCGGTGAACAGCCATGGGTTATCGGCCACATCGCCGAAGCTGCCGAAGGCGCCGCCCAGGTCGAGCTGCAGAACCTCAAGGCACACTGATGCCGAGCGAGACCTGCAATGTAGTGGTACTGCTGTCGGGTTCCGGCAGCAACCTGCAAGCCCTGATCGACAGCTGCCAAGGCCCGGACAGCGCGGTGCGCATCCGTGCGGTGGTCTCCAACCGCGCCGATGCCTACGGCCTGCAACGCGCCGCAGCGGCCGGTATCGACAGCGCTGTGCTCGACCACACCCAGTTCGACGGCCGTGAAGCCTTCGATGCCGCGCTGATGGCGCGCATCGACGGCTTTGCCCCCGACCTGGTGGTGCTGGCCGGTTTCATGCGCATCCTCAGTGGCGACTTCGTGCGCCACTATCAGGGCCGCCTGCTTAACATCCACCCGTCGCTGCTGCCCAGGTACAAAGGCCTGCACACCCACCGCCGGGCCCTGGAAGCAGGCGACGCCGAACATGGCTGCAGCGTACACTTCGTGACTGAGGAACTCGATGGCGGCCCACTGGTCGTACAGGCTGTAGTACCGGTGGCGTCTGATGACACCGTCGAAAGCCTGGCCCAGCGGGTTCACCAGCAGGAACACCAGATCTATCCCTTGGCCGTGCGCTGGTTCGCTGAAGGCCGCTTGCGTCTTGGCGACCAAGGTGCATTACTGGATGACCAACCCCTGCCGGCCAGCGGTCACTTGATCCGATCCTAGGAGAATTTATGCGTCGTGCCCTGCTCTTGGCTCTCGCCGTGCTCGCCCTGCCCCTCCAGGCAGCTGACCTGAAGCCCTTCTCGGCCAGCTACACCGCCGACTGGAAGCAGCTGCCCATGAGCGGTACTGCCGAGCGCAGCCTGGTCAAAAATGCCAACGGTACCTGGGACCTTAACTTCAAGGCCTCCATGATGATCGCCAGCCTGACCGAGCAAAGCACCCTGCGCCTGGAAAACGACACCCTGCTGCCGCTGAAGTACCACTTCGAACGCGGTGGCCTGGGCAAGGCGAAGAAAGTCGACCTGAACTTCGACTGGAACACCAAGAAGGTCACCGGCAGCGACCGTGGCGATGCTATCAACCTACCGCTTAACCGCGGTGTGCTGGACAAGTCGTCCTACCAGCTTGCCCTGCAGCACGATGTGGCGGCGGGCAAGAAGAGCATGACTTACCAGGTGGTCGACGGTGACGAGATCGATACCTACGACTTCCGTGTATTGGGTACCGAAAAAGTCACCACCAAGACTGGCCAGGTCGATGCAGTGAAGGTCGAGCGCGTGCGTGACCCAAGCCAGAGCAAGCGCATTACCGAGCTGTGGTTCGCCAAGAGCTGGGACTACCTGCTGGTGCAACTGCGCCAGGTAGAGACTGATGGCAAGGAGTATGTGATCGTGCTGCAGGATGGCACGGTCGATGGCAAGCCGGTGAAGGGCAACTGAGCCGGCGTTGTCAGCAACATTCGAAGCCCCGCCCAGTGCGGGGCTTTTTTCTGCCTGCCATATGCTAACGCGGTCTCTTGTAGGAGCGGCCTTGTGTCGCGATGGGGCGCGCAGCGGCCCCGGCAATTTTGAGGTTGGGCACAAATCCCGGGGCCGCTGCGCGCCCCATCGCGACACAAGGCCGCTCCTACACTGACCGCGTTCGGCCCTTTTATGAAACTTGTTTCATCCCCGTTTTATTTACTTAGCCAGCTAACAAACCCTATAAAGGAGGTGTGCGACACAGTGTCGCAGCCCCTGAAGAAGTGGAGTTTACCGATGACTGTCCAAGTAACCGAACGCGACGAATCGAGAATGTCCCACGAAGGCCTGGCCGCTGGCGTGCGGATCTGGGATGTGCACCAACAAGGTCAGCTTGTTGGTATGTTCCACAACGAGCACGAAGCGCACCAGTACCGCGTAGAACTGGAAGACCTGGAAAACCAGCGCGCCACGCAATAACCCAGCCTTTAATAAAAAACCCCGCCAAGGCGGGGTTTTGCGTGTTCACCACATGAGGTCATCGGGGATCTTGTAGGCCGCGTACGGATCGTCTTCGTCCGCTTCCTCCACATGGGTGTTAAGCAGCAGGATACGGTTCGGGTCGCGCTCCTGGATCTTCACCGCTGCTTCACGGGGGATAACCTCGTAACCGCCGGCATGCGCCACCACGGCCAGCGCGCCATTGCTCAGCTTGCTGCGCATCAGGGCGTTGACGGCAATGCGCTTGACCTTCTTGTCGTCGACGAAGTTGTAGTAGTCCTCGGTGGTCAGCTTGGGCAGGCGGGTGGCCTCGATCAACTGCTTGATCTGCGCGGCACGGGCCTTCTGCTCGGCCTTCTCCTGCTGCTGGCGGTTCAGCTCCTGGTCGCGCTTGACCTTTTCGGCCATGGCTTCCTTGGCAATGCGCTGCTGGCTGTCGTCGACTTCGACCTGGCCTTTGTGCTCCATGCGCTTCTGTTTCTTTTCAGCTTTGTTGGTCTGCGAGACCTGTTTCTGGTTGACCAGACCGGCTTTGAGCAATTGGTCGCGAAGGGAAAGGCTCATGAATGTTCACTCACTTATGCAACAGCTCAGCCGCAGCTGGGCAGGTTCTTTTCCTGACGTTTGGCTTCACCCCAAAGGGCATCCAGCTCGTCAAGGTTACAATCTTCAATGGGGCGACCGCTGTCGCGCAATGCCTGCTCGATAAAACGGAAACGTCGCTCGAACTTGCGGTTGGCGCGGCGCAGGGCGTGTTCCGGGTCCTGCTTGAGGTGGCGTGCCAGGTTGACGGCGGCAAACAGCAGGTCGCCGACTTCATCCTCAAGCGCATCGGCATCACCGTCGGCCATGGCCTGCAGCACTTCGTCCAGCTCTTCACGGACCTTGTCGAGCACCGGCAATGCCGCCGGCCAGTCGAAACCGACCGTGGCTGCGCGCTTTTGCAGTTTGGCTGCCCGCGACAGCGCCGGCAAGGTTGCCGGCACGTCGTCGAGCAGCGACAACTGTTCGGGCTGGCTTTTTTCCGCGCGCTCTTCGGCCTTGATTTCTTCCCAGCGCGACTTGACCTGGGCCTCGCTCAGGCTGGGGGTGTCCACCGGCGCATACAGCTCGCCAGTGGGGAACACATGCGGGTGGCGGCGGATGAGTTTGCGGGTGATGCTGTCGACCACACCATCAAACTCGAAACGCCCCTCCTCCTTGGCCAGCTGGCTGTAGTAGACCACCTGGAACAGCAAGTCGCCCAGCTCACCTTGCAGGTGCTCGAAATCACCGCGCTCGATGGTGTCGGCGACTTCGTAGGCCTCTTCGAGGGTGTGCGGGACGATGCTCGCGTAGTTCTGCTGCAGGTCCCACGGGCAGCCGTACTGCGGGTCGCGCAGGCGGGCCATGAGGTGCAGCAGGTCTTCGAGGGTGTAGGTCATTCAGGCAGGTCCTTCGATGGAGCCTTCTTCGCGGGCTCGCCCGCTCCCACAGGTACTGTACAGTTTTTGAATCCTGTATCCATCCTGTGGGAGCGGGCAAGTCGGGGCGCCGAACCGCCGCGAAGCAGGCGCCGCGGTCTCAAGGGGTACGATTACGCCGCGTCTCGATGATGTTCGGCAACTGCGAGATGCGCCCCAGCAGGCGCCCCAGCGCATCCAGGCCTGGAATCTCGATGGTCAGCGACATCAGCGCGGTGTTGTCTTCCTTGTTCGAGCGGGTGTTCACCGCCAGCACGTTGATCTTCTCGTTCAGCAGTACCTGCGAAACGTCGCGTAGCAGGCCCGGGCGGTCGTAGGCGCGGATGACGATGTCGACCGGGTAGGTCTGCACCGGGATTGGCCCCCAGCTCACCTGGATCATGCGCTCCGGTTCCTTGCCCGCCAGCTGCAGCACCGAGGCGCAATCCTGGCGGTGGATGCTCACACCGCGGCCCTGGGTGATATAGCCGACAATCGCATCGCCCGGCAGCGGCTGGCAGCAGCCGGCCATCTGCGTCAGCAGGTTGCCGACACCCTGGATCTGGATGTCGCCACGTTTGCCGGTGCGCGGGCCGCTAGGCTTGCGCGGCACCAGTTCGATCTGCTCGATGCGCTCGGGCTCGAGCAACTGCTGGGCAGCGTTGACCAGGTGGGCCAGGCGCAAGTCGCCAGCACCGAGCGAGGCGAACATGTCCTCGGCGGTCTTGACGTTGGTTTTTTCGGCCAGGCGCTCGAAGTCCACCTGCGGCAGGCCCAGGCGGCTGAGTTCGCGCTCGAGCAAGGTCTTGCCGGCGGCCACGTTCTGGTCGCGCGCCTGCAGCTTGAACCAGTGGACGATCTTGGCCCGCGCCCGCGAGGTGGTGACATAACCCAGGTTGGAGTTCAACCAGTCGCGGCTGGGGTTGCCGTGCTTGCTGGTGATGATCTCGACCTGTTCGCCCGTCTGCAGGCTGTAGTTCAACGGCACGATACGGCCATTGATCTTGGCGCCGCGGCAGTTATGGCCGATCTCGGTGTGCACGCGGTAGGCGAAGTCCAGCGGCGTGGCGCCCTTGGGCAGGTCGATGGCATGGCCGTCCGGGGTAAACACATAGACCCGGTCCGGCTCGATATCGACCCGCAACTGCTCGGCCAGGCCCCCGATGTCGCCCAGTTCTTCGTGCCATTCCAGCACCTGGCGCAGCCAGGAAATCTTCTCTTCGTAATGGTTGGAGCTGGGCTTGACGTCGGTGCCCTTGTAACGCCAGTGGGCGCACACGCCAAGCTCGGCTTCCTCGTGCATGCCGTGGGTACGGATCTGCACTTCCAGCACCTTGCCCTCCGGCCCGATCACCGCGGTGTGCAGCGAGCGGTAGCCGTTCTCCTTGGGGTTGGCGATGTAGTCGTCGAACTCCTTGGGGATGTGCCGCCACAGGGTGTGGACGATACCCAGCGCGGTGTAGCAGTCGCGGATCTCCGGCACCAGCACACGCACGGCGCGCACATCGTAGATCTGGCTGAACTCCAGGCCTTTGCGCTGCATCTTGCGCCAGATCGAATAGATATGTTTCGCCCGGCCGCTGATGTCGGCCTTCACGCCAGTAGCCAGCAGCTCGTTCTGCAGCTGGTTCATCACGTCGCTGATGAAGCGCTCGCGGTCCAGCCGGCGCTCATGCAACAGCTTGGCGATCTGTTTGTACTGGTCAGGCTCGAGGTAGCGGAAGGACAGGTCTTCCAGCTCCCACTTGATGTGGCCGATGCCCAGGCGGTGCGCCAATGGCGCGTAGATATCAGCCACCTCACGGGCGACCCGCAGGCGCTTTTCTTCATCGGCCGCTTTTACCGCCCTGATCGCACAGGTACGCTCAGCCAGCTTGATCAGCGCCACGCGCACGTCGTCGACCATGGCCACGAGCATCTTGCGCAGGTTCTCGACCTGCGCCTGCGAGCCCAGCACCAGCGACTGCCGCGGGCTGAGGCTGGCACTGATGGCGGCCATGCGCAGCACGCCGTCGATCAGCTTCGACACCACCGGGCCAAAACGCTGGCTGATTTCGGCCAGGGTCACCTTGCCTTCGCGCACCGAGCGGTAGATGACCGCTGCCACCAGCGAATCCTGGTCGAGCTTGAGGTCGGCGAGGATTTCGGCGATCTCCAGCCCTGCCTGGAAGCTGGACGTACCGTCCGCCCAGGAATGCTTGGCCGGGTTACCCTTTTTCTCTACCTCATGGGCAAACTCGCAGGCCTCTTTAAGCGCTGCGCGATCCAGTGCCGAATCGACGCTTACCACATGGTCCAACCATGCTTCGAGATTGATACTGCCGTCAGTGTTGACCGGCTGGTGCACTCTCACCTGTACCATCTTTGTTTTACCTTTCCATACAGCACACCACGCGGGTGCGCTGGCGATCACCGTGTGGCCACCCTTCCGTGGCGGCCGCACCAAGGGGCCAGTCAGCTAGCCCGCTTCGAATAACGCCATGGCCTCGACATGTGCCGTTTGAGGAAACATGTCGAGAATCCCGGCCCTTTTTAACCGGTACCCCTGGCCGACCAGCACCTGCGCGTCTCGCGCCAGCGTGGCCGGGTTGCACGATACATAGACCAGCCTGCTGGCCTTGAGGCGGGCGATGCCTTGCACCACCTCGTAAGCACCGTCGCGCGGTGGATCCAAGAGTACCGCAGAAAAGCCCTCGGCGGCCCATCCGGTGCCTGCCAAAGGCTGCGATAAATCGGCCTGAAAAAACCGTGCATTATGCACATTGTTGTTTCGGGCATTGGCCGCAGCGCGATCGACCATGGCCTGCACACCTTCTACGGCCACCACTTCGCGGGCCTGGCGGGCCAGCGGCAGGGCAAAGTTGCCCAGACCGCAAAACAGGTCCAGCACGCGCTCGTCGGCCTGCGGTGCGAGCCAGGCCAACGCCTGCTCGATCATTGCGGTGTTGACCTGGGCATTGACCTGCACGAAGTCGCCCGGGCGCCAGGCCAGTTCCAGCTGCCACGGTGCCAGGGCAAAACCCAGTTGCGCGGCCGGCTCCAGCGGCGCTGGCGCACCTTCGCCTTGCAGCCACAGCTGGGCATTGGCCTGCTCGCAGAAGGCCTGCAGCCTGGCCAGGTCATCTGCCGGCAGCGGCGCCACATGGCGCACCAGCACTGCTTCGGCAGTGCCGCTGAACAGTTCCACATGGCCCAGCGCCTGCGGTTTGCTCAACGAGCGCAGCACGGTCGGCAAGTGACGCAGAATCGACTGCAAGGGCTGTACCAGCACGGCGCAATCGTCGATGGCGATGATGTCCTGGCTGGCTTCGGCGCGGAAGCCGACTTCCAGCTGGCGTGCCTTGATATCCCAGCGCACGGCCACACGGGCCCGGCGCCGGTAGCCGAATTCCGGCCCGCTGAGGGGGGCTGCCCATTCTTCAGGTTGAACGCCAGCCACCCGTTGCAGTTGCTCGGCCAGGGTGCGCTGCTTCAGCGCCAGTTGCGCATCGTGTGGCAGGTGCTGCAAGTTGCAGCCACCGCAGCGGTCATAGTGGCGGCACGGCGCTTCACGGCGCTCGGGGCTGGCTTGCAGCACCCGCTCCAGGCGGGCTTCGACCACTTTGCCGCGGGCATTGAGCACGCGTGCCTCCACGGCTTCACCCGCCAGGGCGCCACTGACGAACCAAGTGCGCCCTTCAAGGAAGGCGATGCCACGGCCGTCACCGGCCAGGCGCTCGATATCCAGGCGCTGCTTCTTGCCCACTGGGACCTGGGGGCTGCGGTTACCGCCGGCTGGCTGGAAGCGCAGGCCGCTGTTGGATTTTTTCTTGGACATTTAGCTCGGGTCAAACAGGCCGGTGGACAGGTAACGGTCGCCGCGGTCGCAGATAATTGCGACCATCGTGGCATTCTCCACCTCGCGGGACAGGCGCAGCATGGCTGCGACCGCACCACCGGAAGACACGCCGCAGAAAATGCCCTCTTCGCGGGCAAGGCGGCGGGTGGTGTCTTCGGCTTCCTGCTGCGACATGTCGACCACGCGGTCGACGCGGGTGGCGTCGAAGATTTTCGGCAGGTATTCCTCGGGCCAGCGGCGGATACCCGGAATGGCCGAGCCTTCCATCGGTTGCAGGCCGATGATCTGTACCGCCGGGTTTTGTTCCTTGAGGTACTGCGAGCAGCCCATGATGGTACCGGTGGTGCCCATGGAGCTGACGAAATGGGTGATGCTGCCCTGGGTCTGCTGCCAGATCTCCGGGCCGGTGCTGTTGTAGTGGGCGATCGGGTTGTCGCCGTTGGCGAACTGGTCCAGCACCAGGCCACGGCCTTCGGCCTGCAGCTTCTCGGCCAGGTCACGGGCGCCTTCCATGCCCTCTTCCTTGGTCACCAGGATCAGCTCGGCACCGTAGGCGGTCATGGCCGCCTTGCGTTCGGCGGTGGAGTTGTCGGGCATGATCAGGATCATCTTGTAGCCTTTGATCGCCGCCGCCATCGCCAGGGCGATGCCGGTGTTGCCGGAGGTGGCTTCGATCAGCGTGTCGCCGGGCTTGATCTGGCCACGCAGTTCAGCGCGGGTGATCATCGACAGTGCCGGGCGGTCCTTCACCGAGCCGGCGGGATTGTTACCTTCGAGCTTGAGCAGGAGGGTATTGCTGGTTTCGCCAGCGATGCGCTGCAGGCGAACCAGAGGCGTATTGCCGACGCAATCGGCGATGGTTGGGTACTGCAAGGTCATGGCGTATTTCACAATCCGGACGGCAGGGGCGCCTATCATACCGGCAAACCCTTCGCGGCCATATCACGCAATCTGTAGTGGATATAGCTACAAGCTATATAGCAGTTTGTGTCTGCGTGCAGGGTCCGTGTAGGAGCGGCCTTGTGTCGCGATGGGCCGCGCAGCGGCCCCGGCAATATAGGCGGCGAAGCTGAAACCCTGGGGCCGCTGCGCGCCCCATCGCGACACAAGGCCGCTCCTACAGGGACCGCGCTGGCTTCAGTGCTGCAGAAGGGGCCGGCACATGTACAGGCAGCCTCATCCACAACCGCAGCCCGCGCTTGCCATTCTGCGCCCACAAGGTACCGCCCTGGCGCTGAATGGCACTGCGGGCAATGCTCAGCCCCAGCCCAAAACCACCATCCCCCGGCCGCGAGCCGTCCAGCCGCGAGAACGGCGCAAAGATTCGCTCCAGGTCCTCTTCGGCCACCCCTCCCCCTTCATCTTCCAGCCACAGCCACCAGTAACTGCCCTCACGTTGCCCACCCAACCGCACCACACCCTCGGCGGGCGAGTGACGAATGGCATTGCGCAACATGTTCTCCAGCGCCTGGGCCAGGTGGTTGAGGTTCCCCTGCACCCAGCAATCATTCGGCACTTCGCAACGCAACCGCGTGGGCGACCAGCCGCTCTCGTAGCTGGCATTCTCGGCCAGCAGCTCCCACAAGGCCTGAACCTCGATCGGTTCCAGGTTCATCGGCGCGCGCTCGGCATCCTGCCAAGCCAGTTGCAGGGTGTCTTCGACCAGCTGCTGCATGCCGTCCACTTCGCGGGTCAGCCGCTCGCGCAAGCGTTGCAGGTCGGTTTCACCGTCGCAGGCCACCCGCAGGCGGCTCAGTGGCGTGCGCATTTCGTGGGACAGGTCGCGCAGCAACTGCTGCTGCATGGCCACCGTGCCCTGCAGCCGCTCGGCCATCTGGTCGAAGGCGCGGGCCAGTTCACCCAGTTCATCATGCCGGGCGATGGTGCGCGAATCCAGGCGTGCCGACAGTTGGTCGGCACGCCAGGCATTGGCCTGCTCGCGAAGCTGATTCAGCGGCACGATCAGCATGCGGTACAGACCTACGCACAACAGCAAGGTGAACAGGCCGGGGATGATGCCGTTGGTGACGATGCGCCACAGCAAGCGGTGCTGGTCGGGGTTGAAGCGCTGCGGCAGTTCGATCACCAGCATGCCCTGCTCCGGTGCCCCCGGAAACGGTATGCGTACCCACGGCTGGTCGACACTGCGCCGGCTCATCGGCCAGTCGACCCCGCGCAGGCGGGTTAGCCGCTGCATGATCTGCGGGTCGAGGGTGGCGCTGTCGAGCGGCCTCAGGTTGATGTCGAGCACGCCCACCCAGCCACGTTCACGCTGGTGCATCGCCGCCACCCACTGGTCCAGCCCTACCCGCCCGCCACTGCGCCAGGCCTGCTCGGCCTCACTGGCATAGCCACGCAACGCTTGGCGGGCGGGCTCCGAAAGGAAGGCGTTCTGGGTTTCCATGTGGCGGCCCCAGGTGTAGCTGAGGCCGATCATCAGCAGGCAGAAGCCCACCAGCAGGATGGCCAGCTTCCAGAACAGCGAGTGGCGGTCGAGCATGGCTACTCAGCCTCGCTGGCACTGAGCACGTAGCCCTTGCCCCACACCGTGCGGATCTGCCGCTCGTGATAGCCGATACCCTTTAGCTTGCGGCGGATCTGGCTGACGTGCATGTCCAGGCTGCGGTCATGCCGTGAATAGCCACGCTGCAACACGTGCTGGTAAAGGAACGGTTTACTCAACACGTCATCCAGGTTGCGGTTGAGAATCTCGAGCAAGCGGTACTCGCTGGGGGTCAGCCCGGCCAGTTGGCCATCCAGGCGCACGTCACACAGCCCTTCGTCGAACTGCAGCCCGCCAGCACCGGCCTGTTCCAGCGGGGCTTGATGGCGGCGCTCAAGCGCCACACGGCGCAGGATGGCCTCGATGCGCACCTGCAACTCGGCCATGCTGAACGGTTTGGGCAGGTAGTCGTCGGCACCGCGCTGAAAACCGCTGATGCGGTCTGCTTCGGCGCCCAGCGCCGACATCAGGATCACCGGCGTGGCGCTGCGCTTGCGCAACTGCGCCAGGGCGTCCAGGCCGTTCAGCCCGGGCAGCAGGATATCCATGAGCACCACATCGAACACCTGGCGCCCAGCCGTTTCCAGGCCCTCCAGGCCATTGCGGCACCAGGTTACCTGAAAGCCGCCGCGCTGCAGCTCTTCGTGCAGGTAGGCACCCAGTACCGGATCATCTTCGATGGCGAGGATATTGGAGTTGTGAATAACTACAGGATTCATTGGCAACTGCCATGCATTCTCAATTGCGCAATTATTGAGCATCAAGAGGCCACCAGGCAACCGCCCTGCGACCAATGCCCCGGCATCGGCGCAAAACACGTACTAAAGAGGTGCAATGGTGCGGCAGGCGGAGTAACTTCGCGGCTTGGCCGTCAGCGCTTGACGGCATCCAGGCACATCACAGGAGGCGAGTGTGCTCGATCGCTTGGGAATCCGCAGCCGGGTCCTGCTGCTGGCGCTGTTGCCGGCTGGCCTGATGGCCCTGGTGCTGGGCAGTTACTTTACCTGGCTGCAGCAGAACGACCTGCGCACCCAGTTGCTGCAGCGCGGCAAGATGATCGCCGAACAGCTGGCGCCGCTGGCTGCGCCCGCCATGGCCCGGCTGGCGCCTGCACAACTGGAGCGCATTGCCGCGCAAACCCTGGAGCAAAGCGATGTGCGCGCGGTCGCCTTCCTGGCCCCGGACCGCACGCGCCTGGCCCATGCCGGCCCGAGCATGCTCAACCAGCCACCCAGCGGCGGCAGCGGCACCCAGTTGCTGCAACGCAGCGGCAATGATGCTACCCGTTACCTGATGCCGGTGTTCGGTCACCATCGTGACCTGGCCACCGATGCTGTGCCGGCTGAAGCCGAACGCCTGCTGGGCTGGGTCGAGATCGAGCTGTCGCACGATGGCACCCTGCTGCGCGGCTACCGCAACCTGTTCACCAGCCTGTTGCTGATCCTCGCCTGCCTGGTGCTCAGCGGCCTGCTGGCAATGCGCATGAGCCGCACCATCAACGGCCCCATCGAGCGCATCAAGCATGCAGTCAACCAGCTCAAGGACGGCCACCTCGAAGCACGCCTGCCGACCATGGGCAGCCATGAGCTTGACGAACTGGCGCGCGGCATCAACCGCATGGCCGAAACCCTGCAGAACGCCCACGAAGAGCTGCAGCACAGCATCGACCAAGCCACCGAAGACGTGCGCCAGAACCTGGAAACCATCGAAATCCAGAACATCGAGCTGGACATGGCGCGCAAGGAAGCACTGGAGGCCAGCCGTATCAAGTCGGAATTCCTGGCCAACATGAGCCACGAGATCCGCACCCCGCTCAACGGCATCCTCGGCTTTACCCACTTGCTGCAGAAAAGCGAGATGACGCCGCGCCAGCTGGACTACCTGAGCACCATCGAGAAGTCTGCCGACAACCTGCTGGGGATCATCAACGAGATCCTCGACTTCTCCAAGATCGAGGCCGGCAAGCTGGTCCTCGACAGCATCCCGTTCAACCTGCGCGACCTGATCCAGGATACCCTGACCATTCTTGCCCCGGCCGCCCATGCCAAGCAGCTGGAACTGCTCAGCCTGGTCTACCGCGACACGCCGTCTTCGCTGATCGGTGACCCGCTGCGGCTCAAGCAGATCCTCACCAACCTGGTCAGCAATGCCATCAAGTTCACCCGCGAAGGCACCATCGTCGTGCGCGCCATGCTCGACGACGAGCATGAGGACTTCGCCCAGTTGCGCATCAGCGTGCAGGACACCGGCATCGGGCTGTCACCGCAAGATGTGCGCACGCTGTTCCAAGCCTTCAGCCAGGCCGACAACTCGCTGGCTCGCCAGCCTGGCGGCACCGGCCTGGGGCTGGTGATTTCCAAGCGCCTGATCGAACAGATGGGCGGCGAAATCGGCGTCGACAGCACCCCGGGCGAAGGTTCGCAGTTCTGGATCAGCCTGAACCTGCCCAAGGCCCACGATGATATCGAGGAGCTGCCGCTGCAACCGTTGCTAGGCCGCCGCGCCGCCATTGTCGATGGCCACGAACTGGCCCGCCAGGCGCTGGAGCATCAGCTGGAGGATTGCGGCCTGAGTGTCAGCGTGTTCGCCTCCTTCGACCAGTTGTTGCAAGGCGTACAAGCGGCCAGCCAGGCCGGCCAGCCGTTTGAGCTGGCCGTGCTCGGCGCCAACCTGGGCAACCTGTCGCCCGAGCAACTGGGCCATTATCACCAGCAGCTGGAACGCTACCATTGCCAGTGCGTGGTGCTGTGCCCGACCACCGAGCAGGCCCTGTACCACCCCTACCTGCCCAATGGCCATGGCCAGCTGCTGTCCAAGCCCACCTGCACGCGCAAATTGCGGCGCCTGTTACTGGAGCTGGTGCAACCACGCCGCCCGCTGAGCGAGGTCAACAGCCTCAATGGCCAGCGTCAGCCGAAAATCCTGTGTGTCGACGACAACGCCGCCAATTTGCTGCTGGTGCAGACCCTGCTCGAAGACCTGGGTGCCGAGGTGCTGGCCGTCGACAATGGTTATGCGGCCGTACAGGCCGTGCAGGAAGAACCGTTCGACCTGGTGCTGATGGACGTTCAAATGCCCGGCATGGATGGCCGCGCCTGCACCGAACAGATCCGCCTGTGGGAAAACACCCAAAGCGGCAACCCGCTGCCGATCGTTGCCCTCACCGCCCATGCCATGGCCAATGAGAAACGCGCGTTGCTGCACGGCGGCATGGACGACTACCTGACCAAGCCGATCAGCGAGCGGCAACTGGCCCAGGTGGTGATGAAATGGACCGGCCTCAGTCTCGGCGCACCGCAGCAGGCGCAAGCCGAGCAACTGGGCAACAGTGATGAACTGAAGGTACTCGACCCCGAGGAAGGCCTGCGGCTGGCCGCCGGCAAGGCCGACCTTGCCGCCGACATGCTGAGCATGCTGCTGGCCTCGCTGGATGCCGACCGCGATGCGATACGCGCTGCTCGCGAGGCTGACGACCGCAACGGCCTGATCGAACAGGTACACCGCCTGAACGGCGCCTCACGCTATTGCGGCGTACCGCAGCTGCGGGCGGCGTGCCAGCGCAGCGAGACCTTGCTCAAGCAGGAGAACCCGCAGGCGCAGCAGGCGCTGGACGAACTGGATGCGGCGATCATCCGCCTGGCTGAACAGGCGCGGTTGAGTGCCTGATGGGGTCCGGTTTGACACATGTGGTGCCTGTCAGATCGAGCGCCGAAGTGTTCGCCTCGACACATTCAGCGCCTATGAGATCGAGCGCCGCCCGCGCGGCGCTTCGCGGCTAAAGCCGCTCCTACGTTTGTTTCGGGCCAATTATGCCTGTGACATTTGCGCGCGAATGCCTTGGCGCATGCCTCGATATCGCGTGGTACAAACAAGGGGTTCGCGCGCGCATGGCACAGGAGGGACTGGCCCGAAACAAACGTAGGAGCGGCTTTAGCCGCGAAGCGCCGCGCGGGCGGCGCTCGATCTCACAGACGCCACAAAACCCAAGGCATACACTGCAAAGGAAGCCCCCAATGCGCGCCCTATTGTTCAGCAGCCAGCACTACGATCAGGAAAGCTTCACCCGGGCCGCCAGCGGCACCCGCCTGGACCTGCATTTCCAGGCCGCCCGCCTGACCGTCGAAACCGCCGCCCTGGCCGATGGCTTTGAGGTGGTTTGCGCCTTCATCAATGACGAACTCGACGCCGCAGTGCTGCATCGCCTGGCCAGCGGCGGCACACGCCTGATTGCCCTGCGCTCAGCCGGTTACAACCACGTCGACCTGGCCGCAGCCCAGCGCCTGGGCCTGGCCGTGGTCCGCGTGCCGGCCTACTCGCCGCACGCCGTGGCCGAGCACGCCGTGGCGCTGATCCTGGCCCTCAACCGTCGCCTGCACCGTGCCTACAACCGCACCCGCGAAGGGGACTTCACCCTGCACGGCCTGACTGGCTTCGACCTGCACGGCAAAACCGTCGGGGTAGTCGGCACCGGCCAGATCGGCGCTGCCTTCGCCCGGATCATGGCCGGTTTCGGCTGCCAGCTGCTGGCCTACGACCCCTACCCCAACCCCGAGCTGCTGGCCCTGGGCGCACGCTACCTGCCGCTGCCCGAGCTGCTGCGCGAGGCCCGCATCATCAGCCTGCACTGCCCGCTGACCGAGCACACCCGGCACCTGATCAATGCACAGAGCCTGGCCCAGTTGCAGCCCGGTGCCATGCTGATCAACACCGGCCGCGGCGCACTGGTCGATACCCCGGCGCTGATCGACGCGCTGAAAAGCGGCCAGCTTGGCTACCTGGGCCTGGACGTCTACGAAGAAGAAGCCCAGCTGTTCTTCGAGGACCGCTCCGACCTGCCCCTGCAGGACGATGTGCTAGCCCGCCTGCTGACCTTCCCCAACGTGATCATCACCGCGCACCAGGCCTTCCTTACCCGAGAGGCGCTGGACGCCATTGCCGCGACCACGCTGGACAACATCAACCGCTGGGCGGCAGGCAATCCACAGAATCTGGTGATGGGTTAGTGCTAGGATACGCGGCATTTCTGGAGGACCCATGGTCGAGCACGATTTCCGCTACACCCTTTTCAACCCGCAACACACCCTGATCGAGTGCCGTGCCTTGGTGCCGGGCCGTTACCAGGTCACTGGCAATGGCGGCTCCATGCACAAAGGCGACACCCTGCTGGTTACCCTCAAGGGCAGCAAAGACTTGTCCATGCGCCTGACCGTGGAAAGTGTGCGCCACCTGATCAACCCGCGTGGCCAGTGGGTTGCCGTGGCCAGCGGCCCGGTGTTCAACGAGCTGGAAATCCTCACCTGGCAGGTCGAGTGCGACAGCTGCGACGCCGTGCTGGACTTCGAGTTTGCAGTAGACGCCAAGCTCGGCAAACAAGCCCGCCAGCCTGCTGCCAGCGCGCGTATCGCCGAGCTGGGCTGGGCCAGCCGTGGCGACAAGCACCTGTGCCCGCGTTGCCAGGAGAGCGCCGAGTGAAAAATCTGCTGACCGGCGCGCTGATTGCCGCCGGCCTGCTCGGCTGTGCCGCCGAACCTTCGAAGCTGCAGCAAGAACGCAGCTATGTACTGGAGTGGATTGGCGAACGCCCGTTGATCGACTACAGCCACCTGACCCTGACCCTGGCCAGCGACGGCCGCGCCTATGGCAATGGCGGCTGCAACCACTGGTTTGCGCCGTACACGCTGGACGGCGAACACCTGAGCTTCGGCAAGGTCGGCAAGACCCGCAAGCTGTGTGCGCCAGCGTTGATGGAGCAGGAAAAACGCTTCCTGCAGGCGCTGGAAACGGTGCAGCGCTGGGATGTCTCGCCGGTGGAGCAGATGCGCTTCTGGCCGGCCGAGGGCAAACCGCTGCGCTTCTGGCCTGAAGAAGGCTGAAGAATGCCGGGGCCGCTTTGCGGCCCATCGCGACACAAGGCCGCTCCTACAGAGGTACGCGATCACCTGTAGGAGCGGCCTTTTGTCGCGATGGGCTGCGAAGCAGCCCCAAAATATGTCAGGCGCCTTTCAGGGCCTTGATCTTCGCCTGCAGCCCTTCCAGGGTCTGCTCACCCAGCAACTGTTCGCGCACCTTGCCCTTGTCATCGATGATGTAGGTCACCGGCAACGCCTCGCTGCGCGGCAGGTCGTAGCGCTCTGCAGGGTCCTGGGCCAATACGGTAAAACCGATGCCCAGGGTTTCAGAAGCCTGTTTCAGGTCCTGGCCCTGCAAGCCATCGAAGTTCACCCCCACCACCTTGATGCCCTCGGCTGCCCACTGCTTGGCCGCGGTGTTCAGTTCCGGGATTTCGGTACGGCACGGCCCGCACCATTCGGCCCAGTAATTGAGCACCAGCCAGTGCCCGTCGATCTGTTCGGCCTTAACCGTATTACCGTGCTGGTCCACGCCATAATCGGCACCGCAACCACCGAGCAACAGGCTCGCGGTGATGGCCAGTACTGCTGCCAGACGCCTTGCCATGGGTCAATCCTTCTCGAGTTTTAAAGCAAATTGGTCAGTCGCTGCGGTTAGAATAGCCGCCACAACCAGCTGGATGCGACCCGACATGACCGACCTCACGCTCTATCATAACCCGCGCTGCTCAAAATCCCGCGGCGCGCTGGAACTGCTCGAAGCCCGCGGCCTGGCACCGACCATCGTGCGCTACCTTGAAACCCCGCCCGACGCCACCACCCTCAAGGCCCTGCTCGGCAAGCTGGGCATCAGCGCACGGCAGCTGCTGCGCACGGGTGAGGACGAATACAAAGCACTGAACCTGGCCGACTCGGCCTTGACCGATGCACAACTGATCGATGCCATGGCCCTGCACCCCAAGCTGATCGAGCGGCCGATTCTGGTGGTCGGTGACAAGGCCGTGATCGGTCGCCCGCCAGAAAACGTGCTGGAGATCCTGCCGTGAGCCAGCCCTACATTCTGGTGCTGTATTACAGCCGCCATGGTTCGACCAGCGAGATGGCCCGGCACATCGCCCGCGGCATCGAGCTGGCCGGCATGGAAGCACGCCTGCGCACGGTGCCGGCAATCTCCACGGAATGCGAGGCAGTAGCCCCGGGCATTCCGGCCAGCGGCGCGCTGTACGCCACCCTCGACGACCTGCGCCACTGCGCCGGCCTGGTGCTGGGCAGCCCGACCCGCTTCGGCAACATGGCGGCGCCGCTGAAGTACTTCCTCGATGGCACCAGCAGCCTGTGGCTGGGCGGTGAACTGGTCGGCAAGCCAGCGGGCGTGTTCACCTCTACCGCCAGCCTGCACGGCGGCCAGGAAACCACCCTGCTGTCGATGATGCTGCCGCTGATGCACCACGGCATGCTGGTGATGGGCCTGCCCTACAGCGAGTCGGCACTGCTCGAGACCCGCGGCGGCGGCACCCCATATGGCGCCAGCCACCACGCCGGCGCTGATGGCAAGCGTGAACTCGACCAGCACGAGATCGCCCTGTGCCGCGCCCTTGGCCAACGCCTGGCGACCACGGCCAAGGCCCTGGAGGCCGCGCGTGGCTAGAAAGCCCAAGGTGTTGCCGCCACTGGCTTGGCTGGCACCGCGCTTGCGCCTGACGCGGGCGCTGAGCCTGGCGTTTTTCTTTGGCCTGATTGCCCTGCTGGTGGTGAACAACCTGTGGTTCGCCAACCTGCATGGGGCGCGGGTCGAGGTGATCCTGGCGATCGAACTGGTGCCGCTGTTTTTGCTGCTGCCGGGCATGCTGCTGGGCAGCGCCCGGGCGCATGCCTGGACCTGCTTTGTGGTGAATATCTATTTCATCAAGGGCGTGCTGGCAGCGTTCGACCCGGCGCGGGCGGTGTTTGGCTGGGTTGAAGTGCTGGTCAGCCTGGGGCTGTTCATTGCCGCGCTACTGTATGTGCGCTGGAAGTTCCAGCATGAGCGGCGCATGGCGGGCGAAGGGGCGTGAATTTTGGGGCCGCTTTGCGGCCCTTTCGCGTCACAAGGCCGCTCCTACAGGGGACCGCATATTCCTGTAGGAGCGGCCTTGTGTCGCGATTGGGCCGCACAGCGGCCCCAGCAATCTCAATGGTTGACGGTATGCGCCAGCATCACCGACAACTGGCACAAAGGCCGCCCGCTCTCTTCGTGCCATTGGTTGAACGCCTGCTGCACCAACGCCAAATCCCGCTGGCTGGTCGGCTGCTTGTCGATCACCTTCTGCGCAATCAATGCTGCCGCCATGTCATCGGTCGGGATAAACGTGTCCTTGCCAACCATGCGCAAAAACCGTGGCGCCGACAACCCGCCGAGCTGGTTGCCATGCTTGGCCAGGTACTTCCACAGCCCGACAATGTCGGTCACCGGCCAGTCGGCGACGAACGCGCCAAAGCTGCCATGCGCCTTGGCGATATCCAGCACCATCTGCGCATTGCGCGGCACGCTCTTGAGCTTGCCCAGGTGGCGGATGATGCGCTCATCCTGCATCAGCCGCTCGAGGTGCTCGGCGCCCATCAGCACCACCTTCTCAGGGTCGAAGCCGAAGAACACCTGCTCGAACGCCGGCCACTTGGCATCCACCAGGCTGTGCTTGAGCCCGGCGCGGAACACGCGCAGGGCCAGGGTCGACAGGTAGCGGTCGTCGCTGATGTCGCGCAACTGTGCCGGCGTACGCGGCTGCGGCAAAAAGGCCTCCAGGGCCTGGGCCGAGCCAAAGCGGTTCAGGCAATACTCATGCAGCCACGGGTAATCGCGCATAGGCTCAGATGTTCACCACGTCGAGGAAGCGTGGGGTAGCGCTCTCGTCGATCTTCAGGCTGGTGAAGTCGAACAGGTTGCGGTCGGCCAACTGCGACGGCGCCACGTTCTGCATGGCGCGGAAAATGCTCTCGGTACGGCCCGGGTGCTTGCGCTCCCACTCCACCAGCATGTCCTTGACCACCTGGCGTTGCAGGTTTTCCTGCGAGCCGCACAGGTTGCACGGGATGATCGGGAATTGCTTCATGTCCGAGTAGGCCTGGATGTCCTTCTCGTGGCAGTAGGCAAGTGGGCGGATCACCACGTTGCGGCCATCGTCGGCGCGCAGCTTCGGCGGCATGCCCTTGAGCGCGCCGTTGAAGAACATGTTGAGGAAGAAGGTTTCAACGATGTCGTCGCGGTGGTGCCCCAGTGCCATCTTGGTCGCCCCGATCTCGTCGGCAAAGGTGTACAGGGTGCCGCGGCGCAGGCGCGAGCACAGCGAGCACGTGGTCTTGCCCTCCGGCACCAGCTCCTTGACCACCGAGTAGGTGTCCTTCTCGACGATGTGGTACTCGACACCCAGTTCCTTGAGGTAGGCCGGCAGCACATGCTCGGGGAAGCCCGGCTGTTTCTGATCCATGTTCACCGCGACGATCTCGAACTTGATCGGTGCCACCTTCTGCAGGTGCAACAGAACGTCGAGCATGGTGTAGCTGTCCTTGCCGCCGGACAGGCAGACCATGACCTTGTCGCCATCCTCGATCATGTTGTAGTCGGTGATGGCTTCGCCGGCGAGACGACGCAGGCGTTTTTGCAGTTTGTTCTGGTTGACCGAGAGGGTGCCCATAGCGCTTGGATCCGCGAGGTGTGACAAAAGGCGGCTATTTTACGCACAAACGCGCCGCTGCTGTAGGCATTCCGATAAAGACTTCAATGTAATCAGCAACGCGACCGACAGCGCAATTTGCTCTAAAAAGCACGGTTTATGCCGGTAACGGCTTCCTATACTGCGACATAAGGCCACATTACCGCTTGCTTTGGTGTTCGGGCCTCGGGCCGCTTGCGCTCCATCTGGGGGGCGTTTGGCAACATTGAGAGGAGTGACGGCATGATTCATCACGTTGTGGGGCTTTTTACCCATCCCGACCAGGAATGGCGGGAAATCCGTGGCGAAGAAGAAACCATCAGCCACATGTACCTGACACACACGCTGATCCTGGCGGCGATCCCCGCCATTTCCGCGTTTATCGGCACCACCCAGGTGGGCTGGGTGATCGGTGACCGGCCAGCCGTAATGTTGACCATGGAAAGCGCCATCTGGATGAGCATCATGTCGTACTTGGCGATGCTCGCCGGGGTGGCGGTAATGGGCGCGTTCATCCACTGGATGGCCCGCACCTACGATGCCAACCCGTCCATGGCGCAGTGCATCGCGTTTGCCACCTATACCGCCACCCCGTTGTTCATCGGTGGCCTGGCGGCGCTGTACCCGCACTTGTGGCTGGGCATGCTCATTGGCACTGCCGCCATCTGCTACACGGTGTACCTGTTGTATGTCGGCTTGCCGACCTTCATGAACATACCGTCCGACGAAGGCTTCCTGTTCTCCAGCTCGGTACTGGCGGTGGGCCTTGTGGTACTCGTGGCGATCATGGCCGCCACGGTGATTATCTGGGGACTGGGCGTGGGGCCCGTCTATACCAACTAAAAAAGACTCAACCAACACTGGGGCATCAACCAGGGGCCGCCGTAAGGCGGCCTCTGGCTGTGCGCTGACCGGTGGCTCGGCAGGCTGCCTGTGGTTGCGGCATAATACCCGGTCAGGAGAACCATCCCGCCATGCCCGAGCTGCTCAAACAACGCGTCGAAACCTGTTACCAGCAAGCCGAAACCTTTTTCAAACGCCCCTTCCCACGCCCGGAAGTCAGCTTCAAGCTGCGCGGGCAAAAAGCCGGGGTCGCCCATCTGCACGAGAACCTGCTGCGCTTCAACTTGCAGCTGTACCGCGAAAACCAGGAAGACTTCCTTCGCCAGACCGTGGCCCATGAAGTGGCGCACCTGGTGGCCCACCAATTGTTCGGCGACCGCATCCAGGCCCATGGTGAGGAGTGGCAGTTGATCATGCGTGGGGTGTACGAATTGCCGCCCAACCGCTGCCACAGCTATGAGGTGCAACGGCGCGTAGTGACCCGCTACATCTACCGCTGCCCGTGCCCGCAAGGCGACTTCCCGTTTACAGCGCAGCGGCACAAGCTGGTGCGCCAGGGGCGGCGCTACCTGTGCAAGCGGTGCCGGGAGATATTGGTGTACAGCGGTGAGACGCGGGTCGAATAATTTGGGTTTGCCTGCACCGGCCCTTTCGCGGGTAAACCCGCTCCTACAGGACCTTGTAGGAGCGGGTTTACCCGCGAAGGGGCCGGAACAGGCAATGCAAAGATCCCAGGCATAAGAAAGGCGACCCTAGGGTCGCCTTCTTCGTACCTGCCTGCGCCTTACTTCTCGACGAAGGCACGCTCGATCAGGTAGTCACCCGGCTCGCGCATACGGGCAGAGACTTTCAGGCCGAAGCTGTCCAGCACTTCGCTGGTCTCGTCGAGCATGCTCGGGCTGCCGCAGATCATTGCACGGTCATCCTGCGGGTTGATCGGTGGCAGGCCGATGTCGCTGAACAGCTTGCCGCTGCGCATCAGGTCGGTCAGGCGGCCCTGGTTCTCGAACGGCTCGCGGGTCACGGTCGGGTAGTAGATCAGTTTGTCGCGCACCGACTCACCGAAGAACTCGTTCTGCGGCAGATGCTCAGTGATGAACTCACGGTAGGCCACTTCGTTCACGTAGCGCACGCCGTGCACCAGGATCACTTTTTCGAAGCGCTCGTAGGTTTCCGGGTCCTGAATGACGCTCATGAACGGCGCCAGGCCAGTGCCGGTGCTCAGCAGGTACAGGTGCTTGCCTGGGTTCAGGTCGTCCAATACCAAGGTGCCGGTAGGCTTCTTGCTGATGATGATTTCATCGCCTTCCTTCAGGTGCTGCAGCTGCGAGGTCAGCGGGCCGTCCGGCACCTTGATGCTGAAGAACTCCAGGTGCTCTTCCCAGTTCGGCGAAGCGATGGAGTAGGCACGCATGAGCGGACGGCCGCTTTCCTGCTGCAGGCCGATCATCACGAACTGACCGTTCTCGAAGCGCAGGCCCGGGTCGCGGGTGCACTTGAAGCTGAACAGGGTGTCGTTCCAGTGGTGCACACTGAGGACACGTTCGTGGTTCATGTTGCTCATTGATGGGGCTCCTGAAGAAAAACGCAGCGCGTGCAACACGCACAGTTGCGCGATAGTTTAGGGGCAGCGACAATATCTGTTAACTGGATTATCAAGATATGTGTTATCGGTTATATCGATATGCGATTTACACTTCGTCAGCTGCAAGTCTTCGTCGCCGTCGCCCAGCATCAAAGCGTCTCACGGGCCGCCAGCCTGCTGGCGTTGTCGCAGTCGGCCGCCAGCACTTCGATCACTGAACTGGAGCGGCAATCGAGCTGCCAGCTGTTCGACCGTGCCGGCAAGCGCCTGGCCCTTAACGCCCTGGGCCATCAACTGCTGCCACAAGCCGTAGCCCTGCTCGACCAGGCCAAGGAAATCGAAGACCTGCTCAACGGCAAGTCCGGTTTCGGCTCGCTGGCGGTCGGCGCCACGCTGACTATCGGCAACTACCTGGCCACCCTACTGATCGGCAGCTTCATGCAGACCCACCCGGAAAGCCAGGTAAAGCTGCATGTGCAGAACACTGCGCATATCGTGCAACAGGTGGCCCATTACGAAATTGATCTGGGTCTAATCGAAGGTGACTGCAACCACCCCGACCTGGAAGTGCAGCCGTGGGTCGAGGACGAACTGGTGGTGTTCTGCGCGCCCCAGCATCCGCTGGCCAAGCTGGGCCGTGCCGATATCGAAAGCCTGTCGCAAGAGGCGTGGATCCTGCGTGAACAAGGTTCGGGCACACGCCTGACCTTCGACCAGGCCATGCGCCATCACCGTGCCAACCTGAACATCCGCCTGGAGCTGGAACACACCGAAGCAATCAAGCGCGCGGTAGAGTCGGGCCTGGGTATTGGCTGCATTTCACGCCTGGCCCTGCGCGACGCGTTCCGCCGTGGCAGCCTGGTACCGGTGGAAACCCCGGAGCTGGACCTGATGCGCCAGTTCTACTTCATCTGGCACAAGCAGAAGTACCAGACCTCGGCCATGCGCGAATTTCTCGAGTTGTGCCGCAGCTTCACTGCAGGCTTTACCCGCAGTGATGAAATCGTGCTGCCGCCGATCGCTTAAAGCAGGATCACGCCCCACACCAGCGCCACCATGGTCAATGCCACCAGTTGCGCGGCGCTGCCCATGTCCTTGGCGTTTTTCGACAGCGGGTGACGCTCCAGCGAAATGCGGTCGATGGCCGCCTCCACTGCCGAATTGAACAGCTCTACAATCAGCCCCAGCAGGCACACAGCGATCATGATCGCCCGCTCTGCGCGGCTGACCGGCAGCCAGAAGGCAATCGGGATCAACAGCACGTTGAGCAGTACCAGTTGACGGAATGCAGCCTCGCCCTTGAAGGCGGCGCGCAGGCCATCCAGCGAATAGCCAGCGGCGTTGAAGATACGTTTGAGGCCGGTCTGGCCCTTGAATGGCGATGTCATGTGAGTCACTTCACAACAGAAAGGCCAGCAGACTAGACCGGCGCGGGTCAAAAAAGCGTGAAGCCACGCGCAGTCAGTTGCTGGCAACCGATTCAAGTTGTTGCAGCAGCAGCGCGGCCTGGGTGCGGGTACGCACGCCCAGCTTGCGGAAAATCGCGGTCACGTGAGCCTTGATGGTTGCTTCCGACACGCTCAGTTCATAGGCAATCTGCTTGTTCAGCAAGCCTTCGCAGACCATGGTCAGCACCCGGAACTGCTGTGGCGTGAGGCTGGCCAGGCCCTCGCTGGCGGCCTTGGCTTCGGCCGAGACATCAACCTTTTCAAACGCCTGCGGTGGCCACCAGACCTCGCCGTCGAGCACTTTGCGCACGGCATCCTGGATCACCTCCAGGGGGCTGGACTTGGGTATGAAGCCACTGGCGCCAAATTCGCGGGACTTGACCACCACGGCAGCCTCTTCCTGCGCCGAAACCATCACCACGGGGATCTGCGGGTATTGCCCGCGCAGCAGCACCAGCCCGGAAAAGCCGTAGGCACCCGGCATGTTCAGGTCCAGCAACACCAGGTCCCAGTCGGCTTTTTCGCTCAGGCGGGTTTCCAGTTCGGCAATGCTTGCGACTTCGACCAGGCGTACATCCGGGCCCAGGCCGAGGGTAACGGCCTGGCGCAGGGCGCCACGGAACAGTGGGTGGTCATCGGCAATCAGGATTTCGTAAGTGGCCATCGATCTAAGGATCCTGTTCTATGCCAGGCACTCGGGGGTAAGGGAAGCGCCCGGCGGGGAATCGGCGCCAAGGATGCCGAGCACGGTCAAGGGTGGTCAAGCCAATCGCCCTGCCGTCTCGCCCACCCTGGCTGCCAGCCCCGTCATTATGAACCAAAGCTGGGCTCGTGCCCCTTGGACTATAGGAAGGTATGCAAACGTTGGTGGGTGTCGTCCTGCTCATCCAGCGGCAGGCGCCGCTTGCCGCTCAGGTAATGCAGGCTGAACACATCCAGATAGGCATCCAGCGCCTGCGAAGCCAGGCTGTCGCCAGCCAGGTCCAGGCACATGGCCGCGACTTCTGCCGTGCAGAAGTGATCGTCGCGCTTGGAGCGGCGCAGGCGGTAGCGCGACATCTGCTCGGCTTGCAGGCTCAATACCGGGAAGCGGTCCAGGTACGGGCTTTTGCGGAACATCTTGCGCGCTTCGGTCCAGGTCGCATCCAGCAGGATGAACAGCGGGCGCTTGCCCGGCTCGCGCACCACTTCGCTGACCACCCGCTCCTGGGCAACGAACTCGCCCGGAAAAACAATGTAGGGCTGCCAGTGCGGGTCGTCGAGCAGCGCCAGCAGGCGCTCGTCAACCGAGGTACGCAGCCAGCCGAAGGCGGACGTGTCCTCGATCAGGTCGGCAATCAGCCAGCCGGTGTTGGTCGGCTTCAGCGGCTCGGTGTCGTGCATGAGCAGGCACACGCCCGAATCTGCCTGTACCCGGGGTTTCCAGGCACACAGGCAGTGGGTGGCAATGACCCGACAATCGGCGCAGCGCTCGGCACGCGAGCCGCGGGCGATGAAAGGCTTGATGCTGCGGGCCAGCCGTTCGGCGCGCAGGCGCGCTACCGCATGGCTCATGCCGTCAGGCCTCTGGACAGGTTGGAAATGGGCACAAGGATGACTCTGGGAAAACAAGGGCGCCAGTCTACCAGAACAGGGGGCGATTGCTGTGCAGGCGGCGGGCAGGTCCTTATAATCGGGTATTGCCGTGCCCGGTTCACACGCCCGCACGACTTTTACGGAACGCCGTCGACGCGCGCATGTCAAAGCGCCAGTCATCGAACCAGGAGAGATTCATGCTGCGCCTTATCGCCCCCGCCCTGAGCCTGATGCTCGCCCTGCCGCTGGCAGCCCAGGCGGCTTCCAAGCAGGATTACGACCTGAACAAGATGCTGGAGAAAGTCGCCAAAGAGAGCAGCGTCGGTACCCCGCGCGCGATCAACGAGGACATCCTCGACCAGGGTTACACCGTGGAAGGCAAGGCGCTGGTCAACCACCTGAGCGTGCGCCAGAGCCACGCCGAACGCATGCAGGCCAACCCTGAGCAGGTGCGTAGCCAGCTCGGTGACAGCGTGTGCCGCAACAATGGCTTCCGCAACCTTATGTCCAAGGGTGCAGTGATGGTCTACCGCTTCACGGTGTACAAGACCAACCAGCCAGTCATGGACCAGGCGTTCGACAATGCCAGTTGTGTAGCCGGCAACAAGAAGAAGTAAGCACTGCGTCTCACCCTAGGCTTTCTCGTCTTCACAGGCGCGCCAATGCCCTTCAGCGGCTTCGGCGCGCATCTCGGCCAGTAGCGCCTGCAAGTAGCGCGACTGGCACTCCAGCCCCGCCAGCCTGCGTTGGCATTCGGCTTCCAGGCTCAGGTGGTGCACCTGGGCTGCATTTTCCAGCTGCTGGTAAAGCGGCCAGTCCACTTCGATGATCAAGCGATGCATACCGCCACCTCCTGCATCGACACGTTTCGCTTTACCAGTTAACCAAACCCGCATCGCCAGTGGCCGCATGCCGACGGGCGGCGCTGGCAAACAGCCCGGCACAATCGGTCGCAACGGTCTAGATTGAGGTCAGAGGTATTGGTGCAGAAGGAGACGTTGCATGCCTTACCCATCGAATGAACTGCTGTTCAGCCATTTTCGCGACAACAACATCGACCTCAGCCACATCGACGCACAATTGCAACTGGTGGCGCCAGACAGCCCCAATCTGCCGCTCTACCGCGACATGATGCTGACCATCCTGCGCATGGCCCACGACGACAGCGACCGCTGGAGCGCCAAGATCACCCTGCAGGCCTTGCGTGAACTGGACCACTCGTTCCGTACCCTGCAGCGCTACAAGGGCAGACGCAAGGTGACCGTGTTCGGCTCGGCGCGCACCCCGCTGGAACACCCGATGTACGCATTGGCCCGCGAACTGGGCGCCACCCTGGCGCGGTCCGACCTGATGGTCATCACTGGCGCGGGGGGTGGCATCATGGCCGCAGCGCATGAAGGTGCCGGCAGCGCACATAGCCTGGGCTTCAACATCACCCTGCCCTTCGAACAACATGCCAACCCCACCGTGGACGGCACCGACAAACTGTTGCCGTTCCATTTCTTCTTCATCCGCAAGCTGTTCTTCGTCAAGGAAGCCGACGCCCTGGTGCTGTGCCCGGGTGGCTTCGGCACCCTCGATGAAGCGCTGGAAGTGCTGACCCTGATCCAGACCGGCAAGAGCCCACTGGTACCCGTGGTACTGCTGGACTCACCTGGCGGCAGCTTCTGGCGTGACTGCCTGGACTTCATCAGCCGCCAGCTGGAAGAGAATCGCTACATCCTGCCCAGCGACCTGAAGCTGGTGCGCCTGGTGCACAGTGCTGACGAGGCGGTGGAGGAAATCAACCAGTTCTACAGCAACTACCATTCCAGCCGCTGGCTGAAGAGCCAGTTCGTGATCCGCATGCACCACGCCCTGAGCGAGGCGGCGCTGTATGACATTCAGGAAGGCTTTGCCGATTTGCGCTTGAGTGGCAAATATCACCAGCAACCGGACAGCAGTGCCGAACATGAGGTGGGTAATTACAGCCACCTGACCCGCTTGTCATTCGCCTTCAATGGCCGAGACCAAGGGCGCCTGCGCGAGCTGGTGGATTTTATAAACCTGCCAGAGAACTGGGCCAAACCGCAGCCCATGCATACCACCCAACGGGCCAGGGAGGCGTTGAAGGCCAGCTGAGAGTGCTTGCCCAAAGCCGCTCCTACAGTGATCGTGTGAGCCTGAAGCCAACGCGGTACTTGTAGGAGCGGGTTCACCCGCGAAGATGCCAACGCGGTGCATGGCACCGGCTTCGCCGGTGTTCGCGGCTGAAGCCGCTCCTACATCGATCATGTGAGCCTGAAGCCAGCGCGGTACTTGTAGGAGCGGGTTCACCCGCGAAGAAGCCAGCGCGGTGCATGGCACCGGCTTCGCCGGTGTTCGCGGCTG
>NZ_JBIVHY010000023.1:51315-83860 GCF_044749445.1 Pseudomonas sp. NPDC089408
TTGTAGGAGCGGGTTCACCCGCGAAGAAGCCAGCGTGGTGCATGGCACCGGCTTCGCCGGTGTTCGCGGCTGAAGCCGCTCCTACATCGATCGTGTGGGCCTGAAGCCAGCGCGGTACTTGTAGGAGCGGGTTCACCCGCGAAGAAGCCAGCGCGGTGCATGGCACCGGCTTCGCCGGTGTTCGCGGCTGAAGCCGCTCCTACATCGATCGTGTGAGCCTGAAGCCAGCGCGGTACTTGTAGGAGCGGGTTCACCCGCGAAGAAGCCAGCGCGGTGCATGGCACCGGCTTCGCCGGTGTTCGCGGCTGAAGCCATTCCCACAGGTGCCGCATAAATACCGGTAACCTGCTCTTACCCACCAAGATCGCATCAGCTTCCGGATCTGCAGCAGATCAGGCGGTCAGTAATCGTCCAGATCTCGCCCACTGAGCAAGCGGCCGATCATATCCATGGGGAAGCCCCGGTAAGCCAGGAAGCGGGTCTGCTGGGCACGGCCGCGCGGGTCGTGCGGGCGTTGCCCGGCAAACTTGCGCTGCCATACATCACACAGACGTTCGCCCCAGTCCACCTCGCTCTCGCGTAGTGCCTGCTCAATGTCAGCACGCGCCAAGCCGCGCTTACCAAGCTCTTCGCGAATGCGCGCAGGACCATAGCCAGAGCCAGAACGGTAGCGGATGAAGCTTTCCAGGTAGCGGGCTTCACTCAGCAGCCCTTCTTCGGTCAGCCGGTCAAGCTCAGGCTCAATCAGCTCATCCGAAGCGCCGCGCTGACGCAACTTGCGCGTCAGCTCGACGCGACCATGCTCACGTCGCGCAAGCAGGTCCATGGCTGTCCGCCGGATGGCGACGGGGGTGTCGAGTACGGCGGACATGTTCAGCTATCTACCGCGCAATCAATAACCGGCTTCAGCGTCAGCCACGTCGTCAGCATTGGCCTCGGCCGCAGCAGCCTTACCGGCTTCAGCAACAGCACCGGACTTCAACAACTTGTCACGGATCTGCTTCTCGATCTCGGCACCAATAGCCGGGTTTTCAGCCAGGTACTTGGCAGCGTTGGCTTTACCTTGGCCGATCTTGTTGCCCTGATAGGCGTACCAGGCACCGGACTTCTCGACCAGACCTTGAGATACACCCAGGTCGATGATCTCGCCGTTACGGTAGATACCCTTGCCGTAGAGAATCTGGAACTCGGCCTGGCGGAACGGCGGCGAGACCTTGTTCTTGACGATCTTGACGCGGGTTTCGCTACCGACCACCTCGTCGCCTTCCTTGACTGCGCCAGTACGGCGGATATCCAGACGTACCGAGGCGTAGAACTTGAGGGCGTTACCACCGGTGGTGGTTTCCGGGCTACCGAACATCACGCCGATCTTCATACGGATCTGGTTGATGAAGATGACCAGGCAGTTGGCGTTCTTGATGTTACCGGTGATCTTGCGCAGCGCCTGGGACATCAGGCGAGCCTGCAGGCCCACGTGCATGTCACCCATTTCGCCTTCGATTTCTGCCTTGGGTACCAGGGCAGCCACGGAGTCGACGATGATCACGTCAACCGCGTTGGAACGCACCAGCATGTCGGTGATTTCCAGGGCCTGTTCGCCGGTATCCGGCTGCGAAACCAGCAGGTCGTCGACGTTGACGCCCAGCTTGCCGGCGTACTCAGGATCGAGGGCGTGCTCGGCGTCGACGAAGGCGCAGGTGGCGCCGTTTTTCTGGGCTTCGGCGATGACCGACAGGGTCAGCGTGGTCTTACCCGATGATTCCGGGCCGTAGATCTCGACGATACGGCCTTTTGGCAGGCCGCCAATGCCCAGGGCGATGTCCAGGCCCAGGGAGCCGGTGGAGATGGCCGGGATGCCTTGACGCTCTTGGTCCCCCATGCGCATGACCGCGCCTTTACCGAATTGACGTTCGATCTGACCCAGGGCCGCAGCCAAGGCGCGCTTCTTGTTGTCGTCCATTGAAATCCTCACGTGTTCGACGTGGCCCTGACGGCCGCAATACCTGTATAAGTAGCCAGTATTATTCCACAGGCAAGCGCTCGCGCAAACCCCTGTTGTCGATTTACTCGGCACCAAGCTGTAACAAGCCGTCTAACGCGGCGATCACCGTCTGTCGGCGCACCGCCTCGCGGTCACCGTCGAACTGCCGCCGCTCGCTGATCATCCGGTTGCCGTCGCCCCAGGCCAGCCATACGGTGCCCACCGGCTTGGCCGGCGAACCACCGTCCGGCCCGGCCACGCCGCTCACTGCCACGGCAAAGCGCGCCCCGCTGGCCGCCTGGGCACCGCGGACCATGGCTTCGACCACTTCCTGGCTAACCGCCCCCACCTGGCCAAACAACGCTTCGGGCACCCCCAGCTGGCGGGTTTTCTGGGCGTTGGAGTAGGTAATGTAACCGGCCTCGAACCAGGCCGAGCTGCCGGGTATGCGGGTGATGGCTTCGGCAATGCCACCGCCCGTGCAGGATTCGGCAGTGGTCACCTGCGCATTGAAGCGGCGCAGGTGCTCACCCAGGCGGGTGGCAAGCGTGGTGATCGGGTCCATGTCGGGGCTCCTAGAAGGCGGCCCTCTACCCTATCACCCTGCCCCACGCCCTCGCTCAGGAAACCTGCAGGCTGCCCCGGGCAATTTCGCTGAACGCGCGCTCGTCGCGCCGGCCGAGGCGCGGCAGCCCTTCAGGCCATTCCTCGTTCCAGTCGAAACCCTCCAGCTTGCGCATGTCTTCGATTGCCGAACGCCACCAGATCACCTTGCACGCGCGCTGGTAGTCGTCACTGCTCATCACGCTGCCGTACAGCAGCTTGCGGCCGATACCCCGCAGCTCGCGCGGCACGCGCTTGAGGCTCCATTTCACCGAAAGCCGCGCCAGCCATGACGGCACCGGGCGATGCGCCGGCACCTTCAGGGCCAGGCCCGGCATTTTCGAATGGAAATGCTCGCCATGCCGGGCAAAGAAAATCTCCAGCACGGCATGCACGTATTGCTTCATCGCAAAATAATGGCTGATCACGCCGCGCGCTTCATTGACCTTCGCCCCGTGCAGCTCGAAGGAAAATGCGATCTGCTCGATGGTGTGCAGGTCACCGGTATAGGGTGTCCAGGCATCGATGCGTGGGATGGCACGCTCGGCAATACCCACATTACAGCGGGTAAAGCCCATGACACCGCTGTTGCACAACCGCAAATCATCGGCCGGGGCATTGCCCGACTCGGCCAGCCCGGCACTGAAACGCAGGTAATCGTTGCTGCACGAAGCCTCGGCCCAGTTCGCCTCCACCTCGTCGACCAGAAACTGCCCGGCATCGACTTGGCTGAACAGCTTAAGCGGCGACTGCAAGAACACCGTGTCGGTATCGATAAACACAGTCTTGTCGGCCCACTGCCCCGCCTGGGCAATGGCGCAGGCCTTGCGCCGATGGGTGTAGCCACCGTCACCGGTCCAGGTCTGCAGGGTTTGTTGGTCCAGGGTGATCACCTCCACCGGCCAACCGACAAAGGCCTGTGGCTGGTCGGTGAGCACACGGATCACCGGCAACTCCGCCGGTTTGCAGCGCGCAAGGGCAGTGAGGATGCTGAGTTTGGCCTCCAGCTGATAGATCCGGCGCTCGCCATAAAGGAGGTAGATCAGCTGTTGCTTTACATGGGGAACAGGGCTGGACACATTCATCGTGCGGGTTACGGCTGGTAGCGTTCGTCGAGGGCCGCGCATTCTAGTGGGTAACACGATTCAGCTCCACCATTGCCCGCCGGGCTGCGCGCACATGCCCCATTGCCGGCGCCTGCATCTCGTGGAAAAAGCCTGTACCATTGCCGGTTTACCCTCGCCAACCAGATCACCCGCTGTAAGGCCCTGAATGTCTGATCTCTCCGCACACACCCCGATGATGCAGCAGTACTGGAAGCTGAAGAACCAGCACCCGGACCAGCTGATGTTCTACCGCATGGGCGACTTCTACGAAATCTTCTACGAAGATGCGAAAAAAGCCGCGAAACTGCTGGACATCACCCTGACCGCGCGCGGCCAATCGGCCGGCCAGTCCATCCCCATGTGCGGGATTCCGTTCCATTCGCTGGAAGGCTACCTGGCCAAGCTGGTCAAGCTCGGCGAGTCGGTAGTGATCTGCGAGCAGATTGGCGACCCTGCCACCAGCAAGGGCCCGGTGGAACGCCAGGTGGTGCGCATCATCACCCCTGGTACGGTCAGTGACGAGGCGCTGCTCGACGAACGCCGCGACAACCTGATTGCCGCGCTGCTCGGTGACGAGCGCCTGTTCGGCCTGGCCGTGCTGGACATCACCAGCGGCAACTTCAGCGTGCAAGAGATCAAGGGCTGGGAAAACCTGCTGGCCGAACTCGAGCGCCTGAACCCGGTAGAACTGTTGATCCCCGACGACTGGCCACGCGACTTGCCGGCCGAGAAGCGCCCGGGCGCCCGCCGACGCGCGCCGTGGGACTTCGACCGCGATTCGGCGCGCAAGGCCCTGTGCCAGCAGTTTGCGACCAAAGACCTCAAGGGCTTCGGCTGCGACAAGCTGACCCTGGCCATCGGCGCCGCCGGCTGCCTGCTGACCTACGCCAAGGAAACCCAGCGCACCGCCCTGCCGCACCTGCGCAGCCTGCGCCATGAGCGGCTGGACGACACGGTCATCCTCGATGGCGCCAGCCGGCGCAACCTGGAACTGGACGTGAACCTGGCCGGCGGGCGCGACAACACCCTGCAATCGGTGGTCGACCGCTGCCAGACCGCCATGGCCAGCCGCCTGCTGAGCCGCTGGCTGAACCGCCCGCTGCGCGACCTCAAGGTACTGCAGGCACGTCAGGACTCGATCCGCTGCCTGCTCGACGGCTACCGTTTTGAAAAGCTGCAGCCGCAGTTGAAAGAAATTGGCGACATCGAGCGCATCCTCGCCCGTATCGGCCTGCGCAACGCCCGCCCACGTGACCTGGCGCGCCTGCGCGATGCCTTGGGTGCGCTGCCGGAACTGCAAAACGCCATGACCGAGCTGGAGGCGCCACACCTCGCGCGCCTGGCGGCCATCACCGGCACCTATCCGGAGCTGGCCAGCCTGCTGGAGCGGGCGATCATCGACAACCCGCCGGCAGTGATCCGCGATGGCGGCGTGCTCAAGGCCGGTTACGACAACGAACTGGACGACCTGCTGGCGATCAGTGAAAACGCCGGCCAGTTCCTGATCGACCTGGAAGCCCGCGAGAAGGCCCGCACCGGCCTGGCCAACCTCAAGGTCGGCTACAACCGCGTGCATGGCTACTTCATCGAACTGCCGACCAAGCAAGCCGAACAGGCGCCGGGGGACTACATCCGCCGCCAGACCCTGAAAGGCGCCGAGCGCTTCATCACCCCGGAGCTGAAGGCGTTCGAGGACAAGGCACTGTCGGCCAAGAGCCGCGCCCTGGCCCGCGAGAAAATGCTCTACGACGCCCTGCTGGAAACCCTGATCAGCCACTTGGCGCCGCTGCAGGACAGCGCCGCCGCCCTGGCCGAACTGGACGTGCTCAGCAACCTGGCCGAGCGCGCGCTGAACCTCGACCTGAACTGCCCGCGTTTCGTCGACGAGCCCTGCCTGCGTATCGAGCAAGGCCGCCACCCGGTGGTGGAACAGGTACTGACCACGCCCTTCGTGGCCAATGACCTGGGCCTGGACAACAGCACGCGCATGCTGATCATCACCGGCCCGAACATGGGTGGTAAGTCCACCTATATGCGCCAGACGGCCCTGATCGTGCTGCTGGCCCATATCGGCAGCTTCGTGCCGGCAGCCAGTTGCGAGCTGTCACTGGTCGACCGCATTTTCACCCGTATCGGCTCCAGCGATGACCTGGCCGGCGGGCGCTCGACCTTCATGGTCGAGATGAGCGAAACCGCAAACATCCTGCACAACGCCACCGACCGCAGCCTGGTGCTGATGGACGAGGTGGGGCGTGGCACCAGTACCTTCGACGGCCTGTCGCTGGCCTGGGCCGCCGCCGAGCGCCTGGCCCAATTGCGTGCCTACACGCTGTTCGCCACCCACTACTTTGAGCTTACCGTACTGCCGGAAAGCGAGCCGCTGGTGGCCAACGTGCACCTGAACGCCACCGAGCACAATGAACGCATCGTGTTCCTGCACCACGTACTGCCTGGCCCTGCCAGCCAGAGCTACGGCCTGGCCGTGGCACAACTGGCCGGCGTGCCGACCGTGGTGATCCAGCGTGCCCGCGAACACCTTGGGCGACTGGAAACCAACAGCCTGCCCCATGAGCAACCCCCGGCCCAAAAGGCCAAGGACGCGCCACAGGTGCCGCACCAGAGCGACTTGTTCGCCAGCCTGCCACACCCGGCCATCGAGAAGCTGGGCAAATTGCAGCTGGACGACATGACCCCGCGTCAAGCTATCGAAATGCTATATCAACTAAAGAACCTGTTATAACGGCGCCCATTACAAGCTGGTAGAATCCGCCGCGGTTTGCTGGTGCTGCAGGTTATTAGCCTGGCCTGCAGCCACATACCCGTAAACCGCGCGGCCCCGAGAGGAAGGGCCGCCGCCGTCGCCTGAGGAGAGAATTAGAAATGACCTTCGTCGTCACCGACAACTGCATCAAATGCAAATACACCGACTGCGTGGAAGTCTGTCCGGTGGACTGCTTCTACGAAGGCCCGAACTTTCTGGTCATCCACCCGGACGAGTGCATCGACTGCGCCCTGTGCGAGCCGGAGTGCCCAGCGCAAGCCATCTTCTCGGAAGACGAAGTGCCTTCGGGCATGGAGAACTTCATCGAGCTGAACGCCGAACTGGCGGAAGTCTGGCCGAACATCACCGAGCGTAAAGACGCCCTGCCGGACGCTGCAGAGTGGGATGGCAAGACGGGCAAGATTGCCGACCTGGAGCGCTGATAGCGCCCAGACGCGAAAAGGCCCCTCGGGGCCTTTTTTGTTTTTCTGCGGGCAAAAAAAGGGGCGGTTTGACCCGCCCACATTTTTTTCCGTAGTCCCTGCTTGTCCCAAACATCATCCTGATGAAATCGCTTCTTGCGATGTCCCTGGCCTTCATCCTGAAAGCCTGTGCATGTCCCTGTGCACAGTTCGAATACTAGCGGGTTCAGCTGGGCGGGCAAGCGCCGGACCTTACAAGGTATTGCCAGGGACACATTTGCTCACGGCCGAATACACGATGCTTTTCAATGAGTTGTGAAAATGCAGCATCTGGAAACGGCATTGATTGACTGAAGATTGCATAGATAGCTTACAAAACAAGTAAGCAAAGGCTTACACGCGATGTTACTGCGGTAGCGCGGTACATATTTGATATGTGTTTGGCGGGGAGATTTTGGGGGCTGCTTTGCAGCCCGATCGCGACACAAGGCCGCTCCTACAGGAGCCGCGAATGCCTGCAGGGTCGCGGTCTCTGTAGGAGCGGCCTTGTGTCGCGATCGGGGCGCACAGCGCCCCCAGCAATCTCAAAAGACACATACAAAAACGCCCCGAGTTAATCGGGGCGTTTTGCATTACAGCCTTCGCTACTGGAACAGCGACTCACTGGACAAGCCGTTCTTCTCAAGGATCTCGCGCAAGCGCTTGAGCCCTTCCACCTGGATCTGCCGCACCCGTTCACGGGTCAGGCCGATCTCCAGGCCAACATCCTCCAGGGTGCTGCTCTCATGCCCGCGCAGGCCAAAGCGGCGCACCACCACTTCACGCTGTTTGTCGGTCAATTCACCCAGCCACTGGTCGATGCTCTGCGACAGGTCGTCGTCCTGCAGCAGCTCGCACGGGTCGGTCGGGCGGTCGTCGGTCAGGGTGTCGAGCAGGGTCTTGTCCGAATCCGGGCCGAGCGACACGTCCACCGAAGACACCCGCTCGTTCAGGCCGAGCATGCGCTTGACCTCGGCGACTGGCTTCTCCAGCAGGGTGGCGATTTCTTCTGGGGAGGGTTCGTGGTCCAGCTTCTGGGTCAGCTCGCGGGCAGCGCGCAAGTAGACGTTCAGTTCCTTGACCACGTGAATCGGCAGGCGAATGGTGCGGGTCTGGTTCATGATCGCCCGTTCGATGGTCTGGCGAATCCACCAGGTCGCATAGGTCGAAAAACGGAAACCACGCTCCGGGTCGAACTTCTCGACCGCACGGATCAGCCCCAGGTTGCCCTCCTCGATCAGGTCGAGCAGCGACAGGCCACGGTTCACGTAACGACGGGCAATTTTTACAACCAGGCGCAGGTTGCTTTCGATCATGCGCTTGCGGCCGGCAGGGTCGCCTTTTTGCGACAGGCGCGCAAAGTGCACTTCCTCTTCCGGTGACAGCAGCGGCGAGAAGCCGATCTCGTTGAGATACAGCTGGGTGGCATCGAGCGCCCGGCTGTAATCGATGTACTTGTGTTGCTTGAGCGAAGAGCCCGACTTGGCCCTCGTCCGAACCGAAGATACAGCAGGTTCGTCTGACACCACATCCGTTTCCAAAACGATACCCGTCTCCATAAGGAGGACGTCATCGTCGATGTCAAACTCCGGCACTTCTTTACTGAGAGCCATTGTTATAGTCCTTTGCTGAGTTCGAACTCAGACTCGAGCGGCACCTTTTTCCCTGGCAGCGCTTGAGCCTGTCCCCTCTACGTCACAGGAACAGGCAAGGCACAACAGTCAACGACGTGGCAGGAACTGGAGCGGATCGACGGGTTTACCCTGGCGGCGAATCTCGAAATGCAGCTTCACCCGATCAGTGCCCGTAGACCCCATTTCAGCAATCGACTGCCCTGCCTTGACCTGCTGCCCCTCCCGAACCAACAGCCTGCGGTTGTGGCCGTAGGCACTGACGTAGGTGTCGCTGTGCTTGATGATGATCAGCTCGCCGTAGCCCCTTAAACCACTCCCGGCGTAAACCACCGCACCATCAGACGCAGCAAAAACAGGCTGTCCCAAATCACCGGCGATATCAATGCCTTTATTCAAACTACCGTTTGAAGCAAATTTTCCAATCAGTACGCCGTTGGCGGGCCAGGTCCAGCCGCCTACCGCGCGCTCTGCGGCCGGCACGGTCGCAGCCACCGGGGCGCTGGTGGACGCCGCCGGTGTGGCCGGTTTGCTGGTGCTGGCAGGCGTGGTGACAGTGCTGCCCACAGGCCGCCGCGTGACCGTGGTGCGGCTTGAAGAGGACGGGCTGGACACCACCGTGGTACTGCTGCCGGAGCCGCTGCTGAAACGAATCGCTTGGCCCGGGCGGATGGTATAAGGCGCCGCGATGCCGTTGCGTGCGGCCAGCTCCTTGTAGTCCCAGCCATAGCGGAAGGCGATGGAGAACAGGGTATCGCCAGGCTTGACGATGTATTGCCCCGACGTCACCGCCGGGCGCTTGGGTGCGCTGTTGTTGCGGTCGACCACCCGCGCGCTGGTGCTGCTGGTGCTCGAGCAACCCACCAGAAGCGTGCCCATGGCCAATGCAATCACCAGAAGCTTGAAACCCGACCCGTCCTTGCGCTGCCGAATGACTGTGTGACCCACCCGCGCTCCCCTCATGGTGCCGAAAAACGATATGAAGACAAGAAATGCAATATTGTTGCAATTATAACCAAGCCAGCCGGTATTGGCAGGCTGATGCAAAAGGCTGCTGCAAAGCCGCGATGCACGCCGTGAGCTAACACTTCGCCCCGCCAGATAGACAGGGCGATGCAGCAAGAATTCGCCGGCGGCGCAAAAATAGCGCCCGGCTCAAAGCGGCGCAGTTCAGGCCAACGGCCCATTGAGCAACGGCACGAAGCGCACGGCACCCAGCACGCGACGGGAGAATCCATGCTCCTCACGCACGATGAGCATCAGTTGCTGCGCTTCACCCGCTGGCCCTACCGGGATGACCATGCGGCCACCGGGGGCCAACTGGTCGAGCAGGGCCTGTGGTACTTCTGGCGCCACGGCAGTGACGATGATGCCGTTGTAAGGCGCCAGCGCCGGCCAGCCCTCGCAACCGTCGCCCCAGCGGAACACCACGTTGCGCAGGTTCAGCTCTACCAGGCGCTCCTTGGCCCGGTCCTGCAGCACCTTGATACGCTCCACCGAAAACACCCGCTCGACCAACTGGGCCAGGATCGCCGTCTGGTAGCCGGAGCCGGTACCGATTTCCAGCACCTTGTCCAATGGGCCGGCCTCGAGCAGCAGCTCGCTCATGTGGGCAACCATGAACGGCTGCGAGATGGTCTGGTTGTGGCCGATCGGCAGCGCGGTGTCTTCATAGGCGCGGTGTGCCAGCGCCTCGTCGACGAACAGGTGGCGCGGCGTGCGACGGATCACGTCGAGCACCTTGGTGTTCGACACGCCCTCTTCGCACAGGCGCTGGATCAGACGCTCCCGGGTACGCTGGGAGGTCATGCCGATGCCGCGCCGCAGCATATCGTCCTCGCGCATCAGAGCAGGCCCTCCAGCCAACCGTCGAGCTGCTCGAAGGCATCACTGAAGGTGCGGTCGAGCTGCAGCGGGGTGATCGAGACGTAACCTTGCATCACCGCATGGAAGTCGGTACCCGGGCCGCCATCCTCGGCATCACCGGCCACCGCGATCCAGTAGCCTTCCTTGCCACGCGGGTTGACCACCTTGGTCGGCGCCGCCGCCCGCGCCCGGTGCCCGAGGCGGGTAAGCTGGATGCCGCGGATGTGCTCCAGGGGCAGGTTGGGGATGTTGACGTTGAGTACGGTGCGTGGCGGCAACGCCAGGCGCGACTGTGCCTCGACCAGACGACGGGCGATATGGGCCGCCGTCGGCAGGTTGTCCGGCAGACGCGACAACAACGAAAACGCCAGCGAGGTGCCGCCGAGGAAGCGGCCTTCCAGCGCTGCGGCAACCGTACCCGAATACAGCACGTCATCACCCAGGTTGGCGCCAAGGTTGATCCCCGACACGACCATGTCCGGCGCATGCGGCAACAGCCCATTGAGCCCCAGGTGCACGCAATCGGTCGGCGTGCCGTTGAGGCTGATGAAACCATTGGCCAACGTCTGCGGGTGCAGTGGCCGGTCCAGCGTCAGCGAACTGCTGGCGCCGCTCTTGTCTTGTTCCGGGGCAATTACCGCGCACTCGGCGTAATCCGCCAGCGCAGCGTGCAGCGCGGCGAGGCCGGGTGCGGTAACACCGTCGTCGTTCGAAATCAGAATACGCATGGGCTGTCCGTCTGCCCTGCCGACACCAGATCCACGACTTCACGCACCACCACGGTGGCGAAGCATCCGGCCGGCAGGACGAATTCCAGTTGCAGGATATCAGGCTCGGGATAATGCCACGTCAGGCCGCCAATAGGGAGCCGCAGAATGCGCCGTTCGTGATCCATGCCCGCCTGGGCCAGCCACTGGCAAAGTGCCGGCTGGCGTGCGCCGACGGTGTTTTCCAGCTGCGCCGTGGCGCCGGCGGCAGGCGATGCACCCTCGCCCCACATCGGGCCAGTCGGGTGCAGGTCGAGAATCGCCAGGCGCGGGTCGGCACATTCCGCCTCGCCGGCCGGGAAGAAACTGCGGCTGTCAGTGAATGCCAGCAGGTCGCCGACCTGGGCCTGGTTCCAGCTGCCTTCGGCGACACGTGCCGCCAGCACTTGGTTGAACAGGTAGCTGCGCCCGGCCGACAGCAGCCGCGAACGTACGTTGCGCTGCTCGGGCAACGCTTTGCGCGCGGCCCAATCGAGGGCGTCGTGGACGTTGCCACCGCCGTGGCCGAAACGCTGGGTGCCGAAATAGTTGGGCACACCCTCTTGCTTGAGCTGCGCCAGGCGCGCATCCAGGGCCTGGTGATCGGCGGCCAGGGCAGTCAGGCGCAGGGTGAAGCCATTGGCCGAATGCGCGCCACGTTGCAGCTTGCGCTGGTGACGCACCTGCTTGAGCACTCGCAGGGTGGCGTCCTCGGCACGCGACAGGTCCGGGTCGGCCTTGCCTGGCAGGTGCAGGCTGAACCACTGGCGGGTCAGCGCCTGGCGGTCCTTGAGCCCGGCGTAGCTGATGCTGCGCACCGGCACGCCAGCGGCGCGGGCCAGGCGGCGTGCGGCCTCTTCGGTGTTCAGGTCACGTTTCTCGACCCACAGCCACAGGTGCTCACCCTGGCCCGACAGCGGGATGTCGAGCACTTCGTCGACCTGGAAGTCTTCAGCCACTGCCTTGAGGACGGCGGTGCCCAGTGCTTCGCCCGATGCGCGCGGGCCCAGCAGTTCCAGTTCGGTCATGCTGGCAGCAGCAGGGCGACCGCATGCACGGCAATACCCTCCTCGCGGCCACAGAAGCCCAGTTTCTCGGTGGTGGTGGCCTTGACGTTGACCTGGTCGAGCTCGACCTGCAGGTCTTCGGCGATCAGCTGGCGCATGGTTTCGATGTGCGGGGCCATTTTCGGCGCCTGGGCGACGATGGTGGCATCGACGTTGCCGACCTTCCAGCCCTTGGCCTTGACGACAGCGACCACGTGACGCAGCAGCACGCGGCTGTCGGCGCCCTTGAATTGCGGGTCGGTGTCGGGGAAATGCTTGCCGATGTCACCCAGCGCAGCTGCGCCAAGCAAGGCATCGCTCAGGGCGTGCAGCAGCACATCGCCATCGGAATGGGCCAGCAGGCCGAATTTGTGCGGGATACGCACCCCGCCCAAGGTAATGAAATCACCGTCGCAGAAACGGTGCACATCGTAGCCGTGGCCAATACGCATAAGAAAACGCCCTGAATTTGTCAGGGCGTGATTCTACCTGCTTTAGCCGCCATTGGGGCCGCCGTTGTAGGAGCGGGCTTGCCCGCGAAGCACGCGCCGCGGTGCCTGGCACCGGCTGCGCCGGTGTTCGCGGCTAAAGCCGCTCCTACACAGGACGAAGAAGCCGAAGCTATGCGTTATACCCGCCCCAACGCCACTGCATGGTGGCGTAGGTGCTCTTCAATGAAGCTGGCAATGAAGTAGTAGCTGTGGTCATAGCCAGGCTGCAGGCGCAGGGTCAGCTCATGGCCGCCTTTGCGTGCCGCCTGCTCCAGCGCTTCGGGCTTGAGCTGCTTCTCGAGGAAGTCATCACGGTCGCCCTGGTCCACCAGTACCGGCGGGCACTGCCCAGCAGGCGTCTCGGCCAGCAGCACGCTGGCATCCCACTCACGCCAGCGTGCACGGTCTTCACCCAGGTAACGGCTGAAGGCTTTTTCGCCCCACGGGCAATCCATCGGGTTGCTGATCGGCGAGAACGCCGACACCGAGCGATAACGCCCCGGGTTGCGCAAGGCGCACACCAACGCACCATGCCCACCCATGGAATGCCCGCTGATGCTGCGTTCGGCCGAGGCCGGAAAGTGCGCCTCGATCAGCGCCGGCAACTCCTGCACCACATAGTCGTGCATGCGGTAGTGCTGGGCCCAGGGTTGCTGGGTGGCGTTGAGGTAGAAGCCGGCACCCAGGCCAAAGTCCCACGCGCCATCAGGGTCGCCCGGCACCTGCTCGCCACGCGGGCTGGTGTCGGGGGCGACGATGATCAGCCCCAGCTCGGCGGCCAGGCGCTGGGCGCCGGCCTTCTGCATGAAGTTTTCATCGGTGCAGGTCAGGCCGCTCAGCCAGTACAGCACCGGCAGCTTCTCGCCCTGCTCGGCCTGCGGCGGCAAGTACACGGCAAACACCATGTCGCAACCCAGCACCTTGGAGTGATGCCGGTAACGCTTGTGCCAGCCGCCGAAGCTTTTCTGGCAGGAGATGTTATCCAGGCTCATGGCGTACCTCAGAAGTGGATTACGCTGCGGATGCTCTTGCCTTCATGCATCAGGTCGAAAGCCTTGTTGATGTCTTCCAGGCCCATGGTGTGGGTGATGAAGGTATCGAGCGGAATCTCGCCCTTCTCGGACATTTCCACGTAGCTTGGCAGCTCGCTGCGGCCACGCACGCCGCCGAACGCCGAACCGCGCCAGACGCGGCCAGTTACCAACTGGAACGGGCGGGTAGCGATTTCCTGGCCGGCACCGGCCACACCGATAATCACCGACTCACCCCAGCCCTTGTGGCAGCATTCCAGGGCGGCGCGCATCAGTTGCACGTTGCCGATGCACTCGAAAGAAAAGTCCACGCCACCGTCGGTGAGGTCGACGATCACTTCCTGGATCGGGCGGTCGTAGTCTTTCGGGTTGATGCAGTCGGTGGCACCCAGCTGGCGGGCGATCTCGAACTTGGCCGGGTTGATGTCGATGGCGATGATGCGCGCGGCCTTGGCCTTGACCGCACCGATCACGGCGGACAGGCCGATGCCGCCGAGGCCGAAGATGGCCACGGTGTCACCCGGCTTGACCTTGGCGGTGTTGAGCACCGCACCGATGCCGGTGGTAACGCCGCAGCCCAGCAGGCAGACCTTTTCCAGCGGTGCTTCTTTCTGGATCTTGGCCACCGAGATTTCCGGCAGCACGGTGTACTCGGAGAACGTCGAGGTACCCATGTAGTGGAACAGCTGCTGGCCCTTGTAGGAGAAGCGTGTGGTGCCGTCCGGCATCAGGCCCTTGCCCTGGGTGGCGCGGATGGCCTGGCACAGGTTGGTCTTGCCCGAGAGGCAGAATTTGCACTTGCCGCATTCCGGGGTGTACAGCGGGATCACGTGGTCACCCACGGCAACCGAAGTCACGCCTTCGCCTACCGCTTCGACGATTGCACCGCCCTCGTGGCCGAGGATCGACGGGAAGATGCCTTCCGGGTCGGCACCGGACAGGGTGTAGGCGTCGGTGTGGCAGACACCGCTGGCGACCACACGCAACAGCACTTCACCTGCCTTGGGCATGGCCACGTCGACTTCGACGATTTCCAGGGGTTTCTTGGCTTCGAAGGCTACAGCAGCACGGGACTTGATCATCAAAGGTCTCCAGACAGAGTGTCGATTCAGGCTGACAGTGTAATTCAGTACCTTTTGGTGAATAATCAGGACAAAGACAAAACATTATTGCTACACAGGGATAATCAATGAGCAGCCGCTGGGAAGGCATTGATGAATTCGTCGCCGTTGCCGAGTCGGGCCAGTTCACCGCTGCCGCTGAACGCTTGGGGGTTTCTTCGTCGCATATCAGCCGGCAGATCGCCCGGCTGGAGGAGCGCCTGCAAACGCGCCTGCTGTATCGCAGTACTCGCCGAGTAACATTGAGCGAGGCCGGGCAGACTTTTCTGCAGCATTGCCAGCGCCTGCAGGATGGCCGCGAGGAAGCCTTGCGTGCCATGGGCGACCTGGCCAGCGAGCCCAAGGGCCTGCTGCGCATGACCTGTGCGGTGGCTTACGGCGAGCGTTTCATCGTGCCGCTGGTAACGCGGTTCATGACCTTGTACCCGCAGTTGCGGGTGGATGTGGAACTGAGCAACCACACCCTCGACCTGCTGCATGAAGGCATGGACCTGGCCATCCGCCTCGGCCGGCTGACCGACTCGCGGCTGGTGGCCACGCGCCTGGCGCCACGGCGCATGTACCTGTGTGCCTCGCCGGCTTACCTGGAGCGTTATGGCAGGCCACACAGCCTGTCGGAACTGGCCCGGCACAATTGCCTGGTAGGCAGTTCGGACGTATGGGCGCTGCAGCAAGACGGCCGCGAGATCAGCCAGCGGGTGCAGGGCAACTGGCGCTGCAACAGCGGGCAGGCGGTGCTGGATGCGGCGTTGCTGGGGATCGGCTTGTGCCAGTTGCCGGACTATTACGTGCTGGAGCACCTGCACAGCGGTGCGCTGGTGTCGCTGCTGGAAGGGCATCAACCGCCGAATACTGCGGTTTGGGCGCTGTATCCGCAGCAGCGGCATTTGTCGCCGAAGGTGCGGCGCCTGGTGGATTACCTGAAGGAAGGGTTGGCGGGGTTGCCGGAGTATCGGTTGGGCTGAAGAGATGTGTTGCCTGTGCTGGCCTCTTCGCGGGTAAACCCGCTCCTACAGGGACCGCGCACCCGTTCAGGCTTGCGCTGCCCCATGCCCCATGTAGGAGCGGGTTCACCCGCGAAGAGGCCGGCACAGGAGTACGAAATTCAGCGCCGCCCGGCCCACCGCTGGCGCAACCACTCCAGGTCTTCCGGCCGGGTCACCTTGATGTTGTCGCTACGCCCTTCGACCAGCCGTGGCGCCTGACCGGACCATTCGATGGCCGATGCTTCATCGGTCACCAGCACATCCGACACCAGGCATTCAGCCAGTGCCCGGTGCAGGGCCCCAAGGCGGAACATCTGCGGCGTATAGGCCTGCCAGATGGTACTGCGGTCCACGGTAGCGCTGACCCGGCCCTTGCTGTCGGCACGCTTGAGCGTGTCACGCGCCGGCACGGCCAGCAGGCCCCCCACCGGGTCGTCCGCCAGTTCAGCCAACAACTTGTCCAGGTCGCTGCGCGCCAGGTTCGGCCGCGCGGCATCGTGCACCAACACCCAGTCGCTGTCTGCTGCCCCTTGGGCATGCAGCAGCAACAAGGCGTTAAGTACCGAGTCGGCGCGCTCGCGCCCACCCGCCGCGCGCTGGATGCGCGGGTCGCTGGCGCAGCGCAGGCCGGGCCAGTACGGGTCGTCTTCGGCAATGCTGACCACCACGCCTTTCAGCGTCGGGTGGCCAAGAAAACAGTCGAGGCTGTGCTCGAGAAGGGTCTGCCCGGCCAGTTCCAGATACTGCTTGGGGCGGTCGGCAGCCATGCGGGCACCAACGCCCGCGGCAGGAATCACGGCCCAGAAGGCCGGCAAGGTATCGATCATTTCTGTGGCAACTGGAAGAGGGTTTCACCCTCTTTGACCATCCCCAATTCATGGCGAGCCCGCTCTTCAACGGTCTCCATGCCTTTTTTCAGCTCCAGCACTTCAGCATCGAGCACGCGATTGCGCTCGAGCAAGCGCTCGTTTTCGGCGTGCTGGTCAGCAATCTGCTGCTTCAGCTCGGTCACTTGCGCCAGGCTGCCGTTGCCCACCCACAGGCGGTACTGCAAGCCCCCCAGCAGCAGGAGCAGAATAAGGAACACCCAATAGGGACTGCGCATCACGTTATCCAGGTTAAAAAGGCTGCCGTGCACATTTTACGGGGCCTCGAATAGCACGAAGCCTGGCCGAGGCCAGGCTTCGTTGACAGAAACCCGTTGGAATGTAGGAAAGTTCAGTAAGAACGTTCGTACAACTCCGGCTGCTGCCTTTTTACCATCTCTTGCTTAGCCGCGAAACTCGGCACGACCACGGTAAACCGCTTTGGCGCCCAGTTGCTCTTCGATACGCAGCAGCTGGTTGTACTTGGAAACGCGGTCGGAACGGCACAGCGAACCGGTCTTGATCTGGCCAGCAGCAGTACCCACGGCCAGGTCGGCAATGGTCGAGTCTTCGGTTTCACCGGAGCGGTGCGAGATCACTGCGGTGTAGCCGGCAGCCTTGGCCATCTGGATGGCTTCCAGGGTTTCGGTCAGCGAGCCGATCTGGTTGAACTTGATCAGGATCGAGTTACCGATGCCCTTCTCGATGCCTTCTTTGAGGATCTTGGTGTTGGTCACGAACAGGTCGTCGCCAACCAGCTGGACTTTTTCACCGATCTTGTCGGTGAGGATCTTCCAGCCAGCCCAGTCGGACTCGTCCAGGCCATCTTCGATCGAGATGATCGGGAAGCGCTCGGTCAGGCCTTTCAGGTAGTCAGCAAAGCCTTCGGCGTCGAACGACTTGCCTTCGCCGGACAGGTTGTACTTGCCGTCTTCGTAGAATTCGGAAGCCGCGCAGTCCAGGGCCAGGGTCACGTCGGTGCCCAGCTTGTAGCCGGCTTTTTCAACAGCTTCGGCGATGGCGCCCAGGGCGTCTTCGTTGGAAGCCAGGTTCGGGGCAAAGCCACCTTCGTCACCAACGGCAGTGTTCAGGCCACGGGCCTTCAGCACGGCTTTGAGGTGGTGGAAGATTTCGGTACCCATGCGCAGGCCATCGGAGAAGGTCTTGGCGCCAACCGGCTGCACCATGAACTCCTGGATGTCGACGTTGTTGTCGGCGTGCTCGCCACCGTTGATGATGTTCATCATCGGCACGGGCATCGAATACTGGCCCGGGGTGCCGTTCAGGTTGGCGATGTGCGCGTACAGCGGCAGGTCCTGATCCTGGGCAGCAGCCTTGGCGGCGGCCAGGGAAACAGCCAGGATGGCGTTGGCGCCCAGCTTGGCCTTGTTCTCGGTACCGTCCAGATCGATCATGGCGCGGTCCAGGGCCTTCTGGTCGGAAGGGTCCTTGCCCAGCAGCAGCTCACGGATCGGGCCGTTGATGTTGCCAACGGCCTTCAGCACGCCCTTGCCCATGTAACGGCTCTTGTCGCCATCACGCAGCTCCAGCGCTTCGCGCGAGCCGGTGGAAGCACCGGACGGCGCGCAAGCGCTGCCGATGATGCCGTTGTCGAGCAGTACATCGGCTTCCACGGTGGGGTTGCCACGCGAGTCGAGAACTTCACGACCTTTGATGTCGACGATTTTTGCCATTGTTGTAAGCACTCCAGAATTGACGAAAACAACGCAGCTTAGGGAATTCTTGCCTTTCACCAGGCAGGGACGCAGCAGGCAGGCCTGGCAAAAGCAACCCCTGACCGAGCGGTCAGGGGTAGATCGGGGCGTACTTTACCCGAGAAATGAGCCTTGCGCGGACTTAACCGTCGGAAAACTCATCAAAGACCTGAAATAATCAGGCCTTGTTCTTCTGGGCCAGGGCCGCCTTGACGAAGCCGCTGAACAGCGGGTGACCGTCACGCGGGGTGGAGGTGAACTCCGGGTGGAACTGGCAGGCGACGAACCATGGGTGGTCCTTGGACTCGACCACTTCGACCAGCGCGCCGTCTTCGGAACGGCCCGAGATTACCAGGCCAGCCTCAACCAGCTGCGGCAGCAGGTTGTTGTTGACCTCGTAACGGTGACGGTGACGCTCGGTGATCACATCCTTGCCGTAGCAGTCGTGCACCTTGGAACCGGCAGCCAGCTGGCAGTCCTGTGCGCCCAGGCGCATGGTGCCGCCCAGGTCGGAAGCCTCGTCGCGGGTTTCGACGGCACCGGTGGCATCGGCCCACTCGGTGATCAGGCCGACGACCGGGTGGCCGCTGTTGCGGTCGAACTCGGTGGAGTTGGCGTCTTTCCAGCCCACCACGTTGCGGGCGAATTCGATGACCGCAACCTGCATGCCCAGGCAGATACCCAGGTAGGGCACCTTGTTCTCACGGGCGTATTGCACCGCAGTGATCTTGCCTTCCACGCCACGCAGGCCGAAACCGCCTGGCACCAGGATGGCATCGGCGCCTTCGAGCAGGCTGGTGCCCTGGTTCTCGATGTCTTCCGAGTCGATGTAGCGCAGGTTGACCTTGGTACGGTTGGTGATGCCGGCGTGGCTCATCGCTTCGATCAGCGACTTGTACGCATCCAGCAGCTCCATGTACTTGCCGACCATGGCGATGGTCACTTCCTGCTCAGGGTTGAGCTTGGCATCGACGACCTTGTCCCACTCGGACAGGTCGGCACCATTGCACTGCAGACCGAAGCGCTCGACGACGAAGTCGTCCAGGCCCTGTGCATGCAGCACGCCCGGGATCTTGTAGATGGTGTCGACGTCTTCCAGCGAAATCACCGCACGCTCTTCAACGTTGGTGAACAGCGCGATCTTGCGACGCGACGAGGCATCGACCGGGTGGTCGGAGCGGCAGATCAGCACGTCTGGCTGCAGGCCGATGGAGCGCAGCTCCTTGACCGAATGCTGGGTCGGCTTGGTCTTGGTTTCGCCAGCGGTGGCGATGTACGGGACCAGGGTCAGGTGCATCAGCATGGCGCGCTTGGAGCCCACTTCGACACGCAGCTGGCGAATTGCTTCGAGGAACGGCTGCGACTCGATGTCACCCACGGTACCGCCGATTTCCACCAGGGCCACGTCAGCATCGCCGGCGCCCTTGATGATGCGACGCTTGATTTCGTCGGTGATGTGCGGGATGACCTGGATGGTCGCGCCCAGGTAATCACCACGGCGCTCCTTGCGCAGCACGTGCTCGTAGATACGGCCAGTGGTGAAGTTGTTGTTCTGGGTCATGGTGGTGCGGATGAACCGCTCGTAGTGGCCCAGGTCGAGGTCGGTCTCGGCACCATCGTGGGTGACGAACACTTCACCATGCTGGAACGGGCTCATGGTGCCCGGATCGACGTTGATGTACGGATCCAGCTTGAGCATGGTGACCTTCAGGCCCCGCGCTTCCAGGATGGCCGCCAGGGAAGCCGAGGCAATGCCTTTCCCCAATGAAGAAACAACACCGCCCGTGACGAATATGTAGCGCGTCATGAAAAACCCTAGAAGTCTGCGTTAAGGCGGCCAGCGCCGCCGGAGAAAGCGAAGGAAGGCCGAAGCCCCCGATCACCTGCGTCAATCACAGTGCATCTCGAAAAACTGCCGCGTCTGTACAGACCAGGGGTATCCCCGGCATGGAGCTCGCTCGTCATTTCCAGAATCAGCCCAGCAAAAAACTGCTTGGTAATCGGCAACTGCTGTGTTTTCGCGGAACCCACAGAAGTTGTATCAAGAAGGGAGGGTAGTCTACCGGAATGTACCCTTCAGCTCAAACCTTGCGCGTTCGTCGGTAACTGCCAATGTAACTGGCAATTCGCCTGCACCAGGCCCGGCAGGTTGGCCACCGCCAGCAGGCGCTCGCCGTGATACAGCAGCGGCAGGCGCGCGCGCAGGAAATGCGGCACGTGCAGCTCATTGAGCAGGCGCTTGAGGTCGCGCCGGCCACGGCCGGCAAGCTCGAGCATTTCGCCGCCCTGGCGGTAGGCAATGCGCAACCCGCCCAGCGGTGCTGCGCCAACAAGACGCACGGTGCCGTTGCCGGGCAGCGGCAACGGCAGGGTGGTATCGACCCAGGCCAGGTGACCAGCGGGCGGCTGCGGCCAGTCGCCACTCAACCACCAGATGCGCCCATGGCTGCGCAGCAATTGCCCATCGGCCAATCGCCAGACCGGCCGGGCATCGGCGGCGGCATCGCGCAGGTCCGCCCAACCGGCCCAGTGCCGGGTGTCAGGCAGGCGGGTGCGTTGGCTCAGCCAGTATTGCAGGGCATTGCGCTGACGGGCCGGCGACAGGGCTGTGAGCGTGGCCAGGTCGAGAGAATCCAGCCCAGCCCAAGCCACGGGTGCCCCCTCCTCCGCGAGCGCCAGGTCGTCTCGGGCAACTTCGTCCAGCAAGCCCAGCGCCTCGCCCAGGTGCCCTGCGGCACGGGCGAGGTTCTGGCTGGCCTGCGGCCAACGTTGCTGCAATTGCGGGAACACTTCACCGCGCAGGTAGTTACGGGCGAACTGTGTGTCAGCGTTTGATGGGTCTTCGATCCAGGCCAAGCCATGGGCCGCGCCGTACCCCTGCAGTTGCTGGCGGGAACAAGCCAGCAATGGTCTGACCAGGCTACCCTGCCCTAGCACCCGTTGCCCCGGCATCGCCGCCAGGCCACGCAGGCCGGCGCCACGTAGCAAACGAAACAGCAGGGTCTCGGCCTGGTCGTCGCGGTGCTGGCCGGTGAACAGGATGTCGCCTGGGCCGAGGGTTTGTTTGAAGGCGGCATAGCGGGCGTCACGGGCAGCCTGTTCGAGGCTGGCGCCGGGGGTGACCTGGACGTGGATGACCTGGAGCTCGATGCCGAGGTTGTCGCAGATGGCTTGGCAATGGGCGGGCCAGGCGTCGGCGGCAGTTTGCAGGCCGTGGTGGACGTGGATGGCACGCAGCGGGGGGGAAGAGTGATTGCGGGCGAAGTCGGCCAGCAGGTGCAGGAGGACGGTGGAGTCGAGGCCACCGGAGAAGGCGATGTACCAGGTGGGGGCGTTGAGCCAGGGGGTGAGGTTGATCATCGAACCTGCACTCATTCAAGAAAGCATTCGCGGGTAAACCCGCTCCCACAGGGATTGCGCCAATCCAACGGACTACGCTGCACCTGTGGGAGCGGGTTCACCCGCGAACACCGGCGAAGCCGGTGTCATCAACCACAAGGGCCGCACAGCGGCCCCCGGGGCAAATCAGAATCAGAGGCCGTAGCTCATCAGGCGCTCGTAACGGCGGGCCAGCAGCGCGTCGTTGTCGAACTTGCCGAGCATGTCCAGCTGCTGCACCAGGTCGGCGCGGATGCTTTCAGCCATCGTGGCCGGGTCACGGTGGGCGCCGCCCAGCGGCTCCTGGATGACCTTGTCGACGATGTTCAGGCTCTTCAGGCGCTCGGCGGTGATGCCCATGGCTTCGGCCGCGTCAGCCGCCTTGTCGGCCGTCTTCCACAGGATCGAAGCACAGCCTTCCGGCGAGATCACCGAGTAGGTCGAGTACTGCAGCATGTTCAGCTGGTCGCACACCCCGATGGCCAGCGCACCGCCGGAACCACCCTCACCGATCACGGTGGCGATGATCGGGGTTTTCAGGCGCGCCATCACACGCAGGTTCCAGGCAATCGCCTCGCTCTGGTTGCGCTCTTCGGCGTCGATACCCGGGTAGGCGCCCGGGGTATCGATGAAGGTGAGGATCGGCATCTTGAAGCGCTCGGCCATTTCCATCAGGCGGCAGGCCTTGCGGTAGCCTTCAGGGCGCGGCATACCGAAGTTGCGGCGTACCTTTTCGCGCACTTCACGGCCCTTCTGGTGGCCGATGACCATGACCGCCTTGCCGTCCAGGCGTGCGGTACCGCCCACGATGGCGGCGTCGTCAGAGAAGTGGCGGTCGCCGTGCAGCTCTTCAAACTCGGTGAAGATGTGCTCCAGGTAGTCCAGGGTGTAAGGACGACGTGGGTGGCGGGCCAGACGGGCGATTTGCCAGCTGGTCAGGTTGCCGAAGATGCTTTCGGTCAGGGTGTTGCTCTTGTCTTGCAGACGGGCAATTTCATCGCTGATGTTCAGCGAATTGTCGTTGCCCACCAGGCGCAGGCCTTCGATCTTGGCTTGCAGGTCGGCAATCGGCTGTTCGAAATCGAGAAAATTCGGGTTCATAGTCATCCGTCTTGGGTCTACGGCCAGGCGGCCGGCCGGTTGATCCGTTTGGCGCCCTACCTTAAGGGATCAGGCGCATTCAGGTCGAGATTAAATTTTTTGTCGGTTCAACGATATTGCAGGAAGACGTTCTCACGCCCGAACTGGTCACGCAGCGCCTGAATCAACCCGTCTGCCGGGTCGATCGCCCACTGCTCACCGAACTGCAGCATGGCCTTGGCGTCGCTGCCGGTGTACTCCAGGGTGATCGGGCACGCACCGCGATGGCGGGTGATCAGCTCACCCAGCCACTTGAGACGGTCGCCCTTCAGCGCTTCGTGCGCCACCTTCAGGCGCAGGCTCTCGGCCAGCTTGGTGCGTGCGTCCTCCATGGTCATTACCTGCTTCACCCGCAGGCGCAGGCCACCGGAGAAGTCGTCATTGCTGACTTCGCCCTCGACCACCACCATGGCGTCGTTCTGCAGCAAGGACTGTGCCGCGATGTAGGCGTCGGCAAACAGCGATGCCTCAATACGCCCGGAGCGGTCATCCAGGGTGACAAAGCCCATCTTGTCGCCCTTCTTGTTCTTCATTACCCGCAGGGCAATGATCATGCCGGCGATGGTCTGGGTTTCGCGTGACGGCTTTAGGTCGATGATGCGCTGGCGGGCAAAGCGGCGGATCTCGGTCTCGTACTCGTCGATCGGGTGACCGGTGAGGTACAGGCCCAAGGTGTCCTTTTCGCCCTTCAGGCGCTCCTTCAGGGTCAGCTCGCGCACCTTGCGGTGGTTGGCGTAAACATCCACATCCACGGCGTCGAACATGCTACCGAACAGGTCGACGTGGCCGCTATCAGCGGTATGCGCGGCCTGCTCAGCGGCCTTGATGGCTTCGCCCAGCGCCGATAGCAGGGTCGCCCGGTTGATGTCGATGTTGGCCTGGTAGGCCTTGATCTCATCATGGAAGTGCGGGCCCAGGCGGTCCAGCGCGCCGCTGCGCACCAGCGCATCGAGGGTACGTTTGTTGACCCGCTTGAGGTCGATGCGTTCACAGAAGTCGAACAGGTCCTTGAACGGGCCGCCTTGGGCGCGAGCCTCGACAATCGCCTCGACCGGGCCTTCACCGACGCCCTTGATGGCGCCCAGGCCGTAGACGATCCGGCCGTCGTTGTTGACAGTGAACTTGAAGTCGGAGAAGTTCACGTCCGGCGCGTCGAGGCGCAGCTTCATGCTGCGCACTTCCTCGACCAGCACCACCACCTTGTCGGTGTTGTGCATGTCCGCCGACAGTACCGCCGCCATGAACGGCGCCGGGTAGTGGGTTTTCAGCCAGGCAGTCTGGTACGACACCAGGCCATAGGCGGCGGAGTGGGATTTGTTGAAGCCGTAACCGGCAAACTTTTCTACCAGGTCGAAGATGTTACCGGCCAGGTCCGCATCGATATTGTTGGCAACGCAACCTTCGATGAAACCACCGCGCTGCTTGGCCATTTCCTCGGGTTTTTTCTTACCCATTGCCCGGCGCAGCATGTCGGCGCCGCCCAGGGTATAGCCGGCCATGACCTGGGCAATCTGCATCACCTGTTCCTGGTACAGGATGATGCCGTAGGTCGGTGCCAGTACCGGCTTGAGGCCTTCGTACTGGTAGTCGGCATGCGGGTAGGCCAGCTCGGCGCGGCCGTGCTTGCGGTTGATGAAGTCGTCCACCATGCCTGATTGCAGCGGGCCCGGGCGGAACAATGCCACCAGTGCGATGAGGTCTTCCAGGCAGTCGGGCTTGAGCTTCTTGATCAGCTCCTTCATGCCGCGCGATTCAAGCTGGAAAACTGCCGTGGTTTCGGCCTTCTGCAACAACTCGTAGGTCTTGCGATCGTCCAGCGGGATGAAGTCGATGTTGAGATCGGGCAGGTTTTGCTTGGCCTGCTCGCGGTTGATGATCTCCATCGCCCATTTGATGATGGTCAGGGTACGCAGGCCGAGGAAGTCGAACTTCACCAGGCCGGCGGCCTCGACGTCATCCTTGTCGAACTGGGTTACCAGGCCGCCGCCTTCTTCGTCACAGGCAATCGGCGAAAAGTCGGTGAGCTTGGTCGGGGCGATGACCACACCACCGGCGTGCTTGCCGGTACCCCGGGTCACGCCTTCCAGCTTCAGGGCCATGTCCCAGATTTCACGGGCGTCTTCATCGCCTTTAAGGAAGTCGCGCAGGATTTCTTCCTGCTCGTAAGCCTTCTCCAGGGTCATGCCCACTTCAAACGGGATCATCTTCGACAGGCGGTCAGCCAAGCCGTAGGACTTGCCCTGCACCCGCGCCACGTCACGCACCACCGCCTTCGCAGCCATGGTACCGAAGGTGATGATCTGGCTGACCGCGTTGCGGCCATAAGCCTCGGCCACGTAGTCGATCACCCGGTCACGGCCGTCCATGCAGAAGTCGACGTCGAAGTCGGGCATGGATACCCGTTCAGGGTTGAGGAAGCGCTCGAACAGCAGGTCATAGGCCAGCGGGTCGAGGTCGGTGATCTTCAGGACGTAGGCCACCAGCGAGCCGGCACCCGAACCTCGGCCCGGGCCTACCGGCACGTCGTTGTTCTTGGCCCACTTGATAAAGTCCATAACGATCAGGAAGTAACCGGGGAACCCCATCTGGATGATGATGTCCAGCTCGAACTTCAGGCGGTCCAGGTATACCTGACGCTTTTCTTCGTAGTTGGGTGTGGTGTCTTTCGGCCACAGCACCGCCAGGCGCTCTTCCAGGCCTTCGTGGGACACATGCCGCAGGTAATCGTCGATGCCCATGCCGTTGGGCGTGGGGAAGTCGGGCAGGAAGTACTTGCCCAGCTGTACCTGGATGTTGCAGCGCTTGGCGATCTCGACGGTGTTGGCAATGGCATCGGGCAGGTCGCTGAACAGCTCGGCCATTTCCTCGGCCGACTTCAGGTACTGTTGGTCGCTGTAGCCACGCGGGCGGCGCGGGTCGTCGAGGGTCCAGCCTTCACCAATGCACACGCGGGTTTCGTGGGCGTCGAAGTCGGCCTGCTTGAGGAAGCGCACATCGTTGGTGGCTACCAGTGGCGCGCCAAACTTGTCGGCCAGGGCCACGGCAGCGTGCACGTACTCTTCGTCGCGGGCGCGGTTGGTGCGCTGCACTTCGACGTAGAAGCGCTCGGGGAACATGCCCATCCAGTCTTGCAACAGCGCCGCCGCTTCATCGTCACGCCCCGACAGCAGGGCCATGCCAATATCGCCCTCTTTACCGGCAGACAGGGCAATCAGGCCCTCGCTGGCAGGCGCAATCCATTCACGCTGCAGGATCACCAGGCCGTTGCGTTGGCCGTCGGTCCAACCACGCGAAATCAGTTCGGTGAGGTTGCGGTAGCCCTGGGGGTCCATGGCCAGGAAGCAGATACGCGACAGCGGCGCTTCCGGGTCGGCACCGGCCAGCCACAGGTCGGCACCGCAGATCGGCTTGATGCCGGCGCCCATGGCGGTCTTGTAGAACTTGACCAGCGAGCACATGTTGCTCTGGTCGGTGATGGCCACCGCCGGCATGTTCATCCCGGCCAGCGCCTTGGCCAGCGGTTTGATCCGCACCAGGCCGTCGACCAGCGAGAATTCGGAGTGGACGCGCAGGTGAACGAAGGGAACCGACATGGAAGATCCTGTAGCAGTGGCGAACGACAAGGGCGGGATTGTAGCTCAATTGGGGATGGGATTTGGGGCTGCGGTGTCGAACAGGGAACAAAGAATTTGAGCCCGCCGCGGCCCCTGTGGGAGCGGGTTTACCCGCGAAGAATCCAACGCAGTGTATGGCACCGGCTGCGCCGGTGTTCGCGGCTAAAGCCGCTCCCACAGGGTTAGCGTAACGCCTGCAGGAACGTGCCAACAGGTCAGATCAGGGAATCAATGACGCCTTCACGCGCTTCCCAGGCCGCCCGCACCGGGGCGAAGGAACGCCGATGAATGGGCGTCGGCCCAAGCCGCGCCAGCGCCTCAAGGTGCACCGGCGTCGGGTAACCCTTGTGCCCACCCATGCCATACCCCGGGTAGATCAGCTCGAAAGCGCTCATCTCGCGGTCACGGGTTACCTTGGCCAGGATCGAAGCGGCTGCAATGGCCGGCACTTGGCTATCCCCTTTGACCACCGGCGCTGCCGGTACCGCCAGTTTCGGGCAGCGGTTACCGTCTATCAGGGCCAGCTTTGGCGTAACGTGCAGGCCTTCGACCGCGCGCTGCATGGCCAGCATGGTGGCCTGCAGGATGTTCAGGCGGTCGATTTCATCAACCTCGGCGCGGGCGATGCAGAAGCTCAGGGCCTTTTCGCAGATCTCGTCGAACAAGGCCTCACGCTTGGCTTCAGTGAGTTTTTTCGAGTCGTTCAGACCGAGGATTGGCCGCGCCGGGTCCAGGATTACCGCCGCCGTCACCACCGCGCCGCACAGCGGGCCACGGCCCACTTCGTCGACACCGGCGACCAGGTCTTCGACCAGGTTGAAGTCCAGTCCAATTTGCATGTCAGCGGTCCTTGAGCAGCGCCAGTACCGCCTCGGCCGCCTGGTTGGAGGCGTCGCGGCGCAGGGTGCGGTGAATTTCGTCGAAACGCTCGGTTTGCTGGCTACCATCACGCACCAGCGGTGCCAGGGTATTGGCCAAGGCTTCGCTGGTGGCGTCGTCCTGCAGCAGCTCGGGCACCAGTTCACGCTGGGCCAGCAGGTTCGGCAACGACACGTAGGGGCTTTTTACCAGGCGCTTGAGAATCCAGTAGGTCAGCGGCGCCAGGCGGTAGGCCACCACCATCGGCCGCTTGTACAGCAACGCTTCGAGGGTGGCGGTACCCGAGGCGATCAACACCGCGTCACAGGCTGCCAGCGCCTGGTGCGACTGGCCATCGAGCAGGGTCAGCGGCAATTGCCGGCCTTCGAGCATCTGTTCAACCTGGGCGCGCCGCGCAGCGTTGGCGCAGGGCAGCACGAAGCGCACGCCCGGCACCTGCTGGCTCAAACGCTCGGCAGCATCGAGGAACAACACCCCCAGGCGCCCTACTTCGCCACCCCGGCTGCCCGGCATCAGTGCCACCACCGGCCCTTCGCCAAGCCCCAGCGCGGCACGCGCGCTCGGGCGGTCAGCTTGCAGCGGGATGGTGTCAGCCAGCGGGTGGCCGACAAATCGCACCGGCACGCCTTGCTCTTCATAGAACCGCGCCTCGAACGGCAGCAGTGTCAGCATCAGGTCGCAGCCTTCACGAATCTTCAGCACACGCTTCTGCCGCCAGGCCCAGACCGACGGACTGACGTAATGCACGGTCTTGATCCCCGCCTGGCGCAGTTTCAGCTCGATGTTGAGGGTAAAGTCAGGGGCGTCGATACCGATGAATACATCCGGCTTTTCGTCGATCAGGGTCTGGATCAGCAACTTGCGCCGCTTGAGCAGTTCGCGCAGGCGACCCAGCACTTCGACCAGGCCCATGACCGCCAGGCGTTCCATCGGGAAATAAGAGTGCAGGCCTTCGGCTTCCATCAGGGGGCCGCCAACGCCGATAAACCGTACATCAGGGTGGCGTGCCTTGAGGGCACGCATCAAACCTGAACCCAGAATGTCGCCGCTGGCCTCACCGGCGACCAGCGCTACGCAAAGCTGGGCCATATCAGCGGGTAATGCCGCGTGCAGAGTTCACAATCGACTGGCGGAACAGCTCGACCTCAGGGTGTTGCGCGGCAGGCTCGGCCAGTTCCTTGAGCGCGTCTTCGACGGTCAGGCCCTGACGATAGACAATCTTGTAGCAACGGCGCAGCACATGGATCACCTCGTCGCTGAAACCGCGGCGGCGCATGCCTTCAAAGTTCATGCTGCGGGCTTCGGCCGGGCTACCGAACACAGTAACGAACGCCGGAACATCCTTGCCGATAGCCGTGCCCATACCGGAAAACGCGTGAGCACCGATATGGCAATACTGGTGCACCAGGGTATAACCGGAGAGGATTGCCCAGTCACCCACATGCACATGGCCGGCCAATGCGGTGTTGTTGACCAGGATGCAGTGGTTGCCGATGACGCTGTCGTGGCCGATGTGGGCATAGGCCATGATCAGGTTATGGTCGCCCACGGTGGTTTCGGCGCGGTCCTGAACGGTTCCGCGGTGAATGGTCACCCCTTCACGGATCACATTGTGGTCGCCAATCACCAGGCGTGTTGGCTCACCCTTGTACTTGAGGTCAGGGGTGTCTTCGCCAATCGAGGAAAACTGAAAGATGCGGTTGTGCTTGCCGATACGGGTCGGCCCCTTGAGCACAACATGCGGGCCGATGACGGTGCCCTCCCCGACTTCTACATCAGGGCCAACGATCGACCAAGGGCCGACCTCGACGCCATCGGCTAGCTTGGCCGACGGATCGATAATGGCCCGAGGATCAATCGAATTCATAGGGTCTGTTCCGCGCAGGTGATTTCTGCCGAGCAAACCGGCTTGCCGTCCACCAGGGCGCGGCATTCGAACTTCCATACCATGCGTTTGCGGCTGAGGAACTTGGCTTCCAGCACCAACTGGTCACCCGGCAGTACCGGCTGACGGAAACGCAGCTTGTCGGAACCGACGAAGTAATACAGGGTGCCATCGGCCGGCTTGGCATCAAGAATTTTGAAACCAAGAATACCGGCCGCCTGGGCCATGGCTTCGATGATCAGGACGCCCGGCATGATTGGATGACCCGGGAAGTGGCCATTGAAGAACGGCTCATTGATGCTGACATTCTTGTAGGCACGAATGCTCTGGGCCTCGAAGTCCAGATCCGTCACACGGTCCACCAGCAGGAACGGGTAACGGTGAGGCAGGTATTCGCGAATCTCGTTGATGTCCATCATTTCGGGGGGAAGCCTGTAATAAGAATAGGGAGCGCAGGTGCTGACCGTACGCTCCTTTTGCAATCCAAAGAGGAGCCAGCTAGCGACTGTTCACTCTTGCTCAGGGAATGGTATCAGCCTTCTGATGTCGGCAGGCCACCTGAGGTCACGGTATCGACGCGTTTTTCCAGCTGCTGAAGGCGCTTGGCCATGTCATCGAGCTGGCGAATGCGCGCAGCGCTCTTGCGCCAGTCAGCCAACGGCTGCATGGCTGTGCCGGATGAATAGGAACCGGGTTCGGTGATCGAACGGGTTACCATGGTCATGCCGGAAATAAATACGTTGTCGCAAACATCAATATGCCCTACCAGGCCCACGCCGCCGGCCAGCATGCAGTGCTTGCCGATGCGTGTACTGCCCGAGATGCCCACGCAAGCGGCCATGGCAGTGTGGTCACCGATCTGAACGTTGTGGGCGATCTGGATCTGGTTGTCGAGCTTGACCCCGTCGCCAATCCGCGTGTCGGACAGCGCGCCACGGTCAACGGCAGTATTGACACCGATTTCCACGTCATCACCAATGGTGACGCCGCCAATCTGGGCGATCTTGCGCCAGATGCCCTTCTCGTTGGCAAAACCGAAGCCTTCGCCACCGATCACCGCACCCGACTGTATGACCACACGCTTGCCAATGGTGACGTCGTGATACAACGTCACCCGCGGCGCCAGCCAGCCGCCCTCACCGACAACGCAACGTGCACCGATGAAGCAATGTGCGCCGATACTGACGCCTGCCTCGATGCGCGCACCGCTTTCGATAACCGCGAACGGCCCGATACTGGCGCTGGCGTCCACCTGCGCGTCCTCAGCCACCACGGCGCTGGGATGGATTCCCGCCACAGCCTTGGGTTTGGGGTCGAACAGATGGGAAATACGCGCATACGCCTGGTACGGGTCGGCCACGATCAGGGCATTGCCGGCGAAGCTCTCGGCATCCGCAGCCTTGAGCAATACCGCACCCGCCTGGCAGTTATCCAGGTATTTGCGGTACTGCGGGTTGGCGAGGAAGCTCAACTGACTGGGGCCAGCCTCTTGCAAGGTGGCCAGCCCGGTAATCTGCAGCGCCTCGGGCCCCTTGAGGGAAGCGCCGAGGGCCTCGGCCAACTGGCCTAACGTCATGGTCACACTCATATCAACGGGCTTGGTTCATGCGCTCGATGACTTGGCGGGTGATGTCGTACTGAGGTTTGACATCGATGACCGCGCCACGCTCGAGGACCAGGTCGAAACCGCCCTTCTTGATCACTTCTTCGACAGCGCCATCCAGCTTCGGCTTCAGTTGCTTGAGCATGTCACGGTCAGCAACGGCCTTGGCTTCGTTCAGCTCCTTGGACTGGAACTGGAAGTCACGGGCCTTTTGCTTGAACTCGAGCTCCAGGCGCTCACGCTCCTGCTGCTGCATCTTGTCGCCGCCCTTGATCAGGCGGTCCTGGATGCCCTTGGCGCTGCTTTCCAGGCTTTTCAGCTTGGTCAGCTGCGGGCCGAATTTTTTCTCGGCATCGACCGCGTACTTCTTGGCGGCATCCGATTCAAGTAGGGCCATCTGATAGTTCAGGACGGCAACCTTCATTTCGGCGAAAGCCGGGGTGGCGACCAGCGCCGCGGCCACTACGGCCAGTTGAGCCAATTTACGCACGATGCACTCCTGGATAAACCGTTGTCATTAAGCAGGGGCCGACCTTAGAAGGTCTGGCCCAGAGAGAATTGGAACACCTGGGTATCGGCATCGTCCGGCTTCTTGACCGGCATTGCCAGGCTGAAGCTCAGCGGGCCCAGTGCGGTAATCCAGGTCACGCCCAGACCGACCGAGCTGGCCATGCCAGAGAAGCCGACCTTTTCGCAATCAGGCTTGTTGCCGCAATTGGTGTCGAACACGTTACCCACGTCCCAGAACACGGAGGTGCGCAGCGAGCGCTGGTCCTTGACGAACGGCAGCGGGAACAACAGCTCGACACCACCCTGGACCAACACGTTACCACCGAACGGCAGCGGATCCTGGTCCGGGTCACGGATCGTACCCGGCTTGCCACCCTCGTTGCCTTCACCACGGCTCGGGGTACTGCGTGGGCCAAGACTGCTGTCCTTGAAGCCACGGACGGAGTTGAAGCCACCTGCGAAGTAGTTCTCGTAGAACGGCAGGCCAGAGGTGCTGCCGTAACCATCACCATAGCCCAGCTCAGTGTGCAGGCGCAGGGTGTAATCGTTGTTGATCGGCTGGAACAGCTGACCACGGTAGTCGAGCTTGAAGAACGACAGGTCGCTACCCGGAATGGTCGACTCCAGGGTCAGGCTTTGCGAGTGACCACGGGTCGCCAGCACACCCTTGTTCAGGGTCGACTCGGACCAGCCGATCGAGGCCTTGAAGTTGAGGAAGTTGTCGCCTTCCTGGTCGAGGAAGTCGAAGATCTCGTCAACGGTGTACTTGCCGGTCTTGATCTTGTCCTGCTGCACGCTCAGGCCGTAGGTCAGGCGCGAGGTTTCGCTGATCGGGTAACCCAGGCTCACGCCGGCACCGTAGCTGTCGACCGCATAGCTGGCCACGTCGACGTCGAGGTCGTCGTAGTCGGTGCTGCGGTAGAAGGCGTTGTAGCCCAGGCTCACGCCGTCGGCAGTGAAGTAGGGGTCCACGAAGCCGAAGTTGTAGCGGGTCTGGTATTCCGAACGGGTCAGGCCGACCGACACCTTGTTACCGGTACCGAGGAAGTTGCTCTGGCTGATCGAACCACCCAGGATCAGGCCGGCACTCTGGGCGAAACCGACGCTGGCGGTGATCGAGCCGGA
>NZ_JBIVHY010000024.1:0-30729 GCF_044749445.1 Pseudomonas sp. NPDC089408
CCAACGTATTCGTGAATGACCAGCCGTTCGCCCAGCGAGCCTTTCATGAACACATAGACATAGCCCAGGCGCAGCGCGCGCAGGGTGTAGGCGGAGTGTTGCAGCGGTCCGAAGCCTTGCTCGAGGTTGAAACCTGAACCGGCATAGCGGCAGGTGGGCATGTCGCCGGTGCGCGGCACGATGGCATAGCGCACCGGCAGGATGGGGATACGTGCACTGCAGGCGGGGCCGGAGGTGGCGCTGCTGACACTCGCGTCATTCATGGTTGGTCTCCCTGCTTTCGATCAGTGTGTGCAGTTCGCGAAGGCGACCTTGAGGTGATTCTTCAAGGTTGGTGTAGATCTTCCCGGCTTGTTCATCACTCATGAGCCACATATGTCTGGCGATCAGCCGGATGTACTGCCCGGCGACTTCCTCGTTGCGAAAGTTGAGCGCTTTCAGTTGTGGCAGCAGGGTTTCAATCCAAAGCCTGATATCGGCCAGCGTGTGGCTGTCGTGTTGTGGCAGGGCCGACACTTCGTGCGCCAACGTCAGCACGAAGTGTTCGTGCATGCCTGTTTGCAGCCGCTCAAGTTCAAGCTTGCTCAGCAGCAACGGGGCTTGCGAAAAGGAACGGACAGAGGTCGGGCTGCGATCAAGGGTTTTCCACGTGTGGGCCGGCCCCCAGTTGACTCGCCAGGCCAGCGAAGTCACAGGCCCGAGCCAGGCCGCCCGATGCTCGTCATCCAGCGCATCCAACCAGGCTTCGAGGTGGTCGGGTCTGAACTCGAAAGTGGCCAACCCGTGATCCGGAAGCGAGACTTGCACCAGGCTGGTGAAATGGTTTGCCAGCTCGGCAAGGCCAGTATCGGCATCCAGCGCGATGGCGGCGCCAACGGGCATCCAGGTTGCGATTGCGTAAGCAAGCAGTTCAGGCGCGTCTGACACGTCTACCAACAAAGGCCCGAAGTCATGACGTTCGTCCAGGGCACTGCGTCGCCACACCCACGCATGCTGGGTATTGCGGCTGACTTCATTGATAAGCTCGAGCACCGAAGGGGCATAGGCCGGAACCAGCTCTCCATTTTCGAGTATTTGCGATATTGGCCTATAGGCCCAGTACTCGAGCGTGCGGGTAAGAAGCAGCAAAAAACGCGCGTTGTTTGCGAAGTCCGCACTTGGCAGCGTGTTTGAGTGCACTGTTTTCATCGGCCTGGCCCTCTGCTGCAGCGGCAGTCGGGCAAGGGGCAGGAGCCATCGGGTTGGCGCCCGCACTGGCGGTCCAGGGGCTTGCCATTGACCGGCGCGCTACTGATAGAAAACGGGTTGCCTGCACCTTCTGCCGATTGCAGCAACTGGCCATTGATGCGGATTGTCGGGCCGTCGAGCGTGATGCCTGTCTCGTCGATCTGGATGGAGCCACCAGGGCCTCGGATGATCACTGCCTCCGCCGTCCTCAGCTCATAGCGGCGTGTTCGCCTGCGGATCTCGACGCCGGCTTCAAGCTCGGCATGCCCTTCGACCTGCTGCTCGAGGTTGCCGCCAATGCGGGTGTGATGATTGGCAGAGATCTGGTCGTGGCGGTGATTGCCGATGGTTTCAACACGGTCCTTGGCGATCTTGATGATCTGGTTTCGACCGATATCAAGCGCGGCGTCTTGCCCAATACTGACGCGCTCGTCATTGCCAACCGTCTCGGTACGGTCATGGCCAATCAGAATCGACTCGTCGTTGTTGACTTCTTTCTTGCGGTCATTGCCGACCTGGGTCGTCTCATCGTGCCTGACCACAATGTTCTGGTCTTTCTGTGCGTGGATGAACACTTCTTCCTGGCCCAGCTCATCTTCAAAGCGCAGTTCATTGAAACCAATACCCTTGTGGGTCTGGCTTTTGATCGTCATGCGCGTCTTGTGCCGGGGCAGGTCGTACGGCGGTAGCTGATCACCGCAGTACGTGCGCCCGGTGATCATCGGTTGGTCAGGGTCGCCATTGACGTACTGAATGATCACGTCCTGGCCGATGCGTGGAATGGCCATGGCGCCCCAGCTGCCACCCGCCCAGCCTTGGGATACCCTGACCCAGCAGGAGCTCAACGCGTTGTTCTGGCTTTCGCGATCCCAGGGGAAGCTGACTTTCACCCGACCCCATTCATCGCAGTAGATTTCCTCGCCAGGCGGGCCGACCACGGTGGCCATGTGTGGCCCGTCTACCTGTGGCTTTTCCAGGGGAGCAGGGCGCCATTCGGTTCGACCGGGTACCAGCACTGCGGTCTGCTCGTAGCGGGTGCTTTGATCGACGCCAGCGGCTTCTTCTTGCAGGCTGGTGAACTGGGTGCCTTTATGCCTGACCGATTTCACCCGCCAATGGGTGTTGAGGTCGTCACGTGGGTGACCTGTCAGGTTGAAGCTCAGGCCCGGTTGCAGGCGCACGTCATCACCTTGTACTTCCGCCAGCCGCACATCGTGACGTAGGGCGGTTATGCGGTTTTCAGTGAACGGTTTACCTACGACATCGCGCTTGTAGCGGCCGGGGTAGTCGAAATACTCGTAATCGGCGGACTGGTGCTCCAGGAAAGGGCCGGCGGCTCTGTGCTCCTGGCGGTAGGCTGGATGGGTGAAGGTGTGGTCGCGCTGAACCTGGCGTGCTGTGCGTACCTGTTCGCTGTAGCTCAAGCGGCGCAAACAGGGTTTTGGCTGGTCGCCGCCGCTGTTTGACTGGTACAGCACGGTGTTGGGATCTATCGGCTCATCGTCATCGTAGAAACCCTCGTCTTCGTCTTCGGCCTTGATGGCCCCATGACTGATCAAACCCAGTGATTGCAGCCGATCAGTGATGATCAGCTTGTGCAACTTTTCACTGTGGGCGAAGCGATAGACGAAGCCCTCTTCTGCAGCAAGGCGCGCGATGAACGCCAAGTCCGTTTCGCCGGCCTGAACGCAGAACTCGCGGACCTGGTGGTCCATGCTCGCGCGCAGTTCGTACTGGTTGATGCCCTGGCGCTTGAGCATCAGTTCAAGAATTTGTGGCACGGTCTTCTGCTGGAAGATGCGCCAGTTCGAGCGCAGACCGGCACGGGCCAGCTGTGGTTCGACCAGTGCGTGATAGTAGGTGCGGTAGAAACCACTCTCAGCTTGGCTGAAGCGGCTGACCAGGCCGTGCACATGACGCACCGGGCGTTCACCTTCCCAGAGGGTGAAGAGCACTGGCTTGTCGAGCAGATGACCGAAGTCGATATCGTTTTCGAAGCTGACCAGTGTCAGCTCCAGTTCGAAGGGCGTGCTGATTCCTTCTCTGAGTTCGAACGACACCACTTCAAATTCAGCTTCGCCAACCAGAGGCTGGAAGCTGTAACGCAAATCAGATTGGCTAGGCATAAGCAATCCTTCCGCCGTCTGAGAATTCGAAAACCCCTGGCAGGGCGCGCCTGCCAGGGATGCTCAGCCGGGTCAGGCGATCGGTTTACGCCAGTCGTCGGAGCCTTCGGTGCCTGCGGTGATATGGGTCCAGGAGATTTTGCGGTACGCCATCGAAACCTCGATCAACTGGGTGAAGTCAGCGTTCTCCTTGTTTTGTGCATGGGGCAAGGTGGTGTTGATGTCGACAATGGTGGCGTCCTCCAGCTTGGTGGTGAAGAAATGCTCCTGCTTGCCTTCCACCGAAGTGCGGTACCAGTTGACTTCAACGGTCGGCAGCATTTCGCCGCTGGACAGGGCCTGGTACATCAACGGGGTTGCCTTGTTCAGCGAGCTGGTGAAGATGAACGGCTTGTGCACGCGCTGACCGGCAGGCTGGCCGCTCTGCGGGTCAGTGGGGACGGTCACCTGATGCTTGATTTCCTGCACCAGGATCTCGTCTTCATGGCCTTCGACGAACACGTTGCCCACCGAGTCGGAAGTGAAGGCGCCTGCGGTGATGTTGCCTTGGGTTTGGCCTTCGATTTTGATGTAAGCGGGTGTTGGCATGGCAGTCTCTCCTGCGTCCATGTGGATAAAGCACGCGCACTGGCGTGGCCATCGGAAACGATGGACTTGTCAACGAAGCACTCGCCTCGTCAATTCGTTGAATTGCGTCGGTTGTTGGCTATTTACTGCTGCAAAATGCCGTTTAGCGACTCCAGCACCTCGGTGGTGATCAGGTGCAGGCGGTAGCTGTAGATGCCGTAGGCCACCGCCAGGGCAGTGGCGGAAATCAACAACGGGCTCCACCACGGCCATTGCCGGTTCATGCGGAAGTTGCGGGGGGCCACGTTGGTGTAGGGATCGCCGACCGATTCCGGCACGGGGCCGCGCAGTTCGCGGATGATCCCGTGGAGCTGGTGAATGAGCCCGTTCAGCGACTCTTCGCCTTTCGGCGCGATGGCGTACTTGCCCTTCAAGCCCAGGCACAGGGCGAAGTACATGAACTCCAGTACATCCTGGTAGCGTGCGGGCTCCTGCATCAGGCGGGAGAGCACGGTGAAGATCTTTTCCCCACCCCAGGTTTCGTCGTGGAAGATGCTCAGCAGGGGTTCCTGGCTCCAGCAGCTGGCTTTGCCCCAGGGCCGTTCCATGACCGCCTCATCGATGAAAAGGCACAGCCCGTACGAGTACGCGAGCAGCTGGGTGTGCTCGTAACCGTGCTGGCGCATTTCTTCCCTGATGTTGTCGATCTGGTTGCGTACCTGCTGCTGCACGTCCTTGATGTTGGGCAAGGAGTCGAGGGTGCGCAGGCGTATCACCAGGCCGAACAGTGGTGTGGCGGCGTCCAGCATCAGGTTTGCGTAGCCGCCCCGCAGCTGGAAATCTGGATCAGCTGGGTAGCCTGTGTACACAGTCGCTGGCTTTCGCAATCGCTCAGCGCCTTCATCGACGGCTGATGTGGATGAGGCGCCGAACAATGACGCTTCAATCCTCGTCTGCAGGTGTTTGTTCTCAACCCGTGCCGGATCAGTGGGGAAGGTGTTGTTCGCTTCCATGTCACTCGCTCCTGATTGCCCAGAACTGCAGTTCAAGCCCCGGGAATTCGCCCGCGACATGAATGCCGAAACCATTGGATGTCTTCATGCCCGCCCAGGTCGGGTCGTGACGGTCCAGTTCGAAGTAGGCGAAGCCTGCATGGAAGGGCAGCTCCCGCGGCGCCACGAGCAGCGGCACCAATGGAATACCCGGCAGTTGCAGCGGCACGGCCTCGTTCAGGGACTCCAGCGAAACGATCTTGGCTTTCTGTACGAACATCTGGCGCAACGTTTGCGGCGGCAGATTGGCACGCACTGCCAGGATGAAGTCGGCTTGATCGATCAGACGACGGTCTTCCAGGGTTGTCGTCATCACACCGTACTTCAGCGTCTCCAGTGGCAGCGACACGGCGCGAGGTTGCAGTATCGTGCTCAGTGCCCGGCGCAGCGTTTCTTCCAACGGCTTGAACGAAGTGCGCAGTGCGGTGTGGTGATAGGCAGGGTATTCCTGCGGCAGACGAGTCTCGTCGGTGAAGGTGACGAACTCACCACAGGCCTGGCTCATGCACAGGTACAATTGCTCGGGGTGCGTCTGACCTTGCCTGGCCAGGTGCTGGAAGCACGGCCACCAGCGGTTCATGGCCTGCAGCAGGTTGAAGTCGCGAATGTCGGCGATTCCGGACTGGCCGGAGGCGCCGATGCGGGCGGCGAGGTTGCGCGCGCGTTCGCGCAGGGTGTTGGTGATTTCCTCCAGGAACCGTTGCAGCGCCGGTATGGCACGTACTGAAACACTGGTGGGGTAGAACCCTTCATCCAGTTGCAGGCTGCCATCGGGGCGCCGTTCCAGAATACGGGCCAAGGCCAGGCGGGTATAGGCACTGCTGTCGTCGGCCTTGCGTTTTAGCTGCAGGTTGGGCACTGCCAGGTCGACCTGTACCAGGTCACCGTCGGCGCTGTGGGTATCCTTGATTTCCTGCGGCTGGGCGCTGTAACGAAAGTTGGCGGCGTTGTCGGGCCAGCTCACCTCCCGGCCGCCTTCGGTACGCAGCGGCAGGCACAGGTAGATCTCGCTGTCTTTGGCGCCGTCGTCGTCGATCTCCAACGGTGGTGGGGGCGGCGAGTCTGCCGGGATATCGAACACCGTGCCGTCCGGCATGATGCCGCGGGCACGGGTGATGGCGACTTTGCCCAGGCTCAGGTACTCGTCGTTCAACTGCAGTTCGCTGAACCCGTAGAACGCCGCATTGAGGCTGCCAAGGCGTTGGTGCAGGGCCGCTTCGCTGGCCCGGGTCGCTTGTTGGAAATGCTGCGGTTTGACGAATAGGCCTTCAGGCCACAGGACAGGGTTACGTGAACTCATGAGCGCTCCGTGTCAGCGTGAGTCAATGAGAAGGGCTGGGCTGCCATCAGTCTTCTTCCTTGAGCAGGACCTGCGTGTCGTTGAGCAACACCGACAGGATGATCTGGTGGCCGCGAGGTGGGATGCGCAATACCTGGCTCCAGGTGGCGTTTTCCTGGTTGCGGTAGTCGGCGATCACCGCGACGAAGCGGGTCTCGGGCTCGATGGGGGCAAAGGGGATGAACTTGAACTGGCCGGGCCGCAGCAGGTAGTCGTCATCGCGGACGTAGGTGCTACGCAGCGCCTTGGCCGGATCCCTGTCCAGCAGTTCATAGACGCTGTTGCGCAGCAGTGAGTCGTCGCGCAGTTGCAGAACCTTGATGGCCATCGGCGTGGCGACAGGTTCGGTACCTACGGCGGTGGTGTGGGGTAAAGTCAGCACCACGGTCGGGTCTTCGTAGCGGCCGGGCGTACTTTCCTCCATAGGCGAACGCCTCAGATCATCGTCCTCGTCTACTGGCATCGCGACAGGCGACATTGCCGGGAACAGTTCCTGAAGGTGTTCGAGTAGCGTCCCGACTTTCTCGGTCAAGGCGTAAGGGTCGCCCGCACTTAAGCTGACTGCGTAGGGGCTGGGTTCCAGGGCGCCTGTTTGCTCGGCTGGTGTTTCGACGCTGTGAGGGTTGCCGTTGAGTGTCGGGCTGGCGTTGATGCTGAACGCGACCTGGGTGGGGTGATCCTTGGGCGGCCCAATCGGTAGCGAATGATCCATCACTACTTGGCTGGCTCTGTCCCATGTGGTGCAGCCAGGTATGGCGAGCAGCGTAATCAGTAGCGGCATTAACGAAAACTGTTGGCGGTTCATGGGTGTGCTCCCGCTTCCAGGGACTGCAAAGGATCGACTTGCTCAGTGCACTTGACCTCCACTGCATCCAGCGCAGCCAAAGGGTCATTGCCGTTACCCGGTTCAAAGACCGAGCAGATTTCGACGGCGACCGGGCGCTTGGCTGAAGCGGTTTGCCCAGCCTCGGCGGGTACATCGAGGAGCCATTGATCAAGGGATTTCTGGTCAGGGCTGAACAGTTCTTCCAGTGAGCGCACATCAGCTTGTGCCAGCTGCACCTGCAGCTGATAGGCGCCAACGCGCAGCCGGTCACCCTCCCGCAGGCGCCGAGCAGCGAGCGGCGCCAAACTGTCGAGGCTGCTATTGAGGTAGGTGCGCTGGCATCGGTCGATCACGCAGAAGCCGCCTTCGAGCCAGCGGATCTCGCAATGAATCGGCGCAACAGTCTGTTCGTGATCATCGATCAGCCAGGTAGCCCCTGCGCTCCCGATGGTGCCGCCGGTGCAATCGAACTGGTGTCGGGCAGTGACGTTATGCTGCAACTGTTCAAGGTTGGTGATGCTCAAGGTCATCAGGCTCATGAGCGCCCCCGGAACCGCACAACGGGGCTGAACTTGCCGTGGCTGTCATCAACAAAGCTGGTCCAGCCCAGGTGGGCGCCCTGGCTGCGGTGCAGACAGAACGGTGATAGCGCGTTCTGCTTCAGGCGCAGTTCGAGGTCATAGGCCAGGCCATCGCGTAATAGAAAGTCGATCAGTGCACGCAGGCGGTTGAAGTTAATGCCGCTGGGCAACAGGTCGCGCAGCTGTTCCTGGTTGAGTTCACTGATCACGATGGTGAACTTGCTGCTACGGGTTCGCGTGCGGCTGCCGACCATGAAGGAGTTGCCCAGCTCGCCATTGCTGCGACCCAGGCTGACCAGCTGCTTGGCCGTAGTGGGAACCGAGCGTGTTTCGAATTCACGGATGTGCACCTGCTTCAGGTCGAAGCAGTGGGCGATGATGCCGGCGACCGTGCCCGGCGCACGGCTGCGGCTGGCGATGACCCCGGCGAAACTGAGCAGCCGGCTCCAGGGCAGCGCCGTATCTCCGCGCAGCTGTTTGTCGTTCAACCCCAGCAGGGCAAAAATGTATTGGGAGAAGCCATCGCTGGCACCCGGCTGGAAGCGAATATAGTAGCGGTACTTGCGCCAGATGCGGTGCAGCAGGCTGAGCAGGTAGTGATTGAAGAAGTCGAGGAACGCCGGCCGCACGCCGATGCCATGTGCATGTTCATACGCCACTTGTTCCAGGTAATAGGAAGGCAAGGGCGAGTCTGTGCCGTGCAGGCCCATGAAGGTGGTGCACACGCGATAGCGGTCTGCTTCTTCAGGCATGCGCTCGGCTTTGTAAACGTCGGACACGGGAAAGGTCAGCCGTGGGTCACAACCCAGCCGCACGCGCAGCCGGGTGACCTGGTCCGGCCAACGCGGTTCCAGGTCATCCCCGTGCAAGCCGTAAAGGCGTTCCAGCAACTGGAAGAAGTTGTACTGGTGTGCCTCGGCGAGCAACTTGTCGGCTAGATCAGCGGTTGTTTGCCGGTCTGGATAGGCCATATGTAGTGCTCGTTGTTGGTGGTGTTGATCACTTCCAGTTGATGGAAGGAGTTGATGCTGGCGTACAGGGCGAAGAAGTGCGCGAGCACGCAACCGAACAGGTACAGGTCGCCCTCGCAGAGGAATGCGGCCTGATCCAGCTTCAGCCGTGTGCGCAGACCGCGAATGGGCTGGCCCTTGATCAGCCAATCCAGGGGTTCTGTATGAACATCGCGGATGCCGTCGAGCCGCTTGCGGGTGGTTCGGGATTGCTGGATGTCATGCAGGGCGGCGAAGTCATAGGCATTGATGACCGCTTTCAGCGGCTCGGCCGAAAGCAGCGACAAGTAGTTGAGCGACATGTTGGAGATCAGCGCCCACTGCAATTGGCCGTCCAGTACCGGCCTGCAGGGGCGGGTGGGCGCACAGAGGTTGGTGTAGCTGGCCAGGGGCGGCGTGACCTCGGAAGTCACATTGATGTCATCGACCTTCAATGCCAGTGGCAGATCTCGGTTGGTACAGGTCAGGTCGATGGATGCCGTTTCCAGTTCGCCGATATAGCTATTGGCATCCGCGCGAACAAAGGCGATACGGTGCGTTACGCCATCGCCCAGCAGCGAGTCTTCAAGCGTGTAGCGGTAGTACAGCGCCGCGCGCCCTTGAACATGTTCGATCTCATGGGCGAACGACTCGAAGGGGCGGAAGGTCCGCAGGTGTTCGCCGGTATTACCGTCTGTTGTCGTGCGGGTACTGACGACCCGATCGACACTGAATATTTCATAGGCGTGCCGCTCTTTACCTCTGGGCGTGAGGTCGGCCGGGGCGTGCCGGTTGGATAAGTCGATCGGTTCGGCGCTGTGGCTGAACAGATTTATAGCCGGGGTGCAGAACAGGCTGAAATCCGCTTTGCCGATGCGCAACGCGTCAGGTAGCTGGCGGGTGAAATGAAGCTCAATACTCACCTGCTGAGTGGCCTGATCGGTCCAGACTTTCTCCAGCCCGGTTACGCGGAAGAAGTTGAAGCGCTTCGGAAATACAAAGTATTCCTGCAAGATCCGATAGCCGTCGAAAACGTTCTGCGGGTAAGGCAGCAGCCCTTCGTTCGAACTGAAGCCAGGGAAGATGATGCTGCTGGCTGGCAGCCGACGGACCTCGCCATTGATCGTCACTGCGACATGCTTGAGGTATTGAGCGATCCAGAGGTACAGCGTCCGGGCAGTTTCTGTATCACCGCTCAGGTGGAAATCCAGGCTGTCGCAGCCAAGGGTGTTCAATGGTCGCTCGACCAAGGTGCTGAGGCCGATGCGCGCCACTGAACTGTCAAGCGTCTGGGTGGCACTCACCGATTCGATCTCGAACGGGTGGATGTCCACAGCCATGCAAGTGCGAAACTCACAAGGCACGCCGTCCACGGGTTTGGAAAACAACCGTGAGCCCTTGGCTATGCGTTGCGACTGGCTGAGCGCTTGCTTGCGTGGCGTGAACTGTATGATCGTGGCGCTCGGCAGGGGGCGCAGGTAGTTCGGCCACAGCAGCTGCAGCATGGGGTGCGTCAGCTCTGGCAGGTCATCCTCCAGCTTGAGCCGCAGCTTGGCTGTGAGGAAGGCAAAGGCTTCCATCAGGCGTTCGACATCCGGGTCACTGCCGCCCTTGCCCAGCAGGCGGGCAAGTTGTGGGTTGTCTTTGGCGAAGTCGTTGCCCAGCTCATGCAGGTAACGCAACTCTTCGCTGAATCGATCCTTGAGTGACATCGGTTCACCTCACTCGGGTGTAGCGGCTATGGCCGTTGACCAGCAGCTCCAGTTGCAGCTGCTCCTTGTGGTTGTTGACCAGCACATGGCAGTCCAGCCTGAAGTGCAATTCCAGCGGGGCGTGACAATCAGGCATCGCTTTGAGCGAGCGCACGTGCACGCGCGGTTCGAAACGCCGGATGGTGCGGCGAATGTCGGCGCTCACCTGCTTCAGCAGGTCGCCACTGCTTGCGTCGTGCCCGTTGAAGTCACGCAGGCCCAGCTCAGGGCTGCTTTGTGAGCAGCCCTGGCGTGCGTTGAGCAGCGTTTCCAGGTGGTGCTTGATGGCGGCAAACTTCTCGGCAGCGTTCTCTTGCCGAGAGGGCGTGCGGCTTACAGACCGATGCGTCACCAAGCGATCAAAGAAACCACTCATTGGGTATCAAGCCGGCCGACCAGTGAGATTTCAAAATTCGCGCCCATGTACTTGAAGTGCGGGCGCACAGCGAGCGAAACCTGGTACCAGCCCGGATCGCCGGCAACGTCCGACACCTCGACACGCGCAGCACGCAACGGGCGACGGCTGCGCACATCGGCTGACGGGTTCTCTTGGTCGGCGACGTACTGCTTGATCCACTTGTTGAGTTCGGACTCCAGGTCTTTACGCTCTTTCCAGCTGCCGATCTGCTCGCGCTGCAGCACCTTGATGTAGTGGGCCAGGCGGTTGACGATAAACAGGTAGGGCAGCTGGGTGCCGAGTTTGTAATTGGTCTGTGCTTGCAGCCCTTCGGGGGTCTTGGGGAAGTTTTTGGGCTTCTGCACGGAGTTGGCCGAGAAAAACGCGGCGTTGTCGCTGTCCTTGCGCATGGTCAAGGCGATGAAACCCTCTTCGGCCAGCTCGAACTCCTTGCGGTCGGAAATCAGTACTTCGGTGGGGATCTTGGCCTGCAACTGCCCCAGGGCCTCATACAGGTGCACCGGCAGGTCTTCGACAGCACCGCCCGACTGCGGGCCGATGATGTTCGGGCACCAGCGGTACTTGGCGAAGCTGTCGTTGATGCAGCTGGCCAGCAAAAAGGCAGCGTTGCCCCACAGGTAGTTATCGTGCTCCCCGTCGATGTTCTCGTGGTAGTGATAGCTGTGGACGGGGTTTTCCTGCGGGTGATAGGCCGAGCGGAGCATGAAGCGCGGTCCGGTCAGTGCGGTGTGGCGGGCATCCTCACTTTCACGGAACGCACGCCACTTCGCATGCCGTGGCCCGGCGAAGATGTCCTTGATCTCCTTCAGGTTGGGCAGCTCTTCGAAGCTGTTCAAATTGAAGAATTCCGGGGACGGTGCTGCGAGGAAGGGGGCGTGCGACATGGCACCTACGGAGGCCATGTAGCTCAGCAGTTTGATATCAGGGGAAGAGGGGCCGAAGTTGTAATTCCCAACCATTGCCGCAACGGGCTCGCCGCCAAATTGACCATAACCCGCGGTGTAAACGTGTTTGTACATGCCGCTGCAAGTAATGTCGGCAGCATTTTCGAAGTCATCGAGCAAGTCCTCCTTGCTGACATGCAGGACTTCAAGCTTGATGTTCTCGCGAAAGTCCGTGCGGTCAACCAGAAGTTTGAGGCTGCGCCATGCCGATTCAAGTTGCTGGAATTCAGGCTGGTGCAAGATGGCGTCCATCTGTTTGCTGAGCACCCGGTCCAGCTCCGCAATCATTTGATCGACGCGGTGTTTGTTAATGAGTTGATCAGGGTCATGGCTTTTGAGTATTTCGGCAATAAAGGCAGATACACCCTGGCGAGCAACCTGGTAGCCCTCTTGTGCGGGTACCAGTTTGGTCTCGGCCATGATCTGGTCGAGCAACGTGGCGTTGCCCAGTGGCTCGCTCGTTGTTTCAACGGCAACAGTAGTGCGGGTTGGCTTTGGCATGGGACGCTCCGTTGTCTCAGTGTTCTTCGGGTGCCTCAAGCACCAGGTTCAGTTCTTCGGCGAGTTGTTTACGCGCCTGTTCGTTGTTCAGCAGGTGCTGCAATTGCTTGCGGAACTCAGGCACATTGCCCAGCGGGCCTTTCAGGGCGACCAGCGCTTCGCGTAGCTCCAACAGCTTGTTCAGCTCCGGCACCTGGCGAGCGATGCGGTCTGGCCCGAAATCGTTGATGGACTTGAATTGCAGCCTGACCGCCAGTTCCGCGTCGGGGGCTGTGCTGAGCTCGGAGGGCACGGCCATGGCCAGGTTGACACCGGCATCGTTCAACACGTTGTTGAAGGTGTGTTTATCGATGCGCATGACCGGCCGGTCTTCCAGCGCACGGGCATCATCCAGGCCGAAATCGCCCATCACCATCATCTTGTGCGGCAGCTCTACTTCGGCTTTTTCATCACCGGTGGCGGGCACGTACTTGATGTTTATTCGTTCTTTGGGTGCAACCGATCCTGTGGATTTTGACATTGCAGAATCTCTCCTTGGTTTGTAGTAGTTCCTAATAGTTGTTTCTGATTTTCACGTTTGGTTTGTAGGAAATTTCCTTCATATCGATGTGCGCTATAAACAAAATGGCGGGCGTTGTTAATGCTCGCCTAAAAACCATGCCGTCGGTCTTGTTATCTAGTCGAGCGCGAAAGTGTAAAAAAATATTTGTTTGTGGCCTGTGATTTTTATCGGCTAGGCTTTCGCCAGCTTATGGGGAGTGGAATGTTTATGGGTGAGTATTTAGATGCGCTCATGGAATAGGGTGTATGTATTATTGAGAGGGAATTTTCTTACAATGATTGGTAAAAGTGCTTGTGGCGTAAGTCTTTCGCTGATACTTGGCTATATGCCGACATCCGCGTATTCCGATCAGGATTGCCCACGGATCGTGTCCAACCTGGAGCGCTTGGCATGTTTCGATAATTCCGCCGGAACGCCTGCGCACCTTGTGCTTGTGCAATGGTCTGCACCGGAGCAGGACTCGCCCACGTTGCACCGCGTGATGGCCCATGAGGCGGGGCGGGCAGCAGATGACCTGACGTTTCGCCTGAGGGCTGAAGAACACGGGCTCATGATCGCCGCGCCTGCGATTGCGTCGGTTACCCCGCACCCCTACCTGGTGATCAGCTGTGTGCAGAACATCTCCAGGTTGCAACTGGTCACTGCCCAGCCCATCGATGCCGGACGCGTGACGATCCGCTTGCGAGGGGAGCGTGGCGCAACAGTGCCGACACCCTGGCAGGTGACGGAGAACGGCCAGGTGCTTGACGCCGGCAGAGGCTTACCGGGCATCGAGCAGATCAAGCAGCTGATTGGCGCTCATCGCATCCTGGTCGAGAGTGATAACCCGGCAGTCGACGGGTTGATCTTCGATGCTCAAGGTCTGGACCCGCTCATCGACGAGGCGCGCAAAACATGTCGCTGGTAGCAGAGGTCAACGCGCAGGAGATTGCCAGGCTGCTCGCACCCGTCGACGCGCAGGCACCCGCCGGCCTGTTTGATGTAGAGGACGAAACCTACCAGGCTATTGACCAGGAAATGGTCAAGCTGGGTGGGCTGCAGGAGTCTTCCATCGACTGGGTCTACATCGAAGAAGCCTCCCGGCAGTACCTGGGTCAGCAGTGCAAGCACTGGCGCATCGCCGCACACCTGAGTGTCGCCTGGCTGCGCAGCCAATGCTGGCAGCGCTGGGGCTTTAGCTTGGTACTGTTGGCCGGTCTGGTCGATCAGTATTGGGAAGGCTCACATCCGAAACCTGGCCCCAAAGGCTTTCTGGGCAAGCGCAAGCTGGTTGCCCTGATGCTTAATCGTCTGATCGAAGCGCTGTCACGCCTCGACCGCTTCACCTACAGCCCCGCTCACGCGGCGACCGCACAGGACGCGCTGCAACGGCTGCAGCGGCAGCAAGCCGCTGTGCAATTGGATGAAGCGCTGCTGGGTGAGCTTGAGCGCCTTCTTGGCAAATACACAGAGCTTGCCAACGGCGTGGGCGAGTCTCCTACAGCCTTGACCTCAGCCTCGGTCAAGACCGCTTCGGCGAGCATCAAACCTGCACCGCTGGCCGAGGTCATCGCGAAACCGATGCCTCGCGTGTCGCTGGGCAACGAGCGTGAATCACGAAGGGCCGTGCTGACCATGGCCGAGCTGATCAATCAGCAGGACCCATACGACCCGACGGGCTACCAGCTCCGTCGGTTCGGCTTGTGGGCCCATATACAGGCGGCGCCGCAAACCAAGCAAGGCAACCGAACAGAGCTGATGGCCGTGCCACAGGACATTGCCGGTGATTATGAAGAGGCCATTGCAGGCACCGCGATTGACACGGCACTGCTCCTGCGTATCGAAAAGAGCCTGACGGCTTGCCCCTACTGGATACGCGGCAGTTTCCTGGCGGCAACCGCCGCCACTCGGCTGGCCATGGGCGAGGTGGCTGAAGCCATTCGCGCCGCGACCGCTCGGTTTGTACTGCGCATGCCGGCACTGCAGCAGTTGTGCTTCAGCGACGGCAAGGTGTTTGTCGATGACCAATGCCTGGCGTGGCTCAAGGGCGCACAAGGCGTATCCGGTCAGGGTGCTGCCGCCCAGGAATTTGTCAGCCTGCGCGAGGAACTGGTCAGCCAACTGGAAACGGGCGGCGTAGAGCCGGTTTTGCTCCGGTTGCAGGGGCTGCAGGCAGATTTCCACGCCCCCCGTGAGCGCTGCCATACCACCGTCATCGCCGCTGACCTGTTAGCCGCTCGGGGTGTGTCCTGGCTGGCACGGGACTTGTGCGCAGGTGTCGCCAGAACGATGCAGGAAACCACCGCCAGCGCCTGGGAGCCAGAGGTGTTTCAACGTCTTCAACAGTATGCGGCGCCGCCCATGCAGGCTGAACGGAACAAGGAACGGGAATCACGATGAATCAGTTGTGGAAGCTCTTGAAACGCTGGGGCTTGCCCCTGGTGACCCGCATAGGTCTGGCCATGCCGCTGCTGCTTGGACTAGGTGCTGTGCTAATACTGGTTGCCATCTGGTGGCTCGGCCCGCAATGGACGTGGCGCGAGCAGCAGCCGTTGGCCAGCATGGCCCATCGAGGGCTGGCAAGTCTGGTGCTTGTGCTGGTGCCGCTGCTGTGCTGGCTTGTTGTGTTGCGCAGAGGTAATCGCCGCCTGCAGGCAGAGCGTAATCAGGCAGTGGCCGCCGAACTGGACCAAACGTTGCCATACGTTCAGGCGCAAGAGAAGGCGTTGGACCAGCGGCTTGCGCGCTTTCTGCACAATGCCGGTGGGCGGCGTGCCCTGTACCGATTACCCTGGTACCTGGTGGTGGGCGACCAGAACGCAGGCAAGACCAGCTTCATTGACCGTACCGAACAAAGTTTTTCGCTGACCCGGATCGACAAGGCGCAGGCGCGTGGCCGACAGGCGCAAGCCCTGGCCTACCCGATTGGTTGGTGGATCAGTAACGATGCAGTGATCATCGATCCACCGGGTGCCTTCGTCAGCCAGGCGTCGCGCTCAGCCTCACCCGTCGAGGAAGCAAACTCATCGCAAGTGCCGCCCGCTACGCCGGCCAAATTGTGGCAGCACCTGCTAGATTGGCTACTTCGCAACCGCAGTCAGCGGGCCCTCAACGGCGTGTTGCTGGTGGTTGACCTGCCCGCGCTGTTGCACGGCACGCCTGAGCAGCGCGTTGCATTGGCGCAGGTGTTGCGCACGCGGTTGTACGAAGTAAGCAGCCAGCTGGGCTCGCGCTTGCCGTTATATGTAGTACTGACAAAGTTCGACCTGCTGGAGGGTTTTGACCAGCTCTACGCCGGGCTTCCTGCCGCCACACGGGAAAAGATGCTGGGCTTTACCTTCAAGCTCGATTCGAGCGGGACATTCGACGCCTGGCTGGACGAATATGGCAATGGCTACGATCAGTTGATCAGCCAATTGTTCGAGCAGGTTGTGGACCGGCTCGATACGTTGGGCAGTGCGCCATTGCGAGCGAGCCTCTTTTCATTGCACGCTCAACTGGTCGGGCTGCGCCCGATACTGCTTGGCTTTTTGAAAGAAACACTGGCAAGTGATCGGTTCACCACGCCGGCCTTGGTGCGTGGCGTGTACTGGTCTTCGGTCGTACAGCAAGGCGACATGCTCAATGCCTTCGTGCGTGAGGCGGCGCAACCCTACCAGACCAAGCTTCCAGTGCTTGAAGGCAAGGCGCAGGGCAAGGCATTGGCCTATTTCATTCAGCATGCGTTCAAGCGGGTCATCTACCCGGAATCCGGGCTTGCCGCGGACAACATCAGGGTGGCGCGCAACAAGCGGCAGCTACTCTGGGTTGGCTCTGGCGTAGGCGTGCTGGCGTTGTGTGTCGGCATCGCCAGTTGGCAACGCTACTTTGATATCAATGGCGCCAAGGCTACCAGCGTGCTCGCCAAGAGCAGGGAATACAGTCATCACGAAGTGGACCAACGGCTGGACCCGACCGGGCGCAATTTATTGGAGCCGCTGGACCAGATCCGCGACGCGGTATCGGTGTTTGGCGACTATCGCGCCGCGTGGCCGGGTGTCGCCGATTTAGGCCTGTATCAGGGGCGCGCCATCGGCCCTCGCGTCGACGAGGCTTACCTAAGCCTGCTCTCCAGGCGCTTCCTGCCGGCCCTGGCCAGCGGGGTAATCGAAGCCATGAACGCGGCACCGCCAGGCAGTGAGGAGCAAATGGCTGCTCTCAGGGTTTACCGGATGCTGGAAGATCGCCAAAGTCGCCGGCCCGGGTGGGTCGAGCCGTGGATGGCCCGCCAGTGGCAGCAAAAATTCCCAGGCCAGGGGCAGCTGCAAGGCGACCTCATGCGGCACCTGAAGTATGCCTTGGCTTATGCCGACACCGAACTGCCACAGTACAACCAGCGTATCGCCGAAGTGCAGCAGACTTTGCGCAGGCTACCGCTGCCAGAACGGGTCTATGCGAGCCTTAAACAGCAGACCGCAGAGAAGTTGCATACAGGCCTGGACCTGCGCAATCAGGTCGGACCGGCCTTTGATGTGGTGTATCAGCCATCTGCCGGTGCCAGGCCGGTTGAAGACGTGTTGTTGGCGCCAATGCTTACGGCCAAGGGCTTCAAGGAGTACTTCGAACCCCGTAGTCAGCGGTTCGCCGAACTGGCGATGGTCGATGAGTGGGCGTTGGGAGAGCGCGGCCAGTTGGATTACTCGGATGCCGACCGCGTGGCGCTGAGCGAACGGTTGCGTAACTTGTACAGCGCCGACTTCATCGACAGTTGGCGGCGTGCCCTGAATGCATTTTCGGTGGCGGACTTCCGCGATCTTGATCATGGCGTTGCGATCCTGCAGCAGTTCACCGGGCCTGCGGCCCCCCTGCATCGGCTGCTGGATACCGTGAAGGAAAACACCTCGCTGACATCTGCTGTGAACATTGATGCACCTGAGGCATCTGGAGCACTGCAACCGACAACCGGCAAGCCCGAACAACAACAGGCGTGGGCCATTCAGCGTGCCTTCGCAGGGCTGAGCGCCATGTTGCGAGCAACGGGGGAGAAGCCCAGCTACTACGATGAAACCCTTGGTGCCATTGCCGCTGTTCACGACTACGCCAAGGCGGTGCAGGGCAGCCCGGACAGAGGTAAAGCGGCACTTCAGGCTGTGCATCAACGTTTCTCGATGACAGGCCAGGACCCCATTGGCACTTTGCAGCGGGTGGCCAACGGCTTGCCAGAGCCGATCAACCATCAAGTCAGGAAACTGGCCGATCAAACGGCAAAAGTACTGAACGTCGAAGCCCTGCGTGAGCTGGAGCGCCGCTGGGATGCCGAGGTGTACAGCTTCTTCCAGCAGCGCCTGGCCGGCCGCTATCCCTTTGTGGTGAAAGCGCCTGATGCCTCCCTGGACGACTTTGAAGCATTCTTCGGGCCAAAGGGGCGGCTACAACAGTTCCACGACCAGTACCTGAAGGTCTTCCTGAAGGACAACCTCGAAGCCCTGCAGGCGGGTCAGAAAGGGCAGTCGCTGATCCGCAGCGATGTGATCGAACAGCTGGAACTGGCCGACCGCATCCGCGAAACCTTCTTTGATCAGCGCGGTAACCTGAGCGTGCAGTTCAGCATCGAACCCTTGGGGCTGAGCGCGAATCAACGTACCAGCCTGCTGGACCTCGACGGCCAGTTGATTTCATACACCCATGGTCCGAGCCACATCATTGGCATTGTCTGGCCCAACACGCTGGGGCAGCACGTGCGTAGCAACCTGACGCTGCTGAGGCAGAACGGCAACAGCAGCAGCCTTGAGTACCGTGGTCCGTGGTCGATGTTCCGCTTGCTCAGCCGTGGCGCGCTCAATGGCCGCACAGCGACCAGTGTGGACCTGAGTTTCAGGGCCGGAGATGGTGTGATGCGCTATCGGCTTAATGCAGAAAAGGCCTTCAATCCCATTACCCAGCAACCCTTCAAAGACTTCCGCTTGCCGCGAGGCTTGTTGCAACAGCCAGTCAATGGCATGCAAGTGGTGCTGTCGGATGAGCAGTCGTTATGAAAATGGAGCCTACAGCCCGCACAACGTTTTGCCTGCCAGGTAGCCGAAAGTCATCCCCGGCCCCAAGGTAATACCACCACTCGGATAGTGCCCGCCCATCACGCTGTGCATGTCGTTGCCCACCGCATACAACCCGGGAATCGGCTGCGCCGCGTGGTCCAGCACGCGGGCCGTAGGGTCTGTTGCCAGACCGGCAAAGGTGCCCAGGCTGCCAGGCAACAGCTTGACCGCGTAAAACGGCCCGTTCAGCAGTGGCCGCAGCGACGGATTCGGCGCTTGCATGGGGTCGCCCTGCGCCCTGTTGTAAGCCGATGCGCCACGCTGGAAGTCGGGGTCTTCACCCTGTCTGGCATGTTGGTTGAAGCCTTCGACCGTACGTTGCAACTGCGCAGCATCAATCCGGCAACCCTGCGCCAGTTGCGCCAGGCTGGCGCCAACCTGCAGATAGCCGCAGCGTTGATAAAAGCGTGCAGGGAAGGGAAAGGGCTTGGCCCAGCCAAGGCCATAGCGACGTTGCGCGGCATGGTCGCAGAGCAACCACGCTTCCGGCTGTTCGCCCGGTGGCGTGGCGGCAAACAGCGCGTTCATGAAGTCGTGATAGCAATCGGCTTCGTTGGCGAAGCGTCGGCCATCGCGACGCACCGCAATGAAGCCGGGCTTGGCGCGGTCGACCAAGTGCGGAAAGTGGCCGACACTGCCATCGCGGCGTGGCACCTGCGATACCGGCGCCCAGGCGCCAGCATGGGCGGCAGTCGTAGCAACCAGGCCGCCGGCCTGTTCGCCCAGGCGCAGGCCGTCACCGCTGTTTTCCCTGGGGGCGGCCGAGTAATGCTGGCCACCCTCCGGTGCATGCGGCATCAGTTGCGCGATGCGCTGGCGGTCATGCGGGAAGCCGCCGCAAGCCAGCACCACGCCCCGGCGCGCTTGGATCAGCTGGCCGTCGGCAAACTGCGCGCCTTTGACGCGCCCTTCAGCCAACAGGTGAGTGGCCGGTTTGTCGGTCAGCAAGGTTACGCCAAGATCGAGTGCGCTGCGCAGCAGGCGTGCCACCAGCGCGTTGCCATTCGCCAACTGCTGGCCGCGCCGGTGCAGCAGCAGGTCGCGGCCATGGCGCAGCAAGCGCTTGCCGACATGCAGCGCGGCCTTGGGCGAGCGTTTGGCGTTGAAGAAGGCGGCCATGTCGGCACCACCGGCGATGCCCATGCCGGCCAGGCTGACGATGTCCAATGGTGGGCGCAGCTTGTACAGCCAAGGCCCGAGCAAGCGCCCGTCGTAGGGCAGCGCGCACAGTGAACGGCCACCGCGTGCGCTGCCGTCTCCTTCACGCATGTCGGGCATACGGCTGCCGCTCTGGAACTGCACGGCCGTGTGCTGCTGGAAAAACGCCACCATATCCGGGCCATGACGCAAGAACGCCTGTTGGCGCGGGTCCAGTTCGCGGGTGTGGGTTTGCGCACGCAGATAGCGTTCCGGGGCATCGTCGGCTTCTATGATGCCTTCGTCGATGGCCAGCGGGTTGCGCGGTATCCACAACCAGCCCCCCGACCAGGCACTGGTGCCGCCCAACTGGCTGGCTTTTTCCGCAACGATCACGTGCAGGCCGTGATGCGCGGCGGTAACGGCGGCAGCCAGGCCGGAGGCGCCGGAGCCGATGACGAGTACGTCACATTCGAGGGGTTGCATGGAAGTGTTCCACCAGTGCGTCGGGAGAGAAGGGCAAGGCTTACTGCAGCGGCGAAAAACCGGTCGGCCGCAGCAGCCGAGATTGCAGGCGCACTACCGCCCCCAGCTCGCGGTTGCGCCGCGAGAATTCGGCCCAGCGTGGGTCCGCCGCCATGGCTGCACGGCGTGCCATGCGCTCGTCGAGGCTGGCATAGCCCCAGATGTGCATCACCTGGTTGACGTCGCCGAACTCGCTGGTGAAAAAGCCCACCAGGTTGCCCAGGTGTTCGCTTTGCACCTCCAGTGCGTGGCTCTGGTACAGGGCCAGCCAGTCGGCCATTTTCAGTGGGTCGAGGGTGTAGGTTCTCAGTTCGTAGTACATGCCGGGGTCTCCATGTGGGTGGTCGGCGCCTGCAGGCGCGCGGTGATGTGGTTGGCAGCGAGCCAGCCGAAGGTGAGGGCAGGGCCCAGGGTGATGCCAGGGCCGGGGTAGGTGCCCTTCATCAGTGAATTCATGTCGTTGCCGACCGCGTACAAGCCGGTGATGGGCTGGCCGTTACGGTCAAGCACGTTGGCTGCGGCGTTGGTCACCAGGCCACGGGCCGAACCCAGGTCGCCGGTATGGATGCGAATGGCGTAGAACGGCCCGCTGGCCAGTGGCGCCAGGCAGGGGTTGGGCGTGTGCTGCGGGTCGCCCATGTAGCGGTTGTAGCTATTGCCGCCTTTGCCGAACGTGCGGTCGACGCCGTTGCGGGCATCGGCGTTGAACTGCTCGAGGGTTTGCGCGAATACCTGTGGGTCGGCACCGATCACCTGGGCCAGAGCCTGTACTGTTGCGGCCCGGTGCAAGTAACCGGCATCGATCAACGCCTGGTTGTTCACTGGCTTGGGTCGCGCCAGGCCCAGGCCGTAACGGTTCATTGCTTCGGCATCGCAGACCAGCCAGCAGCTGGCAATGCCCTTGGCGAACATGGTCTGCACGAAGTGGTGGTATGAGTCGGACTCGTTGACGAAGCGCCGCCCGGCAGGGTCTATGGCAATAACGCCCGGCTTGGCGCGGTCGGTAACCAGGTGCGGGAAGCGCTCGCGCTGGCCACTGGCATGGCACAATTCGGAAACCGGTGCCCAGAAAAAGTTGGCTGCCAGGCCTTCGCCCGCCGCGGCCGCAACGGCCTCGCCAAGGCGCAGGGCGGCGCCGTCGTTGCCGGCAGGTGACATGCTCAGGTGCGGCGCCCCCTGGGCCGGGCGGTAACCTGCGGCCAGAGCGCCTGCGGCGAACCCGCCCATGGCGCACACCACGCCGCCGCGGGCCATTACCCGCTCGCGGCGGCCCTCGCGTTGCACGATCACGCCAATGACCACGCCGCGTTCGACGATCAGTTCCACGGCCTCACTGCGCAACCACAACTGGGTGCCGTGGGCGAAGGCGCTGCTGGCCAGGCGGGCGATCAAGGCGTTGCCGGTGGTCAGCCGGGTGCCACGCGGGTGCTGCAGCCGGTCCCGTGCATAGCGCGCCATCAGTTTCAGGCAATGCCACAGGGACCTGGGCGATTGGCGAATACCGAGGAAATGCTGGATGTCTACGCGGTTGACCATCATGCCGCCGAACAGCAGCATGCCGGGCGGTGGCATCTGCAGGTCCTTGAAGCGCGCACCGAGGTGCTTGCCGTCGTATTCGACCATTTCCAGCGCCCGGCCAAACTGGGTGGCGCCGGGGGCGTCCGGGTAGTAGTCCGGCGAGTGCGGGCGCAGGGCATAGCGCAGCTCGGTGTTCTGCTCCAGCCAACGCAGGGCTTGATGGCCTTGTTCGATAAAGGCATCGGCCAAGACGGGGTCGTAGCCGTCGCCGATGACGTGCTTGAGGTAGGTACGCATGGCCTCGGGTGTGTCCTTGGCCCCGGCGGCGCGGGCCTGGTCGGTGCCATACAGCCATACCGCACCGCCGGAAATCGCCGAGGTGCCGCCAAAATGACTAGCCTTTTCCACCACCAGCACGTTCAGCCCGCGGCGGGCCGCCGTGGCGGCAGCGGCAAAACCACCCGCGCCGCTGCCCAGCACAACCAGGTCAACGTTGTGTAGCCTGTGTTCATCAGTCGCCATGGCTTCAGATCTCCAGCGGCGTCACGCCCATGAAGGCGCCAAGGTGGCCGAGTTGGGCGAAGGCCATTTCCGGGCCGGTCTGGGTTGCGCAGCCGACCTGCCGGGCACGGTTCAGCAGTGGCGTGATTTCGGGTGAGGTGACCACGTCGGCGACCAGGGTGGCGGGCTGCAAGGTGGCCAGCAGGGCGGCAGACAATGGCAGCTCTGCGCTACTGCCCATGCCGACCGGGGAGGCGTTGGCCACTAGGTCGAAGTCCTCCAGCCCGTTGAACTGCGTGCCTACCGTGAGCCCGGGGAAGGCATTGCCGAGCAGCTTGCACACAGCGCCCATGCGCGCTGTGCTGGGGTCGTTGAGGGTGATGCTGGCGATACCGGCTTCGCCCAGGGCATAGGCGATGGCGCTGCCGACGCCGCCGCAACCGATCACCAGGGCGCGCTTGCCCATCGGCGCGAAGCCGTGCTTGCGCGCGGCACCCAGGAAGCCGGCGCCGTCCACGTTGTCGCCCAGCAAGCGCCCGTCGCGCTCACGGCGAATGACATTGACCGAGCCCAAGGCTGCTGCACGTTCGCTCAGGCTGTCCAGACGGCTGGCCAGGGCCTGTTTGTACGGCACGGTGACAACACAACCGCGAAGGTTCTGCCAGCCGCGCAAAGCATCGGCAAAGCTACCCAGCGCTGCCTCGTGCAGGTCGATGGGCAGCATGGCGAGGTTGCAGTTGTTGTTGGCGAACCAGGTGTTGAAGTTTTCCGGGGACTTCACCTGGGCGATGGGCGAACCGACGATGGCGACCAGTTCAGTGGAACCACGAATCATGCTGACCTCCTTATTGGCGTTTATGTGGAGGCAAGGGTGGGGCAGATGCGGACAGACAACAATGCACTGACTCGGCTTTTAGTGCGATAATCGCATTGATGATCCGGTTATCGCAGTAATCGGTTGTTTTTGTTCCCCTGTGTACGAGCTCACTGCATGAACACACCCGCTATTCATCCCCGTGACCTCATTGCCGGCTTGCAGAAGGGCCTGGCGTTGATGCAGCTGTTCAGCGCCGAGCAACCGCGCCTGAGCGTGCCGCAAGCGGCCCGGTTATCCGGCCTCACACCGAGTGCCGCGCGGCGCTTTTTGCTGACCCTGGTGCACGAGGGCTTTGCCGAAACGGACAGCCGAGAGTACTGGTTGACGCCTAAGGCCTTGCGCCTGGGCCAGGCGTACGTCGACTCGGCGCAATTGCCGCGCATGCTGCGGCCAATCATCGAGCAGGTGGCGCGGCAGACCCAGGAGCATGTCTCGGTGGGTACCCGCGATGGTGACGAGATCATTCACCTGGTGCGCAGCCGCTACAGCCATGTGGCGTCGTTGTCGATCAGGCCGGGCTCGCGGGTGCCGATGTATTGCACGGCGGGTGGGCGGGTGTGGCTGGCCTGGCTGGAGGAGGGGGCGCGGGATGACTACTTTGCGCGTAATCCGCTGCGGGCGCTGACGCCTTATACGCAGACCGACCGGGTGCAGTTGGAGGGGGAGTTGCAGCGGGTGAAGGGGCAGGGGTTCTGCATTGTCGACCAGGAGTATGAAATTGGCATGCGGGTGCTGGGTGTACCCTTGCTGAACCGGGCGGGTCAGTTGAAAGCGACGTTGACCATCACCACGCATGCGTCGCGGTTGAGCATGGATGAAATACGTTTGCGCTATTTACCGGCATTGTATGAGGCGCAAGCACTGTTGCGGCCGGTACTGGATTGAGGCACAAACGCAAGTACCTGTGGGAGCGGGCGCGCCCGCGAAGCAGCCGACGCGGTGCATGGCACCGGCTGCGCCGGTGTTCGCGGCTAAAGCCGCTCCTACGCGGTCGTTGTAGGAGCGGGTTTACCCGCGAAGCAGGCGACGCGGTACATGGCACCGGCTGAAACCGCGCCTACAAGGCCTCGGCCACGCCTTGGTCCTCACCCAGGAACCCGCCGCTCTGGTGCTGCCACAGCCGCGCATAGGTGCCATTCTTCGCCAGCAACTGCGCATGGGTGCCTTGCTCGATGATGTGCCCTTCATCCATCACGATCAGCCGGTCCATGGCCGCGATCGTCGACAACCGGTGGGCGATGGCGATGACGGTCTTGCCCTGCATCATTTCGTCCAGGCTCTCCTGAATAGCGACTTCAACTTCCGAGTCCAACGCACTGGTGGCTTCGTCCAGCAGCAGGATAGGCGCGTTCTTCAGCATCACCCGGGCAATTGCAATGCGCTGGCGCTGGCCACCGGACAACTTGATGCCGCGCTCGCCCACCAGGGTGTCATAACCGCTATTGCCCTGTCGGTCGCTGAGCTGGCGGATAAAGCCATCGGCCTGGGCGTTGGCCGCTGCGGCGCGAATCTGCGCATCGGTGGCATCGGGGCGGCCATAGGCAATGTTGTCGCGAATCGAGCGGTGCAGCAGCGAGGTGTCCTGGGTGACCATGCCGATGGCACTGCGCAGGCTGTCCTGGGTGACCTTGGCGATATTCTGCCCGTCGATGCGAATCTCGCCCCGGTCCACATCATAGAAGCGCAGCAGCAGGTTGATGAGGGTGGACTTGCCGGCGCCGGAGCGGCCGACCAGGCCGACCTTTTCCCCGGGGCGGATGTGCAGGTTCAGGTCGTTGAGCACCTGGCGCTCGCCGTTGTAGTTGAAGCTGACCTTGTCGAACGTCACCGCGCCCCCTGTGGTTACCAACTCGGTAGCCTCCGGCGCATCCTTTACCTTGGGGCCACGGGTGAGAGTGGCCATGCCGTCCTGCACGGTGCCGATGTTCTCGAACAGCGAGGTGATTTCCCACATGATCCAGTGCGACATGCCGTTGATACGCAAGGCCATGGCGGTAATCGCCGCCACTGCGCCAGTGCCGACCTGGCCCTGGTGCCACAGCCACAACGCATAGCCACCGGCTCCCATGATCAAGCCCACCACCAACGCCTGGTTGACAATTTCGAACTGGCTGACCAGGCGCATCTGGCGAAAACCGGTCTGCTTGAAGTCCTCCATGGCTGCACGTGCAAAGTGCGCTTCGCGGTTGGAGTGCGAGAACAGTTTCACCGTGGTGATGTTGGTGTAGGCGTCGGAAACCCGCCCGGTCATGGACGAGCGGGCATTGGCCTGCTCCTGCCCGACTTTACCCAGGCGTGGGACGAAGTACAGCATCGCCAGGCCAAACAGCACGACCCAGGCAATGAACGGCAGCATCAGCTTCAGGGCAAAACCACCGGCCAGGGCAATGATGGCGATGAAGTACACGCCAATGCCGGGCAGGATCTCGATCAGGGTGAACAGCACATCGCGCACCGCCAGCGCCGTCTGCATCACCTTGGTGGTCACCCGGCCAGAAAACTCGTCAGAGAAGAACGACAAGCTCTGGCGCAGCATCAGCCGGTGAAAGTCCCAGCGCAGCCGCAACGGCAAGTTGATTGCCAGTACCTGGTGCTGAACCATGGTCCGCAGCGCCACCAGCCCGACGCTGACCAGCAGGACGATACCGATGCCCCACAGCACATGGGTTTCTTCGGGGCCAACGGTGCCGCCGGCCTGCCAGGCCGAGAGCAGGTCGACCACCTGGCCAAGGAAGGCGAACAACCAAGCTTCGTAGATCGATACCCCGGCACTGAGCAGTGCCAGCGCCAGGATGTAGCCACGGGCACCGCGCGTGCAGGCCCACATAAAGCGCAACAACCCCATGGGGGGTGGCGGCACCTCGTCGGGAGGGAAGGGGTCGAGCCGGCGCTCAAAAATACGAAGCATGCTTGTCTCCGGAAACCAGTTCTTTGCTTGGCCGATAACCATACAGCACATCGCGGCATTCGCCTGTCGGTAGACACCACAGATACGCGTGCGATCACACTCGCCAGCCCGGCATCGACGCCGCGGCGGGTACCTGGCGGGTGCTGATCACGCAGCAGCGCTGAAGCAGGTTTCGGCCCGAAAAAGCGCCCGCAGGGTCTTGGGCGGCGGCTTCGACTGGCAGTACAGCGATGATTACGCGCCCAGCCATGCCATGCTTTACCTGCGCTACCTGTTCGAGCCATGGCGCGGCAACCTGGCGCTGCCGGTGACACCCCTGGAGCCCTACAGCGAGTGGCGATAGCCCCGCTGTGGGGGCGGGTAAACCCGCTCCTACATCGAACGTATTGGCCTGAAGCCATGTGGGAGAGGGCGACGCGGCGCATGGCCCCGGTTGCCTCCATGCGGTCCATTGTAGGAGCGGGTTCACCCGCGAATGCGTCGGCAAAGCCACAGACGTATTCGCGCCTTGACAGTGGACGCGCCGCCCTAGCATCATCCAGCCATATCCACGCAACGGGCTTGCCAGCATGTCCATGACCAACCACGCCATTTTCGCTTCGGGCTTCATTGCCCAGGCTGGTGCGTGCGTTGCCGTTGCCAAGAAATCCAAGAAACAGCCGCTCATCTGACCGAGGCGCGCTGTCTCGTCAGGTGGGCTGACGAGACAGAAGGCGCCAGGTATCCCTGCCCGACCACTTCGACTCTTCACCCTGCTGACGCTGACTTTCGGTCAACATCAGGAGTTTTTGCATGTCGAATTTCCGTGGTATCTGGATCGCCCTCGTCACGCCCATGCGCGCCAATGAAATCGACTTCCCGGGCATGGAAAAGCTGGTGAAGCAGCTGCTCGAAGACGGCGTGGCCGGTTTTGTGGTGTGCGGTACCACGGGGGAAGCAGCGGCGCTGTCCAAGGCCGAGCAACTGGCCGTGCTGGATGCGGTACTGGCCTGGGTTGAGCCGGGCAGGGTGGTGATGGGCTTGTCGGGTTACAACCTGAATGAGCTGCTGGCCTTCCAGGCGCAAATTCAGCAGCGTGAGATTGGCGGGCTGCTAGTGCCGGCACCTTGCTACATCCGCCCATCACAGGCTGGCATCGAAGCTTTCTTCGCCACCATCGCCGATGCGGCCCGCGTGCCGGTGATCGTCTACGACATCCCCTACCGCACCGGCGTGCGCATCGAGCGGGACACCTTGCGGCGTATCGTGCGCCACCCGCGCATTGCTGCGGTGAAGGACTGCAGCGGTGACAGCGAAACCACCATGGCGCTGATCGAGGACGGCCACGCTCAGGTGCTGGCCGGTGAAGACCTGCAGATCTTCAACAACCTGTGCCTGGGTGGCGCGGGGGCCATTTCGGCTTCTGCGCAGGTGCGGGCCGACCTTTACGTGCGTATGTTGCGCCAGGTCGACAGCGGCGATTGGGCAGCAGCACGTGGCACGTTCTACCAATTGCTGCCGTGGATAAAAATGGCCTTCGCCGAGCCCAATCCGGCCGTGGTCAAGGCGGCGCTGCAGCTGCAAAACCTGATCAGTGGCGAGCTGCGCGAGCCCATGCAGATGTGCACCGAAACGACACGGGGCAAGCTGCAAGGCGTACTGGCCTCACTCGGCACCTGACGCTTCATCTACAGGGCGTATTTCCTGGCCCCCGCCACACAGATGACAGCCCCCAGCGTAACGGCCAGCATCATCCAGCTGACATGCTCGTGCAGAAGCAGCGCTGCCAGCCCTAGCCCCATGAACGGCTGCAGCAGTTGCAGTTGGCCCACTGCCGCAATGCCACCCTGCACGAGCCCTCGGTACCAGAACACAAAGCCGATCAGCATGCTGAACAGTGAAACGTAGCCGAAGCTGAACCACGCTGGGGCGCTGACGTTGGCGAAGGCATCAGGCGCCGGGAAGTTGATGATCGTCAGCAGCAGCATGGGCGGCAACGCTACCAGCAGCGCCCAGCTGATCACTTGCCACCCCCCCAATGTCCGCGAGAGGCGCGCCCCTTCTGCGTACCCCAACCCGCAAACAACGACCGCAGCTATCATCAGCAGGTCGCCCACCGCCGACCCTTCGCCGCCAGTCATCAATGCATAGCCAGCGACCAGCCCGGCTCCTGTCAGCGAGAACAACCAGAACAGTGGCCGGGGGCGCTCACCGCCGCGCAGAACCGCGAACCCTGCGGTACACAGTGGCAGGAGCCCGACAAAGACAATGGAGTGAGCTGAGGTGACATGCTGAAGGGCCAGAGCCGTCAGCAGCGGAAAACCGATAACAACGCCAAGCGCTGTCACAGCCAATGACGTCAAGTCACCACGCCCGGGGCGCGGTTGCCGCAGCACGATCAGAAAAAGCGCACCCAACAGCGCGGCAATGGTGGCCCTGGCACAGGTAAGAAACGTCGGTTCGAAAGCCGCCACTGCCACACGGGTTGCCGGCAACGAGCCCGCAAAGATTGCGACGCCCATGAAGCCGTTGATCCACCCGCTTGTTGATCTTTCCATCGGTCACTCCTTGATTAGCCGGAGGTCAGTACACCACCGACAGGCTTAGCAAAGCCATGTACAATCCAGTACAGTTAAACCGAACTGTTATGTATATGAGTCCAGCACAGTTGAGGGTGTGATGAAGCGCAGCGGAACGCGAATTGGAACGGTCATGGGCGAGATCCAGTCGAGGATTGCCTCTCGAACCTACACCCCAGGTGCAAGGGTCCCCTCGGTCCGTGCCATGGCGCAGGTCATGCAAGTCTCGGTTTCAACCGTTCTTGAGGCCTATGAGCGGTTGATGGCAGAGGGTGTCCTCAGTTCGCGCCCTGGCTCCGGTTTTTACGTGGCCGGGCCGGTGGCGCCATTGGTGTTGACTGAACTTGGCCCCAGGCTTGATCGGGCCGTCGACCCGCTGTGGATCTCGCGCCAGTCTCTGGAAACCTCCAGCGATGCGTTGAAACCCGGGTGCGGGTGGCTGCCTGCCGCCTGGATGTATGAAGCGGGCATGCGCAAAGCGCTGCGAACCATTGCCCGCTCCGAAACGGTGAAGCTAACCGAATATGCTTCACCGCTGGGGTATCCGCCGCTCAGGCAATTCCTGTCGCGACGCCTGGCAGGTATCGGGATCGAAGCGCCGCTCGAGCAGATCATGCTGACGGAGTCCGGCACCCACGCCATCGACCTGATTTGCCGTTTTTTGCTGGAGCCCGGGGACACGGTGCTGGTTGACGACCCTTGCTATTTCAACTTCCACGCCTTGTTGAAAGCACACCGGGTGAACATCGTGAGCGTACCCTACACGCCGACGGGCCCCGATATCGAGGCGTTCGGCGCTGCCCTGCGCGAGCATGCGCCCCGCTTGTACATAACCAATTCCGGCATCCACAACCCGACCGGCGCCAGTTTGTCCCCGGTCACGGCACACAGGTTGCTGAAGCTGGCCGACAGCTCTAGCCTGGTGATTGTAGAGGACGATATCTTCGGGGATTTCGAGACTACGCCCGCGCCGCGGCTGTCTGCCTTCGATGGCCTGTCGCGTGTCATCCAGATAGGCAGCTTCTCCAAAACCATCTCCGCTTCGATTCGCTGCGGCTACATCGCTGCGCGCAGTGAATGGATCGAGAGCCTGGTCGATCTGAAGATTGCGACAACCTTCGGCGGCGGTCGCTTGGCAGCGGATGTAATCCATTTGGCAATTACTGATAGCGGCTACCGAAAACACATGGAAAGTGTGCGCCTTCGGTTAGCCGAGGAAATGGAGCGGACGGTAGCGAGGCTTCAGGCGATTGGTATCAAGCCCTGGATGATTCCCCAGGCAGGCATGTACGTCTGGTGCCAGCTCCCTCAGGGCAGGGAGGCGGCAACGCTGGCCAGGGCGTGCCTGAATGAAGGTGTAGTGCTGGCGCCCGGGAATGCCTTTAGCCGGTCCATGACGGCGGGGGATTTCCTGCGTTTCAACGTGGCTCAGTCCGGTGACGCCCGAATCTACGAAGTGTTGAAGCGTGCGCTGGGTGGTTGAACGCGAGCCCAATCCCGCCCCCCTGTAGGAGCGGGTTCACCCGCGAACAGGCCGGGCCTGCCGTAATGCCGGTCAGTTAAGCAATTTGGGGCCGCGTCGATGGGCTGCACAGCAGCCCCGGCATTCTTAACTGACTGGCATTAGGGCCTGCCTGCCAATTTCCACCGGCCGTTCACCGTTGCCGCCACTACCGTGTTCGCGGCTAAAGCCGCTCCTACATTGATCGGTGTCGCTCACATATCTTTGGCTCGACACCGCCCGTTGTAGGAGCGGGTTCACCCGCGAA
>NZ_JBIVHY010000024.1:30826-82763 GCF_044749445.1 Pseudomonas sp. NPDC089408
ACATTGATCGGTGTCGCTCACATATCTTTGGCTCGACACCGCCCGTTGTAGGAGCGGGTTCACCCGCGAATGGGCCGGGCCTGCCTGCCAATTTCCCCCGGCCGTTCACCGTTGCCGTCACCACCGTATTCGCGGCTAAAGCCGCTCCTACATGGGTCGGTGGTGTGCACACATCGTTGGCTCGACACCGACCGTTGTAGGAGCGGGTTCACCCGCGAACAGGCCGGGCCTGCCGCCCAGTTTCCAGCGGCCGTTCACCGTTGCCGCCACCACCGTATTCGCGGCGGTCCGACGCCTCGATAAACCCGTTCCCACAATGATTGCCATTTGTAGCCCTCCTGCCACACCAAGAAAAACGAACACACAACAGCAGTTTTTTGCATGGAGAGACCCGTTAGCAGACCATGATTTTCTACTGGCACGGGTTTTTTCAACGATATTCAGGGAGTAACCTCAGCACACTCAATCCCTCTGGCCCAATCAGGTTATCAACCCTGTTGCAGGCACCAGAGAGGCAAAAATATCACCCAATCCAATAGAATTTCCATCGCCATGCCAGACGGTTTCGCTGATTTGCCCTCGCTGAATGCGTTGCGTGTTTTTGAAGTGGTGGCTCGTCACCTGAACTTCCGTGTGGCGGCCGAGGAACTGGGCGTGACCCAGGCGGCCGTTGCGCAGCAGATACGCGGGCTGGAAGCGAGCCTGGACCTGCGTTTGTTCGAGCGCTTACCCCGTGGCCTGGCGTTGACCGATGCAGGGCACAGCTACAGCGGCAGCATTCGCAGTGCACTCGCCATGATCGACGAGGCAACACGCTTGCTCAGGCCACAGGCTGCTCACCTGACGGTCAGCGTGACGCCGACCTTTGCTTCGAAATGGCTGATTCCCAGGCTGGGCAGCTTTGCGCAGCGTTATCCAGACATCGATTTGCGTGTGCTGGCAACCGATCGGCTCTCGCACTTCAGTACCGATGGCGTAGACATCGCTGTTCGCTACGGCAAGCCCGATTTCGGCGCGGGTTTGAACAGCGAGTTGTTGATGGAGCAGCGCATCGTTGCAGTAGCCAGCCCACGGTTGTTTGAAGGAAGCGAAATGCCTGCCAGCTTTGAGCAGCTTCAGGATTTCATCATGCTTCACGATGCCCATAACTTCTGGCCTCAGTTTCTTGCAGAACTGTTCCCGCAGCACGCGCAACCTACGGCCAGGAACCTGCGCTTCAATCAGACCTCTCTGGCCATTGACGCAGCAATCAGTGGTCAAGGCATTGCGCTGGCCAGCCTTGCGTTTGTCGGTGATGACATCGCTGCAGGCCGGCTGATTCAGGTTTTTACCCAGCAGCTCAGGCTCGACAAGTCGTTTTACCTGGTTTGGCCGCGCAAGATGAAACAGTCTGATTCATTAAGCATTGTCCAGAATTGGCTCAAGCATCAAGCTGTTGAGAGGTGATCTACTGGAACAGTGCCTGTGTGGGCGCGCTGTACTTTTACGCTGACAAACGCTCGGCAAAATGTGCAAAGCCGTCAGCCAAACGGTCATGGCTATTTGCCTCGAGCGGGCTATCGTTGCTGTCTGTGCAACGACTACCGATCGAGGGTAGAGCCATGAACACCAGTGACTTACTCGAACAGTTACTTCGCGCCGGCCAGCGTTCGCAAGCACAACAAGGCAGCGGCGGCATGCCCTCGCAAGATGGCCTGGGTGGTTTGGGCGGCTTGTTGGGCGGCCTGCTCGGCGGGGGTCGCAGCGGCAGCGCTGGCGGCTCTGGCCAGGGGCGCGCCGCAGGTGGCATCAATTACGCGGCCCTGGCGTCGCTGGGCATGATGGCGTTCCAGGCCTATCAAAGCTGGCAGCGCAGCCAGGCGGCAGCCCCGCAGCAGGCGCTGCGGACAGTCGATCAATTGTCCGGCCCCGAGGCTGAAGACCACAGCCATGCCATCTTGCGTGCGCTGATTGCTGCCGCCAAGGCTGACGGGCGCATCGACCAACAGGAAGAGCAACTGATTTACGCAGAAATCAAGCGCCATGCCGACGACCCGCAACTGCAGCAATGGCTGGATGAAGAGGTCAGCAGGCCCCTCGATGCTGCCGAAGTGGCGCAGTCGGCGCGGGACCCGGCGATGGCCGCGGAAATGTACCTGGCCAGCGTCATGTTGGTGGATGACCAGCAGGACGCCGAGCGGGCTTACCTTGACGAACTGGCAAGTGCATTGCAGATCGACCCGACGTTGCAGGTGCACCTGGAGCAGCAGGCCAGGGGCGCCGCTTGACGGGCGCGAATGCACAAGAGGCTGGCTTGTCATTTGCGCAGGCTTGAGGCAGGGTCGATACCACAGACATTTCTGGCGAAGGAATCACCCCATGTCGAAGCTCTATCCCGGTATTGATCCTGAGGGCCTGATCGAGTATTCGGTGGTATACACCGACCGCTCGCTCAACCACATGTCGCAGGCATTTCAGGGGGTGATGAGGAATATCTCCAGCACCCTGAAACAGGTTTACAACGCCCAGGCTGTTGCGGTGGTGCCTGGCAGCGGTACGTTCGGCATGGAGGCAGTGGCGCGGCAGTTTGCCAGCGGCCAGCAGTGCCTGGTGATCCGCAACGGCTGGTTCAGTTACCGCTGGAGCCAGATCCTCGAAATGGGCAACATCCCTGCGGCCACCACGGTGCTGAAAGCCCGACCGGCCGAAGCGGGGCGCCAGGCGGCTTACGCGCCACCCCCTCTGGATGAAGTGCTGGCGGCCATTGAGGCGCACAAACCGCAGATCGTCTTCGCCCCCCATGTGGAAACCTCATCCGGGATCATCCTGCCCGACGATTACCTGCGCGCCGTGGGCGACGCTGTGCATGCGGTGGGCGGCCTGTTCGTGCTCGACTGCATTGCCTCGGGCACGCTGTGGGTCGACATGCACAAGTGCGCGGTCGACCTGCTGATCAGCGCACCACAGAAAGGCTGGAGCGCGTCCCCTTGCTGCGCCCTGGTGATGTTCAGTGCCCTGGCCCTGGAGCGCATCGAGCACACGCAAAGCAGCAGCTTTGCCTGCGACCTGAAAAAGTGGCTGCGGATCATGCAGGCCTACGAACAGGGCGGGCATGCCTACCATGCGACCATGCCCAGCGATGCTCTGGCGCGTTTCAACGACGTGATGAACGAGATGCAGGCCTACGGCTTCGACAAGGTCCGCAGCGAACAACAGGCCCTGGGCGACCGGGTGCGCGCCATGCTGAGTGGCAAAGGCATCAAGAGCGTGGCCGCCGCCGGCTTCCAGGCCCCGGGCGTCGTGGTGAGTTACACCGATGATGCCGACATCAAGAACGGCAAGAAATTTGCCGAACACGGCCTGCAGATAGCCGCCGGCGTGCCGTTGCAATGTGACGAGCCGGCCGACTTCCAGACGTTCCGCATCGGTCTGTTCGGGCTCGAGAAACTGCACAACATCGAGCGCACGGTCAGTACGCTCGAGCAGGCACTGGATGAAGTGATGGGGCAGCACTAACCTGGCCCATTGTAGGAGCGGGTTCACCCGCGAATGCGATGGTGATTCAACCGCCGCATTCGCGGGTGAACCCGCTCCTACAACAGTCACGCGGCCTTGGCTTTCCCGATCAGGATGTCTTCGAAAAACGCCCCGACCGGCTCGGTCGGGTGGCACAACTGTATTTCCAGCACCCACACCACCTCGCTCGGAACAATCTCCACCTCGGCCAGTTTCTCCTGGCTGTACAGCACATGCGGGAAATCGGCGACGCGATGCCCGGCCAGGTTGCGCTCCAGTTGCCAGCCCTTGCCCTGGGCGCTGCGCTCGGCGAAGTCATACAGCTCGCGCCCGGTCAGCCCGCGGCCCCAGGCCTGGCGGGTTTCGTCGAACACTTCATGCAGGGCCTTGACGCACGCGTGGTGCAGTGGATGCTGGCCAAACACGAAGGTGTCACCGTAGTCGCCTTCATAGCCATCCCAGACCGGACCAACGTCGACCACGACAATGTCTGTAGTGCGTAATGCACGTTGTAACTCAATGCCTTGCCGCGGCGTGCGCACGGTGTCGTCGCCAAAGCGGATGTAGGTCGGGTGCCAGGTGTGCGACGCACCCATTGCCTGCAAGGTGTGGGCAGCCATCTCCAGCGCCTGGGCGGTGGTCATGCCGACCTGTAGCTGGCTGGCGATCGCGGCCACGGCGCGCACCGACTGTTCGCGGGCAGCGAGCATGCCATCCAGCGAGTAACGGGGGCCGACCTTTTCCAGTTCGGGGTGCAAGGAGCTGGCAGTGGCAGCGTGTGGTGTGAGGGCGCCGCTGGCCACGAAGGCCTCGGCGACAACACGGTGCGGTTGCACACCGGCCGCCAGGCACTGCTCGCGTACCTGCTTGATCATGCTGGCATTGCCGCAGGCGTAGACCTGCGTATCGGCCCATTGATGCGTCTGGGTCAGCGCCACGTGCTGCACGCGAGCCTGAGCCGAAAGCACCGGGTGCCAGCGAAAGCGCGGGTGCGCAAGGGTGGCCTGGTCGAGGAACGTACGGTCATACCAATCTGCTGTTGTCGAACCGCCCCAGTACAATGTGACCTCGGCGTCGCCGGCCAGGGCGGTCAGCAGCAAGGGCTTGATGCCGGCGTAGCCTGTGCCGGTGGCGAACAGCACCAGCGGACGCTGGGTTTCATGCTGCCAGGTACAGGCACCCAGCGGGCCTTCGAGTTTTACCGAGTCGCCTGCTTGCAGGGCGGGCAGCACGCCTTCGCTGAACAGCCCGCCGCTGACCGTGCGAATATGAAACACCAGCCGCCCCTGGTCCTGTGACGGCAGGTTGGCAACGGAGAAGCAGCGGCTGTCACCCTTGTCGAGCAAAAACCGGACGTACTGCCCGGCACGTACATCCAGCGGCTGGGCAGGCTGCAGCACCAGTTCGACGATGTCCGCACTCAGCGCGCGCTTGCTGTGTACCTGTGCTTCGAACTGCAGGGCCGGGGAATCCAGTGACCAACCGGGTATCTCCAGGCGCATGTCGCTGCAGGCGTGGCTCTGGCACAGCAGCATTTCATCGGCGGCCAAGGGATAGGAGGGCGCTGGCGTGTCGGCATCGCGCTGCTTGTCCTGGTAGTGCCCCGACACCACCTTGACCTTGCACGAGCCGCAAGCGCCGCGGCGGCAAGAGAACGGAACCGGCAGGCCACTGGCGAGCATGGCATCGAGCAGCAATTCCTGGCTGGCGGAGAAGGTTTTGCCCGAAGGCGACAACTCAATGACATGGCGGCTTTGCATGAACACCTCGGGGCGATTGGAGGTTCGATTGTTGCTATAGTCCAGGACCAGCAGAACCTCCAGTTTTGGATACTTCACATGGTCCAGCTACGCAAATGGCAACCGCTGCTCAGGCTTGAGGGCGCGCAGGCGTCGTACCGGCAGATTGTCGAAGGGTTGGTGGCGGCGATCAGCGAGGGCCGCCTGCGCCCCGGCACGCCGTTGCCGGGTACAAGGGAAATGGCCCAGTTGCTGAACGTCAATCGCAAGACGGTGATCCTGGCCTACGAGGAAGCCGAAACCAAAGGCTGGCTGCAAAGCGTGCAGCGCCGCGGCACCTTTGTCAGCCCGCAACTGGCGCCGGGTAGCCAGGCTGCGCCAGTGGCCGTGCGGCCCTTTGCCCTGGCCCTGCCAGAAGAGCCCGCGGTAGCCTACTTCGCGGCGAACGAGCAGGCGGCATCCCGGCAAGGTCGCCCGGGTGCGCTGTTTTTCGACAATGGCGCCTGTGACCACCGGCTGTTGCCGCAAGCCGTGCTGCACCGCTATTACCGCAACGCCTTGCGCAGCAGTTTCACCAGCAACAGCGTGCGTCACGGCAGCGAATGCAGCAGCCATTACCTGCGCACGGCTTTGGCTGACATGTTGCGGCACAACCGCAGCCTGAACGTTGGCGCCGAGCATATCTGCCTGACCCAAGGGGTGCAGATGTCGCTGTCGCTGGTTGCCAGTGTGATGCTCAAACTGGGTGATGTGGTGCTGGTTGAGCGCCTGAGTTATCCGCCGGCATGGGAGATCTTCCGCCAGTCGGGTGCCACGCTGGTCACCGTGGACCTGGACCATGAAGGGTGCCGGGTCGATCACATCGCTGCCCTGTGCCGGCAGCACAAGGTACGGATGATGTACATCACGCCCCATCACCAATTCCCGACCACGGTCAGCCTGCCCGCCGGGCGCCGGCAGCAGTTGCTGGAGCTGGCGCGCCAGCATGAGTTCTGCGTGGTCGAGGAAGACTACGACTACGAGTACCACTTTGCCGGGCGGCCCTATCTGCCGTTGGCCAGCGACCGCCAACAGCGGCATGTGATTTACATCGGCACAATGTCCAAGCCCTTGGGCAGCACCTTTCGCTGCAGCTATATCGTCGCACCGCCGGAGGTGATAGCGGTGCTGGAGCGCCGGGCGACGCTGACCCTGGGGCAGGGGGATGCGGTGATGCAGCGAATGCTCGCCGATTTGATCAATGAGGGTGAGCTGAAGAAGCACTTGCGCCGGGTCAACCGCGAGTACCGGCGGCGCCGCGAGACCTTGCTGGCGTGTTTGCATGAGGCGTTTGGCGAGCACATCAGCGTGCGTGAGCCGGAAGGGGGGCTGGCGTTGTGGGTGAGGTTTGCCGACTCGATCGATGTCGATCAGTTGGTCGACAACGCCTTGGCGCTGGACCTGGTAGTGCGCAGCGGGCGGCAGTTTTCACCGTTCGGTCATGCCGAGAATGCCCTGCGCCTGGGCTTTGCTTCGCTGGATGCAGATGAAATTCGCCAGGCAACCGAGCGCCTGGCGAAGGCGGCGAAATCTAAAAGCCAGGCGCGGTCCGTGTAGGAGCGGCCTTGCGTCGCGAAAGGGGTGCGAAGCGCCCCCGCAATCTCAGCTTCGTCGCAAGAATTGCCGGGTCCGCGCCGCGGCCCTTCGCGACGCAAGGCCGCTCCTACATGGACTGCGCTGGCTGTTGGGCCATTTACTACTGGCGGCGCCACACCTGGCCTTGCTCGCTGACCACCCAGGGCCTGTCAGCCGCATCGACCAGCACCCCACCCACCCAACGCTGTGCCGGGCTGTGATCAAGCCAGTGCTGCTTGCCTGCCAACACCTGTTCAGCCAGCGCGGTCAGCTGCAACGGGCGTTGCGCCCAGGCCTCACCTGCGCCTTCCAGCAGCAGCGGTTGCGGCGCATGGATCAACGGCTGCAGCAGCACACGGAACATCATGTCGCCCAGATAAGGCAGCGGGTCGTCCTGCATCATCAACTGGCCAAACACGCGCCCGGCCGGCAGCTCACCGCGTGACGCCAGCACGCGCAGCAGCAGGCGCTCGGTCAGGCTCAAGCCATCGTTTGCCCCAGGCAATTCCTGCAACTGACGCGCCAATGCCCGCCCCAGCAGCGGCAACGCCGGGTGCTGGCGGCCAGCAAGATCAGCCCAGGCCTGCGGATCGGCGGCGGTGTAGGCTGCCCATGCCTGGCGTGCCAGGGCCAGTGCATCCTCACCCAGTGCGCGACGCTGCGGCCACAGCCAGGCCAGCAGGTCGGGGGCCAGTTGGCCGATGCCGATGAAGCGCTCGATACCGGGCACCTGGTCAATTTCGATCAGCTCCAGCCGACGCGGGAGGCAGGGCAGGCTGGCGAGCACGCGGATCAGGAACAACTGGTCGTAAGCGTCGGCCTCGCACCACAGCACCAGCTGGCTGTCGCTGTTCAACCCGGCCAGTGCCGCCTGCTGTGCCGCCTGGCGAGCGGCAACCTCGGCGGCGTCGAGGTTGAACGCCTGTTGTACATAGGCGCCGCGCACTTGCCAGTACGGTTGCTCGGGCAGCGCCGGTACCGGGCCCATGACCATGGGGTCGTCGAACATCTGGAAGGCGCCGGCAAAGCCGGCAGTGCGCAAGCTGTGGGCGATGTCGTTGCCGCAACGCCAATGCTGCACGGCAGCCTCATCATCGGCGGCGAAACCGGGGTGGCGTGCGGCAAACGCCACGGCATCGGCATGCGCCTTCAGCCTGGGCCAGCTGGCAAAGCCGGCCTCGCGGGCTACCAGCCATTGGGTATCGGCAAGCCGGTAGTCGGGGCCTGGCAGACCAAGGGTGCGCAGTTGCTCGCGGGTGTCGTCGGCCTGGTGGTTTTTCAGGGCGCTCAGCAAGCGCTTGGCGCGTTTGCGCAAGGCGGGCAGGTCGAGCAGGCCGTGGTGGCGGGATGCATTGATGGCGGGCATGCCAACTCCTTTGGGGCTCGGTCCGCCGACAAGCCGGGAGCTGGTATGAGAATGTGTTGTCGCATGGCTCGGGCAACCCCTTCGCGCGGACCGCAGGCGCAGCCGGCGCCCAGGCCCCGACTGTAACGGTGCTGCGCCCCGGGTTGCAAACGATAGTTTTCCCAGGGGCTGCCCGGCGCCTTATAGTGGCGGGCTTTTCTCCGTTGAAAGTCAAAGGAATGACCCGCATGCGCGTGCGTACCCTGCTTGCCGCCATCAGTACCAGCTTGTCGCTGACGGCGGCCTTGGCCGCGCCAAGCCAGCCCGCGTCTGTGGCGAATGAACGCATTTCGGTAACGGTCGAGGGCACCGGCCCGGACGTTATCCTGATCCCCGGGCTGGCCTCATCACCTGAGGTATGGGCCGGGCTTGCCAGCACCCTGCGCCAGCAGCACCGCCTGCACCTGGTGCAGGTCGCCGGCTTTGCCGGTGCACCTGCCGTGCCCGCAGTCGACGGGCGCGTGGTTGCCCCGGTGGGCGAGGCGGTCGCGGACTACATCCGTAGCCAGCACCTGGAGGCGCCGGCCATCATCGGCCACTCGCTGGGGGGCGAGGTGGCGCTGATGCTGGGGGCACGCCATCCGCAGCAGGCAGGGCGGCTGATGGTGGTCGATGCGCTGCCGTTCTACACCTTGCTGGTCAACCCTGCGGCCACCGCCGAAGCCGCTGCACCGCACGCTGCGCAGTTCCGTGATGCGATGCTGGCGGCACCAGCCGAGCAGGCCGAAGCGATGCAGCGCACGGCCATTGACCGGCTGGCCAAGACTGCGGCGGTCAGGCCTGCACTGGTAGAGGCGGCGCTGCGCTCGGACCGCAGGACGGTAGCCGATGCCACCTATGAGCTGATGACCACCGACCTGCGCCCGGAGCTTGGCCGTATCCAGGTGCCGGTAGAGGTCGTGTATGCCTATGACCCTTTGTATGGCATGCCCGCTGCAAGCGTTGATGCGACCTTCCGTAGCGCTTATACCGGTACACCGGATATTCGGTTCAAGCGTATCGATGGCAGCTTCCATTTCGTCATGCTGGACCAGCCGCAGGCATTCACCGACGCTGTCACCGAGTTCCTCGGTCGGCATAAGCTGTGATCGCATTGGTCCTGTAGGAGCGGCCTTGTGTCGCGATCGGGCCGCAGCGCGGCCCCGGCAATTTTGCATGATGCAAAAAACGTGGGGGCGCTTCGCACCCCGATCGCGACACAAGGCCGCTCCTACAATCCAGCGCGCATCATTCAGCAACATCCGTGCGGTTACCGCCCACAAGCATCATCCGCGACCTCAAGCCTGCGCCAGCCCCTCCGATAGCAGCACACCCACCGTCGAATTATCGACCAGAAGTGGTGCCAACAAGGAGTACTGCTCGCATGCTTGCCAACCTGAAGATCCGCACCGGAATGTTCTGGGTGTTGTCGCTGTTCAGCCTGACCTTGCTGTTTTCCACCCTCAGCGCCTGGCGGGCAGCCGTGGGCAGCGACCAGCAGATCACCGAACTGGACCAGACTGCACACCAGTCGGACCGGTTGAACAATGCGTTGCTGATGGCGATTCGTGCCAGCGCCAACGTGTCGTCGGGCTTTATCGAACAACTGGGCGGCCATGACGACAGCGCAGCCAAGCGCATGGCGCTGTCGGTCGAGCTGAACGACAAGAGCCAGCAACTGGTCGCCGAGTTTGTCGAAAACGCCCGCGAGCCAGCCCTGCGCAACTTGGCTACCGAGTTGCAGGCTACCTTCTCCGAGTATGCCAGGGCCGTGGCGGGGCAGCGTGAGGCCACCCGCCAGCGCTCGCTGGAACAGTACTTCAAGGTCAACAGCGACGCCGGCAACGCCATGGGCCGGTTGCAGGCGCTGCGCCAGCAACTGGTTGGCCAATTGGGCGAACGCGGCCAGCAAATCATGCACGAGTCCGACCGCCGCCTGGCACGTGCGCAATTGCTCAGCCTGGGGCTGCTGGCGGCGACCTTGGCACTGGCGGTGTTGTGCTGGGCCTTCATTGCCCAGCGTGTGCTACACCCGCTGCGCGAGGCCGGCAAGCACTTCCAGCGCATTGCCAGTGGTGACCTGAGCGTGCCGGTGCATGCCCAGGGCAGCAACGAGATAGGCCAGCTGTTCCATGAGTTGCAGCGCATGCAGCACAGCCAGCGTGACACCTTGGGGCAAATCAGTAGTTGTGCCCGGCAGCTGGACGCAGCCGCCACCGCGTTGAACACGGTGACCGAGGAAAGCGCCAATAACCTGCGCCAGCAGGGCCTGGAGCTGGAGCAGGCAGCCACTGCCGTGACCGAAATGACCACCGCCGTCGAAGAAGTTGCGCGTAACGCCATCACCACCTCGCAGACCACCAGCGAGTCCAACGAGCTGGCCGCGCAAAGCCGTCGCCAGGTCAACGACAACATCGATGGCACCGAGGCCATGACCCGCGAGATCCAGACCAGCAGTACCCACCTGGAGCAATTGGTGGGGCAGGTGCGGGATATCGGCAAGGTGCTGGAAGTGATCCGCTCGGTGTCCGAACAGACCAACCTGCTGGCACTCAATGCCGCCATCGAGGCTGCCCGTGCCGGTGAGGCCGGGCGCGGCTTTGCGGTAGTAGCCGATGAGGTGCGCACGCTGGCTTACCGCACGCAACAATCGACCCAGGAGATCGAACAGATGATCGGCCGTGTGCAGGCCGGTACCGAAGCAGCAGTAGCTTCGATGCAAGCCAGCACCAACCGCGCCCAGTCGACCCTGGATGTGACTCTGGCCTCGGGGCAGGTGCTGGAGGGCATCTACAGTGCGATCGGCGAAATCAACGAGCGCAACCTGGTCATCGCCAGTGCGGCCGAAGAGCAGGCACAGGTGGCACGGGAGGTGGATCGCAACCTGTTGAACATTCGCGAATTGTCCAACCAATCGGCGGCCGGGGCGCAGCAGACCACCGAGGCGAGCAAGGCATTGTCGGGGTTGGTGGGCGAGATGACGGCGCTGGTCGGGCGGTTCAGGGTCTGAACTGGAGCCGCTGTACAGGCCTCGTCGCCTTCAAGCCATGCACAGTTTGTGTAGGAGCGGCCTTGTGTCGCGAAAGGGCTGCAAAGCAGCCCCAGGGTTTCAGCGCAGTAACAAAAATTGCTGGGGCTGCTTTGCAGCCCTTTCGCGACACAAGGCCGCTCCTACAAATACAGCGTGAGTTTGACTCCGGCGCAGTGGGCAACCTCAGCCCGGCTGCGCCGCCAGGCTGTTGCTGACGTTGCGCCCCAGCACCAGCACCGTGACAAAGCCACAGCCCACCAGCGCCGTGGCCAGGCTCAGCAGCACCGCCGTGCCCATATGGTCGACTACTTGCCCGCCAAAGAACGAGCCCACGGCAATGATCACCTGGAACAAGGCCACGAACAGCGGCATGCCCCGCTCGACATCCTTGGGCGCCACCACAAACATCCAGATATTGGCGCAGGCCGGGAACGCACCAAAGGCAAAGCCCCACAGCGCAATCAGCATCGCCGCGCCGGTCATGCCGGTGGCGAAGTGCGGGAACAGGGCGGTGCTGACAGCGATCATCAGCGCGACCAGCATCAGGGTATGCCGCACGCTGCGGTTGGCCGCATAACCGGCAAAAATGTTACCCATGAACCCGGCCACGCCATACAGCAGCAACAGCGAGCCAATGGTTGGCCCATCGAAGCTTGCGTTCTGCTTGAAGAACGGCGCCACATAGGTATACGCGGCAAAGTGCGCAAGGCCGATCAACAGCACGGCAATCAGCCCGACCCGCGCCTGCGGGTTGATGAACAAGGCCGGCAGGTCGCGCACGCGAATGGCCTTCTCCGGCATCAGCCGTGGCAGCAGGAACACTTGGGCCAGCAGCACCGGGATACCCACCAGTGCCGTTACCAGGAAGGTCATGCGCCAGCCCATCAGGCCACTCAGCCAGGTGCCCACCGGCACGCCGACCACCGTCGCCAGGGTGACTCCGGCCATGATGATCGAGTTGGCCTTGGCGACGCCAACCCCATCCGGTGCCAGGCGCCCGCTGAGGGCGATGGCGGTGGCCCAGAAGCCGCCGATACTCACGCCCAGCAGCACGCGGCCGAGCAACAGCAGGTTGAAGTCGCCGGCGTAGGCGACGATGGCGTTGGCGATGATCATGTTCAGGGTCAGGCCGATCAACAGGTAACGCCGGTCCAGCGCACCAACGCCCACGGAAATGATCGGCGCAGCCAGTGCGGCCATGATGCCGGGCAGGGTCACCATCAGGCCGGCGAGGCCGGCACTGATGCCCAGGTCGCTGGCCACATCGTTGAGCACGCCCACCGGCAGGAACTCGCTGGTGACCAGGGCGAAGGCGCCGACGGCGACCGAAAGAATCGCCAGCCACTGCTGGGCGACGCTCTGTTGATTATGTTCGGGACGGCCCCGTGGGGCCTGGCTGGCACTTGGCATGGTGTCGGGTTCCAAGGAGGGATGTCGCCTGTAGCAGGCGCAAGAGGGGGGAATTTGCCGGCGATTATAGGCGGCGAGCTTGCCGGGCCGACAGGCGGCCCGCTTGATAGTAAACATCAGCGCAATCGATGAAAGGCCTTGTGCAGAGCGGCCGCTATCGACCGCGCCCCACCAGTGCCGCCCCTGCGCAGGCCAGGGCGATAGCGGCAATGCCCAGCCACTGGGTCACAGCCAGCACTTCACCAAGGATCAGCCAGCCGGCGATTGCCCCGGCGGCCGGCGAAGCACTGAGCAATACGCCGAAAATGCTCGGCGGCAAGTGGCGCATTGCATACATGTCGAGCAGGAAGGGGATGGTGCTGGACAGCAGGGCGACGCCCAGGCCAGCCATGAGCACCCAAGGTGCCAGCAAGTCGACCCCGGCATGGCTGACGCCCAGTGGAACACCCAGCAACGCAGCGAACAGCATTCCGCTGGCGACCGCCTGTTTACCGTGCACCGCCACCTTGCTGCCGAGCAACACATACAGCCCCCAGGCCAAGGCTGCGGCGAGCGAATACATCACCCCGCGAGGGTCCAGGCCCTGGCTGTCCGTACCCCACGGCAGCAACGTCAGCCCGGCAAGTGCCAGGGCGATCCACAGCAGGTCGATACGCCGCCGCGAAGTCAGCAACGCGGCGCCCAGCGGGCCGATGACTTCAATGGAAACCGCGATACCCACCGGGATGTACAGGAAGGCACGATAAATCAGGATGTTCATCAGCCCCATCATCAGGCCATAGCCCAACAGGTGCAGCCTGTTGGCCTGGCGCCAGATACGCCACGGCCGCAGCAGCACCAGCAAAATTGCCGCAGACAGGCCCAGCCGCAAGGCAACCACACCTTCGGGGCCAACCAGTGGAAACAGGGTCTTGGCCAAGGCGGCACCGGTCTGTACCGACACCAGTGCGGCGATGGCAGCACCGACCGGGGCGAAGGTTCCAGCATTTTTTGCGTCCACACGTGGCTCCAGCAACAGTCAAGGCGCCATTTTAGTGCTCGGCGTGCGAAGCATTTGCTGCGAAAATGGCCTTCTGATGAGTGAACTGCTTGCTTTGGAAACCAAAAATGAGTGACTCCACCAATCGGCCGCTGGACGGCTTCGATCATGCGATCCTGCGGCTGCTGCAGCAAGACAACAAGACCTCGCAGCGCGCCATCGCCGAAGACATCGGCTTGTCTACGCCCGCCGTGCAGCGGCGCGTTGCGCAAATGGAGGCAAGCGGGGTGATTGCGGCAAACACCGCGGTGGTTGCCCCGGAAAGCGTCGGCCAGATGATTACCGCCATCGTCGAATCGCGCCTGCGCGACGACCGCTCGCAGGTGATGGACCGGGCCAAGCGCTATTTCGCCAATGTACGGGAGATCCAGCAGTGCTACTTCGTCAACGGTGGGGTGTCATTCATCATCGTCATGCTGGCGCGTGACGTGGCGCATTTCGAAAAACTGGTCAGGCTGCACTTTGCCGATAACGAAGACATTCTTACCTACCGCACACTGATTGTGCTGGACAAGGTCAAGGTGGGCCTGGGTGTAACAGTCTAGCGGCTTGCAGTCGGGGTACGATCCCGCCCAGCACCATCTTGGTGACTGTCCGGGTGGCCGGTCGTAGTCCGACTTGTCAGGGGCGGCCATGCCCCTGACCTGCGCCATTTGCCAGGCCAGGTTGCTGTAGGTGCGGGTTGCCGACCAGATGAAGATCAGCAGGTGCTCTGGGTCGCAAGGCGCCAGCCGCCCAAGCGAGAGCTTGCAAGGTAGCCCTCTTCACGAGGTGGAAGAGCATCGGGAATGGCTGAAATGCGGCGAGGAAGGTGCAGGGGCCTCAATGAAGCCCCTTTAGGAGACTACGGCGATACCAGCACATCACACTGCGATTCGTTGAGCACATGCTTGGTCACACTGCCAACCAACAGCTCTTCCAGCGCGCTCGCCCCCTGTTTGCCGACCACGATCAGGTCGCACTCCAGTTCCAGCTCCTGCTCGCTGATGCGCCAGCCAGGGTCGCCGTGCACCAGGATCTGTCGTGCTTCGGGCACGCCGGCAGCCTCGCTCAGGGCGGCGAGCTGGGCCACGGCATCCTTGCGGATGACGTTGCGGTAATGGGTGAGGGTGTCATGGTCGATGTGCGCAAAGCGCATGCTGCCTTCGAACGGCGCTTCGTACACATGCATCAGAATGATTTCGGCCTGGGGGGCAATGGTTCTGGCCAGCGCGATGGCGCGTAGCGATACGGGCGAAAAGTCGACGGGCACCAGCACGGTGCGGTAGGCATCGCGCGGAGCTGGCTTGACCACCAGCAAAGGGCAGGGCATGCGGTTGAGCATTTTCTGCACGGTAGAGCCCAGCAGCAGGCGCCGCGTCAGGCTTTGGCCCCTGGCGCCGCAGACCAGCAGGTTGCTGTGCTTGTCCTGCACCACCCGGTTGATTTCAGTGACCACCGAGCCATTTGCAACCTGCACGCCCGCAGAAATGTCGTAGCGCTGGAACAGCATGGCGGCCAGTGCGCGGATTTTTTCCCCGGCGCTATCCAGTACCCGCTTCAAGAGGTCGTCATCAGGTACTACCAACTGCTTGAGGCGCTCGAAAGGCGCTGGGTTGGCCACGTAGAGCAGGTCCAGTGCGGCCGATTGCGCGTTGCTCAGGTAGGCCGCGCGCTCTGCTGCGTTACGGGCGTAGGGGGACAGGTCGGTGGCGACCAGTACGTGTTTCAGGGGACTCATGGCGGGCTCCTTATCCAAGGCCACGCATTGCGCTCGAAGGCAAACCTTCAGCGCGATGCGCCTGGCGGTGCGTGATTCGTTCCTTGCTCGCAGCCATCGTCGCGCGAACCGGCCGCAAGGGCTTGACCTGGGTCAAAGGAGTGTAGGTGCTGCGCAGGGTCACGCCGATAACAGCAAACGCAGCACGCCGGTGATGACAATGGCAAACAGCACCACCGGCAGGATCGAATAGCGGGTAGCGGCGTACACGGTGAGCACCAGGGCTATCAGGTCGGCCGGCTGCCCGGTGACGAACTTGGGTGCGATCACGGCAATCAGCACGCAGCCGGGCGCCGCGTTCAGTACCTGGGTCAGCTGCGGCCCCAGGGTGTGCTTGCGCAGCAGGACAAAGCCCAGCGCACGGGTCATGTAGGTGACCACGGCCATGCCGACGATGGTGCTCAGCGTTGCGATGTCGATCATGGCTTGGCCCACAGGTAAGCGCTCACCAGGCCTGCCACGGTGCCTGCCAGCACGTACCAGCCGCCGGGGATCAGCAGATAGAACAGGGCTGCGGTGAACAGGCTGAACAGCCACGGCAGGGCGGCGTGCACACCTTTCCACATGCCTTTGAGCAGCACCAGGAAGACCGCGGCGAAGGCCATGTCGAAGCCATAGTCGCGCAGGTCGCCGAGCAGCGGCCCGGCTTGGGCACCAAGGCTGGTGAAGGTGACCCAGGTGGTCCATAGGCACAATGACACACCCATGAAATAGCGCAGGCTGAAACCACCGCGCTGGCGTGCATCGGCCAGGCCCATGGCCCAGCTTTCGTCACACATGAAGAACAGCGCCCCCAGTGCCTTGGGTAGCGGCAGGTGGCGCAGGTACGGCGCCAGGGTTGCGCCCATCAGCAGGTGGCGGCTGTTGACCAGCAGGGTCATGGCGACGATCACCAGCATCGCCGGCGGTGAGGACCACAGTTCGATGGCGGCGAACTCCGAGCCACCACCGAAGTTGAGCCCGGTCATCAGTGCCACTTCGCCGGCAGAAAGCTGGTGCTGGGATGCCTGCGCGCCGAGCACCAAGGCGAAGGGGATGAAACCCAGCAGCACCGGCAAGGCAGCGATGGCGCCACGGCGCAATTCGCTTGGCGGCGTGGTGGCGGGGGGATCGTTCAGTACAGGTTCAAGGGTATTCATGGTCACCTCCAGTGGAGGAAAATTATTCCAATGAAGCGCTGAAATTGGCTTGCGTAGTTGCACTGCTGAACAGAGTATTTGGCATCTGCTACTGAAAATACGCAAAAAGAGGTTTTTCAATGCCAATCAAGCTAGATGCCATCGACCGGCGCATCCTGCGAGCGCTGCAGCGTGACGGCAGGTTGCAGAACCAGGAACTGGCCAAACAGGTGGGGCTGTCGGCCTCGCCGTGCCTGCGGCGGGTGCGTTTGCTGGAAGAGGCGGGGGTGATCGAGCGCTACGTGGCGTTGCTCGACCCGGCGAAGGTGGCGCTGGGGTTGACCCTGTTCGTGCGGGTATGGCTCAAGCGTCAGGACCAGGATACGACGGATGAGTTCGTCGAGGCGGTGCGCCAGTTGCCGGAAGTGGTGGAGTGTCATGTGATGGCGGGCGATTGCGATTTGATGCTGCGGGTGGTTGCGGCGGACCTGGAGGCCTATCGTCGCTTCCAGGTGAAGCACCTGACCAGTTTGAGTGTGGTGCAGAACGTAAAGACCGAAGTGCCGATGGAGAAGATCAAGCTGACCACTGAATTGCCGGTTTGACCACGGCATGCTTCTGACCAGCACTGGTCCTTGTAGGAGCGGCCTTGCGTCGCGATGGGTTGCGCAGCAGCCCCGGCAATTTTTGCATCTATGCAGAAACCCTGGGGCTGCTGTGCAGCCCATCGCGACGCAAGGCCGCTCCTACAGGTACCGAGTGAGGCGAAGTACGAGCCAGGCCTCAAACCAGTGAAGTCAGCCTTGCAGGTTGCCGCACTGCCGACCCTGCAACAGCAGCTCGGCAAGGGTGTCCATTGCCGGTGTCGCCTGGCTGCCTTTGCGGGTAACCAGCTCGTAGGGGTCGCTGACCGAAGCCATGCTCAGCGGCAGAATGCTCACCTGTTGATTGATCGCACATTGCCGGGCCACGTCGATCGATACCAGGGCGACAAAGTCGGGGCGGTTCTGCAGCAGCGACAGGGTCGCCAGGATCGAAGTGGTTTCCACCAGGTGCAACGGGAAGCGCAGCCCGGCGTCGTGGAATTCGCGCTCCAGTTGCACGCGCATCGGCATGTTGGCGCGGTACACGATCCAGCGGCTCTCGGCCAGCGCTGCCAGGCTCAGGCTAGAGGCGTGCTTGAGCGGGTGGTCGATGTTGGCAATGACCGCCAGCGTCTCATCCTGGACAAAGGTGCTGGCGAACAAGTGCGGGGTATTGCTGACGCAGGTCCTGCACAGGGCGATGTCCAGGCGGCCGCTCTCGATCTGCGCCAGCAGCGATTGGCTGGTGTCTTCGACGATTTCGAACGACATCTGCGGCTGGATGCTGGCCAGCTGAGACACCGCCTTCATCAGCAACGGCACGGCGCCCATGATCGCCCCCACTGCCAGGCGGCCGCCAACCCCGCGCAGGATCGCGTCCAGGTCGTGCCGCAGGTTGCCGATGTCGGTCTGGACCACGCGCGCGTAACGGATCGCACAGTGCCCGGCTGCGGTGGGTTCCAGCCCGCGGTTGGTGCGGTTGAACAGCACCGTGCCGAAGGTGGTTTCGATTTCCTGCAAGGCCTTGCTGGCGCCGGGCTGGGTAAGCCCGACGCTGCCGGCTGCCCCCAGCAGCGAGCGGTGTTCGTCCAGCTCGATGAGCAGGCGCAGGTGGCGGGCGTGCAGGCGGGACATGATCGAATTCAGTGACGGGGTCATCGGGTATGCGCCCTGGTTATACCGATATGGATTCTTCTCAATACCATGGCTGGGCGCGCATTCCTATACTGGCGCTGCACGGTGTCGCACCCAGTGCGGCTGAACAGCCCAGAACAACAAAGCCAGTAGGCTATGAAGGCCCTATGTCCCTGATCAATTACATCACCCAGATCCAATTCGAAATCGGCGCCATTGCCCGCCTGCCTGGCGAATGTGAGCGCACTGGTATAACCCGGCCTTTGATCGTGACCGACCGCGGCGTGCGTGCTGCCGGTATTGTCGATACGGCGATCAACACCTTTGGCGACAGTACGGCCCAACTGCCGATCTACGATGCTACGCCTCCCAACCCCAATGAAGGCGCCGTGCGCGAAGCCGTGGCCATATTCAAGGAATGTGGTTGTGACGGCATCATCGCCATCGGCGGCGGCTCGGCGATCGACCTGGCCAAAGGCGTGGCCGTGTGTGCCCGCCACGAAGGGCCGCTGAAAAGCTTTGCCGTAATTGAAGGCGGGCTGGCCCGCATCACACCGGCGACCGCGCCGGTGATCGCCGTGCCGACCACGGCCGGTACCGGCAGCGAGGTGGGGCGCGGCGCCATCCTGATTCTTGACGACGGCCGCAAGGTGGGGGTGATTTCGCCGCATGTGGTACCCAAGGCCGCCATCTGCGACCCGGCGTTGACCCTTGGGCTGCCGGCACCACTTACTGCCGCCACCGGCATGGATGCCATTGCCCACTGCCTGGAAACCTTCATGGCACCTGCGTTCAACCCGCCTGCCGACGGCATTGCCCTGGACGGCCTGTGGCGCGCCTGGCGCTACATCGAAACCGCCACCCGCGAGCCGGGCGACCTGGACGGGCGCATCAATATGATGAGTGCGTCGCTGCAGGGGGCACTGGCCTTCCAGAAGGGCTTGGGCTGCGTGCACAGCCTCAGCCATGCGCTAGGCGGGATTAATCCGCGCCTGCACCACGGCACCCTCAACGCAATCTTCTTGCCTGCCGTCATCACCTTCAACCGCCAGGCTGAAACGGTGTTGAACGAGCACAAAATGCAGCGCATCGCCCAGGCCATGGGGCTGGACGATGAGCGCCAGATCGAACAGGCCATCCGCGACATCACCCGTACGTTGGGCCTGCCGACCGGCCTGCGCGAGCTGGGCGTCAGTGAAGAGCTGTTCCCGCGCATCATCCAGGGCGCGTTGGCCGACCACAGCCACCGCACCAACCCGCGTGAGGCGTCCGCCGAGGACTACCAGTGGCTGCTTGAAGCGTCCATGTAAGCCGTGCCCCGCTGTTCAACCCATAAAAACAAGAGTGAACGCCATGACTAGCAAGTATGCGCAAGCCGAGCTTGCCCGCGCGCCTGAAGCGGCCGCCAGCGCCAACCCGTTCAAGAAGTACCAGGTCATCACCGTCAGCCTGCTGCTGGTGATCGGCATCATCAACTACGTCGACCGCAGTGCGCTGTCGATTGCCAACACCTCGATCCAGCGCGACATGGGCATTACGCCGTCGCAGATGGGCATTCTGCTGTCGGCATTCTCCCTGGCGTATGCCTTCTCGCAGTTGCCGCTGGGCATGATCATCGACCGCCTGGGCAGCAAGATTTCGCTGGGCGCGGCACTGTTGGGCTGGTCGGTGGCACAAACGGCTTCCGGCCTGATCAACAGTTTTGCCGCGTTCATCGGGCTGCGGGTGGTGCTGGGCATTGGCGAAGCACCGATGTTCCCGTCGGCGGCCAAGGCGCTGGCGGAATGGTTCGAAGCCGAAAAGCGCGGGACACCGACCGGCATCGTGCTGTCATCGACATGCATCGGCCCGTGCCTGGCGCCGCCGTTGCTGACCTTGCTGATGATCACCTGGGGCTGGCGCGGCATGTTCATCGTCACCGGGGTGTTCGGCATCCTGGTCGCAGCCTGCTGGTTTGCCTTCTACAAGAGCAAGGCGCGCTACCTGGCCGAGCTGCCGGGCGAAGCGCGTGAGCGGCTGCTGGCGAGCCCGGCGCACAAGCAGCCGGTTGCAACTGCCCGGCCAAGCCTGCGGGCACAACTGGCCGCCTGGGCCGAACTGTTCCGCCACAAGAGTACCTGGGGCGCTGTGTTGGGTTTCATGGGCGTGATCTACATGCTGTGGCTGCACCTGACCTGGTTGCCGGGTTACTTCGAACGCGAGCATGGCCTGAGCCTGTACCAGACTGCCTGGGTGGTCTCGCTGGCGTATGTGTTCGGCGCCTTAGGGACCATTGTTGCGGGGCGCATCTGCGACCGCCTGGTGAAAAATGGCGCCAGCGTGCTGGGCAGCCGCAAGCGGGTGGTGGTGAGTGCGTTGTTCGCGGCGGCAGCCTTCACCGTGCCGCTGTCATTCGGCAGTGGCTTCATGCTCAGTGTGGCCTTGCTGTGCTGCGCGCTGTTCAGCGTGAACATGGCCAGTTCCACCGCCTGGATGATTGCCAATACGGTGGTCGATAGCCGGCGCGTGGCATCGTTTGGTTCGATCCAGAATTTTGGTGGCTACCTGGCGGGTTCGGTGGCACCGATCGTGACCGGGTTCAGCATCCAGCAGACCGGGTCGTTTGCTTCGGCGTTCCTGATCAGTGCGGCGGTGGCGGCGGTGGCGGCGATGGCGTATGTGTTACTGCTGAAGCAGCCGGTTTCCACTGACTAGCTGACCCTGCGCAATCTTTGTAGGAGCGGCCTTGTGTCGCGATGGGGCGCGAAGCGGCCCCGGCGATTTATGATGTGTTGCTGAAATCCCGGGGCCGCTTCGCGCCCCATCGCGACACAAGGCCGCTCCTACAAGGGATCGCGTCAGGCGGGTTTATAACGAATTGTGATGCCAGGCATCATGACAATATATTTATCCTTATCAATGCCAGGCCCTAGCATCTGACACCCGCCATTGCCCATCACCATGAGGTCTTGATGAACAGTTCGCTCTTCGTGCCCCAACGTACCGCAGCCCTGTTATTGCAGCACTGGCGCAGTGGTGAGCTGCTGACGGAACTGCCCGCCAGCCTCAAGCCCGAGACCTTGAAGCAAGGCTACGACAGCCAGGACCAGCTGTTTGCTGCCGCCGCAGGCCGGCGCGCCGGGTGGAAGCTTGGAGTCGGCAGCCCGGCAGGCATGCGAGCGGCCAATCTGTCCCGGCCGCTGATCGGCCAGTTGGAAGAAAAGCGCTGCCACGCAGACGGTGTGCACATACAGCTGCCTGCTGTGACGCCAGTGACCATCGAATGCGAAGTCGCCTTCGTGCTCGACCGTGATATCCCCCCACAAGCCGGGCGGCAGCCGGTCAGCGAAGACATCCGCGCCACCTGCGTCACCTTCGAAGTGGTGCGCTCGCGCTTCGTCGACCGCAAGGCTGTCGGCTGGCCGAGCTTTGTCGCCGACAACGTCGGCTTCGAGGCACTGGTCGTCAGCCCCAGCCTGGGCGCAGGCATCGATATACCGTTGTTGGTGACTTTGGCCGAGACGACCGAGGTCTATGTAGACGGCGAATTACGGGCGCGTGGTTTGTCGGGTGATGCGGCAACCGACCCGCTGGTGTCACTGGCCCACCTGTATGCGCACGCTGCCGAGCGCGGGCAAGCCCTGAAGGCCGGCGACGTGGTGACCACGGGCGCCATGTGCCAGCCGTTCGACCTGAGCGAGGCCGGGCACAACGTCTGCGCCAGGTACCTCGGCCATGCGTTAGGGTTCACGCTGTAACACCACGGCCTTGTTCACATCAAGCAGGCGCCAGCTCATTTGCAGACAGTAGCGTTCAAGCCGTGACAGTGACCAGCCCGACGCGTTGCAACGCAGCGCGTCGGCAGTTTTTGTCAACGCCATGATCGCCAGCGCGGCCGGCTCGGCCTCGAACTCACCGAAAACACCTTGCTTCTGGCCTTTTTCCAGCAGTTTTTGCAGCTGCACGTGCAGGTTGCCCGGGCGGCGCGCAAGCCAGTCCTGCACAGGTGCTTGCAGATGACGCTGCTCATGCTCCAGCACCTTGGCTTCGAGGGGGTGCGAGGCCTGCCATGCCAGACAAAACCGTATGAAAGCCTGCAACTCACCGAGCACGCCCCTTCGCCGCGGGAAAGCCCGCCACGCATTGTCGCGTGACGTCAGCAGGTCCATCAGCACGCATGACAGCAAGTCCTGTTTACTCGCAACGTGGTGATAGAGGCTGCCTGGCAACACGCCGGCGCGGCTTGCCAGCTGGCGCATCGACATGGCGCCATAACCCACTTCGCCAAGCAGCTCGGTGGCGGCAACAAGAATGTACCTTGCGCAGTCGGGGTTGACTGCAAGCGTGCCTGCCTCAGGCATAGGCGTCCACCTTTGCAAGGCCGTTCAAGTGCCGATAGGTGCGCCAGAGCAAGGCCATCGGTATGACGAGGGTGCTGCTGATCAACAGCAAGGCGTAGCGCAGTGATTCATCAGCAAACCAGGGCATCAGCGCATCACTGAGCAAACCCGTTGCCAGCGGGCCGATACCTACGCCACACAGGGTGGAGACGATGGTTTGCAAGGCCACGGCGGTTGCGCGGCGGCAGGCAGGCACCAATTGCGTCAACAGGGAGTATGACGGGCCAACCCACCACACCGAGAAGAAACTGGTCAGCGCGCACCAGAGCATCGCGCTGGGTACCGGCACGCCTTTCACCTGCATCAGGACATCGCCGGGCCACAGCAGGTAGAGGATGAGTGTGCTACCGCCAAGCAAGTGGCCAACGAGCGGAATGCCGATCTGCCAGCGTGGGTTCTTGCCGGCCAGGTGGTCGGTAAGCCAGCCACTGAACAGGGCCCCGACGCCTGCGCAAATGCCACCCACCAGGCCGGCAAGGATCCCGGCGTACTGCAACGGCATGCCATGCGAGCGAACCAGAAAGCTGGCGTTCCACATCGCATAGGCGTAGGCACTGAACGTGGTGATACCGCAAGCCAGTACCAGGCAGCGGTACGCCGGTTGCGCCCAGAGTTCGCCAGCACTGGCCAGCAGGCCCACTGTCGGCTGCGGCGCGCGCGGCGGGGTCAGGTCAAAACGCCCTCGCGGCGGATCGCGCACAATGAATGCACACAGCGCACTGATCAGCAGGGCGGGCACGGCAACGGCGAAGAAGGCGCTGCGCCAGCCATACGCGTTAACCACCCAGGCACCGACGCACAGCGCGATGATCGTGGAAAAGGTGGGGGCAGCGGTGTAACAGGCTATGGCGAACGACCGCCGCTGCGGTGGGTAGATGTCGGCAATGATCGACATCGAGGTCGAAGTGCTGGGCGATTCAAACACCGCCACGGCCATGCGCGCGACCACCAGCATCGCAAAGCTGCCGGCCAGCCCGCAGGCCACGGTGGCCAGCGCCCACAACAATGAAGAAACTGCCAGCAGGCGGGTGCGTGGCAGGTGGTCGGCCAGGCGCCCGGCAGGTAGCCCGAGCAGCACATACACCGCCGCAAAGGCCAGCCCTGACACCAGCCCCATGGCGGTATCGCTGACGGCGAATTCCTGCTTGAGGGGCTCGATCATGACCGCGATGACCTGTCGCCCGACAAAGTTGTCGGCATACATCATTGCAAGCAGAAACAGCAGACCATGGCTGCGCCAACCAATGGGCGAAACAGGCGGAGTACGCATGCAGGGCTCCTGCAGGTGCCGGGGGCGAGGGCCCAGGCCATGCCTGGGCTTGCGAGGACGATCAGGCCAGGGCCTGGCGTTGTCTGGCCAGTGTCATGGCGGTGTCTTCAATCATGTCTTCCTGGCCACCCACCATGCCGCGGCGGCCCATCTCGACGAGGATTTCCCGTGCAGATACCCCGTACTTCTGCTCGGCCCGTTTGGCAAACAGCAAGAATGAGCCGTACACACCGGCGTAGCCCATGGTCAGGGCATCCCGGTCGCTGCGAATGGGGAAGTCCATGATGGGCACCACCAGGTCTTCGGCGACGTCCTGGATGCCGAACACACTGACACCCGTCTGTATGCCCATGCGATCACACACGGCAACCAGCACTTCCATCGGCGTGTTGCCTGCGCCTGCACCCAGGCCGGCGCAGGCGGCATCGATGCGCGTGGCGCCTGCGGCGATGGCCGCGATGGAGTTGGACACACCCATCGACAGGTTGTGGTGCCCATGGAAGCCGATTTCGGTATCGGGCTTGAGTGCAGCGCGCAGGGCCGTCACGCGTGCACTGACATCGTGGGGCAACAGGTAGCCGGCAGAGTCGGTGATGTAGATGCAATTGGCACCGTAGCTTTCCATCAGCCTGCCTTGCCGGGCCAGGCCTTCGGGGCTGTTCATATGGGCCATCATCAAAAAGCCGACGGTGTCCATGCCCAGGGTGCGTGCTGCAGCGATGTGCTGCTCGGCAACGTCCGCTTCCGTGCAATGGGTGGCCACCCGAATGGTGCTGACGCCCAGCTCGAACGCCATCCGCAGGTGGTCGACCGTTCCAATTCCGGGCAACAGCAGGGCCGAGACCTTGGCTTTGTTCATCAGCGGGATCACCGCCGACAGGTACTGTTCGTCGCTGTGGGCCGGAAAACCGTAGTTCACCGAGCTGCCGCCCAGGCCGTCGCCATGGGTCACTTCGATCAGGGGGACACCGGCTGCGTCCAGGCCACAGGCGATGTCCTTCATCTGCTGGAGGGAAATCTGGTGGCGTTTGGGGTGCATGCCATCGCGCAGGCACATGTCGTGGACGGTGATGCGTTTGCCGTGAAGGTCCATGGCGTGCTCCTCAGACGGTGGCGGGTTGTGGGGCAGGGGTGGTGAGCTGGAGTTCACCGTTGAGCAACGCTTCGGCGAACATTTCGGCCGTGCGTGCGGCTGCGGCGGTCATGATGTCCAGGTTGCCTGCGTACTTGGGCAGGTAGTCGCCCAGGCCTTCGACCTCCATGAAGATCGATACCCGATTGCCGTCGAATACCGGGCCGTTGACCAGCTTGTACCCCGGTACATAGCGCTGTACCTGTTCGATCATGTGGTCGATGGCCGCACGGATGGCGGGCTGGTCGGGTTCGCTTTCGGTCAGGCAGTGTACGGTGTCACGCATGATCAGTGGCGGCTCGGCGGGGTTGACGATAATGATCGCCTTTCCTTTTTTCGCCCCGCCTACCTGTTCTACGGCGGCAGCGGTCGTGCGGGTGAACTCGTCGATGTTCTTGCGGGTGCCTGGCCCTACCGACTTTGACGCTGCGGTGGCGATGATCTCGGCATAGGCCACCGGCTGCACGCTGGAAACGGCCGCCACCAGGGGAATGGTCGCCTGGCCGCCACAGGTGACCATGTTCACGTTCATCGCACCCAGGCCAAGGTTGTGCTTGAGGTTGACCGGCGGCACACAGTAAGGCCCGATGGCGGCTGGGGTGAGGTCGATCATCAGCACGCCCAGGGCATTGAGCTTGCGGCTGTTTTCGGCATGCACATAGGCAGAGGTTGCGTCGAAGGCGATTTGCACGCCGTCTTCAAGCACGTGCGGCAGCAAGCCGTCGACGCCGTCGCTGGTGGTTTTCAGGCCCAGCTCGGCGGCCCGTGCCAGGCCCTCGGAAGTGGCATCGATACCCACCATCCATACCGGTTCCAGCACTTCGCTGCGTTTGAGCTTGTACAACAGGTCGGTACCAATGTTGCCTGGCCCGATCAGGGCGCATTTGATCTTTTTACTCATGGCGGTGCTCTCGATCAGAAAGGGTGGGCCAGCGGTTCAGGGCACGAAGTTCAGGTGCAGGCTGCCCATGCCGCTCAGTGACAGGCTGACGAAGTCGCCCGGGGCCACCGGCACCAGTGGGGCCAGCGCGCCGGAGAGGATGATTTCGCCTTTGCGAAAAGGGATGCCCAGCTTGCCCAGGGTGTTGGCCAGCCACGCCACGGCAGCACAAGGGTGGCCCTGCACCGCAGCGCCCAGGCCACTGCCCGCGTGGTGGCCGTTCTTGAACAGCTGCAGTTCGACCTGGGCCAGGTCAAGCGTCCGCGGGTCGACCCTTTGAGTGCCCAAGGCGAACACCCCGCAGGAGGCGTTATCGGCGACGGTGTCCTGAATGCGTATCTGCCAGTTGTCGATGCGCGAGTCGACAATTTCGAAGCACGGCAGCACCCATGCGCTGGCCGCCAGTACGTCGTCCGCGCTGACCTCGCCGCCTTGCAGGTCTTCGCCCAGGACAAAGGCAATCTCGCCTTCGGCGCGTGGCTGCAGCAGGCGGTGCTCGGCAAAGCTGACGTCGCTGTCAGCGGCGACCTGCATGCGGTCAGTGAGAAAACCGAAGTCGGGCTGATGGACATCGAGCATTTCCTGCACGGCGCGGCTGGTAACGCCGATTTTCTTGCCGATCACCTGCTCGCCCAGCGCTTCACGCCGGGCCAGAAAGCGCAAGGAAATACGGTACGCCTCATCGAGGCTGAGTGCGGGGTGGCGCTGGGTTAGCGGTGCCACGCTCTGGCGTGTTTGCAGGGCGTGGAACAGCTCGTCGCCCAAGGCTTGGATCAGGTGGGTATCCATGAAGAGCTCGCTCTATGGCAAGGGGATCAAGACGGCGACCAAGGCTCAGCCCGGCCAGACACTGGAGTCGGCACCACCATCGACATCGATGATCTTGCCGGTGACCCAGGCCGATGCGGGGCTTGCCAGGTACAAGGCTGCGGCGGCGATGTCCTCGGGTTGCCCCAGGCATTTGAGCGGGGTGTTGGCCTCCATGGCACTGCGCATGGCTGCGGGCATCACACCGGCCAGGGCGTCGGTCAGAATGGGCCCGGGCGCCACGGCATTGACCCGTATCTGCGGGGCGAAGTCCTGTGCCAGCAGCCGTGTCAGCTGCGTCAGTGCTGCCTTGGCCGTGCCATAGGCACTGAAATGGCGTTGCGCATAACGTGCGGCCACCGAGGTAATGTTGACGATGTTGCCGCCTCCGGCATCGCGCATCAGCGGTACGCACAACTGCGCCAGGGCGTAGGCGGCACTGACATTGAAGCTGAGCACCTGTTCGAAGGCGTCCGGGCTCATCGCCAATGGGTCGTTCGGGCCGCCGCCGCCGGCGTTGTTGACCAGGTGGGTGATACGCCCCAGTTGCTCCTGGGCGGTGCTGACCAGGGCCATGCGCTGCTGGCTGTCGGTAACGTCGCAGCTCAGCGCCAGCGCACGGCAGCCACGGCGACGCACTTCTTCAGCGACGGCTTCGACATCTGCCAGCGAGCGGGCGCTGCAGACCACGTCGGCGCCGGCATCGGCGTAGGCCAGGGCGATGGCGCGGCCAATGCCGCGGCCGCTCCCCGTGACAATGGCGACACTGCCAGCAAGGTTGAAACGTTGCAGAATGCTCATGGCTGTCCTTGGGTGGTGAAAGGGGCAGGGGCCTTCGGTGGCGGGCGGTGTTGGCGCACAGGGCTCAACGGGGCGCCCACAGGTCCGGCAAACCCGGGTCTGAGGTGGCGATCAGGCGCTTGAGCAACACTTTCAGCGCCTGGGCATCACCGGCGCCCAGGCGCGCGGCAATGTCCTGCTCGACCGCTTTTGCCAACGCCACTTCCTGTAGCGAGGCTGCTCGGCCATCGGCAGTCAACACATAGCGCACCTGGTTATCGGCAAACTCCCGGGCAACCAGGTTTTGCCGTTCGAGAAAGCGCATGCTCGCTGCGCTGACCACATGCCCGGTGTAACCGACGAAGGCGTTGATCTCGTCCAGGCTCAGGTTGTCGCGAATGCACAGGGTGGAAAGGATGAAGAAGGCATGCTCATCCAGCTGCTGGTTCTTCAGCAGTTGGCGCAAGGCGTACAGCATCTGGTAATGCGAGCGACCCAGCAGGTAGCCCAGCAGGTCTTCGGTGTAACTGCAATCGGGCGGTGGCGGGGTGGTTGCCAGGCGTAACTCACTGCGCGGCTTGCGCATGGCCAGGGCGTACTGGCCACTCTGGAAGGCCAGCGGTGCGCGGTCACTGTGGTCGAATGCAAGCACTTCACCCACAAAGATCACATGGTCGCCGCCTTCGTACTGGAAGGCGGTGCGGCACTGAAAGCGCGCAGTGCAGTCCTGCAGCAGCGGTGCAGCACTGATGCCGGTATCAAGCTCGATCTCGGCAAACTTGTCCTCGCCCTGGCGTGCAAAGCGCCCGGACAGCGACTCTTGTTCGGTGGACAGCACATGCACGTTCCAGTGCCGGCCACCGCTGAACACGGGCAGGCTTCTGGCGCTCTTGGCCAGGCTCCACAGCACCAGCGGCGGGTTGAGCGAGACCGAGTTGAAACTATTGGCAGTGATGCCGATTGGCGTACCGTCTTCAGCCTGAGTGGTGATGATGGTCACCCCTGTGGTAAAGGTGCCGAGCGCGGCGCGGAACGCTTGGGGGTCGAAGCAGGCGTGCGATGCCATGATGGGCCTCATGGAGTGGTTGTGCGTGCCTGCAGTATCGCCAGCGTGGCAAGGCCTCACATCGTCTCAACGGACTAACGATTTTGCTTCAATCGTCCACTTGGACGAGGCGCCCGGCGTGGCTGTGGCGCTAGCGTGCAGTCAGGGCGTTGACCCTGAACGGCCGTATCAATGCTGGCCTTTGAACAGTTGAGGAGGCACCAATGAGTTGTGCAGGTTCATCCGTCGAAGGGCTTACGGCCCTGTTGTCAGAGCAGAAGAAGGCGTTCAACGCAGCAGGGGCGGTCAGCGCCCAGGTGCGTCGAGCGCGCATCCAGCGTGTGATCGACCTGCTGGTCGAGCACCACATGGCGTTGGCCGAGGCGATGGATGCCGACTTTGGCGGCCGCCCGGCGGGGTTTTCCCTGATGAACGATGTGCTGGGCTCACTGGGTTCGCTCAAGCACGCGCGCGACCACCTCGAAGGGTGGATGCAGGATGAGCCGCGCCCGGTGTTCTCGCCTTACGATCAGTTGGGCGCCGAAGCCTGGGTGATGTATCAGCCCAAAGGCTCGGTGGGTATCCTGGGCACCTGGAATGCCCCCGTCTACACCTTGCTCAGCCCACTGGCCTCGGCCCTGGCGGCAGGCAACCGGGCGATCCTGAAACCCTCCGAGGTGGTGCCGCGTACGGCCTCGCTGATTGCACAACTGATTGGCGAACACTTCGACCCGCTCGAAGTGGCAGTGGCCACCGGCGGCGAAGACCTGGGCAAAGCCTTTACGGCGCAGCCGTTCGATCACCTGGTGTTCACCGGCGGCACCGAGGTGGGCAAGTCGGTGATGCGCCATGCCGCCGAAAACCTCGTGCCGGTTACACTGGAGCTGGGTGGCAAGTCGCCGGTGATCGTGGGGCGCAGTGCCGACATTGCGACGGCGGCATACCGCATCGCCGTGTCCAAGACCACCAACAGTGGCCAGGTGTGCATCAACCCTGACCTGGTCTATGTCCCGCGTGAATCGCTGGATGCGTTCGTCGACACCTTCGCGCGTACTTACCGCGAGCTGATCCCAGAGGTGCGCGACAACCCGGACGTAGTGGCGGTGGTCAATGCCCGGCACCTGGCCCGCGTGCAAAGCCTGGTCGAACAAGCCAAAGGGGCCGGTGCCCGGGTGGTGAACCTGCCCAACGAGCAGCCGGTCGATGCGCAGAACCGCAAGCGCCCGCTGCAACTGGTGATCGACCCGCCCGGCGACAGCCGTATCATGCACGAGGAAATCTTCGGCCCGGCCATGGTGCTGTTGCCGTACGACGAAGTTGACCAGGTGCTGGCCCAGGTCAACGCCAGGCCACGGCCGCTGGCCCTGTACTACTTTGGCACCGACCCCGAAGAGCAGCGCCATGTGCTGGCGCACAGCCTGTCGGGTGGCGTCACCCTCAACGATGTGATGATGCATGCCGCCTTGCATGACGCGCCGTTCGGCGGCGTTGGTGGCTCGGGCATGGGCCATTACCATGGCCGTGAGGGTTTTCTCGAATTCAGCCACACGCGCACGGTGCTCAAGGCGCCTGAGCATGACCCGCGCCGCGAATGGGGCTTGTTGCCACCGTACAGCGAGCAGTTCCTGGCCGCGATGGTGGCGCAGATCACCGCGGATTGAACCGCGCGCCGGCTTACACGCGTGTCGGTCGGCATCACAACTCAACAAGAAAGTGGAATTCAGCACATGGAAAACAACGCATTATCCGGCGCCGACGGCGCTGTGGACGGTTGGCCGCGCCGCCAGGTTCTCAAGGCTGGCGCCGTGGCGTTGGGGGTGGGCCTGCTGGGGCGTTTTGCCGATGCCCGTGCGGCGGGCCTGTCTGCCAGCGACTACCAGGCCCTGGATGCCTGGGCGATGGTAAAGGGCCTGCAGGCGGGGCAGTTCAGCAGCGAAGACTTGCTGGCGGCGGCCATTGCCCGTTGCGAGCAGGTCAACCCGAAGCTCAATGCCGTGAACATGCGCCACGATGATTATGCGCGGGCGCTGCTGGCCGCCAGGCGCAAAACCGGGACCTTGAACCAGGGCCCGTTGGCCGGCGTGCCGATTCTGCTCAAAGACCTCAACACCTTTTTGCAGGGTACCTCCACCAGCAATGGCAGCCGGTTGTTCAAGGACGCGCCACCCGCAGCGGTGACCAGTACCCTGATCAGCCGATATGAAGCGGCGGGTGCAGTGCCGTTCGGCAAGACCACCAGCCCTGAGTTCGGCCTTACCACCACCACCGAGTCGCTGCTCTGGGGGCAAACGCGCAACCCATGGAACCTGGCGATGAGTGCCGGCGGGTCTTCGGGTGGCTCCAGCGTGGCCGTGGCCGCCGGCATCGTGCCGGTCGCCCATGCCACCGACGGCGGGGGCTCGATCCGTATTCCGGCCTCCTATTGCGGGGTGGTCGGCCTGAAACCGACGCGTTACCGCACCCCCAGCGGCCCGTTGCGCCTGGAAGCCTCGTTCGGTGCCAGTGTTGCCAACGTGGTGTCACGCAGTGTGCGCGACACGGCGTTGTTCCTGGATGCAGGGCAGGGGCACGAGCGCGGCAGCCCCTATTGGGCCCAGCCACTGCAGCGGCCTTACGTGGATGAGCTCGGCCGCGACCCCGGCCGCCTGCGCGTCGGCCTGGTGCGCGACTCGATGACCGGGGCTGCGCTGGACCCTGCAATTGCCAAGGTGCTGGAACAGACCATCAAGCAACTGCTGGGCCTGGGCCATGAGATTGAAGAGCTGCGCTTGCCCATCGACCCTCGACAGCTGTTCGGCTCGCACGGGGCGGCAATGGGCAATGCCGTGCTCGCCATGGTCAATGACCGGGAAAAAGCGCTCGGCCGTAGCCTGGGGCCGCAAGACCTGGAGCTGATCACCTTTGGCGTGCTGGAACGTGCAGGCAAAGTAACGGGTGAAGGCGTGGTGCGCGCCCGGCAATCGTTTGAAGACATCAGCATGGCGATGGAGCAGCAGTTCGAGCGTTTTGATGTTCTGCTTTCCCCCGTCACCTCCAGCCTGACCCCGGCGTTGGGAGAGCTGTCGCTGAACCAGCCGTACGAGAGCTATGCGCAAAAAGCCATGGGCAGTGCCGGTTTCACAGTGCTTGCCAACGTCAGTGGCCAGCCGGCTATTTCCTTGCCGCTGGGCATGAGCGACTCAGGCTTGCCGGTGGGCATGATGTTCACTGCCCGGCTGGGTGGCGAAGACCTGTTGCTACGCCTGGCTGCGCAACTGGAGCAAGATCGCCCGTGGCTTGCACGGCGCGCCCCGGTGTAACACAAGGCGCCAGGGAAGGCGCCGGATTGCTGCATCCTAGTCCGCTTTGACGATGAACAGACTTCCATTGCATTCGATCATCCATCACGGCCCGCGCATTCGCGCAACCAGATTGGGAGAACGAACGGATGGACAGCATGCGAGTAAAGACGCCCGAGGAAGTCGAATTGCTGGAGCGCGCCCGGCGCATGGTGCCCGCGCTTAAAAGCCGCACGGCGCGGGCAGATCGCGAGTTCCGGGTGCCTGACGAGACCATTTTCGAGCTGCAGCAGGCCGGTTTGTTGCGGGCGCTCCAGCCCAAGGCGTTCGGCGGCTATGAAGTGGACCCGCGGACCTTTTTCGAAATCCAGATGACCCTGGCCGAGGGCTGCATGTCCACGGCCTGGATCTACGGCGTCATCGGGGTGCACCCCTGGCAGCTGGCGCGCTACCCGGTCGAGGCTCAGCGCGATGTCTGGGGCCAGGATGCCACCACCCTGATCTCGTCCACCTACATGCCTGTGGCCAAGGTGGTGCCTGTCGAAGGCGGCTACCGCATCAGCGGGCGCTGGGGCTTTTCCAGTGGCAGCGAACACTGCCAGTGGTGCTTCCTGGGCGGCGTGTTGCCGGCCAGCGCAGAGCAGCCGGCCGAGCATGGTACGTTCCTGATCCCGCGCAGCGATTACCGCATCGAGCATAACTGGGATGTGCTGGGCCTGCGCGGTACCGGTAGCCACGACATCATCGTCGAAGATGCCTTTGTGCCGGCGCACCGGGTGCAGCGCACCAACAACTGCACGGTAGAAGCCACGCCGGGGCGCCTGGTCAACACCAACCCGATCTACGCCATTCCGTTTGCCCAGGTGTTCACCCGTGCCGTGTCGTCCTCGGCCATTGGTGCCCTGCAGGGGGCGATCAACGAGTTTCGTGCCAACGCTGCCGCGCACATTGGCAAGCACGGCATGAAAACGGCAGACGACCCGGTAGCGCAAACCACGGTGGCCGAAGCCACCATCACCGTCGACAGCCTGCGCCTGGTGCTGGAGCGCAACTACGCGCACCTGATGGCGCTGGCCGAGGCCGGTGAGTACCCGGACGTCGAAACCCGCCTGCTGTACCGCTACCAGTCTTCCTACGTCACCAACATCTGTGCCGAAAAGGTCAACGAGCTGCTGCGCTGCATGGCCGCCTCGGGGTTGTACAACACCAACCCGGTGGCCCGGCTGTTCCGCGACCTGCATCAGGCGCGGGGGCACATCGCCAACAACTACATGGCCTTCAGCCGCAGCCTGGGGGCTGTGCAGATGGGCTTGCCCAACCCCGACCCCTACGTGTGAGCCGTGCCCGGGCCGCCAGGTTGCGCGCCCGGGTTTGCCAACCCTGGCCGTCGCGCCGGGGCCTTTCCGATCACTGCCAAGGCTTAACGACAATGACAGCTAACGCTCAGCCTGTTTCCTGCTACGACGTGATCGTCGTTGGCTCCGGCGCCGGTGCGATGACCTCGGCGCTGTTTGCGGCCGACCAGGGCCTGTCGGTACTGGTTATTGAAAAAAGTGACAAGTTCGGGGGTACATCGGCAATTTCCGGTGGTGGTATCTGGATCCCCAACAACCACTACTTCGCGGCCAAGGGTGGCCGCGACAGTTTTGAGCTGGCGCTGCAATACCTCAAGGCGGCCACGGCTGAGCATGGCGATGAGAAACGCCTGCGAGCCTACCTTGAGCATGCCCCGCACATGATCCAGGCGCTGGAGCACAACAGCCATGTGCGCTACACCGTGGCCGAGAAATACCCGGATTACTACCCCGAACTGCCCGGTGCACTGGCGGGTGGGCGTACCCTCGACCCGCAGCTGTTCGACACCAGCGTGCTCGGTGACGAACTGGACAACCTGCGCAAACCCTCACCCTCGACCCTGCTCATGGGGCGGGTGGCCTGGACTGCACGGCATGCCCACAAGGTCATGTCGCGCTCGCTGGGCTGGCGCTTGCTGATCGTCGGCCTGCTGTTGCGCTACAAGCTCGACTTCAAATGGCGCCGCAAAGGCCGACGCGACCGTCGTGCCGCGCTGGGCAGCGCACTGGTCGCTGCGTTGCGCCGGTCGCTGATGGACCGCAACATCCCGCTGTGGCTGAACACCGACTTTGAAATTTTGCGCACCGAAAACGGCAGGGTCAGCGGTATGCAGGTGCGCCGTGCGGGCCAGGTACTGGAGCTGCAGGCTCGGCGTGCGGTGGTGTTCGGCTCCGGTGGTTTCGAGCAGAACCAGGCACTGCGTGAGCAATACCTGCCGCAACCGACCCTGCGCGCCTGGAGTGCCACACCCCCCGGCAACAACACCGGCGCAGCGCTGCAGGCCGGCCTGGCGCTGGGGGCGGCCACCGCCCTGATGGATTGGGCCTGGTGGGCGCCAACCATCGCTGTACCCGGTGAAGAAAAGCCGCGCGGGGTGTTTGCCGAGCGCGCCTTCCCGGGGGCAATCGTGGTCAACAGCCTGGGGCGGCGCTTTGTCAACGAAGCGGCGCCGTACCTTGAGTTTGTCGACGCGATGTACCGCGACCATCACCGCAGCGGTGGCAAGAGCATCCCGGCCTGGGTGATCTTCGATGGGCATTTTCGTTTCAACTATGCCATGGGCCCGCTGATGCCGGCACAAGTGATGCCCGACAGCCGCCTGCGCAAGGAATGGCTTGGCACCCTGTACTTCAAGGCCGATAGCCTGGCAGCGCTGGCAGGGCAGATCGGTGTCGATGCAGCCGGCCTGGCGCAGACGGCAGAGCGCATGAACGGGTTCGCCCAGCGCGGCGTCGACCTGGACTTTGGTCGGGGCGGCAACGTGTTTGACCGCTACTACGGCGACAGCAACGTCAAGCCCAACCCTTGCCTGGCGCCGCTGAGCAAAGGCCCGTTCTATGCCATGCGCCTGGACGCCGGAGACATTGGCACCAAGGGTGGCTTGCTGACCAACGAACATGCGCAGGTGCTTAGCCAGGATGGCGTCGCGATCCCGGGGTTGTATGCCATTGGCAATTGCTCGGCCTCGGTGATGGGTACCAGCTACCCCGGTGCCGGCGGCACCCTCGGCCCGGCCATGACCTTTGGCTACATCGCGGCCCGGCACATTGCCGCAAACGCGTAAGGAGCTGCCATGTCTGCTGCTGAAAAATCAACGTGCACCGATATTCAACCGGTGCTGCAGGTCGCCCACTCTGGCGCGTTGCATTGGGACGATCAGTGTGACGTACTGGTGATTGGCTGGGGCGCGGCAGGTGCCTGCGCAGCCCTCGAAGCGCGTGCCCAAGGCGCCGATGTGCTGGTTGCCGACCGCTTTCAGGGCGGAGGCGCCAGCGCCAAGAGCGGTGGCGTGGTCTATGCCGGCGGCGGCACGCGCCAGCAGCGGGCAGCCGGTTTCGAGGACACGCCCGAAGCGATGTTTGCCTACCTCAGGCACGAGACCCAAGGCGTTGTGGCTGATGCCACCTTGCAGCGTTTTTGCCAGGACAGCGCTGGCAACCTGGCGTGGCTGGAGAACCATGGGGTGCCCTATGCCCACAGCATGCCGCCCGGTGGCAAGACCAGTTATCCCCCCGATGGCTGCTTTTTGTATTACTCGGGCAACGAGATGGTGCCTTCCCACCGGGGTGCGCTGGCGCCTGCACCGCGCGGCCACCGTACCGTGGGCAAGGGGCAATGCGGTGCGGTGCTGTTCGCACACCTGAAGTCGGCGTGCCTGCGCAACGGTGTGCGGGCCCAGCTCCAGGCTGCGGCCCGCCGCCTGGTGGTCGACAGCCGTGGGCGGGTACTTGGCGCCGAGTTGTGGTGCCTGCCCGCCGGCAGCAAGCAGGCGCAGTTGCATGCAACCTGGGCGGCACGTGCCGAACGCCTGCAAAACCTTGCGCCGCGATACAGCGAGACACTGCGCAAACGCCTGCGCCAACTGGAGCGCGATCATGCACGGCCGCGGCTGGTTCGGGCACGGGGCGGCGTGGTGCTGAGCACGGGCGGGTTTATCTTCAATCGCGAGCTGATCGCCCAGCATGCCCCGAAATATCGGCGTAACTTCAAGGTCGGCGCCACGGGCTGCGATGGCAGTGGCTTGCGCCTGGGCCTGGCGGCCGGTGGCGTGGCCGACCGCCTGGCACGGGTTTCGGCGTGGCGTTTCATCAACCCGCCGTTATGTTGGCCCAAGGGCATCGTGGTCAACGCGCTGGGGCGGCGCTTTGTAAACGAGGAAGTCTATGGCGCCACGCTGGGCGAGCCCCTGTGCGAAGAACAAGGCGGCAAGGCATGGCTGGTGCTGGACGCCCGCTTGCGCCAGCAAGCGATCAGGCAGGCACTGTTTGCGGGGTACTGGTGGTTCCAGCGTTTGCCAGCCTTGGCCCTGATGCTGTGGCGCGTGCGCAAGGGCCAGAGCATCGAACAGCTGGCTTACGCCACCGGGATGCGCAGTGATGAGCTGCGCAGTGCCCTGGGGGCCTACAACGCCGCAGCGCGCGGCGATGCCGCAGACCCCTTCGGCAAGTCTGCCGAGAGCCGCCAGGTGCTCGCCAAGGGGCCGTTCTACGCGTGTGACATTTCGGTCGGCAACCCGCTGTTCCCAATGGGCGCCTTGACCCTCGGCGGGCTGAAGGTCGATGAAAGCAACGGTGCCGTGCTGGATGCGCAGGGGCTGGCCATTGCCGGGCTTTATGCAGCGGGCCGCACGGCCATCGGCATTCCGTCGCACCTGTACGTCAGCGGCTTGTCGCTGGCCGATTGTGTGTTTTCCGGCAGGCGCGCAGGGCAGGCGGTAGCTGCAGCCCTGACGCCTGTGGTAATCGAAACCTGCGAGCAACCGACATGAGCCTGGACTACCAGACAGTACGCGTAACCCGCGTGATTGAAGAAACCGCTGACAGCCGGTCGCTGGAGTTCGACCTGCCGGACGCGCTGAAGGCCCGGTTCGCCTATCAGCCGGGGCAGTTCCTGACGTTGCGGGTGCCGTGTGGCGACGGCTGGTTGCCGCGCTGCTATTCACTCTCCAGTACGCCACTGGTAGATGAACCCCTGCGTGTCACCATCAAGCGGGTGCGCGATGGCCGCGCGTCCAACTGGCTGTGTGACGACGTGCAACCGGGTGACAACCTGCAGGTACTGGTGCCGGCCGGCGTGTTCGTGCCGCGGCAGCTGGACACCGACCTGCTGCTGTTTGGCGCCGGCAGTGGGGTAACCCCGGTGCTGTCGATTCTGCGTTCGGCGCTGTTGGCCGGGCACGGGCGGGTGCTGTTGGTTTATGCCAACCGCGACGAGGGCTCGGTGATTTTCCGCGACCAGCTCAAAGCCCTGGCCAGTGCGCACCCGCAGCGCCTGCAGGTGATTCATTGGCTCGACTCGGTGCAGGGCACCCCGTCAATTGACCAGTTGGCCGAGCTTGCGCGCCCGTTCGCACACGCCGAAGCGTTCATCTGTGGCCCTGGGCCATTTATGGATGCTGCGGTCAAGGCATTGCACAACCTGGGAATGCCGGGCGCCAAGGTGCATGTCGAGCGCTTTGTCTCCTTGCCCGAAGAAGGAACGGTCAGTGCGCCGCAGGTGCTGGATACCTCGCGGCCTTGCAGCCAGCTTTCGGTGCGCCTGGATGGCGAGGAGTTCGAAGTGCCCTGCGCCGAAGGCGAGACCCTGCTCGATGCCATGCGCCGTGCCGGCCTGAAACCGCCAAGCTCGTGCCTGGTCGGTGCCTGTGCCACGTGCATGTGCACGGTTGAAAGCGGTGTTGTGCAGATGCTGCGTAACGATGCCCTGGATGCCCATGAAATCGAGCAGGGCTGGGCGCTGGCGTGCCAGTCACTGGCCCGCAGCGAACACCTTCGTGTGATTTTCCCCGAATAACCTGACTGGCGAGTTTGCACCATGACCTCAAGTACCGCACTGCCGGGCACCGTCAATGCCTGGAACCCATTGCCCCTGTCGATTCCGGCCATGCTGTTTGCCAGTGCCGAGCGCCACGCCGGCCGGGTGGCAATCGAGCAAGAAGGCGTTGCCATCGACTACCGTGACCTGCCTGACCTGGCCCTGGGGGTGTGCCGTAGCCTCATGGCAGCCGGCGTGCAGGCGGGCGACCGCGTGGCCATCTGGGCACCCAACTGCCGCGACTGGGTCATTGCTGCGCTCGGCGTGCATTGTGCTGGCGCGGTACTGGTACCGATCAACACCCGTATGAAGGGCGCCGAGGCGGCCGATATCCTGCAGCGCAGCGAAGCCCGGGTGTTATTGATGCAGGGGCAGTTCCTCGGCGTGGACTACCCGGCGATGCTGCAACCGTGGCGCCCGGCCAGCCTGGAGCAGGTGGTGGTGTTCGGTGCAGCGCCCGCGCCCGCAGCGGCCGACCTCGACTGGCTCACGTTTATCGGCAACGGCGCCGCTGTTAGCGAAACACAGGCCAGGCAGCGCGCTGCGGGGGTAGGGCCGCGTGACTTGTCCGACCTGCTGTTCACGTCAGGTACCACCGGCAAGCCCAAGGGCGTGATGAGCGCCCACGGGCAAACCCTGCGGGCCTTCAACGAATATGTGAAGGCCATCGGCCTGCTGCCCGGTGATCGCTACCTGATCATCAACCCGTTTTTCCATGCGTTTGGCTACAAGGCGGGTTGGTTGACCTGCCTGCTGGCCGGGGCGACTATTTTGCCGCATGCCGTGTTCGACGCCGAGGTGGTATTCCAGCGCATTGCCGCCGAACGCATCAGTGTGCTGCCGGGGCCGCCAACCTTGTATTTGTCGATGCTCGCGCACCCGCGCCTGGCCGAGACCGACCTGTCGAGCCTGCGCATTGCCGTGACCGGCTCTTCGACCATACCGCCCGTGCTGATCGAGCGCATGCGCGTTGAACTGGGTATCCGCGTGGTGACCACTGCCTACGGCCTGACCGAATGCGGCGGGCTGGCGACCATGTGCAACCCTGATGACCCTGCTGACGTGGTTGCCGGTACCAGCGGCCGGGCGATTGACGACACCGAGGTGAGCATCCGTTCGGCGCTTAATCAGCCAGTGGCGACCGGTGAGTCCGGGGAGATCTGCCTGCGCGGCTTTCATGTGATGCGGGGCTATTTCAATGACCCGGAAGCCACCGCACAGGCGATAGATGCCGATGGCTGGTTGCACACCGGCGACATCGGCAACCTAGATGCGGCCGGGAACCTGCAAATTACCGACCGGCTCAAGGACATGTTCATTGTCGGTGGCTTCAACTGCTACCCGGCAGAAATCGAAGCCGGGTTGATTCAGCACCCGGCCATTGCCCAGGTGGCGGTCATCGGGGTAGCGGACGAGCGCATGGGGGAGGTGGGGTGTGCCTGCGTGGTACTGCGCCAAGGCCAGCAACTGGACGCGTCAGCCCTGATCGCCTGGGCACGGGAGCGCATGGCCAACTACAAGGTACCGCGGCATGTGCGGTTTTTTCAGGCGTTACCAGTCAATGCTTCGAACAAGGTGGTCAAGGGCGAGTTGCGTGACGCTGTACATGCATGAGCAGGCAGGGGCGGCTTTGCACCGCCCCTGCCAGTGCAGGCGCCCGCTTCAGTGGCCTTCAAAGCATGCAGGGCGCTTTTCGATGAAGGCCTGCATGCCTTCTTTCTGATCCCGTGACGCAAACAGCAGTGCATTGGCCTTGCGCTCCAGCGCCAACCCCGCCTCGAGCGGCGCATCCATGCCGGCCAGGATCACTTCCTTGATCTGTTCGGCCGCCAGCGGCGGCATTGCCGCGATCACCTGCGCGAGTTGCAGCGCCTGAGCCAGCACCTGGTCATCGTCCACCACCTCGCTGACCAGCCCGGCCAGCCAGGCTTCCTCGGCGCTGATTGGTTGCCCGGTCAGCGCCATGCGCATGGCCTTCGCCTTGCCCACCGCCCTCACCAGGCGTTGGGTGCCACCAATGCCCGGCATGATGCCAATGCGAATTTCCGGTTGGCAGAACCGTGCACTGCGCCCGGCGACGATGATGTCGGCCAGCATCGCTAGCTCGCAGCCACCGCCGTAGGCATAGCCGCACACGGCTGCAATCACCGGTTTCGGGCAATGCTGGATCGGCGCCCAGACCCGCTCGGTGTGGCGCTGGTAGATGTCGATCGGGCCTACCCCGGCCAGGCTATTGATATCGCCACCGGCAGCAAACACTTTGTCGCCTCCGGTCAGCAGAATGCAGCGTACCTCCGGGTTGCTGGCCAGCTCGGCAAAATGCTGCGACAGCAAGGCTTGCAGCTCCAGGCTAAGGGCGTTGGTCGCGTGTGGGCGGTTGAGCCGCACCAGGGCTACACCCGGCGCCGGAAATTCCAGCAGCACCGGGGCGGTCAGTGAGTCAGACATGGTCAACCTCAGGCATGGGGCGCCTCCGGGTGGGCGCCGTTGCGCGGATTGTTGCGGTCACTACCCCGGTTTTCATCGTCCGTTCAGACGACGAGGCTTGCGCGCATTGCCCCTAGAGTGACCCTCAACACAAGCATGAGGGGCACGCCATGAGCGGTCACGCGGGGCTGGATTACAACGGCAAGGTGGTGCTGGTCACGGGCGGTACCAAGGGTATTGGTGCAGGTATTGCCCGCAGCTTTCTGGCGGCGGGTGCCAGGGTGGTCGTATGCGGGCGCACGGCGCCCGAGCAATTGCCCCGGGTGGGGGATGCGCAGGCAGCGTTCATTGCGGCCGATGTCCGTGACCAAGGTGCGCTGCAAGGGCTGTTCGACACCTTGCGCCAGGACTACGGCCGCCTCGACGTGCTCATCAACAACGCCGGTGGCAGCCCTACGGCTGACGCGGCCAGCGCTTCGCCACGCTTCCACGAAGGGGTCATCCGCCTGAACCTGATTGCCCCGTTGAACGTGGCCCAGCAGGCCAACCTGCTGATGCAGGCGCAAGCCGGCGGTGGCTGCATCGTGTTCATCGGCAGCATCAGCGGGCTGCGGGCCTCGCCAGGCACCGCCGCTTACGGTGCAGCCAAGGCCGGGGTACTCGCCCTGGTGCAATCGCTGGCTGCCGAATGGGCGCCCAAGGTGCGGGTTGTGGCGGTCAGCCCAGGGCTGGTTCGCACCGAACTTGCCCACCTGCATTACGGCGACGAGGCCGGTATCGCCGCAGTCGGCGCTGGCATTCCGGCCGGCCGCCTGGCCGTGCCCGAAGACATTGGCAACGCCTGCCTGTACATCGCATCACCGCTGGCCGGCTACGCCAGTGGTTGCAACCTGTTGTTGCATGGCGGCGGTGAACGCCCGGCTTACCTCGGCGCGGCGCAGGTCGCGCCGCACTGATAGACCCACCTCGGCGTTGCAGTCGCGGGCGCCGCTTTGAACACGCAGGAGACGAACGTGGCTGATCCACAATTGCTATCCAAAGTGCGCGCCCTGATCGGGCGCCAGTACGGGCGCGTGAATGCCTGGGATGAGGTCAACGCGCCGATGATTCGCCATTGGTGCGAAGTCATCGGCCTGGACAACCCGCTGTACACCGACCCGGTGGCCGCTGCCGGCAGTTGCAATGACGGCATTGTCGCCCCGCCGCCCATGCTGCAGATCTGGTGCATGGAAGGCTTTCATATCAACAACTATGCCCCAGGCTCGACCACAGACAACCCGTATGAAGTGCTGGGCCTGATCGAAAGCTACGGCTACCCCTCGGTGGTGGCGGTGAACTCGGAGCTTACCTTCGAACGCAACCTGCGCCTGGGCGAAAAGCTGTACTACACCACGCGGCTCGAATCGGTCGGTGATGAGAAAACCACCGGGCTGGGCACCGGCTTTTTCGTCACCCTGATCATGGAGTACTTCGCGCAACACGCCAGCGGCGACGAAAAAGTCGGTGAGTTGTTGTTCCGCGTGTTCAAGTTCCGTGCCGCCAACGTGCACGCGGTCCAAGCCCAGGTCGTATCCGAGCCGGTGCAGGCCAAGCGGCCAGCGCCCGGGGTCAGCGACGACACGCGCTATTTCTGGGAGGGCTGCGAGCAAGGCCAGTTGCTGATTCAGCGCTGCACGCAATGCGCCACCTTGCGTCACCCACCCGCACCAGTGTGTACCGCTTGCCACAGCTTTGACTGGGACACCCTGCAGGCCAGCGGCAAAGGCCGGCTGTATTCCTTTGTGGTCATGCATTACCCGCAGGTAGCGCCGTTCGACCACCCCAACCCGATTGGCCTGATCGAACTGGATGAGGGCGTGCGCCTGATTGCCGGGCTGGTCGGTGTTACGCGCGAACAGTTGCAGATCGGCCAGCGCGTCCAGGTCGAGTTCCAGACCTTCGACGACAACCTCGCGTTGCCGTTGTTCCGGCCATTGGCAGAGTAGGGGGCAGCATGGATTTCGAACTCAATGAAGACCAGCGCGCCATTGCCGAAATGGCCGGCAGCCTGATGAGTGACTATTGCACCGACGAATGCCTGCGCGACTGGGACCTGTCCGGCCAGCCCTACATGCAGGCGCTGTGGGCCAGCTGCATCGAGACCGGCCTGCACGCACTGGCCATTCCGGAAGCGGCCGGGGGCAGCGGCCTGGGCATGACCGAACTGATCCAGGTACTGGATGCACAGGGCGGCGCCCTGGCCCAGGTGCCGCTGTGGCGCCACCAGTTGGCAGCCGCCACGCTGGCGCAGTTCGGTGGCACGGCCTTGCAGCCATGGGTGGAGCAAGCCGCCGCCGGCACCGGGCTGCTGACTGTGACACTCGACGGCTTGACCAGCGTACGCGGCATCGAGCTGCAGGCATCGGCCGAAGGCGCCGACTGGCGTTTACGCGGGCGGGTTGCGGCGTTGGCGCTGGCCGAGCAGTCGGCAGCGGCGTTGGTACTGGCGTTGGTCCAGGGGCAGCCACGGCTGGTGCTGTTGGACCTGGCGCAGGGGGGTATCAGCCGTGTGCCGGGCACCATGACCCACGGCGAGGCGTTCGCCGAGCTGCACCTGGATGGCGCCTTGCTGAGCAATAGCCACGTACTGCCAGAAGCCGCGCTGGGCTGGCTGGCGCCTCGTGCGATCGCTGCATTGGCAGCGTTGCAGTTGGGGGTCAGTGCCGAGCAGGTGCACCGCACGGTGGCCTACATCGGTGAGCGCCAACAGTTCGACCGCCCGATTGGCAGCTTCCAGGCGGTGCAGATGAGCATGGCCGACAGCCACGTGCAGTTGGAGGTATTGCGCAGTGCCCTGTGGCAGCTGTGCTACCGCCTTGACGCAGGCCTGGCAGCGCCCAGCGAAGCCTTGGCCACCGCCTACCTGGCGTGCGAGGCCGGGCACCGTATTGGCCATGCCGCACAGCATGTGCACGGCGGCATTGGTGTCGACCTGACGTACCCGATCCACCGGTTCCTGTATTGGAGCCGCGGCCTGGCCAGTGCGCTGGGCGGGTCGTCGGTGATCCTGGAACGTCTTGGCGACTGGCTGAACGATAACGACACCTTGGGATGGAAATATGACCTTGAAGAACACCAAGCGCTTTGAAGACGTAGGCCTCGGCGAGCAACTGCCGGAGCTGACGATTCCAATCACGGTCGGCCTGATTGCCGGCGGGGCGATAGCCACCCGTGACTATTTCCCGGGGCATCACGACCTGGAAGCGGCCCAGGCACTGGGTTCACCGCATATTTTCATGAACATCCTCACCACCAATGGCCTGGTGCAACGCTTTGTGGAGCAGTGGAGCGGCCCGCAGGTGCAGTTCAAGGCCCTGAAAATCAAGCTGGGCGCACCGAACTACCCCGGTGACAGCATGACCTTCAGTGGCGCAGTGACACACCAGGATGCGGCCACACGCAGTGTGGAAGTGACCCTCAAGGGCCAGAACGCCATGGGTAATCACGTGACCGGCACGGTCTCGCTGGTACTGCCTTAATTTGCCGGAGACAACACAAATGACGCATTCGACGCTATCCGGGCGCGCCGCCATTGCCGGCTTGGGCGCGACCGAGTTTTCCAAGAACTCCGGGCGTACCGAGCTGCGCCTGGCCATGGAAGCCACCTTGGCAGCACTCAAGGACGCTGGCATCGACCCCAGTGAGGTGGAAGGGTTCAGCTCCTACTCGGTGGACAAGGTGCCCGAGTACGAGATCGCCCGCTTGCTGGGCTGCAAGGACGTCAAGTTCTTCTCCCAGGTGCCGCACGGTGGTGGGGCTGCCTGCGGGCCGGTGATGCACGCGGCCATGGCCGTGGCGACTGGCGTGGCCAAGGTGGTAGTCGTGTACCGGGCCATGAACGAGCGTTCCTGGTACCGCTTTGGTACCGGCAGCTACGGCTTTGCCTCGACCCCCACCTTTGAAAACGTCAATTACGGTTGGTACATGCCCCATGGCTTTCATACCCCCGCGGCCTGGGTCGGCATGTTTGCCCAGCGCTACATGCACACCTATGGCGCCACGTCCGAAGACTTTGGCCGGGTAGCCGTGGCGGTGCGCGACTTTGCCGCCACCAACCCGCAGGCGTTTTTCCACGGCAAGCCGATCACCCTCGAAGAGCACCAGGCTTCGCGCTGGATCTGCGAGCCTTTGCACCTGCTTGATTGCTGCCAGGAGTCCGACGGGGCGGTGGCCATGGTCATCACCTCGGTGGAGCGTGCCAAAGACCTGAAGCAGAAGCCGGTGCTGATCAAGGCCGGGGCGCAAGGTATCAGTGCCGGCCAGCAAGTGATGACTTCGTATTACCGCGACGACATTACCGGCCTGCCGGAAATGGGCGTGGTGGCCAAAGAGCTGTATCAGCAGTCGGGGTTAGGCCCGGAGGCCTTCCAGACGGCGATCATCTACGACCATTTCACCCCGTTCGTATTGCCACAGCTGGAGGAGTTCGGCTTCGCCAGGCGTGGCGAGGCCAAGGACTTCATCCGTGCCGGGCACCATGCCCGGGGTGGCAAGCTGCCGATCAATACCCACGGCGGGCAGCTGGGGGAGGCATACATCCACGGCATGAACGGCATTGCCGAAGCCGTGCGCCAGGTTCGCGGCACGGCAGTGAACCAGGTGGCGGACGTTGAAAACGTGCTGGTTACCGCCGGAACCGGCGTGCCGACCAGCGGCCTGATTCTCGGCACGGTATAAGGAGCGCCCCATGTTCGTCGACCTCACCCCCGAGCAGCGTGCCCTGCGCCTGAAGGTTCGGGACTATTTCCAGAACCTCATGACCCCCGAACTGCGCCAGCAGATGCGCGGTACCGAAGGCGGCGAGCTGTTTCGCCGCACCATCGCCCAGATCGGCCGTGACGGCTGGCTGGCGGTTGGCTGGCCGAAAGCCTATGGCGGGCAGGGCTATGCGGCCACCGAACAATTGATCTTCTTTGAAGAGGCCAACATTGCCGGGGCACCGCTGCCCTTCGTGACCATCAGCACGGTGGGCCCGGCGTTGATGGCACATGGTTCGGCGCTGCAGAAGGAAAAGTTTTTGCCGGGCATCGCTGCAGGCGAAATCAACTTTGCCATTGGCTATTCCGAAGCCAGCGCAGGCAGCGACCTGGCGGTGCTGAAAACCAGCGCCCGGGAAGAGGCCGACGGGTTTGTGGTGAATGGCAGCAAGTTATGGACCTCGGGTGCCGATTCGGCGGACTACATCTGGCTGGCGGCGCGCACCGACCCCGAACGGCCACGCCACAAGGGTATTTCAATCCTGATTCTCGATACCCAGGCCGAAGGTTTTTCCAGCACGCTCATCCCGACCTCCGGAAACCCCACGGCGGCCACGTATTACGATAACGTACGGGTCCCGCGGGACATGCTGGTGGGTGAGCTGCACGGTGGCTGGAAGCTGATCACTGCACAGCTCAACCATGAGCGCCTTGGCCTGGGTGCCTGGTCAGACAAAGTGGTCAGCCTGTTCAGCCGCGTCTATCTATGGGCACGTTGTGCCGACGAACAGGGCCATCGTGCCACTGACCATGCCTGGGTGCGCCGCGATCTGGCAGAGTGTTACGCAAGGCTCGAAGCCATGCGCCTGATCAACTTCCGTATCGCTGCCGACCTTGAGCACGACCGGGTTGATGTGGCCCTGGCGTCGACGACCAAGGTCTACGGCTCGGAATCGGCCATCGAGATCTTGCGCAAATTGTCGGCCATTGTCGGCGCCAGCGGCTTGACCCGCGCCGGCTCGGCCGCCGCGTATCTGCTGGGTGAACTCGAGTACGAAGTACGGGCCTCGGTCAACCTCACCTTCGGCGGGGGCACCAACGAGATCCAGCGAGAACTGATTGCCCAGTTTGGCCTGGGCATGCCACGCGCAGCGCGTTGAAGCACGAAGCAGGGGCACTGCGCCCCGCGTGACAATAACAATAACGTCCCTTTCAGGTGAACGAATGAGCGCAATCGAGCAATTCAGGCAAGAGACGCGTGACTGGCTGCAGGCCAACTGCCCGCCGTCAATGCGCACGGCCACTTCCGAAGGCGAGATCGTCTGGGGTGGCCGGCAGGTGGAATTTCCCAGTGCCGACGCCCGGGTCTGGTTCGAGCGTATGCGTGACAAAGGCTGGTTCTGCCCGCAATGGCCTGTGGAGTATGGGGGCGGTGGCCTGAGCGATGCGTTCAACGCCGTGCTGGAAAGCGAGCTGCGCAAGCTCAAGTGCCGCCCGGCGCAAATCAACCTGGGCATCTGGATGCTTGGCCCGGTATTGCTGGAGTTTGGCAGCGAAGCGCAAAAGCTGGCGTTGCTGCCACCGATGTGCCGCGGTGAAGTGCGCTGGTGCCAGGGCTTCTCCGAGCCCAATGCCGGCTCGGACCTGGCCAGCCTGAAAACCTCGGCCACTGTCGATGGCGATGACTTCGTCATCAACGGGACCAAGATCTGGACCTCCTACGGCGACAAGTCCGACTGGATGTACGCCCTGGTACGCACTGACCCCAAGGCGCCCAAGCACGAAGGTATCAGCCTGATCGTGCTGGACATGCAAAGCCCGGGGGTGAGCGTGTCGCCGATCGACCTTATCAGCGGCAAATCAGCCTTCTGCCAAGTGTTTTTCGACAATGTGCGGGTGCCGCGCAGCCAATTGATCGGGCCGCTGAACGGTGGCTGGAACCTGGGCAAGCGCCTGTTGCAGCATGAACGCAAGGCGATGTCCAAGTTCGGCGAGTTCAGCCTGCCCACGCACTTTGATCTGCTGGCGCTGATTGAGCAGTACCTGCCCGACAGCCAGGCCCCTGCCGACCAGGCACTGCGGGCACGTGCCCAGGCCTGCGCGATGAACGAACAGGTCTACAACCTGACCGTGCAACGCCTGGGCGAGGAAGCCCGGGTTGGCATGGACACCAGCGCGCTGATGGCAATCATGAAACTGGTGCATACCGAGCAGGAACGCGAAAAGTTCGAGATCTTGCTCGATGCCCTTGGCTACCGCGCACTGGGTGCTGCAGGCGAGGCATTCGCTGAGCAGGAGTTGGCGATTACCCGTGGCTGGCTGAACAGCTATGCCTTGACCATCTCGGGTGGCTCGTCGGAAGTGCAGCTGAATGTAATCGCCAAGCGGGTCCTGAACCTGCCAAGCGCTTGAGGGAGTGTGATCATGAGTCTGGTGTATAGCGAAGAGCAACGCCTGCTGGCCGACAGCGCCCGTGAGTTTCTTGCCGCGCGCAGCCCAGTGGCGGCGCAGCGGCAGTTGCGCGACACGGCACAACAGCCGGGTTACGACCCGCAGCTGTGGCAAGAGGCCGTGGGGCTGGGCTGGAGTGGCATACCGTTCCCTGAGGCGCTGGGTGGCCTGGCGTTTGGTTGCATGGGCCTTGGGCCGGTCTTTGAGGCGATCGGTGGCAACCTTGCGGCGACACCCTTGTTGTCCAGTGTCGTGCTCGCGGGTTCGTTGCTGCACTTGGCGGGTTCGCCCGCCCAGCAGGACCAGTGGCTGACTGCGTTGATCAGCGGTGAGCGCCGGTTGGCCCTGGCGCTGGACGAAAAACCGCGACACGACCCGGCGCAGACCGCACTGGCGGCAACCAAGGTAGCAGGTGGCTACCGCCTTGAGGGCGACAAGTGCTTTGTCATCGATGGCCTGGGTGCCGATGCCTATCTGGTTGCGGCGCGTACCGCCGGGCAGGCCGGCGATGAGCAGGGCATCAGCGTGTTTCTGCTGCCGGCCGATACGCCGGGGCTGCACATCAACACGCTGGCACTGATCGATTCACGCAATTGTGCCTGGCTGCGCCTGCGTGATGTACAGGTGCCGGACGCAGCCCTGCTGGGCAGTGCCGGCGCGGCCTGGTCGGCGCTGGAAGAAAGCCTCGATCGCGGCCGCGCATGCCTGGCCGCAGAGCTGCTGGGCGCTGCCGATCATTTGTTTGCCATGACCCTGGGCTACCTCAAGACCCGTGTCCAGTTCGATGCCCCGATCGGCTCGTTCCAGGCCCTGCAGCACCGCGCAGCGCGCCTGCATGTCGAGCTGCAATTGGCCCGTAGTGCGGTGATGGCAGGCTTGTCAGCACTGGAGGACCAGCACTTGAGTGCGGGCGAGCGTGGTCGCCTGGTCGGCCTGGCCAAATGGAAGGCCGGTGAAGTCGCGGCGCTAGTCAGTAATGAAGCGGTGCAGATGCATGGCGGTATTGGCGTCACCGATGAGCTGGATGTCGGCTTGTACCTCAAGCGCATAAGGGTTGCCCAGGCATGCCTGGGTGACAGTGACTTTCAGTGCGCACGCTATGGCGCCCTCAAGTCCTCGGAGAACTGAACGATGAAGCTGGAACAGTGGCGCAGCGCGTGGCAGCAGTTGATTGGCCCCGGCTCGCCGTACGAAGTGGCAACTGCGCCCGAGGGTGGGCTGCGGTATTTCCGTCATGCCGCGGCCAACCTGCTTGAGGCAATCGATGCCGGCCGGGTGCATGGCGAGCGTGAGTTTCTGGTGTGGGAACAGCAACGCCTGACGTTCGATGGGTTTTTCCAACAGGTCGACCGCCTGGCGGGGCAACTTTCGCAACGGTTTGCTGTTGCCCAGGGCGACCGGGTGGCCATCGCCATGCGCAACCAGCCTGCCTGGCTGGTGGCGTTCGTGGCGATTCAACGCTGCGGCGCGGTGTGCGTACCGCTAAATAGCTGGGGCCTGCGTGACGAGCTGTTGCACGGGTTGCAGGACAGCGGCGCGCGGGTGCTAGTGTGTGACCTGCAGCGCCTGCAGTTCCTTAAAGGTGACCTGATCGACGAGCGCTTGCCTGCCATTGTGGTCGGCGCGGCCGGGCAGGCGTTGCCGTCCAATTGCCAACCTTACGAGGCGCTGGCAGAGGCGCCGTTGCTGGCACTGCCGCCCATCAGCATCGCGCCTGATGACCCGGCGCTGATTCTTTACACCTCGGGCACTACCAGCCGCGCCAAGGGTGTGTTGTCCAGCCACCGGGCCATTTGCCAGGCACTGGCAGCGCTGGAATTCCAGGGGGCATTTTGCGCGCTGAGCTCGCCCGAGCGGATCAAGGCGGTGATCGACAGCGGCTTGCCGCCGACCAACCTGATGGCGGTGCCGTTGTTCCATGTCAGCGGCCTGCATGCACAATTTCTGTTGGCGCTACGCAGTGGCCGACGTTTGCTGCTGATGTACAAGTGGGACGTGGACAAGGCGTTCGACCTGATCCGTGACGAGCGCTGCACCCAGTTCAACGGTGCGCCGGTCATGATGCAGCAGTTGCTCAACTCGCCGCGCTTCGCCAGCAGCGACAGCGACTCCCTCTATGGCCTGGGCCTTGGCGGGGCGGCCGCTTCCAGCCGGTTGCTGGCCCATATCACCCGGCTCAAACCCCTGGCCATTGGTGGCAGTGGTTATGGCCTGACCGAGAGCAACGGCATTTGCGCCGCCGTGGGTGGCGATCAGTTCGCCTACAAGCCCGACTCGGTCGGCTGGCCGCTGCCGATTGTCGATGTGTGCATTGGCCCTGACCCGGGTTCGCCGCTGCCGGCCGGGCACAGTGGCCTGATCTGGTTGCGCTCCCCGACCCTGATGAATGCCTACTGGCAGTTGCCGCAGGCCAGCGCCGAGGCGGTGCAGGACGGCTGGCTGGATACCGGGGATATTGGCCACCTGGATGATGAGGGTTTTCTCTACATCACCGACCGGGCCAAGGACCTTATCAACCGTGCCGGCGAGATGATCTCCGCCAGCGAGGTCGAGTCGTGCATCTGCGAAATGCCTGGCGTGGTCGAAGCCGCTGCCTTTGCAATTGCCGACGATGACCTGGGTGAACGGTTGGCGCTGGTATTGCGCTGCGAGCAGGTGCCGGCGCCGTCCAGCGAGCAGGTCTGTGCCTTTATCGGGCAGCGGCTGGCGGCTTACAAGGTACCGGCCGAGGTGCACCTGCTGCACACCCCTTTGCCGCGCAATGCGTCGGGCAAGCTGATCAAGGCGCAGCTCAGGGAATTATTGGTCGACGCCTGACCGCGTAGTCTTTCCGGACGATGTTCTCCCCGGCAGATCAGGAACAATGGAGTACCCCAGTAGTCCTGGTCTGCGAAGGAGTCAACCGATGAAAACAACAACAGGCGTGATGTTCGTAGCAGCAGTGGCCGTCAATATCGGCCTGCAAGGCAACGCACTTGCGCAAGTCTCGCCAGAAGAAGCGGCCAAGCTCGGTAATCAACTGACCTGCGTCGGTGCTGAAAAGGCCGGCAATGCCGAGGGCACCATTCCACCCTACACCGGCAAGTACCTGGGTGAAGTGCCGGGCTGGAACCACGTGAAGTTTTCCGGTGATCAGCCGGTTGACCCTTACGCCAACGAAAAGCCGGTACTGGTGATTACGGCGCAGAACATGAGCCAGTATGAAAGCCACCTGACCGAAGGCCAAAAGGCATTGTTCAAGCGCTACCCCACCACCTACAAAATGAACATCTACCCGGGGCACCGCGACTTTCGCTACCCGGACTACGTTTGCGAGCGGGTAAAACACAACGCCTTGCATGCCAGGCTGGTTGATGACGGCATGGGCATCGAGGGCCTTGGCCAGGTACCGTTCCCGATCCCGAAGAACGGCCTGGAGCTTTTGTGGAATCACCAGTTGCCAGCCCGTGCCTATACCGAAGAAAAAGTCAGCGACCTGGCGTCGGTATTGCCCAACGGCAGCATTGGCTGGGGGCGTGCGCACGCCCGCAACATGTCCCAGGCCAACTCGCCGACCGTCGAGCCGAAGACCGAAGATGGCGTACAGGCGATGAGCTGGAACACCACCTTGAAGCCTGCGCGGGACAATGGCGTGGTGAGCATTTCGCATGAGCCCTACAACTTCCTGGCCAACCCGCGTCAGGCCTGGAGCTACAGCCCATCCACCCGCCGCGTGCGGCAGCTGCCCGGCTACGGCTATGACCAGCCGATGATTGGCACCAACGGCACCATGACCGTGGACGAGGACCGCCTGTACAACGGCTCGCCCGAGCGCTTCAACTGGACATTGATCGGCAAGCGTGAAATCTATGTGCCAGCCAATGCCTACAAGCCCAATGCCGGTGATGTGAAATACGCCAGCATATTGACCCCGAACCACCCCAACCCCGACTACATGCGCTATGAACTGCGCCGGGTGTGGGTGCTTGAGGCGAAGTTGAAGGAAGGCTATCGCCATGTCTATGGCAAGCGTGTGCTGTTTATCGACGAAGACACCTGGAACTCGGTGCTGGCAGACAACTACGACAGCCGTGGTGCCCTGTGGAAGCATGCAATGATCAACTACTACTACCACCCGGACATGAGTGCCTGGCAGGCTGGCTCGCAGTTTTTCATGGACCTGAACTCTGGCCAGTACACCGGTTACGGCATGACCAACGAAGCGAAGAAAGGGCCGATCCTCAACGAAGCCAAGTTCACACCGGACATGTACACCGCCGATGCCGCGCGGGCGATGGGGCGTTAACGGCCTCGATCAGCGGTATGTAGAAAACCAGGTCGGTTGCCTGCAAGGCAGCCTACCTGGGGCATTGGGCCGCTATGCCGCCCTTTTTTATTGGCCGGTTGCGCATTCTCAGACCTTGTAGGAGCGGGTTTACCCGCGAAGCAGGCGACGCGGTGCATGGCACCGGCTGCGCCGGTGTTCGCGGCTGAAGCCGCTCCTACAATGATCGCGT
>NZ_JBIVHY010000025.1:0-75520 GCF_044749445.1 Pseudomonas sp. NPDC089408
TCCCTGTTGAAGTGTTGACGGATCATCTGCAACTGCTGGCAACCAATCGGCTCAACATTATCAACTGACTGTTGCACTTGGAACCTGATGCCGCCTATCAATGTGAGCTTTATGCAGCCGGGGACCTGCCACAGTGTTTGTATAGATCCACTCGGACTTCGGGCCCGGCCTGTCAGCTTGCACTTTTTTTGAAACTTGAACCAAGCTGCCGTCCACAGCATCCACGGCATCACCAGCGGGTGCTTTCAAGTGGGTAGATTTGCGCAGCAGTGATTTATTGAACTTGGTCTTACCACGAAGAGTTGACATTCCAGATTTGCGAGACTTCCCTGTAGGGTCAATAAAATTCACAGGATCACCCGCACAATACGCATAGGCATTCATGCCACCTGCTGCAAATGGGCTTAAACCATCCGGTGACAAAAAACGCATCATGCCAGGGCTGTAGTGGCGCCGGCCATTCCCCAGAAAGTACGTTTTCAACAACCAATCAACACGCTCGCCATTGAACCCTAACGAAGGTTGCAAGTTGCCTTCTAATGCAACATGACCGTAGGCAGTATATCTGCCAGGTTGTGCTCCACGCATTTTCGGCTCCATCCATCAATTTGACGAGACAGAAGCAACGCTACAGCGTTTTAACCGGAGCACAAACTAACAAAAATGCCAGGTACCTCAGCCGCGGCCTTGGCGCCTCAGCCAGGCAATTCTGCCCGCGCCCGCTCGCCGGCGTTGTTGAACACCTGGCGCACTTCCTCGGCCTTGGCCTTGCTTACCGAGTGGGCAGCCAGCAGATCGTCGACCACGCGCAAACCCTGATCCAGGGCAGTGGCCAATTGTTCGGCGTCGGAGGCGTCAGCAATATCACCCAGATAAGGAGCGATGAGGTACGCGTAACGGTCCTGCAGCTTGAGCGCTTCCAGCGCGTCGAGGGCTTTCTGGAACCGGTCGGCAGCGGCAGGGCTCATGCTCAATTTATCGAAATGAATCAGGCTCACACGGTCAGTGGCCATTTTGACGAATCTCCGTTTCCTGGTACGTCCAGGCCCACAAGCAGCAGCGCTTCTACGCGGCTCGAATGTGCGGGCCTGGGTAATGCCCATCAGGGTACCAGAAGCCGAGGCAGAAAGGGCCACTGCCCCCAGAACTAAAAGTATTTGCCAGGTCGCGCAAGGGACGCCCCGCGGCGTTATCGGGACAGGAGCCGGCGTTTGCGGCACAGGATAATCGCGCCAGCAGTCCACCCCGCCGAGCTCGCCTGCGGACTCGGTAGCCCACACAACAACAAGCCTGCGCGTGCAGGTAAGCCACACAGGGGCCTGAGCATTCATGGCAAAGGAACACATCAGCGAAACACTCGACCTAGGCGTTACCGACCCCTCGAAAACCGCAGAAGCCCGCCAGGACCGGCGTTTCGAGGGCAAGCTGGACTGGATCGTGTTTGGTTTCACCAGCCTGCTGGCCATCGCCTTCGTGCTCTGGGGGCTGCTCAACCAGGCCAGCCTCGCCAGCAGCGCCTCCAGCGCGCAGTCGTGGGTCATTCTCAATTTCGGCTGGTTCTTCGTGCTCACCTCGACCCTGTTCGTGGTGTTCGTGCTGTGGTTGGCCGCCAGCCGTTATGGCCGGGTGCCGCTAGGCCGTGACGGCGAACAACCGGAGTTCCGCACGGTGTCCTGGGTGGCAATGATGTTCAGCGCCGGGATGGGCATCGGCCTGATGTTCTTCGGTGTCGCCGAACCGCTGTCGCACTACGTGTCGCCGCCGCCCGGCTCGGCTGCCGGGCAGACCAGTGAAGCGATGCAGGTGGCCATGGCCACCACCTTGTTCCACTGGACCCTGCACCCTTGGGCCATGTATGCCATCGTCGGTCTGGTCATTGCCTATGGTACCTTCCGCCGTGGCCGCTCGCAGTTGATTTCCGCCGCCTTTCGGCCGCTGATCGGCAAGCATGCCAATGGCCCGCTCGGTCGGCTGATCGACATGATGGCAATTTTCGCCACATTGTTCGGCTCGGCTGCTTCGCTGGGCCTGGGCGCACTGCAGATTGCCGGCGGTCTGGAATACAACGGCTGGGTCGAGAGCCCCGGCAAGCTGTTCTACATCTCGATCATTACCCTGCTCACCATTGCCTTTGTCTCCTCGGCGGTGTCGGGGATAGGCAAGGGCATCCAGTGGCTGTCCAACACCAACATGGTGCTGGCGCTGGTGCTGGCGGTGTTCGTGTTCATGGTCGGGCCGACCCTGCTGATGCTCAACCTGTTGCCGACCTCGCTGGGCATCTACATCAAGCTGTTGCCGGAGATGATGGCCCGTACCAACGCCAGCGGCGGCGAGCAGATGAACAGCTGGCTGGCCGGCTGGACCGTGTTCTACTGGGCCTGGTGGATTTCCTGGACGCCATTCGTGGGCATGTTCATCGCCCGCATCAGCCGCGGCCGCACCATTCGCCAGTTCGTCACCGGGGTACTGCTGGTACCGAGCCTGGTCAGCCTGGTGTGGTTCACCGTGTTCGGCGGGGCGGCCATCGACGCCCTGCGTGAAGGCGCGTTCCAGCTGGCCAACGGTGCGGTCAATAGCAATCACGCACTGTACCAGTTGCTGGACAGCTACCCGCTGGCCTCGGCGACCTCGGTACTGGTGATGGTGCTGGTGGGCATCTTCTTCGTCTCTGGTGCCGACGCAGCCTCGCTGGTGATGGGCACGCTGTCGGAGCACGGCACCACTGCGCCATCCAGGCGCACGGTGATTTTCTGGGGCGCGCTGACCGGTACGGTGGCGGCGATCATGCTGGCGATCGGCGACCCGCGCGACCCAGGCGAGGCCCTGACCGGGCTGCAGAACCTGACCATCGTCGTGGCCCTGCCGTTCGTGGTGGTGATGGTGCTGCTGTGCCTGGCGCTGTACCGTGACCTGCGCAAGGACCCGATGATGCTGCGCCACCTGCGCGGCAACGAGCTGATTGAAAAGGCCGTGCTGTACGGGGCGGTGAAGCATGGGGAGGAGTTTTACATTGTGGTGCAGGAGAAGAAGGCTTCGGTGAAACCGGCCGCGGCAGCGAGCGAGGTTTCCGAAACCTGACTCCCCAGGTCTGCGCGGTCCCCTGTAGGAGCGGCCTTGCGTCGCGATGGGCTGCGAAGCAGCCCCCAGCAATTTGTGCTGCGAAGCTGAAAAACCGGGGCTGCTTCGCAGCCCATCGCGACGCAAGGCCGCTCCTACAGGGGGATCGCGCGGGCTTTTAGATGCTGACTATTCGAACTCCAGGCTATACCCCACTCCATACACCGAGCGAATCGGGTCGTGCCCCGGCATGATCGAGGCCTTAGCCGTCAGGCGGAGGCCATGCGCTTCGGCAATACCCCGACAGATCGCCAGGCCCAGCCCAAGCTGCTGCCAGAGGCCGACCGCCTCGATGCAGCGCTGCTGGTCAGCGTCCGGCGGGCCTGCCTTCAAGCCTGCTGCAGCGGCGCCCGGATGTGCTGGCTGCCGAGCACACGCGGAAGCTGGCCAATGCCGACTGGCGCGGCACGGGCGGCGTTCTTCCCCAGCATGCACCGCCGCATTCGCGGGTAGACCCGCCCACAGGAATGTAGTTGTGCGCTTCAAATCAATCGCGCAAGAAGCTTTCCTCGAACGGGTAATGGGTCAACAGCTCATAGCCATCCTCGGTCACCAGCAACTGGTTCTCCAGTTTGATCCCGTCACGCCCGCCCACTTCGCCTACATACGCCTCCACGCACAGCGCCATGCCTGGCTGCAGCTCGCCTTCGTAGCCATAGGACTCCAGGTCCTCCGGGTAACGAATGCTCGGGTACTCGTCACACAACCCCACACCATGGAACATCACCCCGTAGCGCTGCTCGCGGCAGCGCTCAGGCAGGCGATGGCCGTTGTGGGTGAGTTCGGTGAAGCGCACACCGGGTTTGACCATGTCGGCATTGACGTGGATATGCTCATGGGCAATGCGGTACAGGCGCTTCTGCTCGGCAGTGGGCTCCAGGTCGCCGCAGATCCAGCTGCGCGACATGTCCACACAAAAGCCATACACGCCGATCAGGTCGGTGTCGAATGACAGCAGGTCGCCATCGCTGAGCACCCGCGGGCCGGACTCCTGGAACCAGGGGTTGGTTCGCGGGCCGGAACTGAGGATGCGGGTTTCGATCCACTCGCCCCCACGGCGGATATTGCCGCTGTGCAGCGCGGCCCAGACATCGTTTTCGGTAGCGCCGGCACGCATGGCCTGGCGCATCTCTGCGACGGAAGCGTCACAAGCGGCCACTGCACAGCGCATGGCGAGGATTTCGTCGGGGCCTTTGATCAACCGCGCAAACTCGGTGACCTCCTGGCCGTTATGCACCTGCACACCAAGCGCATCGAGGGCACGCAGGCCGGCGACTTCAATCCGGTCCACGGCCAGGCGGCGGTTGTTGCCGGCATGGGTGCGTAGCAGTTCGTCGACCTGGGCGCAGAAGCGCCGGGCATGTTCATCGGTACGGTCACCGGTTTCGAAGTAGAAGAACGAAGCACCACTGCGCAGCTCGCTGACCAGCGGCAAGTGCGCAGAAAGGTGGTCACAGCCATGGAAGTCCCACAACACCACATGGCCACTGGCGGCGACAAAACAGGCACGCGCAGGGTTGTGGGTGGTCCACAGCTGCATGTTGGTGGTGTCGGTGGCGTAACGGATGTTCAGCGGGTCGAACAGCAGGATGCCACCCAGGTCGCGGGCGACCAGTTGCTCGCGGATGCGTTGCAGGCGGTATTCGCGCAGGGTTGGCAGGTGCGGCGCCTGCAGGCCAAGCGCGGCCCACTCGGCAAAGGCCAACGGCGTAGGGCCGATTTCGGTGCGGTCGTTGTCATCGACCGAGCCATCGGCCTTGAGTGCGGTGGCGCGCTGGCGGGACGGGTCGATTCGGCGGGCGCTGGCGGGGATCGAGAACGGCGATGTCATCATGGCTTGCGGATTTCCTGGTTCTTGTTATCTGGAAAACAGCGGTGCGTCGGGGCCTCTATGGGCCTGATCGCGATTTGATGCGGCCGCATCCGAATGGTCATTTTGATGAACAGCGCAGCCTTCTGCATGCAACTGAGTCTAGGGCGGGGGCCGCAGCGTATGACATCGACTTTTTCTACGGCCTATTGATTACAAAAACGCATGGTCAAGCACAGCCAGCCCGTTCAGGCCCTGATCAGGATGGCACCGGCTATGCCGCGCTCACCAGATAGGCTAACGCAGTCAACTGTAGGAGCGGCCTTGTGTCGCGATGGGCTGCTTAGCAGCCCCGGCAATTTGTGCATCTGTGCGCAAACCCTGGGGCTGCTTTGCAGCCCATCGCGACACAAGGCCGCTCCTACAAGGGCCAGTGCTGGCCAGAGAGCGATATAAGACAATTGCTCCCACAGGCGTGGGAGCAGGCAGCATAAGGCCTCAACCCTTCAACGCCGCCTCGATCCTGGCCACATCGATCTTGCCCATCTGCATCATGGCCTCGAACGCCCGCTTGGCCGCTGCACGGTCCGGGTGGCCGATGGCTTCGATAAGGATGCGCGGGGTGATCTGCCAGGAAATCCCCCATTTGTCCTTGCACCAACCGCACACACTGGCCTCGCCGCCATTATCGACAATCGCATGCCACAGGCGGTCGGTCTCGGCCTGGTCTTCGGTACTGACCTGAAACGAAAACGCCTCGCAGTGGCTGAAGGCCTTGCCGCCATTGAGCCCAACGCAGGGAATACCCATAACGGTGAACTCAACGGTGATCACGTCACCTTGCTTGCCAGAGGGGTAATCACCAGGCGCCTGGTGCACGGTAATCACTTTGCTGTCAGGGAATATGCTGGCATAGAAATTCGCCGCCTCTTCGGCATCGTGGTCGTACCAGAGGCAGATGCTGTTTTTGGCAGCCATGGTCTTGCTCCATGATCGAGAGTGGGCTTTCTAGTCTAGCCCTCTGCGTCGGGCATACCGCAACCATCGGACCACCTGACAAGATGCCAGTTTTGCGGCGTTCGCGGGTAAAGCCGCTCCTACAAAGGACCGCGAAGGTTTCGACAACTTCGCCATCACCAACACACCGCCCTGGGTCGGGTCCCGCAACATCCTGCAGACATTTCCGATATCCGGTGATGAACCTGCTGACAAAAATACGGTCTTTCGCTGACGGTCAACTCACCGACCGGTTCATCGGCCCAGTCACCGGGCCTACTTTTGTCCTGTTTCAGCGAAGACCCAACATGCCCGAATCCCGCCCAACAGCCTCCGCCCTCCCTGCCCTGCGCGGCGGCCTGATTGCCGCCCTGGTGGCCCTTGCCGCACCGGTGCACGCCGAAGAGCCCGCCAGCGATGCGCGCTGGGTCAGCGACAGCCTGAGCACCTATGTGCGGAGCGGCCCGACCGATGGCCACCGCATTGTCGGCACCCTCAAGTCCGGGCAAAAGCTGACTTTGCTCGGCAGCCAGGGCAATTACAGCCAGGTGCGCGGGCAGAACGGTGATGTGGTGTGGATCCTCAGCAACGACCTGCAGTCGGTGCCCGGGCAGAACGAACGCTTGCCGATGCTCGATAGCCAGGTCACAGAACTGACCGGCCAGTTGAAGACCATCGACGACAGCTGGAAAAACCGCGTGCAGGGCATGCAGGAAACGCTCGATTCGCGCAAAAAACTGATCGACGAGCTGGAGGCGCGCAACAAGGCATTGAACGAGCAGTTTGACCAAAGCCAGTCAGAGCTGCGCGATACCCAGGCGCGCCTTGGCGACGAGAACAAGCAGGTGATGATGCGCTACATGGTGTATGGCGGCAGCATTGCCGGCGCGGGGTTGTTGGCGGGGTTGATCCTGCCGGCGCTGACCCGTGGGCGGAAGAAGAACGATCGCTGGTTCTGACCGGGCCATCCTGCACTGGCCTCTTCGCGGGTAAACCCGCTCCTACAAGGGCCAGCGATGCTTTCTGTAGGAGCGGGTTTACCCGCGAAGAGGCCAGTGCAGGCTTGCGCCTACTTCCCGCGCGCCTTGTTGTAGATGGTCTTGGCCCGGTCAGCCGAGGCCTGGCACTTGGTCATGTCTCCAGCTGCCTGCCCTTCCTTGGCCTGTTTCAAAAGCTCGCTGTAATCGTGCGCCATGCCGCCATGGATTGCCTGGCCATCGGATTTCTTGATGTCTTCAAGCTCCTTGATCTTGGCCGCACAGTTGCTTGCAGGGTCTGCGTGTGCGGCAAAACTGAGGACAGAGGCAATCACCAGCAAGGGTATGCATTTCGTGGATTTCATGGAGCGTTCTCCTGGAAAACCCTAAGGTTCGTCGAGGTACATGCGTCTCGACGCAGGAATAGCATAGTTGCGCCGTGCCTGCCCCGCCGCGCTTCAGCCCAGCGGTAACCCGGCCTCGGCATACAACCCTCTTACTGGCGCAACCGCTCCAACGCCTTCAACACATACCCTGTGGCCCGTTCAACCTGCCCTTCCCGGCAGGCGATGCCCAACTGCCGCCACAACCCCGGGCGCAGCGGCCTGCGGGCGATACGCCGGTCCAGCTCTGCCGCCTCGCCCTCCTGCGGCAGCAGGGTCGCCCCATACCCGGCGCCGACCAGGCTCTTGATCGCATCGTTGTAGTTCAGCTCGATACGCGGCGCCGGGTACAACCCTGCCGCCGCGAACCACTCACCCGTCACCCGCGACAGCTGGGTGCTGTTGTCGTTTAGGATCAACGCCCGTTGCGCCAGCCAGGCCGGAGTGACCTTGGCCGGTGGCTGCCAGTCGGCCGGCACATACGCCAGGATCGGGTCACGCCGCCAGGGGGTAACCATAAGGCCTTTGCCCGCCACCTGCGGCAAGGCCACCAGGCCGATATCTAGCGTACCCTCGCGCAAGCCGGCCAGTGATGCCTGGGAGGTCAGCACCTGCACTTGCACGTCGATCCCCGGGTGTTCCACCCGCAGGCGCGCCAGTGCCTGTGGCAGCAGATGGGCGATGGCCCCGGTAGAAGCGCCCAGGCGCACTCGACCGGTCAGGCCTTCGACCTGGCGGCGTACTTCGTCCAGCGCCAGGTCAGCGTCGGCCAGCAGGCGGCGGGCACGGGTCAGCAGGGTTTCACCAATGGCCGTGGGCCGCACCTGGCCACGGGTGCGGGTAAGCAACGGCGCGCCAATGCGCGCCTCCAGCTCCGCCACGTGCAGGCTGATGGTGGGTGGCGCGAGGTTGAGCTGGCGGGCGGCCTCGGCAAACGAGCCGAGGTCGGTGATAACCACCAAGGTGCGGAGGCGGTCGAGGCTGATTTCTCGCATTGTCTGTGCAGGCCTATTCGCGGGTGAACCCGCTCCCACAGGTTCCCCCATTTGGTCAAAACAGCGCCGCCCTTTGTAGGAGCGGATTCACGATCAGATTCAGAAAACCTGAATACGACGATCATCATATTCAAATTTTCATTACCAACGCCACAAGCGAGCATAGGCCATCCCTCCCCCACCGGACCCCGACCATGCTCACCCCAGTTGTCTTCATCGACGGCGACCAAGGCACCACTGGCCTGCAGATCCATGCACGCCTGCAACGCCGCACCGACCTGCGCCTGCTGACCCTGCCCGAGGCCGAACGCAAAGACCCGCATCGCCGCCGCGAAGCGATCAACATCGCCGACATCGCCCTGCTGTGCCTGCCGGACGACGCCGCCCGCGAGGCCGTGGCCGCCATCCACAACCCACAGGTACGGGTGATCGACGCTAGCTCCGCGCACCGCACCACCCCAGGCTGGGTTTATGGCCTGCCGGAACTGGACGATCAGCAGGCCGAGCGCATCGCGCAAAGCAAGCGCGTCAGCAACCCCGGATGCTACCCCACCGGCGCCATTGCCCTGCTTCGGCCACTGGTCATGGCCGGCCTGCTGCCTGCCGACTACCCGCTGAACATCCACGCGATCTCTGGCTATTCCGGCGGCGGCCGCGCGGCGGTTGAACGGCATGAGCAACCCGGCACCGACAAAGCGCCTACCCTGCAACTGTACGGGCTGGAACTGGCACACAAGCACGTACCCGAGATCCAGCAGCACGCCGGGCTGTCGGCACGGCCAATATTCATGCCCGGCTACGGCGCCTACCGCCAGGGCATAGTACTGAGCATTCCTGTGCAGTTGCGCCTGTTGCCAGGCCAGGTCAGCGCCGAACAGCTGCAAGCCTGCCTGGAGCAACATTACCAAGGTGCCCGCCACGTCCAGGTGATGCCCCTGCAGCAGCAGGGCATCGCCGCCAACCTCGACCCTGAAGCGCTGAACGGCAGTAACGACCTGCGCCTGGCGCTGTACGCCAACCCTGAGCATGGCCAGGTCTTGCTCACCGCGGTGTTCGACAACCTGGGCAAAGGCGCCTCTGGCGCGGCGGTGCAAAACCTCGACCTGATGCTCGGTGCATTACGGGCACAAGGCTGAACCGGCAAAACCGGTTAAACTGTACAGCCCGCGCCAACACGGCGCGGGCTGTATTCCTACCCGCCGGAGCCTGCCCCCCGATGTTCATCCTGAGCCGCCTCGACAGCGTGCCGCCCGAATCCTTCCAGAACCAGATCCGCGAGCTGGTAATCCACAATGTCGGCGACCTGAGCAGTGTCGCCATCACGGTCGACAACCCGCTGTATCCGCTGTACCAGTACGGCGTCGGCATGGAGGTGCACCAGTACCTGCAAGCCCTGGACGGCAGCCGCGGCCTGGCCGTGGCGCTGACCCTGGCGCTGGACGCCGACGCACCGGACCAGTTGCTAGGCTTTGCCCTGTCCCTGCCGGCCGAGGACGATCGGCAGGCCTGCGCCCTGGAATTCCTCGCCGTGCTCACCAGCCATCGGCGCCAAGGCATTGCCCGCGCCCTGCTCGGCGACCTGCAGGCGCGTCATGGGTGTGTGGAACTGAACGCCTTCGCCAGCCAGGTGCCGTGGTTCGAGGCCATGGGCATGCAAGTGGTGGCCGCCAACGGCCCGCAGGTGCTGATGAGCAGCACCGGGCAGGCCAGCGGCGCGTTGATCGGGCGGCTGGACATTGCGCCGATCTACCAGACGGCGGAAGTGCTGCAGATTCATACCTACCTGCTTAACCAGCAGGGTGAGGATGCCATGATCGAGGCGGAACAGATGCGTGATGAGCGGCTGGATGAGCTGGCTGCCCAAGCGCAGGAATGTGTGCGGCAGCGCAAGACGGTGCATTGATCTTAAGGCCTCTTCGCGGGTGAACCCGCTCCCACAATTCGAGACCTGTGTTGTATCTGTAGGAGCGGGTTTACCCGCGAAGAGGCCCCATTGGCCCTTCAGCCATGCACCCAGCGCCGGTGCAACCCGCGGGCCAGGGCATCGAGCATGAAGCCCAGCACACCAATCAGCAGTACCATCGCCATCAGCTCGGAATACGCCAGCCGGTCGCGGGTATCGAGAATGAAATACCCCAGCCCCGCACTCACCCCGAGCATTTCGCACGGCACCAGCACGATCCACAAAATACCGATAGCCAGCCGCACACCGGTCAGCACATGGCCAATCACGCCCGGCACGATCACCTTGCACAAGGTCTCCCAGCGCGTGGCACTCAAGCTGCGGCTCAGTTGCAGCCAACGCGGGTCCAGTTGCCGGACCCCGGCGGCCGTGTTGAGCAGGATCGGCCATAACGCCGCAAACGCCAGCAGGAAGTAGATCGGCTGATCCCCCACGCCCATCAGCATCACCACCACCGGCATCCATGACAACGGCGAGATCATGCGCAGGAACTGAAACGCCGGCGTGGTTGCCGCCTCCAGGTGCCGGTAGCTGCCCACCAGCAAGCCCAGCGGTACGCCTATCAGCAGCGCCAGCAACAGCCCGATCAGGATGCGTTTGAGGCTGACCCAGATATGCCCGTAAACCTCGCCCTGCCCCAGCAACTCGGCCAGGCTGGCCAAGGTGGCTGCCGGCGAAAAACGCGCCGACAGGCCATCGGCCTGGCCAAACACGGCCACGCCGGCCCACCACAACAGCAACAAGCCCAATAACCCAGCCAGGCCAAGCCCGGCATGTACGACATGCGTGCGCATCAGACCGCGAACTCCTCGCTACGCTCGAAGTTGTCGGCAATGCCGAACACCGACGGGCCCCCCACAGCAGCGATGGCATTACGTACGAAACGGTCGTCAACCAGGTCGCGAGCGGCATGCGCCGGGTCCAGCCCGTCGAGGAACGCATTGTCGCCTTCGATCAGGGTGGTCTTCAGGCGCTTGACCAGCTCTTCGGTGTAGCTGGGGAACGGGTATGGCTGGAAGTCGATGCGCTTTTCATCCCACTGCTGATGGCGAATCGCGCCACTGGCAATGTAGCCCGCGCGGTCTTCTGCCGCCGGGGCCAGGACCTTGGTCAGTACGGCGGGCTCATGCGGCGTGTACTTGTTGGGGCCGGCTTTGGACAGCAAGGCGGCAGCTTCGGCGCGGTGGTCACGGGTCCAATGCTGGGCCTTGACGATGGCGTTGACCACCTTCTGCGACCACTCCGGGCGGTTGTTCAAGTCGTGTTCGTGCATGAACACCACGCAACAGGCATGGTTGCGCCACACATCCCCCGTAAAGCGTTGCACGCGGCCGACCTTGAGGTTTTCGGCCAGGGCGTTGAACGGTTCGGCGACGATGTAGCCGGCGATGCGCTTGCTGGCCAGTGCCGGCGGCATGTCGGAGGGCGGTAACACCAGCAGGTTGACCTCGTTGGCGGCCAACTGCGCATTGGCTGGCCTGGACACTGGCGTCAGGCCATTGTCGTTGAGCATCTGCTGCAGCACCACATTATGGATCGAGTACCAGAACGGGATGGCTACGGTCTTGCCACCGAGCTGTTTCATGTCGCTGATGTCCGGGGCCACGGTCAGGCCCGAACCGCCGACGTGGTTCCAGGCCACCACCTTGGCCGGAACCTTACTGCCGTAGCGGGCCCATACGGTCATTGGCGACAACAGGTGGATGACATTGACCTGGCCGGAAATGAACGCCTCGATCACTTGAGCCCAGCTGCGCAGCAACACCGGTCGCTCGGCCTTGATGCCTTCAGCCTCGAACAGGCCGTTATTGTGCGCCACCAGCAATGGCGTGGCGTCGGTGATCGGCAGGTAGCCGATGCGCACCGGCGCGTCCGGCTCGGCGGCGGCGCGGGCCTGCAGGCTCGACAGCAACGGCAGCGCACCCGCGGCGGTCAGCATGGCACCGAGCTTGAGGAAATCACGACGCGAAGAAGTGGAACAGCAGTCATCCATGCACATGGACAGCCTCCGAGGGCAACGGGGTTGGAGTAGGTTCGACTGTGCGGCTTGCCCGCCGAAGGGTTTTAAGAATCTCGATGCGCAAGGCGCCCAGCTCTTCGACCCGCTGCGTCCGTGGTTGCGGCAGGTCGATGTGCCACTGCCCGAGGATGTGCGCTGGGTGGTTGCCCAGTAGCAGCACCCGGTCGGACAGCAGCAGGGCTTCGTCGATATCGTGGGTAATCAGTACCGCCGCCGTGTTATGGGTGGCGATCAGTTGCAGCAGCAGTTGCTGCATGTCGGCGCGGGTCACTTCATCCAGCGCGCCAAACGGTTCGTCGAGCAACAGCACTTCCGGCTGGCGAGCCAGGCAGCGGGCCAGCGCGGTACGCTGGGCCATGCCGCCAGACAGCTGCGCCGGGTACTGGCCACGGGCGTGGGCCAGGCCCACGGCGGCAATTGCATGGTCAATGCGCGCACGGCGTTCGGCAGCGGCCAGCTTGGGCTGGCGGGCGAAGTCCAGGCCGAAGGCAACGTTTTTTTCCAGGCTCAGCCAAGGCAGCAGGCTCGGGTCTTGAAAGGCCACCGCCAGGCGTGGGTGCGGGCCTTGCAGCGGCTGGCCATGCAGGCTCACGCTCCCGCCACCTGGCGGTTGCAGGCCGGCCAGCACCCGCAGCAAGCTGGACTTGCCGACACCGCTGGGGCCCAGGATGCTCACCACCTCGCCCGGCGCCAATTGCAGGTCGAACTGCGCCAGCACCTGCTGCCAGCCGCCCTCGCGCGGGTAGCCCAGGCTGATATCACGCGCCTCGAGCAACACTGCACTCATGCGGCGCCCGCCTGGCGTTGCAGCTCGGCGCGCAGTTGCACCAGGCTTGGGGTGACGATCGGCACAAAGGCCGACTCGCGCCAGCGGCGCGCAAAGCCTTCGCCGTACTCGCTGAGGTAGGCCTTGCCACCACTGGCCTGCAACTCCAGCTGCACCGCGTCGGCAGCGCTCTCGGCCAGGGTAATGCGCAGCTTGAACAAGGCTGCCGGCTGTTGCTGGAAGCGGCCATCGAGCAGGCCCTGCTTGAGCTCGCTGACGGTATTTTCCAAGCGTTCGCTGAGCACCTGGCGGGCTTCATCGAGGAACGAGGCACGGCCATGCAGGTGCGCCTGCACCTCTTGCAGTGCCCGCCGCGCCAAGCCGATGGCCATGCCGCATTGCAGCGCCAGGAACGCCGGGCGTACCCGTGGCAGGAACTCGCGGGCATTTTCATGCAGCAGCCAGTCACGCGCCAGTTGCACCTGGTGGAAGGCCAAGGCGGCCGTGTTGCTCGACTGCAGGCCCATCAGTTGCAAGTCATCGGAACGCTCAAGGCCGTGCGCGTCGGACGGAATGGCCAGCACGAACGGTGCACCGCCCGCTTCGTCTTCGATGGCCGCCGCCACCACGAAACCGCTCTTGCGCAGGTTGGTCACCCAGTGCAGGCGCCCTTCCAGGTGCCAGCCATCGGTTGCTGGGCGGCCACGCACCTGCAGCGCTTCGATCCCGGAAAGGAACTTCATGGCGTTGGACAGCCCGGTGGCGCCGGCCAGTTCGCCGGTCAGCAGGCGTGGCAGCAAACGCTCGCGCAGCGACTGGTTGGGGCTGTGCAGCAAGTATTCGATAAAGGCGCGCTGGCCCCAGCAGACAAAAGCAGATGCCAGCGAGCGGCTGGCGATGGCGGCAATGGCCTCGACTGCATCGGTCACCTGCCCGCCCGTGCCGCCCAGGGCCGGGTCGACACCTACACGCAACAGCTGCGATTCGGCGATCTGCGCCAGCACCTGCTGTGGCTCGCACAGGCCCCGGTCGATGGCCTCGGCATTGGCATCCAGCCAGTGTCGAAATGCACAATCTTGCATGGTCTTGCTCCTTTGAGAACGCCGGGCCGCCTGGCGGCCCATTCACGGCACCAGGCCGCTTCTACAACGGCCGTGGTAAGGCCGGTGCCACACGAGGATCAAGCAGAAGGCTGCCAGCGGTATTTGCCAAGCTCGTCATTGAGCGGCGTCTGGGCGAACACATTAGCAAAGTTGCACAGGGTTGCGAGGCTGACGCCAAGAATCACCTCCAGCGCGTTGCCTTCGCTGAAGCCGGCATCACGGAAAGCCTGGTAGGTGGCTTCGCTGACATTGCCGCGGGTGGCGATCACCTCACGGGCGAAGGCGGCCAGGGTTTCGTAACGGGCGTTGGGCAGCTCGCCACGGGCCCGCAGCGCATCGACTACCTCCTGCGGCAGCTTGGCCTTGTTCAGCGCCACCGCGGTGTGGCCGGCCACGCAGAAGTCACAGCCATGCTGGGTGGCGGCAATCAGCTGCACCACTTCACGATCGGCCAGGCTCAAGTCGGATTTGCCATTGAGTGCCGAAACAGTCACGTAGGTTTCCAGCGCCGCCGGGGCACTGGCCAGCACACCGAGCAGGTTGGGGATGAAGCCGGAATTCTTCTGTGCATTTTCAAGGAACGGACGTGCCGCTTCCGGGGCGCTCTGCAGGGTGTGTAAAGTAATGCGCGAGGACATGGAGTGGTCTCCTTGATGGGTGTCACTACAGTCTGTTGGTTATAAGAATTACCCTCCATATTCATCAGTCGCCTTTCCTTGCTCCTGAGTCTTTGCATTAGATGATTTCGTCCAGCCCGCTTGTCGATTGGTTATTAGAAGGCCTGCAGCTCGATGCCAGCCTGTTTCATGTCGGCCGCTACTGCGGTGGCTGGCACGCCAGCACCCAGGGCATGGGCAGGGCCAGCTTTCACCTGGTGGTGCAGGGCCATTGCTGGCTGCATATCGATGGCCAGCCGCAACCGGTACGCCTGGAAAAAGGTGATGCGGTATTCCTGCTGCGCGACCTGGCTTATCGCTTGTCCAGCGACCAGGACCCGGCCGACGCTTGCGCGCAACCGCGCCGGGTGATGCAGGCACTGGACAGCGAGGCCAGTGACGGGGTCGGGCTGGTTTGTGGTTTCTTTCATTTTCAGTCGGGCCTGTCTTCGCTGATTGTCGAGGGCCTGGCTGACTGGATTCTGCTGCGCGCCGAAGACCCCGCCGGCAGTGCGGCGCGGGCGCTGTTCGAGCTGATTCTGGAAGAGTGCCGGCGCGATGCCGGGCCGTCACAGGCGCTGCTGGAGCGGCTGACACATTTGCTGTTTCTGTATGTGCTGCGTCAGCAGGTGCACGCGGGGCAGGCGCTGGGCGGGCTGGTCGCCCTCGCTCGCCAGCCGGCGTTTGCCGGTTTGCTGGAGCAGTTGATCGAGCAACCGGGGCAGGCCTGGTCACTGGAGAGCATGGCCGCCTGCGCCGGGTTATCTCGCTCGGCGTTTTTCAAGCGTTTCAGCGAAGTGGCCGGGCAATCGCCGGGGCAAGTGTTGCTGGCGCTGCGCATGCGCCATGCAAGCCAGTTGCTGCGGGCGGGGCATACCGTGGAACAAGTGGGGGCGCAGGTGGGGTATCAGTCGGTGGCGGCATTTACCCGTGCGTTTGCCAAGGCGGTGGGCGTGCAGCCGGGGGCTTATCGGCGGCAACATGAGGGGCGTTGATCACTGTAGGCCTGTAAGGGCCTCTTCGCGGGTAAACCCGCTCCTACAGGTTGTGCTGACCTTGTAGGAGCGGGTTTACCCGCGAAAGGGCCGGTAAAGGCAACCGATTCAGACCTGGCTGACCGGAATATCCCCAGCCCCTTTAACCTCCCGCCGCTCCCCCATCCAGGCATCGACCTGCTGGCCGAACTCGGCCGGAGCCTTGCGCCCGAAGCGCATGGCCAGGTCCAGCACGTTCTGCTGCGCCAACGCTTCTTCCATGCGTTTCTGCGCGCCCAGCATCACGGCATGAATCGCACAGGTACCCTCGGTCGCCCAGCCTGGCGGCGCGCCGTCGAACAAGGAGCAGCGCTCGCGCACCTCGCGGCAATCGAAGATCTTCTTCGGCCCGTCAATGGCATTGACGATATCCAGCACGCTGATTTCAGCCGCCGGCCGCGCCAGGCGAAAGCCGCCGCGCACACCTTCGGTGGCCGCCACCAACCCGGCACGGGCCAGCTTGGTGAAGACCTTGGCCAGGTATTCCTGCGGCACGCCCTGCAGCTCGGCCAGGTCGCGCACGCTGGAATCGCGGGTTTCACCGCGCGCGTCCACCAAAAACAACAGGCAATGGATGCCGTATTCCACGCCAGCACTGTAAAGCGACATCGTAATCTCCGACCAACTTTGTCGTAAATATTACGCTGCTCGCCCTTCACTGGCAAAACCAGGGGCTGAAAGGGTTAAGACGCCAAGGCTTCATGCTCTACCAGCGGTGCCAATGCTTCACGCAGGGCGCCAAATTTCTCTTCAGCAAGGCGTGCCAGCGGGCGGCGTGGATTGCCCGCGTCAAAGCCCATGATTTTCGCGCCGGCATAAACCGACTGCACGTAGTCGCCCTGCCAGATCAACGACATTACCGGGGCCAGGCTGGTCCAGATCTGCTGCACTTCAGCCCATTTGCCTTCGCTGGCGGCATTGGCCAGTGCCACGCAGGTTTTCGGGGCCAGGTTCGCACCGCCCCAGATCAACCCCGCCGCGCCGGCAAATAAGGCGTAAGGCGCCAGCGGGTCGGCGCCGTTCAGGGTCGGCAGGCCGGTGCGCGACAGCGAAGCCTGGGCTGCCAGGTCGCCGCTGCTGTCCTTGACCGATACAAAGTTGGGGATCTCGCACAGTCGCTTGAACAGCGACGGCGTTACCTCCACCCCCACAGCCTGCGGCACGTTGTAGCCAATGATCGGCAAGCCGGCTTCGGACACGCTGGAATAGAAATCGATGATGCCCTGGTCGTCGGTCGGCCCCTCGAAGAATGGCGGCAGCACCATCACGCCATCGGCACCGCAGTCCTTGGCGTGACGGGTCCGTTCGACCACGTCTTCGACCAGCAGCGCGGAGGTCTGGGCGATCACCCGGGCGCGGCCGTTGATCACCTTGGCCCCAAAGGCCACAAGCTCCTTGGACTCATCCTCGCTCAAGTACACGTGCATCCCGGTTCCAGAACTGAGGACAAAGCCATGCATACCTGTAGCGAGGTAGCGCTCGATCAGGCTTTCGAAGCGTGCGTAGTCGACCTTGCCCTGCGCATCGAACGGGGTGGTGATGGCCAGGTTCACGCCGGAAAACTTGAAAGCAGGCATTGGGTAACTCCTTATTGTTTTCTACTGGTCAGTCCAACCAAGGCATCGAGCGTTTTGCTGCTCTGTGCAAAAGCGTAAGGGCTGGCCTGGCTGAGTTACAGCGACATTTCCGGGGCAAATAACATGATTTTCGGTTATGGCAGCTCGTCCACGCGGCCGCCTCGCATTCGTCGACCAAACGAGAAAACGCTTGTCGAGTAAAACTACGATCGATATAGTCGGAGTTATTCGAAGGCCAGCCATTCTGGCCTCGAAGCCCTCTTCGAACCTTGCGGAGCACCCTCATGAAATCGAACATCCTGATCATCGGTGCCGGCTTTGCCGGTGTCTGGAGCGCACTCAGCGCTGCACGCCTGCTCGACCAGGCGCAGCGCGCCGACCTCAGCATCAGCGTGCTGGCACCCCAGCCAGAACTGCGCATTCGCCCGCGCTTCTACGAGGCCGACGTGCAGGGCATGAAGGCACCGCTGGGTGAACTGTTCGAAGCCGTTGGTATTCACTTCATCCCGGGCAACGCCGACAGCATCGATACCGAAGGGCGCAGCGTCAGCTACACCGATGCCAACGGCCAACCTCAGCGCATCGTTTACGACCGGCTGATTCTGGCCGCCGGCAGCCAGGTTGCGCGCCCCGCAGTTCACGGCCTGGCCGAACATGCGTTCGATGTCGACCAGATGGAATCGGCCATGCGCCTGGAGCAGCACCTGGTTGGCCTGGCTGCCCTGCCCGCTTCGCCAGCCCGTAATACGGTAGTGGTGTGCGGCGGCGGCTTCACCGGTATCGAAACCGCGACCGAAATGCCTGCCCGCCTGCGCTCGATCCTCGGTGCCGACGCCGCATTGCGGGTGGTGGTGGTCGACCGGGGTGCGCAGGTGGGTGCGGCGCTGGGTGCTGGCATCACGCCGTCGATCGTCGCCGCCTGTGAACAGGCCGGGGTCGAGTGGCTGGCCGGTGCTTCGGTGGTGGCGGTCGATGCTGCGGGTGTCACTTTAGACAACGGCGAGCACATCCCAAGCAATACGGTGATCTGGACCGTTGGCGTCAAGGCCAGCCCGTTGACGGCGCAAGTTGCCGGTGAGCGCGACACCTTCGGCCGGCTGAAAGTGGACGGCCACCTGAAAGTGCTGGGCCAGGACCACGTTTACGCCACCGGTGACACCGCCTGGGCTGCAGTGGACGACTTGGGCAACCACGCCCTGATGACCTGCCAGCACGCCATCCCCATGGGCCGCCACTCCGGCAACAATGCCGCCGCCGACCTGCTCGGCCTGCAGCCGGTGCTGTACCGCCAGCCCAAGTACGTCACCTGCCTGGACCTGGGCGATTGGGGCGCCGCCTTCAGCGAAGGTTGGGAGCGCGAACTGAAGCTGCACGGCCAGGAAGGCAAGGCCCTGAAGCGCCAGATCAACTCGGTCTGGATCTACCCGCCTGCGGCTGACCGCGCCTTGGCCCTGGCTGCAGCCGACCCGCTCATCGCCATCGTTTAACGGCATTTTCCTGATAAAACCGTCAACAATTGGCGGTTTTGTCAGCACATGCCATTACATTGAATGGCTGTTCAATGATGATGGCCATATGGCATCATCCAAATCAAAAACTATTCAAGAGGGTGAGAAACACCACTAAATCCGCAGCGCATCAAGAGCCTGGCGCCACACCGGTGGCCTGGCCACCCGCCCGAGCTCCTGAGGCCTGCACGCCACCGTCAAGGAGCATTCCATGCAGTTACGGAATTTGAAGATCGGCATTCGCGCTGCCAGCGTATTCGCCCTGTTGGGCATCCTGGTCCTGTTCATGGGCCTTATCGCACTTTACGAAACCCGGCAGATGGACAAGGCCACGGACGAGATACGGGTGACCTGGATGCCAGCCGTAGTGGCCCTCAGTGAAATCAGCACCAACCTTGGGCGCGCCCGCGCCGTCACCCTGCGTGCCGCACTGGACGACAACCCCAGCGAACGCAACCGCAACCTGCAGATGCTGGAAGGCATCAACACGCAGCTCAAGGACGGCCTCAAGGACTATGGCGATACCATCATCGCTGCCGATGACCGCGCCCTGTTCAATACCTTCAACACGGCCCACCAGCAATATGTGGAACTGCAAGCACGCGTGCTGCAGGATATTACTGCCGGCCGCATGGACGATGCCAAACAGCAGATCAGCGGCCCGTTGACCCAGCGCGCCGACAACATGATGCAGGCCATGGCAGCGTTGATCGCCTACAACGGCAAGGGTGCCGAGCAAGCCTCGCAGCGCAGCAGTGATGTGGCAGACGAAGCGTTCACCGCACTGATTGCCGCACTGCTGGTGATCATGCTGGCCCTGGCCGCCATTGCTACCGTGCTCACCCGCAGTATCGTCGTGCCGCTGGCCGATGCGCTGGCCGTTGCCGAGCGTGTAGCGACCGGCGACCTGACCCAGGACATACGGATAATCGGTCGTGATGAACCGGCCCTGCTGCTGCGCGCCCTGAGCCGCATGCAAGGCAGCTTGCGCGACACCATCCGCCAGATCGCCGCTTCGTCCGACCAACTGGCCTCGGCCTCGGAAGAGCTGCACACCGTCACCGAAGACACCAGCCGCGGCCTGCACCAGCAAAGCGCGGAAATCGACCAGGCCGCCACGGCGGTGAACCAGATGACCGCGGCGGTCGAGGAAGTGGCCAACAACGCCGTGAGCACAGCCGATGCCTCGAAAGGCGCCGACCAGACAACCCGCGATGGCCGCGACCGGGTCAACCAGGCGCTGGCGTCCATCCAGCACCTGGTGGCAGACGTGACCGGCACCTCGGCCGAGATCGAACAGCTGGCCAGCAATGCCAACGAGATCAGCCGCGTGCTGGACGTGATTGGTGCGATTGCCGGGCAGACCAACCTGTTGGCGCTGAACGCCGCCATCGAAGCGGCACGCGCCGGTGAGGCAGGCCGTGGCTTTGCCGTGGTGGCTGACGAAGTGCGCGCCCTCGCCCACCGCACCCAGCAGTCGACGGCGGAGATCGAGCAGATGATTGCCGGGATCCAGAACGGCACCGAGCGAGCAGTGACGGCGATGCACAGCAGCCAGGGGCGTGCCACGGGTACGCTGGAAGTGGCTGAGGGTGCGGGGCAGGCTTTGGAAGTGATTGCCGAGGCGATTGCTTCGATCAACCAGCGTAACCTGGTGATTGCCAGCGCTTCGGAGGAACAGGCGCAGGTGGCGAGGGAGGTGGACCGCAACCTGGTGAATATTCGTGACCTGGCGATGCAGACGTCGGCGGGGGCGAATCAGACCAGTGCGGCGGCGCAGGACTTGTCGCGCCTTGCCGTGGACCTGAATGGCATGGTGGCGCAGTTCAAGGTTTGATCTGACATAGCCGGGGCTGCTTTGCAGCCCGATCGCGACACAAGGCCGCTCCTACACAGACCGCGCAGCATTTGAAGTCTGCGCAATCCCTGTAGGAGCGGCCTTGTGTCGCGATGGGCCGCAACGCGGCCCCTGCTACTGCAACGACGCTATCAGTCATTAACACTCACAACTCGCCCCGCCTTCTCAGCCACCTTGCCACGTGTCGCCAGGCAGTAATACAGCGGCACCGTCACCAGCAAACCAAACAACCACGACAAGTCAGCCCCTTCGACAATGTTCGAGTAAGGCCCCACATAAAGCGACGTGTTGGCAAACGGCAGCTGCACCAGGATACCGCAGGCATAGGCAATGATCGCGTGGTGGTTGAAGCGGCCATAGATACCGCCGTCAGCACTGAAGATCGAGGCGATGTCGTACTGGCCCTTCTTGATCAGGTAGAAGTCGATCAGGTTGATCGAAGCCCATGGCACCAGTACCAGCAGCAGCGCCAGGATCAGGCCGATGAAGTGGCCAATGAAGCCCGCCGAGGCGTTCAGCGCCACCATCGCGCAGCCCACCAGAATCACCGACGCCAGAATCACTCGTACCTTGATGCTCGGTGTCCACTCGGCCATGAAGGTCTGGATTGCAGTCACGATCGACAGCACCGCGCCATACAGGTTGAGGGCGTTGTGGCTGATGATGTTGAGCAGGAACAGCACCATCAGGATCGGGCCCAGCCAGCCGGTGGCCTGCCGCACCGCGTCCATCGCGTCGGTGCCTTCCGGCACGCACAGCACCGCCACCGCGCCAAAGCTGAAGCACAGGATAGTGCCCAGGGTGGCGCCGAAGTACGTGGCCCAGAACGGCTTGGCAATGCCCACTTCGCGCGGCAGGTAACGCGAGTAGTCGGAGGTGTACGGCGAGAAGCTGATCTGCCAGATCACACCCAGCGAAACGGTGGCAATGAAGCCCGACAGGTTGAACGCGCCTCGGCTGAAGAATTCGGCCGGCAGTTCCTGGACGAACATCATGATGAAGCCGGCCAGCAGCGCCGAGCCCATTACCCAGGTACCGATGCGGTTGAGGATGTGGATGAAGCGGTAGCCGATCACGCCAATGGCGGTGGCGCTCAGGGCACCGATCACGATCGCACCGGGCATCGGCACGCTCGGGGCGATACCGTGAATGGTCTTGCCCGCCAGGACGATGTTGGAGATGAAGAAGCCGACATAGATCAGCGCAGTGAAGAACACGATCAGCAAAGCGCCGTAACGGCCAAACTGGCCCCGGCTCTGCACCATCTGTGGAATGCCCAGCTGCGGACCCTGCGCAGAGGCCAGGGCGATGACCACGCCCCCGACCAAGTGGCCCAACACGATGGCAATCAGCCCCCACAACAGGTTCAGGTGGAAGACCTGGACCACCATGGCGCCGGTCACGATAGGCAGTGGCGCAATGTTGGTACTGAACCAGAGGGTGAACAGATCGCGCGCCTTCCCGTGGCGCTCGGCAGGTGGAACGTAATCGACCGTGTGATTCTCGACAAACTGGTTTTGCGATGACGGTTGGGACATAGGTATCAGCTCGAAAGGTCGTTTTTATCTTTGTAAGGAAACCGCATCTAGGCGGCCTCTCAGCTGCGGACCATATTATGGTATTCCAAGCTTTTGACAACACTGATCCGCACGAAAAAACCGCCGCTGATCTGCTCGCAAACCCCCTGCGACAATCCACCTCACCGCTCAAGGCCACGGTTTACGTGGCTTTGAGCCATTCATCGTGAAAACCCAAGGCTGAAAATTCTGCTTGCAAAATAGGTATTACGGTATACCATCAGACACATCAACGATAAAAACCGCGGACCACCGCAGCCCTTTAGAGGTACACGAGATGATCGACGCAACCGTCTACAAGAACGTCCTGGGCTCCTTCCCGTCCGGCGTTACCGTCATCACCACCCTGGACGACGACGGCTCGGTCGTCGGCCTGACCGCCAGCGCCTTCTCCTCGCTGTCGATGGACCCGCCGCTGGTGCTGTTCTGCCCCAACTACACCTCCGACTCCTACCCAGTGCTGATCAAGCAGAAGCGCTTTGCCATTCACTTGCTCTCGGGTGAACAGCAGGCTGAAGCCTATGCATTCGCCAAGAAAGGCAAGGACAAGGCCAGCGGCATCGAGTGGACCCTGAGCGAACTGGGCAACCCGATCCTGGCCGGCGCCACTGCCGTCATCGAGTGCGAACTGTGGCGCGAATATGAAGGTGGCGACCACGCCATCATGGTCGGCAAGGTACACAACCTGATCGTCCCTGCCGACGCGCCGCGACCGATGGTGTACTGCCGCGGCAAGATGGCCAGCCTGCCGGCCTTTGCCTGAGGCCTGTTCTGAATCGAGACAACTGGCGCCACCCCTGCCCGGCGCCAGCCCCTTTCAAGCGTTGAGGAAAGCCCCATGAAATTTTCGTTGTTCGTGCACATGGAACGTTGGGATGAACAGGTCAGCCACCGCCAGCTGTTCGAAGACCTGACCGAACTGACCCTGATGGCCGAAGACGGCGGTTTCAGCACCGTGTGGATCGGCGAACACCACGCCATGGAATACACCATTTCACCAAGCCCGATGCCGCTGCTGGCCTACCTGGCCGCGCGCACCGAGAAGATCCGCCTGGGTGCCGGCACCATCATCGCGCCGTTCTGGAACCCGATCCGCGTCGCCGGCGAATGCGCCCTGCTCGACGTGATCAGCAACGGCCGCATGGAAGTGGGCCTGGCCCGCGGTGCCTACCAGTTCGAATTCGACCGCATGGCCAATGGCATGCCGGCCACCGACGGCGGCAAGGCGCTGCGCGAGATGGTGCCGGTGGTGCGCAAGCTGTGGGAAGGCGACTACGCCCATGAGGGTGAAGTCTACAAGTTCCCTACTTCCACCAGCGTACCTAAGCCGTTCAACGCCACGCCGCCGATGTGGATTGCCGCGCGCGACCCGGACTCGCACAACTTTGCCGTGGCCAACGGCTGCAACGTCATGGTCACTCCGCTGATGAAGGGTGACGAAGAGGTGCTGGACCTGAAGAACAAGTTCCAGGCCGCCCTGGACAACAACCCGGACGTACCACGCCCGCAACTGATGGTGCTGCGCCACACCCACGTGCACAGCCCGGCCGAGCCGGAAGGCTGGAAAGTCGGTGCGCAGGCCATCTCGCGCTTCTACCGCACCTTCGACGCTTGGTTCGGCAACAAGACTGTGCCGGTCAACGGCTTCCTTGAGCCAAGCCCGGAGTCGAAGTTTGCTGAAGTGCCGGCGTTCCAGCTGGACAACATTCGCAAGAACACCATGATCGGTACCCCGGAAGAAATCATCGCGCGCATCAAGTACTACCAGGAACTGGGCGTCGACGAGTTCAGCTTCTGGTGCGACAACAGCCTGCCACATGCCGAGAAGAAGAAGTCGCTCGAGCTGTTCATCAAGGAAGTGGTGCCGGCGTTCGCCTGAATTCCCATTGCCTGAAACATTGCGGGACGCAGCCCGCTCACGTGGGCCCTTGTGGCCTGCGTGAGCGGGCTTTTTTTGGGTGTACGCCTTGTGGTTTGTGGCGCCTGTGAAATCGAGCGCCGCCCGCGCGGCGCTTCGCGGCTAAAGCCGCTCCTACGTTTGTTTCGGGCCAGTCCATCCTGTGCCAGGCGCGCGCGACCGCCTTGCTTGTACGACGCGATATCGAGCCATGCGCCAAGGCGTTCGCGCGTTGATCCCACAGGCATAACTGGCCAGAAACAAACGTAGGAGCGGCTTTAGCCGCGAAGCGCCGCGCGGGCGGCGCTCGATTTCACAGGCGCTGAATGTGTCAAGGCAAACGCTGCGGCGCTCGATCTCACAGGCGCCATAAAACTCAAGGCATGCCCCCACCTTTCGTCCCCCAGCAAGAGAATTTTTCAGCCACCTCTTGCACAACAAATATTATGGTATACCATCAGACAACAATAGCTGATAACCCTCACCAGGAGCCACCCATGAGTTTCGAAATCCGCAAGATCGTCACCTACTCCGAAGAGACCCGCATCGAAGGCGGCAAGGCCACCGACAAGCCGGTGACCATGGTCGGCCTGGCCGTCGTGATCAAGAACCCATGGGCCGGTCGCGGTTTTGTTGAGGATCTGAAGCCGGAAATCCGTGCCAACTGCTCGGAGCTGGGTGCCCTGATGGTCGAGCGCCTGACTGCTGCCATCGGCGGTGCCGACAAGATCGAGGCCTACGGCAAAGCTGCTGTGGTCGGCGCCGACGGCGAAATCGAACACGCCTCGGCAGTGATCCACACCCTGCGCTTCGGCAACCACTACCGCGAAGCGGTCCAGGCCAAGAGCTACCTGAGCTTCACCAACAAGCGCGGCGGCCCAGGCACTTCGATCCAGATCCCGATGATGCAGAAGGACGACGAAGGCCTGCGCTCGCACTACATCACCCTGGAAATGCAGATCGAAGACGCCCCGCGTGCCGATGAAATCGTCGTGGTCCTGGGCGCTGCCGACGGCGGCCGCCTGCACCCGCGTATCGGCAACCGCTACATCGACCTGGAAGAACTGGCTGCCGAAAAAGCCAACGCTCAATAACAACAACCAAGACGGGCCGGGGCGTGGCGTGCTTACCCGCCGCGCCCGACCTTCAAGGAGCGCCCTCCATGATTCAGCCTGTCGCTGAACGCACACCTGCCGGCACCAGCTACCTGTCCGTCGGCCAGGGCCAACCCGTGGTACTGATACACGGCGTCGGCCTTAATAAAGAGATGTGGGGCGGCCAGATCGTTGGCCTGGCCAACGACTACCGCGTAATCGCCTACGACATGCTCGGCCACGGCCAAAGCCGCGTGCCGGCCGCCGACACCCCGCTGGAAGGCTACGCCGACCAGCTCGCCGAACTGCTCGACCACCTGCAGATTCCGCAGGCCACGGTGATCGGCTTCTCCATGGGCGGCCTGGTTGCTCGTGCATTCGCCCTCAACTACCCGCAGCGCCTGGCTGCGCTGGTAGTGCTCAACAGCGTGTTCAACCGCAGCCCCGAGCAGAGTGCCGGCGTCATCGCCCGTGCCGCACAGGCTGCAGAACTTGGCCCCGACGCCAACGTCGATGCTGCCCTCGACCGCTGGTTCAGCCGTGAATACAAGGCTGCCAACCCGGCGCAGGTCGCCGCCATTCGCCAGGTGCTGGCAAGCAACGACCCGCAGGGTTACCACACCACTTATTCGCTGTTCGCTACCCAGGACATGTACCGCGCAGGCGACCTGGGCAGCATTCAGGTGCCTGCGTTGATCGCCACCGGCGAACTCGACTCTGGCTCCACCCCGGCCATGACCCGCCAGCTCGCCGCCAGCATTCCTGGTGCGCACAGTGTGGTCCTCGCCGAGCAACGGCATATGATGCCGGTGGAAGCCCCCCGTGAAGTCAACAAGATGCTGCTGGACTTCCTCGCGCAAGCCCGCACCCTCACCGAATCCGCCAAGGGGATTGTTGCATGACCCTCGTTCGTTTCCAGATGTGCATCGACGGCCAATGGCGCGATGCCCAGAGCGGCAAGACCTTCGACAGCCTCAACCCGGCCACCGCCCAGGCCTGGGCGCAACTGCCCGACGCCGACGAAGCCGATGTCGAGCTGGCCGTACAGGCCGCCCAGCGTGCCTTTGACAGCAAGCAATGGCGCAGCATCACCGCCACCGCGCGCGGCAAGCTGCTGCGTCGCCTGGGCGACCTGATTGCCGAAAACAAGGAACACCTGGCCCAGCTGGAAAGCCGGGACAACGGCAAGCTGATCCGCGAAACCCGCGGCCAGGTCGGCTACCTGCCTGAGTTCTTCCACTACACCGCAGGCCTGGCTGACAAGATCGAAGGCGGCACCCTGCCGCTGGACAAGCCCGACCTGTTCGCCTACACCGTGCACGAGCCGATCGGCGTGGTCGCCGGGATCATCCCGTGGAACAGCCCGCTGTACCTCACCGCGATCAAGCTGGCCCCGGCCCTGGCCGCCGGCAACACCATCGTGCTCAAGCCTTCCGAGCACGCCTCGGCGACCATCCTCGAACTGGCGCGCCTGGCCCTTGAGGCCGGCTTCCCGGCCGGCGTGGTCAACGTGGTCACCGGTTACGGCCCAAGCACCGGCGCGGCGCTGACCCGCCACCCGCTGGTGCGCAAGATCGCCTTCACTGGCGGCGCCGCCACCGCCCGCCACGTGGTGCGCAGCAGTGCCGAGAACTTCGCCAAGCTGTCGCTGGAGCTGGGCGGCAAGTCGCCGAACATCATCTTCGCCGACGCCGACCTGGACAGCGCCATCAACGGCGCCGTGGCCGGCATCTATGCCGCCTCCGGGCAAAGCTGCGTGGCCGGCTCACGCCTACTGGTGCAGGACGAGATCTTCGACGCATTCGTCGAGCGCCTCATCGCCCGCGCCAAGCGCATCCGCATCGGCAACCCGCAGGACGACGCCAGCGAAATGGGCCCGATGGCCACCGCACAGCAACTGGCCGTGGTCGAAGGCCTGGTCGCCGCAGCCAAGGCCGAAGGCGCCAAGCTGCACATGGGCGGCAAGCGTGCCGAGGTGGAGGGTGACGGCTGGTTCTACGAGCCGACCCTGTTCGAGTGCGACAGCAACTCGATGACCATCATGCAGGAAGAAGTGTTCGGCCCGGTGGCCGCGGTGATCCGCTTCAAGACCGAGGAAGAGGCCCTGGAAATGGCCAACGACTCGCAGTTTGGCCTGGCGGCCGGCATCTGGACCCGCGACCTGGGCCGTGCCCACCGCCTGGCCCGTGACGTGCGCTCGGGGATCATTTGGGTCAACACCTACCGCGCCGTGTCGGCCATGGCGCCGATTGGCGGTTTCAAGAACAGCGGCTACGGCCGTGAAAGTGGCATCGATTCGGTGCTGGCCTATACCGAGCTGAAGACCGTGTGGATCAACCTGTCCACCGCGCCGATGCCCGACCCGTTTGTGATGCGTTAAGAGGTAGCACGAGATGATCGAACCCGGCATCTACAAAGACGTGATGGGCTCCTTCCCGTCCGGCGTCACGGTTGTCACCACCCTGGACGCCGACGGCGGCATCGTCGGCATCACCGCCAGCGCGTTCAGCGCGTTGTCGATCGACCCGGCACTGGTGCTGTTCTGCCCCAACTATGCCTCGGACACCTACCCGATCCTGCGGGACAGCAAGCAGTTTGCGATTCACCTGCTGTCCGCCGACCAGACTGCCGAAGCCTATGCCTTTGCCGGCAAGGGCAAGGACAAGGCCAAAGGCGTCGAGTGGCAACTGAGCGAGCTGGGCAACCCGCTGCTGACCAAGGCCACGGCGATCATCGAGTGCGAACTGTGGCGCGAGTACGACGGCGGTGACCACGCGATCATCGTTGGTGCGGTAAAAAACCTGGTACTGCCGGCCGAGCCGGTGACACCGATGGTTTACCACAAAGGCAAGCTCGGCGCCCTGCCGCCCTTGGGCTGACCTTCGAGACTTTGGGGCCGCTGCGCGGCCCTTTCGCGACGCAAGGCCGCTCCTACAGGAGATCGCGGTCACTTGTAGGAGCGGCCTTGTGTCGCGAAAGGGCTGCACAGCAGCCCCAGAATTTCAGCAACACCCCATTTTTCAGGGGCCGCGCTAATCGTCTCACCCTCGGTTGCGGCCCCTGTTTTATTCCGGAGTACTGCGCATGAGCAATGAAAAGTACGAAAAAGGCCTGCAGATCCGCACCCAGGTGCTGGGCGAGGACTACGTCAACCGCTCGATCCAGAACGCCGACGCGTTTACCAAGCCGCTGCAGGAGCTGGTCACCGAATACTGCTGGGGCCACGTCTGGGGCCGCGAAGGCCTCTCGCTCAAAGAGCGCAGCATGATAAACTTGGCCATGATTTCCGCGCTCAACCGGCCCCACGAGCTCAAGCTGCACATTCGCGGCGCATTGCGTAATGGCCTGAGCCGTGAACAGATTCGCGAGATCCTGCTCCAGGTCGGCATTTATTGCGGCGTACCCGCGGCGGTGGACAGCTTCCGCCTGGCCCGCGAAGCGTTCGCTGAAGCCGATGCGGAGTCAACCCGTTAACACCGGGCTGTTCGAACCCACGCAAGGAGCACCCAAGGTTCGTGGTGCTGTTGCGGTTGCGGCCGAGCCGCCTCTTTAAGAGCGCACTTGATGAAACGCCAGCCACTCGACGACAGCTTCAAGGTCAACCGCAACCCCGTTACCCTGCGCGAAATCGTGCTCGACAAGCTGCGCGCCGCGATCATGAACTTCCACCTGCTGCCCGGCGACCGCCTGGTCGAGCGCGACCTCTGCGACCGCCTCGGCGTCAGCCGCACCTCGGTACGCGAAGCCCTGCGCCACCTGGAATCCGAAGGCCTGGTAGAATTCGCCGACGCCAAGGGCCCGCGCGTGGCCATCATCACCCTGGAAGACGCCCGCGACATCTACGAGCTGCGTTGCGTACTCGAAGGCCTGATCGTGCAGCTGTTCACCCTCAACGCCAAGGCCAAGGACATCCGTGCCCTGGAACGCGCGCTGGAGGTCAACCGCGAAGCCCTGGAAGAAGGCGAGCTGCAACAGGTGCTGGATTCGGTGCAAGGCTTCTACGACGTGCTGCTGGAAGGCTCCGGCAACCAGGTGGCGGCGCAACAACTGCGCCAGTTGCAGGCACGCATCAGCTACCTGCGCGCCACCTCGGTGTCGCAGGAAAACCGCCGCGGTGCCAGCAACCGCGAAATGGAAAAAATCGTCGAGGCGATCAAGGGCGGGGATCCGCTGGTGGCCCATCAGGCCTCGGTCGACCACGTCCGCGCCGCCGCCAAGGTGGCCCTGGACTACCTGCGCCAGAAGCAGGATGACAACGCCAAGGTGCGCGACATTGTCGAGCCTCTGGCCCTCAAGGATCCACGTATATAAAAACCGTATAGGCCGCTGATCATGCCCAACGCCCTGCGCTACTGCCCGCACTGCACCACGGAACTGGCCCGGGGCGTTCCCACAGGCGATACCCACGAACGCCTGCACTGCACCGGCTGCGGTTTTATCCACTATATCAACCCGAAGATCATCGCCGGCTGCATCATCGAACGCGAAGGCAAGTACCTGCTGTGCCAGCGCGCCATCCCGCCGCGCCCCGGCACCTGGACCTTGCCGGCAGGGTTCATGGAGGCAGGCGAAACCACCGAGCAGGCGGCCCTGCGCGAAGTGTGGGAAGAAAGCGGCGTGCGCGCGGATATCGTCTCGCCGTACTCGATCTTCAGCGTGCCCAAAATCTCCGAGGTGTACATCATCTTCCGCGCCATCGCCACTGAAGAAACCGGGCAGTATGGGCCGGAAACGCTGGCGTACAAGTTTTTCGAGCCGGATGAAATCCCGTGGGACGAAATCTACTACCCGGCAATCAGGCAGATTCTCGAACGTTACATCCTGGAGCGGCAGGCTGGGGTGTATGGCATCTACATGGGGAATGACGATACTGGCAAGGTGCACTTCATGCGTTAACCTGTGCCGGCCTATTCGCGGCGGTTCGGCGCCCCGATGAACCCGCTCCTACAACCAGAATGCGATCAATGTAGGAGCGGGTTTACCCGCGAAGAGGCCGGCACAGCCAGCACAAATCCCTCGCCAACCGTCTATTCTCGGTGCACCCTAATGGCCTTGAGCAAAAGGACCGGCAGCGCACATGGTTAAATGGCTAGACGGCGGCGGATTGATGGCCGAACACATCCGCAACCACGACTGGGCCACCACGGGCCTTGGCCCGCTGGAGCACTGGCCCGACGCCCTGAAAACCAGCGTGGCCCTGTGCCTGGCCTCGCGCTTTCCGCAGGCCGTGCTCTGGGGCCCGCAACTGCTTACCCTGCACAATGATGCCTTCGCCCAGATCCTCGGGCAGAAGCCAATGGCACTGGGCAGGCCATTCAGTGAGGTGTGGCAAGAAGCCTGGGCCGACATCGCCAGCATGGCCGACCGTGCACTGGCTGGCGAGGCCGTGTACATCGAAGACTTCCCGCTCATCATCAACCGCAATGGCGGCCCCGAGCGCGCCTATTTCACCTTCTGCTACAGCCCCATCCGCGGCCACGACGGCAAGGTACTGGGCATGCTCGACACGGTCACCGAAACCACGGCCAGCGTGCTGGCCAACCAGCGCCTGAAGTTCCTCGACGACCTTGGCCGCGCCGTTGCCGACGCCACTGACCCGGACCAGATTCTGGCCATCACTACCCGCCAGCTGCTCGAGCACCTGCAACTGTCGAGTTGCGCGTACGCAGTGATGGAGTCCGACGAAGACGGCTTCACCATTTGTGGCGACGCCGTAGCACCCGGCTCGCCACACCTGGTCGGGCAATACCAGTTGCACGACTTCGGCAAGCTGGCACTCAGCCGCCTGCGCAGCGGCCTGGCCCTGGTAATCAATGACAACCTGCGCGAGCTGGCACCTGAGGAGGCCGCCACCTTCCAGGCGATCGGTATCACTTCAACCATTTGCATGCCACTGATCAAGGGCGGCCGGCTGACCGCACTGATGGCCATCCACGACAAGGCGCCCCGGACATGGACGCAGTATGAACAGGCGCTGATCAGCGAAGTCACCGAGCGCTCCTGGGCGCATATACAGCGGGTGCAGGCACACGCCGCAGTCCGTGAGGCGATGGCTGCGCTGGAAGCACTGAATGCCACCCTGGAACACCGTGTCGACGAGCGCACCGCCCAGTTGCTGCACACCGAAGCCGTGCTGCGCCAGACGCAGAAGCTGGAAGCCATCGGCCAGCTGACCGGCGGCGTGGCCCATGACTTCAACAACCTGCTGACCATCATTCGCTCGTCACTGCACTTCCTGCAACGCCCAAGCCTCGACGACAAACGCCGTGAGCGCTACCTCAAGACCATGTCCGACACCGTCGACCGTGGCGCCAAGCTGACCGGCCAGTTACTGGCGTTTGCCCGCCGCCAGGCCCTCAGCCCGCAGCTGTTCGAGGCCGGGCCGCGGCTGGAGGCCATGGCCGACATGCTCGACACCGCCACGGGCGCGCGCATCCAGATCGAGTTGCAGTTGCCGCATGCGCCCTGCCATATCCGCGCCGACCTCAGTCAGCTGGAAACCGCGGTGATCAATCTGATGCTCAATGGCCGCGATGCCATGGCTGGCGAGGGCACCTTGCAACTGCGCCTGCAAGCCGACCAGCGCTTGCCGGCCCTGCGCGGCCAACCACCACAACCTGGCCAGTTCGCAGCGATTTCGGTCAGCGACAGTGGCACCGGCATCGCCGCCGAATTGCTTGAGCGCATCTTCGACCCGTTCTTCACCACCAAGGCGCCGGGCGAAGGCACTGGCCTTGGTCTGTCGCAGGTGTTCGGTTTTGCCAAGCAGTCCGGCGGCGATGTGCAGGTAAGCAGCCTCCCCGGCCAAGGCACCACCTTTACCTTGTACCTGCCGCAGGAGGACCCACCTGCCGCAGCGCCCGAAGCAGCCTCAACCAGCTGCCAGCCGCACGCACAGGGCGAACGGCGGCGGATACTGGTGGTAGAAGACAACCCCGAACTGGGCAACTTCACTGCGCAAATCCTTGAAGACCATGGCTACCGGATCAGCTACGCGCGTTCGGCGGAAGAGGCTCTGGCACAACTGACCGGCCCGGCAGGCGATTTTGATGCGGTGTTTTCCGATGTGGTCATGCCCGGTATGGGTGGGCTGGCGCTGGCCCGTGAGCTGCGCCGCCATCGTCCACAGCTGCCGATTATCCTGACTTCGGGGTATAGCGAAGCGATTGCCGAAGGTGGCCATCAGGGGTTCGCCTTTCTGGCTAAACCCTACTCGGCAGAGCAGGTGTGCCAGATGCTCGGCAAAATACTGGGCAACTGAAGCCTGGGGGCGCTCAACGGCGCCCCTCTGCCAGCATACGCACTGCCAGCCCTGCCAGCACCGTACCCATCAGCCAGCGCTGAACCTGTTGCCACAGCGGCCTGCCAGCCAGGAACACCGCGATCGACCCGGCCATGACCGCGATCAGCGCGTTGACCGAAACGCTGATGGCAATCTGTGTCGAACCCAGTACCAGCGACTGCAGCAGTACGCTGCCATGGCCCGGCTCGATGAATTGGGGCATCAGCGACAGGTACATGACGGCAATCTTGGGGTTGAGCAGGCTGGTGGCAAAGCCCATGGTGAACAGCCGCCGTGGGCTGTCGGCGGGCAAGTCACGGACCTGGAAAGGTGAACGACCACCGGGGCGCAGCGCCTGCCAGGCCAGGTACAACAGGTACAGCGCGCCACCAATGCGCAGCGCGTCGTAGGCAAAAGGCACCGCCATTACCAGCGCGGTAATGCCCAATGCGGCGCAGAACATGTAGATAACAAAACCCAGGGCTACACCGCCCAACGATATCAACCCGGCCTTGCGGCCCTGGCAGATCGAGCGAGAGATCAGGTAGATCATGTTCGGCCCCGGGGTCAGGACCATGCCCAGGCAGATCAGGGCGAAGGTGAGCAGTTGGGTCATTTCGGGCATGAAGCACATCCTGGTTGTGCGTTGAAGTCGTGCGAGTTTATCCGAAGCCATTTGCAACCGGTGAAATCAGTTTATCTGACCAATGATCAGGCCCAGCGCCACGGTAATCATCGCCACCCCCGACACCCGCCCGACCAGCCTGGCCGCGCCCGGCCGGGTGCTCAGCACAGCCTTGGCGCCATACCCCACCAGTGAATAGATCACCAGCGAACTGCACAGGTGCACCAGCCCCAGCAGCAAGATCTGCACCGGCACCGGCCAGCTCGATTGCGGGTCGGTGAATTGCGGCAGCAAAGCCAGGAACAGCAGGAACACTTTAGGGTTCAGGCCACTGACGCAGAACCCCTTCAATGCCCAGCGCGAGCCCGACTCCCCAGCCCCGCCCTGCCCGGCCGACGGCAATGCCGGGCTCAGCAACAGATTGCCGCCCAGCCACAGCAGGTAGCTGCACCCCGCCAGGGTCAGCAACGTCAGCGCCAGCGGATGGCCCGCCAGCAGGCTGCCAACCCCGGCCGCTACCACCAGGGTGGCAAGGAAATGCCCCGACAACATCCCCGCCACCGCGGGCATCACCCAGCGCCCGCGCATCCCTGCCGAAATGGCATAGGCCCAATCGGCACCGGGGGTAATCACGAACAGCATCGACACGGCCCAAAATGCCGTCAGCACACTGATAGCCACTTGAATTTTCCTTATCTACTGCTTTGCGATAGCGAAAGATTACGGATTCCTTCCGGGGATTTTCTTTCGTATATTCCCCCTAAGCATTTATTTACTGGAAGATTCTTCCTCTTGGACAGAACTGATCGAAAAATCCTTGCCGAGCTGCAAAAAGACGGTCGGCTGTCGGTGACCGAACTGGCCGACCGGGTGGGGCTCAGCCTGTCGCCCTGCCATCGGCGCTTGAAGGCACTGGAGGAATGCGGGGCGATTCTGGGTTACCACGCCCGCCTGGCGCCGAGCGCGCTGGGGCTGAACTTCGCCGCGCTGGTGTTCGTCACCCTGCGCGAAGTGACCCGCCAGCCGGTGGCGGATTTTGAAGCAGCGCTGGCCGAGATCCCGCAGATTGTCGAGGCGCAGCGGCTGTTCGGTGACCCGGATTACCTGCTGCATGTGGTGGCCAAGGATTTGCCGGCGTTTCAGAAGCTGTATGACGAGCAGCTGACCAGTATTCCCAATGTGAGGCGCCTGAGTTCGACGCTGGTGATGAAAGAGGTGATTCAGGATCGTATGTTGCCTATGTAGTGTGTGTCGCCTGTACCGGCCTCTTCGCGGGTAAACCCGCTCCTACAACAGCCACGCAGACCGTTGTAGGAGCGGGTTCACCCGCGAAGAGGCCGGTACAGGCAACAATTCCTTCTGCCCCAAAAATGCACAGCACGCACCAGCAAAGCCCGCCCATTGCAGCCCACACAAGGCTCAACCCCTCTACCCCAAGGCCTCCAGCCTACTGGCACCCTCCTTGCTACCGTCACCCGCTTAAGCTTTTGTCAGCCTTAGGTTTTTTAAGGTTTATGGGTACATATTTACTAATTTCTCGTTATCCCCGCGCCCCGCATCATCGCTCCAACAAGAACGCGTCGCCCTTCGCCGGCACGCCCCCGGGCAATTCCCGATGCCCTACCTTGCCTTGGAGTCAGTCATGACCAGTGCAGCCAATTCGGCACCCCTGATAGAAAAACACACGATCGGCTATGTGCCGCCGGAAGACCGCCATGGAAAGGTAAGGGATCTGTTCACACTGTGGTTCGGCGGCAACATCGCGCCGCTGCCCATCGTTACCGGCGCGCTCGGCGTGCAATTGTTTCACCTGAACCTGGTGTGGGGCATTGTCGCCATCCTGGTTGGCCACCTGGTCGGTGGCGTGCTGATGGCCCTGCACTCGGCCCAGGGTCCGCAGATGGGCATCCCGCAAATGATCCAGAGCCGCGCCCAGTTCGGTACCCTCGGCGCGCTGCTGGTGGTGGTGATTGCCGGTGTGATGTACATCGGTTTCTTTGCCTCCAACATCGTGCTTGCCGGCAAGTCGCTGCATGGCGTGGTCGATGCCGTGCCGGTACCGGTGGGCATCGTCATCGGTGCGCTGGGTTCGGGCATCATCGGCATCATCGGCTACCGCTTCATCCATGTCCTCAACCGCATCGGCACCTGGGTGCTGGGCATCGGTATCGTGGTCGGCTTCGGCTACATCTTCACCCACGTGCAGAGCGACGACTTCCTCACCCGCGGCGGCTTCAACCTGGCCGGCTGGCTGGCCACGGTGTCGCTGGCGGCGCTGTGGCAGATCGCCTTTGCGCCCTATGTGTCGGACTACTCGCGCTACCTGCCGGCAGACGTGAAAGTCAGCTCGACCTTCTGGACCACCTACCTGGGCTCGGCCCTGGGTTCGAGCTTGTCGTTCATCTTCGGCGCCGTGGCGGTGCTGGCAATCCCGGCCGGTATGGACACCATGGACGCGGTCAAGCTGGCTACCGGCACCCTTGGCCCGATCATGCTGGTGCTGTTCCTGCTCAGCGTGATCAGCCACAACGCCCTCAACCTGTATGGTGCGGTGCTGTCGATTATTACCCTGGTGCAAACCTTCGCCTACCGCTGGATCCCTACCGCCAAGAGCCGTGCCGTGCTGTCGCTGATCGTACTGTCGGCCTGCTGCGTGGTGGCAGTGTTCGCCTCGGCAGACTTCATCGGCCACTTCGTCGACATGGTACTGGTGCTGCTGGTGGTGCTGGTGCCATGGACGGCGATCAACCTGATCGACTTCTATGCCATTCACAAGGGTGACTATGACATCCAGTCGATCTTCCAGGTTGATGGCGGCATCTACGGGCGTTACAACCCGCAGGCGCTGATCGCCTACGCCGTGGGTATCGCGGTGCAGATCCCGTTCATGAACACGCCGCTATATGTCGGGCCGATTTCGGAGCACATCAATGGCGCTGACCTGTCGTGGCTGGTGGGGCTGGCGGTGACTTCGCCGCTGTACTGGTGGCTGGCCAGCCGTGACAGCGCTTACCGTCGTCGCCAGACCAGTGCCAAGCTTGCCATGGGGCACTGATTAAACCTGAACTGGCCTCTTCGCGGCGGTTCGCCGCGAAGAGGCCGGTACAAGCACCCCATCAATCAGAGGTTGTAAGCCCGCTCATTGTGCTCGGCAAGGTCCAGCCCCTGCTCTTCCTCTTCCCGGCTGGCCCGCAACCCTATGGTCAGCTTGATGGCCCCAAGAATCGCCCAGCTCACCACAAAGCAGTACACAAAGGTGAACGCCACCCCCTTCAGCTGCACCAGCGCCTGCCCGATCGGCGACACCCCCTCTACATAGCCACCCAACGAAGGCGCGGCAAACACCCCGGTCAGGATCGCCCCGACCATGCCGCCCACGCCATGCAGGCCGAACACATCCAGGCTGTCGTCATAGCCCAAAGCCTGCTTCAGCCGGGTCACGGCAAAGAAGCAGATCGCCCCGGTCAACAAGCCGATCACCACCGCACCCAACGGCCCGACAAAGGCACAGGCCGGGGTAATCCCGACCAACCCGGCCAGCGCACCAGAAGCCGCACCCAGCGCCGTCGGCCGACCGTGCATGATCTTTTCGGTCAGCAACCAGCCGATAATCCCCGCACAGGCCGCCACCATGGTCGCCAGCATCACCACCCCAGCCCCTTGGTTGGCCGCAAGCCCGGAGCCGACGTTGAAGCCGAACCAGCCCACCCACAACAACCCTGCTCCCACCAAAGTGAAACCCAGGTTATGCGGCGGCATTGCCACCTGCGGGTAGCCCTTGCGCTTGCCCAGCATCATCGCCGCCGCCAGCGCCGCCACACCAGAGTTGATGTGCACCGCAGTACCGCCTGCAAAGTCCAGCACACCCCAGTTGACCATCAATGCGCCCGGTCCGCCCCAGACCATATGGGCAATTGGCGCATACACCAGCACGAACCACGCTGCCATGAACAGCAGCGAAGCGCTGAACTTCATGCGCTCGGCAAAACCGCCAGCAATCAGTGCCGGGGTGATGATGGCGAAGGTCAGCTGAAACACCGCGAACACGCCTTCAGGGATGGTGCCGACCAGGCTGTCATGGCCGATATTCAGCATCAGCGCCTTGTCCAACCCGCCAATGAGGCTGTTGAAGGTGAGCTGGCCCTCGACCATGCCGCTGGTGTCGACCACCAGGCTGTAGCCGAACAGCACCCAGAGGATGCCGATCACCCCGGCCACGGCGAACAGTTGGGTAAATACCGAAAGGAAGTTCTTGGCCCGCACCATGCCACCGTAGAACAGCGCCAGGCCGGGGATGCACATCATCAGCACGAACATCGCAGCGCAGATCATCCAGGCGGTGTTGCCGGTATCGAGGGTGGGTTCGGCGGCGTGGGCGTGGGAAGTCAAGGCTAACGACATTACAGCAAGGGTGAGGTGCTTCATGAAGTCACTCCTGTGTGAATGGTGGGGTGCCCTGGGGCTGCTTTGCAGCCCTTTCGCGACACAAGGCCGCTCCTACAAAGGACCGCACAGTGCCTGAACCTTGCGCGGTCCCCTGTAGGAGCGGCCTTGTGTCGCGAAAGGGCCGCAAAGCGGCCCCAATGACCAAAACTCAGTACTGCGCCTGCCCCGGCACCCACGCGGTCCCCGCCAACGGCACCCGCGCCATCGCCGCCGCCTCCACGGTCAACGCCACCAGGTCCTCCGGGTCCAGGTTATGCAGGTGCGACTTGCCACACGCCCGCGCCATGGTCTGCGCCTCCAGCACCAAGACCCGCAGGTAGTTGGCCAGGCGCCGCCCAGCCTCTTCCGGGTTCAACCGTTTGGCCAGTTCCGGGGCCTGGGTGGTGATGCCAGCCGGGTCGCGGCCGTTCTGCCAGTCGTCATAGAAACCCGCCGCCGAACCGATCTTTTTCAGCTCGCTGTCCAGCCGCGGGTGGTTGTCACCCAGTGCAATCAGCGCCGCCGTGCCAATGGCCACCGCATCGGCGCCCAGGGCCATGGCCTTGGCCACGTCGGCACCATTGCGGATCCCCCCGGAAACAATCAGCTGCACCTTGCGGTGCATGCCCATTTCCTGCAGCGCCTGCACCGCCTGCGGGATGGCCGGTAAAATCGGAATGCCGACGTGTTCGATGAACACTTCCTGGGTCGCCGCAGTACCGCCCTGCATGCCATCGAGCACGATCACATCGGCACCCGCCTTCACCGCCAGCTTGACGTCGTAGTACGGGCGGCTGGCACCGATCTTCACGTAGATCGGTTTTTCCCAGTCGGTGATCTCACGGATCTCGGCAATCTTGATCGCCAGGTCATCCGGGCCGGTCCAGTCCGGGTGGCGGCAGGCGCTGCGCTGGTCAACGCCGATCGGCAAGGTGCGCATGCCGGCCACCCGCTCGGTCACCTTCATGCCCAGCAGCATGCCGCCACCGCCCGGCTTGGCGCCTTGGCCAAGGACGATCTCGATAGCGTCGGCCTTGCGCAGGTCGTCGGGGTTCATGCCATAGCGCGACGGCAGGTACTGGTACACCAGGTGTTGCGACTGGCCGCGTTCTTCCGGGGTCATGCCACCGTCGCCAGTGGTAGTGCTGGTGCCGGCGATGGTCGCGCCACGGCCCAGTGCTTCCTTGGCGTTGGCCGATAACGCGCCGAAGCTCATGCCGGCGATGGTCACCGGGATTTTCAGGTGGATGGGCTTCTTGGCAAAGCGGTTGCCCAGCACCACATCGGTGCCGCACTTCTCGCGGTAGCCCTCCAGCGGGTAGCGTGACACGCTGGCACCGAGCAGCAGCAGGTCGTCGAAGTGCGGCACGCGGCGCTTGGTGCCGCCGCCACGGATGTCGTAGATGCCGGTTTCGGCAGCACGCTGGATTTCCTGGATGGTCAGGCGATCGAAAGTGGCCGATTCACGCAGTACCGGGGGGAATTGCTCGCTCATGGGAATGCTCCGATCAGTACGCGCTGGCGTTGTCGACTTTGAAGTTGTACAGCTGGCGGGCCGAGCCGTAGCGTTTGAAATCGGCGGCCTTGTGCGCCAGGCCGGCCTTGCTCAGCAGTTCCTGCAGCTCTTGCAGGTGCTCGGCACGCATTTCTTTCTCGATGCAGTCCGAGCCCAACGACTGCACCGTGCCTTTCACGTAGATGCGTACCTCGTACAGTGAATCGCCCAGCGCATCGCCAGCGTCGCCGCAGACGACCAGGCGCCCGGCCTGGCCCATGAAGCAGCTCATGTGGCCGATGCTGCCGCCGACCACGATGTCCACGCCCTTCATCGAGATGCCACAGCGCGCGCCGGCATCGCCTTCGATCACCAACAGCCCGCCATGGGCGGTGGCACCGGCGGCCTGCGAGGCACTGCCCTTGACCCGTACCGAACCGGACATCATGTTCTCGGCCACACCCACGCCGACGTTGCCGTGCACGGTGACGCTGGCCTGCTGGTTCATGCCGGCGCAGTAGTAGCCGGCGTGGCCTTCGATATCCACGGCCACGTCCGCGTTGATGCCCACGGCCAGGTTGTGTTTGCCGCCCGGGTGGGTCACCCGCCATTCGTGGTCCTGCACCTCGCCGTGCAGGGACTGGTTGAGCACACGCACCGAAGTGCTGGAAAGGTCGATCGTCTTCATAGGGTTCTCCAGGGGTTCGGTGGCAGGTCAGGCGCTTTCGCGCTCCCAGACGTACAGGGTGGCCGGTGCCGGCTCCCAGACCTTGGCGTGCTCGATGCCCGGCAGGCTGGCCAGGGCCTGGTACTCCGAGGCCATGGCCACGTAGTCGTCGGTCTCGGCCAGCACAGCCGGCTTGCAGGCGATCGGGTCGCGGATCACGGCAAAGCCGTTGCGGGTGCCGATGGCGAAAGTGAAGAAGCCATCCAGGTCTTGCAGCGCGCCATCCAGGGCCTGGGCCAGGCTGTCGCCCTGCTGCAGGCGCCAGGTCAGGTAACCGGCCGCCACCTCAGTGTCGTTGTCGGTTTCAAAACTGATGCCTTCGCGCTTGAGCACCTGGCGCAGGCGGAAGTGGTTGGACAGCGAGCCGTTGTGCACCAGGCACAAGTCGGCGCCGGTGGAGAACGGATGGCTGCCTTCCATGGTCACGGCGCTTTCGGTGGCCATGCGGGTATGGCCGATGATGTGACTGCCCTGCATGCCGGCCAGGCCGAAGCGGCTGGAAATTTCTGCCGGCAGGCCCATGCCCTTGAGAATTTCGATGCTCTGCCCGGCGCTCATGATGCGCACGTCCGGGGCCAGTTCGCTCAGTGCCTGGCGGGCTGCAGCCTCGCGGGTGTGCACTTTCAGCACAGCGGCGCTGGCGTTCTGAGACCAGTCCAGCGAGCAGCCCAGGCGCCCCTCCAACTGGCCCATCAAAGTGGTCCAGGGGTAGTTGATGTCAGTAGCCTGCAAGGTCAGTTTGACCCAGCCATCGGCCACTTCATCGCCGTAAATGGCAAAGCCGGCGCTATCCGGGCCGCGGTCGGTCATGGCTTCGAGCATGGGTTCAAAGAGCTTGCCAAGCTGGGCTTCCAGCTCGGGCTTTTTCAGGTACAGACCTACGATTCCACACATAAAAGGGCCTCACTACGTTCGGCAGCAAGCTGTAAGCGGCAAGCTGCAAGTTATCCGTGTTGAACGGGGGTTTTGGTGTCGCCGCGCAGTGCCTTTCTCTTGCAGCTTGCGGCTTGAAGCTTGCAGCTCAGAAAAACTCGGTGTAGCGCTGGATTTCCCAGTCGGAGACGTGGCGGCAGTACTCCACCCATTCCATGCGCTTGAGCTTGATGAACTCGTCGACAATCTCGGCACCGAGCACCTCGCGGAAAAGCGGGTCGGCCTCCAGGGCGTCGGCGGCCTCCTTGAGCGACTGCGGCAAGGTCTTGATGCCGCGTGCGGCAATCTCTTCCAGGCTGAGGTTGTAGAGGTTCTCGTTGCACATCTCGCCCGGTTCCAGCTGGCGGTCGATACCATCGAGGCCGGCGGCAATGATCGCGGCGGTGACCAGGTAGGGGTTGCAGCCGGCGTCCGGCAGGCGAAACTCCAGGCGGCCATAGGGGATGCGTACCATCGCCGAGCGGTTGTTGGCGCCGTAGGCGACGAATGCCGGCGCCCAGGTGGCGCCAGACAGGGAGCGCCCGACCACCAGGCGCTTGTACGAGTTCACCGTCGGCGCGGCAAAGGCACACAGCGCCGGGCCGTGGGCCAGCAGCCCGGCGGCGAAGTGGTAAGCCAGCTTCGACAGGCCCATACCGCTGCTGTCGGACGGGTCGTGGAAGAGGTTCTTGTTCGTGCTGCTGGCCAGCGACAGGTGGAAGTGCATGCCATTGCCAGCGCGCTTGGGGTCGGGCTTGGGCATGAACGAGCAGATCATGCCCAGGTCGTTGGCGATTTCGCCGGCGGCCATGCGGAAGAAGGTGAAGCGGTCGGCCGACTCCATGGCATCGCTGTAGGTGTAGTTGATCTCGAACTGGCCGTTGGCATCCTCATGGTCGATCTGATAGATGTCGAAGCCCACTGGCTGCAACGCCTCGGTCAGGCGTTCGAGGAACAGCCGCGAGCGCGACAAACCTTTGTAGTCGTAGCACGGCTTGTCGAGGTTGTCGGAAGCGTCCACCAGTTGCAGCTTGCCGCCTTCGTCGCGGCGGAACAGGCTGAACTCGGGCTCAAGGCCGGTGTTCAAGGTCCAGCCCTTATCGGCCAGGCGCTGCACCTGTTGCTGCAACACGTAGCGGCTGTCGTAGGGCCAGGGCTGGCCGTTGACGTGGCCGACGCACACGACTCTGCCGTAGCCTGGCTGCCAGGGTACCGGAGTCAAGGTAGACAGGTCGCCGCGGGCCATGAAGTCCGGGCCGTGGGGCTCCATGCCCATGCCGCAGATGGCGAACCCGGCAAACCCGGCGCCCTCCTCGGCTACCATTTTCAGGCCCGAGACCGGCACCGACTTGGTCTTCGCCGAGCCGTGGATGTCGACGAACTGTGCCAGCACATACTTGATGCCGTGCTGGTCGAGGGTGCGCTGGGTTTCTGCTGGCAACATGGGTTGAACACTCCTGGGCAAGGGGCAATGATTCTGCATAGGAAACTTACTTTCCCCATAGGAATGCAATGCGCTTGCCACTTTTGTTCAAGGCCATGGCCTTGTGTTGCCTGTGCAGGCCTCTTCGCGGCTAAAGCCGCTCCTACAAAGGCCGGTGAAAGGGCGGTGTACACCCCATGTTCAGGGGGCTGCGGACAATGTAGGAGCGGCTTTAGCCGCGAAGAGGCCCGCACAGACACCCCAAAACCCCAGCAGATTTTTATGCTGTATTTATGGGAAACTTGTATTCACCTGAGGAAAACCGCAGCCACCCAAGCTGCATTCCGCACTTTCTCAGTGCGAACATTTTATTCTTGAACTGAAACCGTGCAGGACATTCGATGTCGACCGAAACCGAACCGCGCCTTCGCCTGGAGCAGTACCTGGGCCTGCAGATCAAGCGCCAGCGCCAGGCCCAGTCCCTCAAGCTTGCCGACGTGGCGCGCATTGCCGGCATCAGCCAGGGCATGCTGAGCAAGATCGAGAACGCCCAGGTGTCCACCAGCCTCGACACCCTCAGCCGCCTGTGCGATGTGCTGGGCATGCCGATGGCCAAGCTGTTCAGCCAGTACGACCAGCCCGATGGCAACGCGCTGCTGGTAAAAGCCGGTGAAGGCCTGGAGGTAGTGCGCCGTGGTACCGAGAAGGGGCATACCTACCACTTGCTCAATCACGCCAGGGGGCCCAAGAAGCATTTCGAGGCTTATATGGTGAGCATGGATGACGCCAGCGAAGAGTTCCCGACCTTCGCCCACCCCGGCACCGAGTTCCTCCATTTGCTGGAGGGCGAACTGGTGTACCGCCACGGTAACCAGCTCTACCACATGCAGGCCGGCGATAGCTTGACCTTCGACGGCGAAACGCCGCACGGTCCCGAACAACTGGTGCAGGTGCCAATCCGGCTGCTGTCGATCATGAACTACAGCGACGACTGAGGCGGCGCAGCAAGGCAACAAGTGATGTCGCAATCAGACAAGCACACGGCGTCCGCGATCGGCTGAATAACCTGTATACAAAGATAATACACACATCGACCAGCCCTGCGCCGTGGGCTGGTCGACGTGGTACCCGCGAGTAAAACAGCCTCGCTTCACAATTCCAACGCTGTGGCGCCTTTTTGCACCGGGCAGTTCGTCCGGGCTCATAACGATAAAACTCCCAGTATTAGAGACCCGCGTTGCGCAGCCGGGAGTGCATGCGCGCGCCACCTTGTGAAGACTTGACTGCCATGATCGCGACTTCAATCCCCGTAGCCGGTGCTGCCACCGGCCACCGTAACGCCCTGTGCGCTGCCCACATCGCCGCTGTGCTGTTCGGCCTGACGGGTATCCTCGGTCACCTGATCGAAGCCGACGCCAGCATTATCACCTTTGGCCGTGCCACCTTTGCATTTATCGCCTTGGGCTTCGTTGCCGGGCTCAAGGGTACGCGCCTGCTTGACGGGCTGACCCTGCGCAACCTGCCGATACTGGCCCTGACCGGCGCGCTGCTGGCCACGCACTGGGTGACCTTCTTCATTGCCGTCAAGGTCGGCGGCGTGGCGGTGGCGACCTTGGGCTTTGCCAGCTTCCCGGCCTTCATCGCCATGATCGAACGCGGTGTGTTCGGCCAGCGCATTGGCGCCGTGCAAGGTTTGCTGTTGCTGATGGTCACTGCTGGGTTGGTGCTGGTGGTGCCGACCTTCGACCTGCTGGACAAAGGCACCATCGGCCTGCTGTGGGGGCTGGGTTCAGGCCTGGCGTTCGCCCTGCTGACCGTGGCCAACCGCCGCAATGCGTCGAGCATGAACGCCATGCAGGTGGCGTTCTGGCAGAACGTGGTAGTGGCTGCGCTGGTGGCGCCGTTTGCTTTCACTCACCTGGGTAACACCAGCCTGGCGGGTAATGACTGGGTCAACCTGGCGTTGCTGGGGGTGTTCTGCACCGGGCTGTCGCAGTACCTGTTCGTGAAGAGCCTGGAAGGGCTGGAGGCGCGTACTGCCGGTATGATCATTGCGCTGGAGCCGGTGTACGCAATCATCGGGGCGTGGTGGTTGTTTGGTAATCAGCCGAGCCTGCGGATGGCGGCAGGAGCTGCATTGATCGTGCTGGCAACTATCCTAGCGGCGGCGCGCAAGGCCCCTGCCGAGCAAGGCGACACCAGCCGCTGCGCACAGTGAGGCACGTAGCCCGCCGGCCGGCTTTGGGGCTACGCACACTTCGCGGGTAAACCCGCGCCTACAACGACCTGTGCACGAGCAGGTTTACCTGCGAAGCAGCCAACGCGGTGTTCAAGGTCAGAGCTGCACCAACCGCTCGCGCAGGAAATTCACAAACCCCTGCACCGGCCGCGCCACCTGCCGGTGCTGCGGGTACACTGCCGACAGCTGCAACGCCGGCGTCACCCACTCATCCAGCACCGTCACAAGGCGCCCATCCGCCAACGCCTGCCCAACGATGAAGGTCGGCAGGTAGGTCACCCCCATCCCGGCAATCGCCGCATCCCTCAACATTTCGCCGTTGTTCGCACGCATCCGCCCAGCTACCTGAATCGCCTGGGCCTTGCCGCCCTGGCGGAACTGCCATTGCACCTGCCGCGAATGCCCATAAGGCAGGCAGTCATGCCCGGCCAGTTGCTCCGGCCGGGTCGGCACGCCCCGCGCCGCCAAGTAGGCCGGGCTCGCGCAATACACCCGCTCGACATCGGCAATACGCCGGGCAATGAGGCTGGAGTCTTCCAGGGCACCAATACGCAGCGCTAGGTCATAGCCTTCGCCGATCAGGTCCACGGCGCGGTCACTCAGGTCCACCTCCACATCCACCTGCGGGTGCAACTGCAGGAACTCGGTCAGCAAGCAGCCCAGGTGCGTCATGGCAAACGACAGCGGTGCACTCAGGCGCAAAGTGCCGCGCAAGGTCTGGGCCTGGCCGCTGATGTCGTGTTCCACCTGCTGCACTTCGCCCAACAAACGCAGCGCCGACTGGTAGTAGTGCTGGCCCAGCGGCGTGGCGTCCAGGCGCCGCGTGGAGCGGTTGAGCAGGCGCACGCCCAGGCGCTCTTCCAACTGCATCAGGCGCCGGCTGACCGATTGCTTGGACATGCCCAGGCGCTCGGCGGCAGCCGTGAAACTGCCGGCCTCCATGACCTGGGCAAAGATTCGCATGTCTTCGTAAGGGTTCATTGTCTCGCTCTTGGTGACAGTCAAACGCTTTATAGCGGCTTTTTCCCATCACTGCATCTGCTTAATCTACACACAAGTCGCAGCGATGGCCCAGCAGGCCAGGCAAGACGCCCACTACAAACACTTGCACAGAAAAGGATTCGCTCATGAACATTGTCCACAAAACCCTCGCCGCTTCCCTTCTGGCCCTGTCCGTTTCCAGCGCCTACGCCGCTGGCAGCCCAGGCGTCGAGCAGCACACTCAGGCCTTCCTCGAAGCGCTGGAACAAGGCGGCGGCAAGCCACTGGAGCAGCTCAGCCCGAAAGACGCGCGTGCCGTACTGACCGGCGCCCAGGCATCGGTCAAGGTCGACCTTTCCGGCATTGAGGTGAAGGAACACACCATCAAGGCCAACGGCCAGGCAATCCAGCTGCAAGTGGTGCGCCCGGCCAATGTGAAGGGTGAGTTGCCCGTGTTCATGTTCTTCCACGGCGGCGGCTGGGTGCTCGGCGACTTCCCGACCCACCAGCGGCTGATCCGCGACCTGGTGGTCGGCTCCGGCGCAGTGGCGGTCTATGTCGACTACACCCCGTCGCCTGAGTCGCACTACCCGACGGCAATCAACCAGGCCTACGCCGCGACCCAGTGGGTGGCCGAGCATGGCAAGGAGATCGGCGTGGACGGCAAGCGCCTGGCCGTAGCCGGCAACAGCGTTGGCGGCAACATGGCGGCGGTGGTGGCACTGAAGGCCAAAGAGGCCGGTACCCCTGCCCTGCGCTTCCAGCTGCTGCTGTGGCCGGTGACCGATGCCAGCTTCGAGACTGCGTCGTACAAGCAGTTTGCCGAAGGGCACTTCCTGACTACCGGGATGATGAAGTGGTTCTGGGACAGCTACACCACCGACGCCAAGGCGCGTGAACAGATCTACGCCTCGCCGCTGCGGGCCAGCAGTGAACAGTTGAAAGGCTTGCCGCCGGCGCTGGTGCAAACGGCTGAGTTCGATGTGCTGCGCGATGAGGGTGAAGCGTATGCCCGCAAGTTGAATGCGGCCGGTGTGACGGTGACCTCGGTGCGCTACAACGGGATGATTCATGACTATGGGCTGCTCAACCCCCTGAGCCAGGTACCTGCAGTCAAGGCGGCGATGCGGCAGGCAGCAGGCGAACTGAAAGTACACCTTCAATAACTCCAGCCACCCATGCGGCAGGGCCTGATGCCCTGCCCGCTCAGGAGAACGATCATGCTCACCGTCCGTAACGCCCAAGACCGCGGCCTGGCCTTCCATGGCTGGTTGAAGTCCTTCCACACCTTTTCGTTCGGCCACTACCGCAACCCGGACGAGCAAGGTTTCTCCGACCTGCTGGTGATCAACGACGACCGCGTTATCCCTGGCAAAGGCTTTGGCCAGCACCCGCACCGCGACATGGAGATTTTTTCCTACGTGCTGGAAGGCGCGCTGGAGCACAAGGACACGCTGGGCACCGGCTCGGTGATCCGCCCGGGTGATGTGCAGCTGATGAGCGCCGGCCATGGTGTGGCCCATAGCGAGTTCAACCACAGCCAGGCACAACCGGTGCACTTCCTGCAGATCTGGATTGTGCCGAACGTGCAAGGCGCCACGCCGCGTTACCAGCAACAGCATTTCAGTGCCGAAGAAAAGCGCGGCAAGCTGCGTTTGATCATTTCGCCGGATGGCGCCGAGGGCTCGTTGCAGGTGCGGCAGAATGCGCGGGTGTATGCCGGGTTGTTCGACGGTGACGAGCGGGCCACCTTGACCTTGCCGGAAAATCGCCATGCCTATGTGCATGTGGCCCGGGGCAGTGTCGAGCTTAATGGGCAAATGCTGAATGAAGGGGATGGGGTGCGGGTGAGGCAGGAACAGGTGCTGGAACTGGGTAACGGGGTGGATGCCGAGGTGCTGGTGTTTGACCTGCGGCCGCATGAGTTGCCGGGTATGCCGTGAGCAGGCTCGGCCTCTTCGCGGGTAAACCCGCTCCTACACTGGTCACCACAGGTTTCGAATCCCGTGGTGACGGTTGTAGGAGCGGGTTTATCGAGGCGTCGAACCGCCGCGAAGAGGCCATCAGCAACTACTCAAGGTTCGAAACCTTCCACGATGATCACCTCGGCTTTGGCCACCCCCTGGCGATGGCTGCACGCCTCCTGATACAGCGCCGACCGGTAACACGCCACCGCCTGCTCGTAGGAATCAAACTCGATCACCACGCTACGCTGTGGCGTAGGCCGCCCTTCCATCGCCTCGCTGCGCCCGCCACGGGCCAGGAAGCGGCCGCCGAACGCCTTGAAGGCAGCCGGGGCGCGCTGGGTGTACTGCTGGTATTGATCGGGGTCGGTCACGTCCACATGGGCGATCCAATAGGCCTTCATGCCTGCTCTCCTGTCACGGCGATATATGTGTATGATGGTATACCATAAAATCACCCCACCACAGTGAGCGTGCATCATGGCTTTCAACACCATCGAGGAACTTCTCGAGGACTACCGGCAAGGCAAAATGGTCCTGCTGGTGGATGACGAGGACCGCGAAAACGAAGGCGACCTGCTGATCGCCGCCGAGCGTTGCGACGCCCAGGCTATCAACTTCATGGCCCGCGAAGCACGCGGGCTGATCTGCCTGACGTTGACCGACGATCACTGCCAGCGCCTGGGCCTGGCGCAGATGGTACCCGCCAACGGCAGCGTGTTCAGCACGGCGTTTACCGTGTCGATCGAAGCCGCCACCGGCGTGACTACCGGCATTTCTGCCGCCGACCGCGCGCGTACCGTGGCAGCAGCCATGGCGCCAAATGCCCGCCCGGAAGATTTGGTACAACCCGGCCACATCTTCCCCCTGCGCGCCCGTGAAGGCGGCGTGCTGACCCGTGCCGGCCACACCGAAGCGGGCTGCGACCTGGCGCGCCTGGCCGGCTTCAGCCCGGCCTCGGTGATTGTCGAAGTGCTCAACGACGACGGCACCATGGCCCGCCGCCCGGACCTGGAAGTGTTCGCCGCCCAGCATGGCATCAAGATCGGCACCATCGCCGACCTGATCCACCACCGCCTGAGCACCGAGCAGACCATCAAGCGCATCGGCGAGCGCGAGCTGCCCACTGTGCATGGCACTTTCCGCCTGGTCACCTATGAAGACCGCATTGAAGGTGGCGTGCACATGGCCATGGTCATGGGCGACATCCGCCGCGAGCAGCCGACTTTAGTGCGGGTGCATGTGATCGACCCGCTGCGCGACCTGGTCGGTGCCGAGTACGCCGGGCCGGCCAACTGGACGTTGTGGGCGGCACTGCAGAAAGTCGCCGAGGAAGGCGCTGGCGTGGTGGTGATTTTGGCCAACCATGAATCCTCACAGGCCCTGCTGGAGCGCGTGCCGCAGCTGACCCAGCCGGTGCGGCCTTACCAGCGTGGACAGTCGAAGGTGTACTCCGAGGTGGGTACCGGGGCACAGATTCTGCAGGACCTGGGCGTGGGCAAGCTGCGCCATCTGGGGCCGCCACTGAAATATGCGGGGTTGGCGGGGTATGAGCTGGAGGTGGTGCAGAGCATTCCCTTTGAGCCCGGGATGGTGGGCTGATAACACATACGTAATTGATGTAGGAGCGGGTTTACCCGCGAATGCGGTGGTGATGCCACCGACGCATTCGCGGGTAAACCCGCTCCTATAAGGCCCGTGGTGTTTCTGAGATCGCGGAGTGATGGCCGGTCGCCTCATACCCCTTGCCAAAAGTTTGGAATACCATAATATGATATCCCGTAGACCTTGAATCTGCAGGCCGGCACCTACCACTACAAACGGCCACCAGACACTTTGTTTTAGCTGCTCCCCGAACACTGTTGGCGGGCGCACCAGAAGCCCCGCCTCGAATAACAAAAGCAACGAGGGCGTAACCATGCTGTTGAGCAAACGTGTAACCGCAGTGCTGTCCGCCAGCCTGCTGACCTTGGCATGTCAGGCCGCCCAGGCCGCCGACAGCCTGAACTTCGTCAGCTGGGGCGGGACCACCCAGGACGCCCAGAAAGAAGCGTGGGCCGTACCCTTCACCAAAGCCACCGACATCAAGGTCGTGCAAGATGGCCCGACCGACTACGGCAAGCTCAAGGCCATGGTCGAGAGCGGCAACGTGCAGTGGGACGTGGTCGATGTCGAAGCCGACTTTGCCCTGCGTGCCGCCAGCGAAGGCCTGCTGGAACCCCTCGATTTCAACCAGATCAAACGCGACAAGATCGACCCGCGCTTCGTTTCCGACCACGGCGTCGGCTCGTTCTTCTTCTCCTTCGTGCTGGGCTATAACGAAGGCAAGCTGGGTGCCAACAAGCCGGTCGACTGGACCGCGCTGTTCGACACCAAGACCTATCCTGGCAAGCGCGCCCTGTACAAATGGCCGAGTCCCGGCGTGCTGGAGCTGGCCTTGCTGGCCGACGGCGTAGCCCCCGACAAGCTCTACCCACTTGACCTGGACCGCGCCTTCAAGAAGCTCGATACCATCAAGAAAGACATCGTCTGGTGGGGCGGTGGCGCCCAGTCGCAGCAACTGCTGGCCTCTGGTGAAGCCTCGCTCGGGCAGTTCTGGAACGGCCGTGTCTACGCCCTGCAGCAAGACGGTGCACCGGTAGGTGTGAGCTGGAAGCAGAACCTGGTCATGGCCGACTTCCTGGTCATTCCCAAAGGCGCCAAGAACAAGGACGCAGCCATCAAGTTCCTGGCCAACGCCAGCAGCGCCGAAGGCCAGGCCGAGTTCGCCAACAAGACTGCCTACGCGCCGGTCAACCTCGACAGCGTGGCCAAGCTGGACAAGGACCTTGCACCGAACCTGCCGACCGCCTATGCCCAGGACCAGGTCACCCTCGACTTTGCCTACTGGGCCAAGAACGGCCAGGCCATCGCCGCGCGCTGGAATGAGTGGTTGGTCAAATGAAAGTCGCCATCAACGCCCTGCATAACGCGCAAGGTGCCCCCACGGGCGCCGGCGCCCCGGGTACGGCCCCCCGCCGCGTCAGCCTGAGCCAGCGCTGGAAAGGCAGCCGCAACCTGCTGCCGGCGCTGTTGTTTCTGGGCCTGTTCTTCTTCGCACCGCTGGTCGGCCTGTTGCTGCGCGGGGTGCTGGAGCCCACGCCGGGGCTGGGCAACTACGAGCAGCTGTTCGCCAACTCGGCCTATGCGCGGGTGCTGTTCAACACCTTCTCGGTCGCCGGTGTGGTCACCCTGATCAGTGTGCTGCTGGGCTTCCCGCTGGCCTGGGCGATTACTCTGGTGCCCAAAGGCTGGGGCCGCTGGCTGCTTAATATCGTGCTGCTGTCGATGTGGACCAGCCTGCTGGCACGCACCTATTCGTGGCTGGTGCTGCTGCAGAGCTCGGGGGTGATCAACAAGGCGTTGATGGCCATGGGCATCATCGATGCCCCGCTGGAAATGGTGCACAACCTGACCGGTGTGGTAATCGGCATGAGCTACATCATGATCCCGTTCATCGTGCTGCCGCTGCAGGCAACCATGCACGCCATCGACCCGATGGTGCTGCAGGCCGGCTCGATCTGTGGCGCCAGCCCGTGGACCAACTTCTGGAAGGTGTTCCTGCCACTGTGCCGCTCGGGGCTGTTCTCCGGGGCGCTGATGGTGTTCGTGATGTCGCTCGGTTACTACGTCACGCCGGCGCTGCTGGGTGGAGCGCAGAACATGATGCTGCCCGAATTCATCATCCAGCAGGTGCAGTCGTTCCTTAACTGGGGCCTGGCCAGCGCCGCCGCCGCACTGCTGGTGGTGATCACCCTGGTGCTCTTCTACCTGTACCTGAAGCTGCAGCCGGAATCCCCGGTCGGCAACGCGAGGTAAACCGCCATGCTCCTGTCTCCCAATGCCATGGGCCGCCCGCTGCGTACCGGCCTGTACCTGACCACCGGGGTGATCGCGGCCTTCCTGCTGCTGCCGGTGGTGTTCATCGTGTTGCTGTCGTTCGGTTCTTCACAATGGCTGGTGTTCCCGCCGCCGGGCTGGACCTTCAAATGGTACGGCCAGTTCTTTTCCAACCCGGAGTGGATGGACGCTGCACTGGCCAGCCTGAAGGTGGCCGTGCTGACCACCATCACTGCCGTGCTGCTCGGTTTGCCCAGCGCGTTCGCCCTGGTGCGTGGCCGCTTCCCGGGCCGCGAGCTGCTGTACGGGCTGTTCACCATGCCGATGATCGTGCCGCTGGTGATCATTGCCGTGGCGGTGTACGCGCTGTTCCTCAAGCTGGGCTACACCGGCACGCTGTTCGCCTTCGTGGTCAGCCATGTGATTGTCGCCCTGCCCTTCACCATCATCTCGATCATCAACTCGCTGAAGCTGTTCGACCAATCGATCGAGGATGCCGCGGTAATCTGCGGTGCTTCGCGCCTGCAGGCGATCTTCAAGGTGACCTTCCCGGCGATTCGCCCGGGCATGATCGCCGGCGGCCTGTTCGCCTTTCTGGTGTCGTGGGATGAGGTGGTGCTGAGCGTGATGATGGCCAGCCCCGACCTGCAGACTTTGCCAGTGAAGATGTGGACCACCCTGCGTCAGGACCTCAGCCCGGTCATTGCCGTGGCTTCGACCTTACTGATCGGCTTGTCGCTGCTGGTCATGTTCATTGCCGCCGCCTTGCGCCGGCGCACCGAAAACGCCTGAGCGCGGAGAAAACAACAATGAGTGCAGTGATCAAAGACAACGCGCCCGGCAAGACCCTGGTCAGCCTGCGTGGCCTGAACAAGCACTACGGCGACTTCACCGCCGTGGATAACCTCGACCTGGAAATCCAGGACGGCGAGTTCCTGACCTTCCTCGGCTCCAGCGGCTCGGGCAAGTCCACTACCCTGTCGATGCTGGCCGGCTTCGAAACCCCGAGCAGCGGCGAAATTTTGGTAGACGGCCAGTCGCTGGTCAACGTGCCGCCGCACAAGCGTGATATCGGCATGGTGTTCCAGCGTTATTCGCTGTTCCCGCACCTGAACGTGCGTGACAACATCGCCTTCCCGTTGGCCATTCGCAAGCTCAATGCTGCAGAAACCAACAAGCGCGTCGACGCCATGCTCAAGCTGGTGCAGCTGGAGAAATTCGCCCACCGCAAGCCCTCGCAGATGTCAGGCGGCCAACAGCAGCGCGTGGCGATCGCCCGTGCGCTGGTCTACGAGCCACGTATCCTGCTGATGGACGAACCGCTCGGCGCACTGGACAAGAAGCTGCGTGAAGACCTGCAGGATGAGCTGCGCCAGCTGCACCGCCGCCTGGGCATCACCATTGCCTACGTGACCCACGACCAGGAAGAGGCGATGCGCCTGTCGCAGCGCATCGCCATCTTCAGCCACGGCAAGATCGTTGGCCTGGGCACCGGTTACGACCTGTACCAGAACCCACCGAATGCCTTTGTTGCGTCGTTCCTGGGCAACTCCAACTTCCTGCGGATCAAGGCCAACAGCAACGGCGCCGGCCGCTTCGAGGGGCAGCCGGTGGCCATTCGCCTGACCCCGGGCCTGGCTGCCGAGCAGGATGCACTGATCATGGTGCGCCCCGAGAAAGCCCTAGCCCTGACGGCCGAGCAGGCCGCGCGCGAGCCGCTGCCGGCGGGCTGGAACGAGGTCAGTGCCAAGGTCGGTGAGGTGTTGTTCCTGGGTGAAAGCCAGACCTGCCATGTGGTGACGGCGGGCGGTACCGAATTGACGGTGAAGGCGCTTTCGGCGGCGGGCATGCCGATGCAGCCGGGGGATAGCGTGAAGGTGCGTTGGGCGGTGGCTGATGCCTGCATTTACACCGAATGGGCCGAGAGTGATTTGAGCAAGTCGGCCGGGGCGCATTGACATTCTGAGAGCTGCAGCGCCTGCAAGATAGAGCGCTGCACTTCTGAAGACGTAAGCAACACTGTCACATTATCATCACGCCACTGTCGTAATCTGCCGGCCAACTCTATGCCACAGGGCCACCCGGCATGCGCCGCCTGCTTGTTTTGCTGCTCACCCTGCTACCGCTGGCAACCCTGGCCGAGCCCACGCACCTGCGTGCGCAGGGCTCCAATACCATCGGCGCAGCGTTGCTGCCGGCACTGGTGCAAGGCCAATTGCGCGCGCAGCAAGCCAGCGCCATCAAACAACAACCGGGCCAGCAGCCCAACGAAAACGTGATCACGGCGCGCGATGCGCGGGGCCAGCCGGTGCGCGTCGACATCGCGGCCCATGGCTCCAGCACCGGCTTTGTTGCCCTGGGCCGGGGTGAAGCCGATCTCGCCGCGGCCTCGCGGCCGATCAACGACAACGAAGTACGCCAGCTGCGGGCCTTGGGCGACCTGCGCGCGGCCAGCGCCGAACAAGTCATCGGGCTGGACGGCGTTGCAGTGATCGTCCACCCGAACAACCCGTTGCCACAACTCACCACAGGCCAATTGGCGCAGATTTTCTCCGGGCAGGTCCAGCGCTGGGAGCAATTGGGTGTTTCCGGCGGGGCTATTCACCTGTACGCCCGTGACGACCGCTCCGGCACCTTCGAGACCTTCAAGGCACTGGTGCTGGAGCCGCAGCACAGCGAACTGTCGGCCAAAACCCGCCGCTTCGAATCCAGTGACGAACTGGCCGCACAGGTGGGCGCCGACCGCCAGGCCATCGGTTTCAGCAGCCTGGCCGCAGTCCACGGGGCCAAGGTACTGGCGGTAGCTGAGGGTGATGCACCGGCCATGTTGCCGGAGCGGGCGCTGGTGGCCAGCGAGGACTACCCGCTGTCGCGACGCCTGTACTTCTACCTGCCGGCCAACCCCAAGCCCGAAGCCAAGGCCCTGGCCGATTTCGCCCAGAGCCCGGCCGGCCAGGCCATCGTCGCCCAGCAGGGTTTCGTTTCGCAGCAGGTCAAGGCCCAGCCGGTGTCGCCTCAGGCCGACATGCCACCGCGCTATCGCACCCTGGCCCAACAGGCGCAGCGGCTGAGCGTGAACTTCCGCTTTCAGGAAGGCAGCGCCAGCCTCGACAACAAAGCCTTGCGCGATGTGCAGCGGGTGGCCGAATACCTGCGCCAAGCCGGCAAGCTGCAGAGCAAGGCGGTGCTGGTGGGCTTTGGCGACCCCAAGGAAACGCCCGGCCGCGCCGCCCTGCTGTCGCGCCTGCGCGCGCAGGCGGTGCGCCGCGAACTGGCGCGCGATGGCGTCGAGGTGCTGGAGGTGACTGGCATGGGTGATGAATTACCGGTGGCTGGGAACGAGCTGGAACAAGGGCGGCTGCGTAACCGGCGGGTGGAGGTGTGGGTGTATTGATCTACAAACCTGCACACCGCCCTGTGTAGGAGCGGCCTTGCGTCGCGATGGGCTGCGCAGCAGCCCCGACAATATGTGCTGGAACTGCGACTTTAGGGGCTGCTGCGCAGCCCATCGCGACGCAAGGCCGCTCCTACAGGTGACCGCATGGCCACATCACTCGAGGTCGGCTTTGGCAAAGAAATGTAACAGCTGCCTATTCGGCATCACCGGCAAACGGGTCTAGGCTCAAGCCCATGTGATACCGGGCCCCTCTGACGGCTGCCACGCCGCCATGTCGGATCACTGTTGCCATGCAACGTCGACATTCAAGGAGGGGCTCATGACAGCTCTGCAGGCATTTCTCACCACCCCGTTCCTCGGTACCAGCGCCTGGTTGTGGCTGGTGTTCATGACCATCGTCATCGGTTTGCTGGTGCTCGACCTCGGCGTGCTGCACCGCCACGACCGGGAAATCGAAATGCGCGAGAGCCTGCTGCTGTATTCGGGCTATTTCAGCGTAGGCGTACTGTTCGGCGCCGGGGTCTGGTACCAACTGGGCGCGCAGTCGGCGCTGGAGTTCTACACCGGATTTTTGGTCGAGCAGTCGCTGTCGATGGACAACGTGTTCGTCATGGCGATGATCTTCAGCTACTTCGCCATCCCCCGCCGCTACCAGCACCGCGTCTTGTTCTGGGGCATCCTCGGCGTGGTGTTCCTGAGGGCGATCATGATCGGCGTCGGCGCTGCGCTGGTGCAGAATTTTGCCTGGGTGTTGTACCTCTTTGGCGCCTTCCTGCTGTTCACCGGGGTGAAGATGGCGCTGTCGAAAGAAGACAGCCACCCGGACCTGGCCAACAACCCGATCATCAAGTTCGTGCGCCGGCACATGCGGGTCACTGACCAGATCCACGGCTCGCACTTCTTCATCCGACAGACCCCGCCGGGGCAAAGCAAGGCGCTGCGTTATGCCACGCCATTGTTCCTGGCACTGGTGCTGATCGAACTGGCCGACCTGGTGTTCGCCGTCGACAGCGTGCCTGCGATCTTCGCCATTACCCAGGACCCGTTCATTGTCTACACCTCGAACATCTTCGCCATCCTCGGGCTGCGCTCGCTGTACTTTGCCCTGTCGGCGCTGATGCACCGGTTTGTGTACCTCAAGTACGCGCTGGCGCTGGTGTTGATCTTTATTGGCTGCAAGATTTTCTACCACGGCATGGTCGGCAAGGTGCCGGCGTTACTGTCGCTGGGGGTGACGTTCGGGTTGTTGCTGGGTGGGGTGGTGGTTTCGTTGGTCAAGACGCGGGGGGAGAAGGTGGTAGTCGTGAATCAGTCGCCCGAGCAACCTGCAAATGCCGATCGTACAGTCGACCAGAAAGAGGATGACCCGCAGATGCGGGTCTGATTTCCCCTACTTGAACTTAAATAACGCCCATACAAGCACCATCCAGATGCATCCAGTCATGTTTAGCCAGGCTGAAATTTTCAACCTGCGTTTAAGCTTCTTTGGAAACGCATTTAGCTCGCCAGCATCCAGTTGCCCCATTCGCAGCGCTAGCCATGGAAATGCCACTAGCCCACTTACCGTACATAGCGTCATCAAGCGCCATTTGAATGACCCAGAACCCCAATAACGTTTGATGCTTTCAAAATAGGGATTACTGGTGATGGCCGAGCAGGCGATGGCATAATCTTTGGTTAATGTCGTGACAGCACTAAGGACTAGTCCTGGTATGCCGATAGCAAAAGGACTCAATAGAAGCGCCACTTTAGCAAGTGGTTGCCAGCCAGTAATGTCAATCACTGGTTGCCTCGTAAATAAACTCGCCTACAAGCTCACCGAGCTCCCCGCCCAGCACTCCCCCGGCCATGCCGCTGGCGCCAACAAGTACTATGCCGCATACCGGCGCAGCCAGACCTCCCGAGCCCATGGTGGCAACAGCACAAATTGTTCCAGATACGAGGTTTGCTGCTAAGGTGCCAGCCATTGCTCCAGCAGTTCCGGTAGCAAAACCTCCCGTCTCGGTCAGTCTGATCTTTTTACAATCGTCAGTCTCACCAGCTCGACAAACCTCTTGCACTTTCAGATACGAAGACGTCCCACCCAACCCAATCGCAGCGTACCCTCCATATTCAAGAAACTTGCTAAGCCGCGCCACCTTGCCCAGATGCGTCGCATACCCCGGAATCTGCCCCGGGCCGCCGGCCTTCGACCAGTGGTGCACAAGGCTCTTGGTCGAAATATTCAAGCTCTTCCTCAACCGCTCATAGCTTCCCAGGTTCAGCTGCTTGTTAAGCAATGCCACTTTCAACTGTCCATCCAGCTGCTGCAGCAGCTTTCGCCGTTCGGCAAAGAAGCCCGGGCTGTTCAAATGGCCATGGCGCATGAACTCACGTTGATGCAGTTGCTCAATGCTGCTCAACGTATTACTGACCTGAGCCAGCCCTTGTTTCAGCATGTCCGTGCCCACGCCCATGGACTGGCTGGCGTTGCTCAGCAAACCGGCGATTTCCGCCTGGTGCTGCATCATGAAGTCCGCTTCGGCGAAATCCAGCACCGTCAGCGCACGCCGGGCGTGCTGCGCCGCGGCCATCAGCTGGCCTTCCTCGCGGGTGCAGGCGTCGCCATTGTCGGGGTCACCGATTACGAAGATCTCCCCCGCCTTGAAGCCCTGTTCGAACGTCGGGTTGAGCCGTTGCAGCCGGGAGATCGGCAACGTGGCATCGTGCGCGGCCAGTTCCATTAGTACCTGTGCGAACGACATACGCCGCGGAATCACATAGAAACCAGGCTCCAGAGTACCGGGCATCGCAACTGCAGCAGGTTGAGAGAAACGTTCGGGGTAAACGGCGGTTGATGGTTCGGCAAAATGGGCATCCGTGCGCCCTGCAGCGGAGCGCATGGGCGGAAATGCTTCACTCAACGGGGCGACCACCCGATTGCTGCCCGGCGAACAGCCACAGAGCACCAGTGCACCATCCGTGGCAACCCGGCGACCATCGGAAATGAAGAAATCCACCCCTTCAGCAACGATGCCTTCCTGCCCACAGTGCGGGCATGACGTGGTGGGGTCACCTTCGCGCAGCACCATGCGGCCCTCGTCGAGATAGCTTGCGCCCGTGGCAATACAGATAGCACCCGTTGTGGTGACATCGCCATCTACCGCCTGAGCTTTTCCCCCTAGAATGGCACGCATATACAAACTCCCTGTAAATGGCTGAGGTCAAAAACCTAACATCCGTACAGGGAATTTAAATGGACGGGCGACAAAATCAGACGTTTCCTACAAACCAGCCGAAGTTAGCCGCCTGTACAAAAGCAACTATTTCTTACTGGCGAGAATCAGACTTCCTACGCACAATTTCTGTCAATCTTTCTCAGCTCATTTCTAATGTAGAAATCGAAGGCCTGGCTTCTGTACAGATGGTGGCATGCACCGCGCCGGCTTCTTCGCGGGTAAACCCGCTCCTACAGGTACAACGCACGGTTTGCTATCGGCGTGGTATCTGTGGGAGCGGGTTTACCCGCGAAAGGGGCCTTGAAGGCTGACGAAATTACCGCCCGCTACGCAACATCTCCGCCGGCACATACTTGCCAATCTCATACTTGCCAATCGCCGCCCGGTGCACTTCATCCGGCCCGTCGGCCAGGCGCAGGGTGCGCTGCATGGCATACATGTAGGCCAGCGGGAAGTCGCCGCTCACCCCTGCTCCGCCGTGCAACTGGATCGCCCGGTCGATCACCTTCAGCGCCACGTTCGGCGCCACCACCTTGATCTGGGCAATCTCGCTGCGCGCTACCTTGTTGCCGACGGTGTCCATCATGTAGGCCGCTTTCAGCGTCAGCAGCCGGGCCATGTCGATTTCCATGCGCGAGTCGGCGATCTTGTCGACGTTGCCGCCCAGGCGCGCCAGTGGCCGGCCGAACGCCGTGCGCTCGACCGCGCGCTTGCACATCAATTCCAGCGCACGCTCAGCCATGCCGATCGAGCGCATGCAATGGTGAATACGCCCAGGCCCCAAGCGCCCCTGGGCGATCTCGAAGCCACGGCCCTCGCCGAGAATCACGTTCTCATACGGCACCCGCACGTTCTCGAACAGCACTTCGGCGTGGCCATGCGGCGCATCGTCATAACCGAACACCGGCAACGGGCGAACGATCTTCACCCCGGGCGTATTGGTCGGCACCAGCACCATCGAGTGCTGCTGATGGCGCGGCCCTTCAGGGTCGGACAGGCCCATGAAGATCATCACTTTGCAGCGTGGGTCGCAGGCGCCGGAAGTCCACCACTTGCGGCCATTGATCACCCACTCATCGCCGTCACGCACAGCAGTAGCGGCCATGTTGGTGGCGTCCGAAGAGGCCACGTCCGGCTCGGTCATGGCGAACGCCGAGCGAATCTCGCCGCGCAACAGCGGCTCCAGCCACTGGCGTTTCTGCGCCTCGCTGCCGTAGCGCACCAGCACTTCCATATTGCCGGTATCCGGCGCCGAGCAGTTGAACGGCTCTGGGCCGAGCAGCGAGCGGCCCATGATTTCCGCCAGGGGGGCATATTCCAGGTTGCTCAGACCGGCGCCGTATTCCGACTCGGGCAGAAACAGGTTCCACAGCCCTTCAGCACGGGCCTTGGCCTTGAGTTCCTCCATGATGGCAGTGGGCTGCCAGCGGTCGCCCTCGGCAACCTGGCGCTCGAACACCGCCTCGGCGGGATAGACATAGGCGTCCATGAACGCTGTGACGCGCTCGCGCAGTGCCTGGACCTTGGGCGAATAGGCGAAATCCATCGGGGCTACCTTCACGGTTCGGAGTACATGGGCCAGAGCCTAGAGCAGCATGGCCCCATCCACCTAGTCTATTTTCCGCGTGTATAAACATTCATAACCGATATATGATCGAGCCATAATTCCAACAAAGAGCGGCGCCCATGAACCTCAGCAAGGTCGACCTCAACCTGTTTATCGTGTTCGATGCGATCTACACCGAAGCCAACCTGACCCGCGCCGGGCAGATTGTCGGCATCACCCAGCCAGCCGTGTCCAACGCCCTGTCGCGGTTGCGCGAAACCTTCAACGACCCGCTGTTCGTACGCACCGCGCAAGGCATGGTGCCCACGCCCATGGCGCAGAACATCATCGGCCCGGTACGCAATGCCCTGGCGCTGCTGCGCACTTCGGTGCAGGAAAGCCGCATCTTCAACCCGCAACAGGCCAACAAGACCTTCCGCATCAGCATGACCGACCTGACCGAGGCGGTCATCCTCCCGCCGCTGTTCCAGCGCCTGCGCCGCCTGGCACCGGCGGTGCTGATCGAAAGCTTCCTGTGCAAGCGCCGCGAGACCACCAAGGAACTTGCAGCCGGCCGCCTGGACTTCGCCATCGACGCACCGCTGAACACCGACCCGCAGGTGCGTCACGTCAAGCTGATGCAAGACCGCTACGTCTGCGCCTTGCGCCAGGGCCACCCGCTGGCCGACAGCAAGCTGACCCTCGACAGCTACCTGGGCATGACCCATATCCATATTTCCAGCCGCCGCAACGGCCTGGGCTATGTCGACCTGGCCCTGGGCAAGATGGGCGTGCAACGCAAGGTCGCTTTGCGTTCGCAGCACTACCTGATGGCCTCGCAGGTGTTGCAACAGACCGACATGGCGATGACCGTCCCCGAGCGCTTCGCCCGCCGCCATCAACTGCGCTATCACCCCCTGCCGGTGGAAATCCCTGCGTTGGAAACGCACCTGTACTGGCATGAAAGCACCGACCAGGACCCGGCCAACCGCTGGATGCGCGAGCAGATTACCGAGCTGTGCGAGCGAGTAGTGGCTGAGGAAGAAAGGGCCTTGGAGCCTGCTTGAAGCCATTGATGAGGGGCTCTTTACTGGCCCCTCATCCTTGCGAGTAAAAAATCCTACGAAAATGCCATTGAATAGAAATATTTTTTGCGCGAGTCCAGTTTAGAGCGGTCGTAAGCGAAAAATATCTCCTAGGCCACGGGTACGCTTACGCCAACGATCGCCGATTTCACGGCGACAGACATGGACCCGCACCAATGCCTAGCGCCCCGCTCTACTTCGATTACGCCGCCACTACCCCGGTCGACGACCGGGTCATCGAAACCATGCTCGCCTGCCTAGGCAGCCAGGCCAACTTCGGCAACCCGGCGTCCAGCGGCCACGCCTTCGGCCAGGCCGCCCGCAATGCCGTGGAGCAGGCGCGCCGGCAAGTGGCCGACCGCATCGGCGCGCAAGCCGACGCCGTGGTCTGGACTTCTGGCGCGACCGAGTCGAACAACCTGGCACTCAAGGGCATTGCCCAGGGCGTTTTCCAGGGCGTAGCGCCCGGCCACCTGATCACCAGCCAGCTGGAACACAAGGCAGTGTTGGACACCGTGGCCGAACTGGAGCGCCAAGGCTGGGCCGTCACTCGCCTGGCCCCCGACGCTGCCGGCCTGATCCAGCCCGCTGCCGTGCAGGCAGCGTTGCGCGCCGACACCCGCCTGGTGTCGCTGATGGCCGTCAACAATGAGCTGGGCACAGTCACCGACTTTGCCACGATAGGCGAACACGTTCGCGCCCATGGCGCCCTGTTGCACGTGGATGCGGCGCAGGCCGTGGGCAAACTGGCCATCGACCTGAGCACAATGGCCGTGGACCTGATGTCGTTTTCGGCGCACAAGGTGTATGGGCCAAAAGGTATCGGTGCGCTCTACGTGGGGCCGCGCGCCCGCCCATTGATGCGTGCACAGATGCACGGCGGTGGCCATGAACAGGGCCTGCGTTCCGGCACACTGGCAACCCACCAGATCGCCGGCATGGGCAGCGCTTTTGCACTGGCCGGCCAACCCGGCGACAGCGAGCACCTGCGCCTTGCGCAACTGGCCAGGCGCCTGCGCGAAGGCTTGCTGGCCTTGCCCGGCGTCACCCTTAACGGCTGCGCCAGCCAACGCATCCCCCATACCCTGAACCTGTGTATCGACAGCAAGGGTTTCAACAGCGCAGCACTGGCCAGCGAGCTGGCGCTGTCGACCACTTCGGCCTGCAACTCGGCAAGCAATGCGGCCTCGCATGTGCTGTTGGCACTTGGGCTGGATGAGCACCAGGCACGCAACAGCGTGCGCTTGAGCATCGGCCGTTTCAGCTCCGACACAGACGTAGAAAAGGCACTTGAAGTGTTTGGCCGGGTATTGGCATCGGCATCCGCAGCATTGTGGTAGTGACGCGTCAGAACAAGCGGCTGTCGGGGGTGAAATCCTCGACCTGGATCGTCGCGCGCTGCGCCTGCGGGTGGCGTGGGTTGAACAGGTAATTGGTGGTACTTGGCATGATTGCGCTCGGCACCGGGAGCAGCAATGCCGAACAGTCATCCAGAAAGCGGTTGCCCAGGCCGCGGGTCAGTTCCGTCTGCGCAGACCAGCCGGGCTGCAAGGCGGGCAACTGCGCTTGCGATACCGTGTCGGGCAACTCGATGCGGATAAGGCGCATGGTGGTGGGGAAGTCCTCCGGGTCGATTTCCAGGTGCACCAGCACCTCGAGCATGGCCCCCGATGGGCTGGTGGCGGCATACACCACCGGCCGCCCCGCCTGGTGCCAGCGGCCGCTGACACGCAAGCCGCCGGTACCGCTAAGGTCTGCATAAGCGCTGATACGCCATAGAATCACAGGCCAAAGCCCTCGGCGATCTGCAACAGCATCTCCTCGACCTGGGTGGTACCTTGCTGGGTGGTTAACATCTGCATGGGCGTCAGCCCCGAAAAACGCTCCTTGGGCTTGGACAACCAGCGCTTGGCCTTGTCCGCTTCGCCGAACACCGCTTCAGCCATCGCGGTGATGTGCGCCGAGCGGAACAGCCTGTCGCTTTCTTCCACAGTCAGCGGCTGGTCACGTTCGATGCGCGTTTTCAGGGTGCGCAGGGGAATGATCTGATCGCGCTCTACCGGCGTGAACACACCGCGCTCGGTCAGTTTCACCAACCAGGTGGCGGCAAAACCATGGGTGATACGGGTGTGGATTTCAAAATCACTGGCTAGTTCAGGGATTTCCAGCAGCGCCTGTAGGCGCGCCCGGTACTCGTGGTAACCGTTGTCGCGAAGCACTTCGGCAAGCATGGCATGCTCCTCATTCGGCGTTTGCCGACAAGTATGCGGCATACACCGGAATTTGCAAACCACTTGGGAATGCCAGGGACGCTATGCGGCCCCGGCAATCTCACAGGAACGTAAACACCTGCTCCGCCGGTAACCGCGATTTGCTCAACCCAGCATTGAAGTCGCTTTCACTGCGATACCCCAGGCTGAGAATCACCACACTGGTAAACCCACGCTCACGCAACCCCAGTTCGGCGTCCAGCAGCTTGCTGTCAAAGCCCTCGATCGGCGTCGCATCCAGCCCATGTGCCGCGGCACCGAGCAAGGCAGTGCCCAAGGCCAGGTAGGTCTGTTTCTCCATCCAGTGCTGGGCGTCCTTCTGATCGAAGCGGTGCAGGTCCACATAATGACGACGGCTCTGGTTCTGCGCCGCACGCCCTTGCTCGTCACGGAAACGCCCGTCAGCAGCTTCTTGGTCGAGCACACCGTTCAGGTGCGCCTCTGTCATCTCGGTGCGGGTGCAAAACACGATCACGTGCGAGGCATCAAGCAGCTTCGGCGTGTTGTAGGCATAACGCTCCGTGGTGCTCTTGGCCAGCCGTGCCTTGCCTTCTGCGCTGTCGGCGACAATGAAGTGCCAGGGCTGGGAATTGACTGACGACGGGCTGTGCCGCAGCTGTTCAAGCAGGGCATCGACAGTGGCCTGGGGAATACGGCGCGAGGCATCGTAGGCTTTGGTGGTGTAGCGGCGCTTGGCTAGCGAGACGGTATCCATGTAACAACTCCGGAATGAACAGTGGATTTGTCGCGCATCTTATCTTTCCGGTAGAAAAGAAAAACCGGCACAATGCAGCAACACTTTCATCCTTGGAGTGAAAATGCTGCGCATCGCCGACCTCGAACTGTTCGCACGCAGCAGTGTGCTGGGCAGCTTCACTGCCGCCGCCCATGAAGCAGGCCTGCTGCCGGGCCAGGTGGCTGCCGCCATCAAGCGTCTGGAGCGTGACCTGGATGTGCGCCTGTTCGCCCGCACCACCCGCAGCCTTCGCCTGACCGCCGAGGGTGAGCGCTATCTGCCTACCGCCCTGAATGTGCTGGAGAGCCTGCGCCAGGGCCATGAAGACTTGCATGGCAACCCGCATACCCTGCGCGGAACCTTGCAGGTATCGGCGCCGTCCGACATGGGCCGCAACATGCTGCTGCCGTGGCTCAGCGCGTTTCGCCGCGAACACCCGGCGTTGCAGTTGCGCTTCTTTCTCTCTGACCAGATTGCCGACCTTAACCGCGACCCGGTTGATGTAGCCATCCGCTACGGCCTCAACCAGGATGCCAATTACATCGCCCTGCCGCTGGCCGCCTGGAACCGCCGGGTGCTGGTCGCCTCGCCCGACTACCTGGCCCGCCACGGCCACCCGCTCACGCCCGATGCCCTGCAGCAGCATGCCTGCCTGCTTTACATGCAGCACAACCGGGTGTACGACAAGTGGCAACTGGGCAACCGCACCGTGCAGGTACGCGGGCCGCTGGTCAGCGACGACGCCGACGTTATCCGCCGACTGGCCATTCAAGGCGAAGGTATCGTCTACAAGTCGTGGCTGGATGTCAGCGCCAACATTGCCGCCGGTGAACTGGAAATCGTCCTGCCCGAATTGCTTGGTGAACCGACCCCAGTCACCCTGGTGTGCCCGCATCGCAAACAGCTCACGCCGGCGGTGACACAATTGCACCTGTGGCTGCGCGAGCGCTTCGAACAGCTGCGTGACCGGGCACTGACCAACGGCTGCACAATCGTTCCAGACTGAAGGGGGCCAGTGCGCTAAGGTAGCCATTTACCGCCAAGGCACATTTCAATGAGCAACTGGATCGACTTCAAACAAGATGCCGACACCGGTATCGAGTCGGTCCGTGCGCATTTCGTCGGGCATGCCTACGACCCACACTGGCACGACAGCTTCCTGGTCGGCGTGACCGAACAAGGCGTGCAGCAGTTCAACTGCCGCCGGGTGCGCCACCGCAGCACCCCAGGGCAGGTGTTTCTGCTAGAGCCCGGCGACATCCACGATGGCCTGGCGCCGACCGAAGAAGGCTTTACCTATTCGACCCTGTACCTGGAACCGGCCTGGCTCGACCAGCAACTGCGGGCGCTGTTCGAGCAGGCACCCGGTGACAGCCTGCCCAGTTTTGCCGATACCCTGTGCCACGACGAACACCTGGCCCGGGCCACTGCCCTCGCCTTCCGCGCCGTGCATGATCAGGACTTGCGCATCGTCCGGCAAACCGCCACGGACGACCTGCTCACCTGCCTGACCCGCCACCTGCACTGGCGACGGCGTATCAGCCCCGACCCGCGCCTGCCGCTGACCGCGCAGCGTGCGCGGGACTTCCTGCACGCCAACCTGGAGCGCGACATCGGCCTGGAAGACCTGGCCCTGGCCTGCGGCATCGACCGCTTCCGCCTCACCCGCGCATTCAAGGCTGCATTCGGCATTGCCCCGCATGCCTACCTGATCCAGCTACGTCTGGCCCGGGCGCGGCGCCTGCTTGCCCAGGGCCAGGCGCCTGCCGAAGTGGCCGTGGCCTTGGGTTTTGCCGACCAGAGCCATTTGGGCCGCTGGTTCCGCCGCGCCTATCAGCTGACCCCGGCCGGCTACCGCAAGCGCTGCTCAAACCTTCCAGACTAAGCGCCTGCAAGCCGCGAACATGGTGCTTCGGTTTCCGGAGCGTTTGACCATGTCGCAGTCGTTGTTGCCCTTTATCCTGTTCGCCCTGGTGTCCAGCATCAGCCCGGGGCCGACCAACCTGTTGATCCTTGCCCACGGCGCCCGACAAGGCCTGCGTGCAAGCCTGGCACCGATCTTGGCCGCCTGTGGCGCGGCGGCAGCGATCGTGCTGCTGGTCGGGCTGGGGCTGGGTGAGCTGTTGCTGCGTCACCCGCTGGCGCAACAGCTGATGAGCTGGGCCGGGGTACTGTGGCTGAGCTGGCTGGCGTGGAAGACGCTGCGCAGTGCCGCCGCCCCACTGCAGACGGACTCGGCGCAAGGTTTTAGCGCCTTCAGCGCCGCCTCGTTGCAGGTGGTGAACCCCAAGGTGTGGATGATGGCCGTGGCGGTGGTCGGGGTGTTTGCTGCGCCGTCGCTGCCGGTGTGGCAGCTGGCGCTGGTGTTCTTGCTGATTGCCCTGCCGTGCATGGCAGCGTGGGCGGTGTTGGGGGTGGGTAGCGCGCGGTGGTTGCAGGCACCGCGGCGGTTGCGAGTGTTCAACCAGGTGTTGGCAGTCGTTTTACTGGGTTCTGCTTGGGCTGCCGTTCTGGCTTGAGCCCTCCACAAAGGTACTGCTTCTGTCTCTTCATCCATGCAGATCGGCCGCATGGGCTTCAAGCCCTTTGCACTACCTGTGGGAGCCTGGCTTGGGCAATACAAGGCCCTCACGAAGGGCTCTAGCGCGGCATTACCACCTGCTTCAAGCGCTCGCTCGCCGGTGCCGGCCGCCCATACAGGTAGCCCTGAAAGTGCGAACACCCCTCCGCCGCCAGCCGGCGCATCTGCTCTTCCGACTCAACGCCTTCGGCCGTGGTCTTGATCATCAGGCTGTTGGACAAGTCGGTAATGGCGCGGATGATCGACATCGCCTCACGGCTGTCGCACATGTCATGCACGAACGACTTGTCTATCTTGATCCGGTCGAACGGGAACGACCGCAGGTAGCCCAGCGAGGAATACCCGGTGCCAAAGTCGTCCAGCGAAATCGACACGCCCAGGTCCTTCAGCGCGCGCAAGGTCCGCACGTTCTCGTCGCTGTTGCCCAGCAGCACCGACTCGGTAATTTCCAGCTCCAACCGTTGCGGCGCCAAGCCCGAGTCGGCCAGCGCCAAGGCGACGATGTGTACCAGGTTGCCATTCTTGAACTGCACTGCCGACAGGTTGACCGACACCGTCTGCTCACTGCCCCAACTGGCCGCCTCCTGGCAGGCCAGGTTCAGCGCGCGAGTACCGAGTTCGTGGATCAGCCCGGTTTCTTCGGCGATGGGGATGAAGTCCATAGGCATGACCATGCCGCGGGTGGGGTGCTCCCAGCGCAGCAGCGCCTCATAACCGGTGACACTGCTGGTCTGCTGGTCGACGACCGGCTGGTAATGGAGCTGCAACTGGCCCAGGTGCAGCGCGGTGCGCAGGTCGGTTTCCACCAGGCGGCGCTGGCGGGCGGCAACGTCCAGTTCGACGTCGAAGCACTCGTAGCGGTTGCGGCCGTTGCGCTTGGCCTCGTACAGCGCCATGTCGGCATAACCCAGCAATTGCTCGGCCTGGTCGTTGTCATCCGGGGCGATGGCGATGCCGATGCTCACCCCCACGCTGAACTGGTGCCCCTCGATCTGGAACGGCGGGTAAATGGCATTGATCAGCCGTTGCGCAGTGTTGCAGGCCGCGTCACGCCCTTCCAGGCCAGTCAGCACCACGGCAAACTCGTCACCGCCCAGGCGGGCCAGGGTGTCATGTTCGCGCAGCTCGCGGCGCAGGCGCTTGCCCAGGGCACGCAGCAGCTTGTCGCCAAAGGCATGGCCAAGCGAGTCATTGATGTTCTTGAAGTTGTCCAGATCAAGGCACAGGGCGGCGGTCAGCTTGTCGTGCTCGCTGCCGCGCACCAAGGCCTGGCGCAGGCGTTCGTTGAACAGCGTGCGGTTGGGCAGCCCGGTGAGCGCATCGTGGTGCGCCATGTGGTGAATCTGCGCGTGGGCGGCCAGCTCTTCGGTGGCATCTTCGGCCACGAACAGCACGTAGTCGGCCTGGCCCTCGCGGTTCTGGCTGAGCAAGGTACGGCTGCGCAAGGTGCGCGGCCCGCGGGCGGTATCGACGCGGGTTTCGGCGGCATGGCCCTTGGTGCTGCGGGCACCGCGCGCCAGTTGCTGCTCCAGAAACTCGGCCGCAGCCGGTGCCAGGCAGGCGCCGGGCAACTGGCCGATCATGCTGCGTTGCGGCCCACCGAACAGGCGTTCGGCCTGCTGGTTGGCCAACAGGATGCGCTGGCTTTCCAGGTCCTGGACAATGACACTGGCAGGAATGTTGGCAATCACCGAATCGAGAAACTGCGACAACTTGGCCATTTCCTGGCTGTACTGCTCGGCCAGCTCCTTGGCCTGCAGCAGCTCCTGTTCCTGCTGGTGGCGTTCGGAGATGTCACGGGTCACCTTGGCAAAACCCACCAGTTGCCCGGCATCGTCGTACACCGCATCGATCACCACATGGGCATGGAAAGCCGAGCCGTCCTTGCGCAGGCGTGAACCGACTTCCTCGAAGCGCCCGGTGTTGCGCGCCTGCTCCAGGTTAAGCCCGGGCAACCCGGCCGCACGTTCGGCATCGCTGTAGAACAACGAGTAATGCTGGCCAACGATTTCATCAGCCAGGTAGCCCTTGGCGCGCTGCGCGCCGGGGTTCCAGTTGGCGACGATACCGTCGGGGGTGAGCAGGTAGATGGCATAGTCCGCCACGCTCTGGATCAACAGCCGGTACATGATGTCGGGGCTTGCGACTAGCGACATGAACTTTACCTGAGCCTTCGAACGGCATGAAAAGAGACCCCGGCAAGCGCTGGCCGGGTCTTGGTTAGCGTTGATGGCATTATGCCGCTCATGGCGCTTTTGTGAAGTGGATCACAAAAATGCTCGCTATTGCTTTTTCAAGACGAACGAAAGCGGGCAACCCTCAACGACGGGCGCCGGCTATCAGGAAATTGAGCAGTTCCCAGTGGGCAGCAGCGCGATGGGCTGTAGGGTGCGGGGCACCGGCAAAAAGGCGGATGCTAGATCACGCGCCTGCGCCAGTAAAAAGCCCGGGCCCTCCCCGCACGGAAAGGCCCAGGCAAAAACACAGCGGATGAAGGCTGAAACTCAGCCCTTCTGCAAGGCACGCGGACGCTGGCTTCGCGCCTCGGCCTCGGGCGCGCTGGCCGCCTGCAGGTGGAAGTCAAACGCCAGCTCGGCAAAGCGCTCGCCCTGCACACCACGGTCACGCGCCGCCGCGGCATCGTCGACAAAGCGCAGCTCGCCGATCAGCCCGTCACGGGTGGCGTAGGCAAAGTCGTCCCACAGGTACTGGTCACCGGCAAAGTTGATTTGCGTGGTCAGGTGGCGGTGCCCCGGCGCCGAGATGAAGAAGTGCACGTGCGCCGGGCGCTGGCCGTGGCGGCCAAGCTGGTCGAGGCATTCCTGGGTCGGGCCCTGCGGGTCGCAACCATAGCCCGACGGCACGATCGAGCGCGCGCGGTAGCGGCCATCGGCATCGGTAATGATACGGCGGCGCAGGTTGTACTCGGACTGGCTCGAATCAAAGTACGAATACGTGCCCCGGGTGTTGGCGTGCCACAGGTCGACGGTAGCACCCGCCAGTGGCTTGCCGCCAGCGTCGAACACCTGGCCCTGCAGGAACATCACCACGCCCGGGTCGGTACCGTCGTCCATGCGCGCTTCACCTTGCGCTAACGGTGCGCCAGCAACGTACAGCGGGCCTTCGATGGTACGCGGGGTGCCGCCGCTCAAGCCAGCCTCGGCATCCTTGGCGTCCTGCAGCAGGTCGATGAAGTGCTCGATACCCAGCCCCGCAGCCAGCAGGCCTGCCTCGTTACGGCCGCCCAGGCGGTTGAGGTAGTCAACGGCGTGCCAGAACTCGTCCTCGGTGATTTCCAGGTCTTCGACCAGGCGCGCGGTGTCTTGCAGCATGCGCCGGATGATCTGCTTGAAACGCGGGTTGCCTTCGGCATGGTCCAGGCCAGCGACCTGGTTGAAGAAGGCCTGGATGTCGGCAGTGTGGGAAATTTTCACGGTCAAGGTGTTCACCTCATATTGTTCTTGTCAGGCAGATAGGTGCTAATCAGCGGTCGTCGCTGTGGACCGACGAGGGGTGTCGGCACAGGCCGTCGACCTCGATGTCCATGTAGGGGAACAGCGGCAGCTGCATCAGCGTGTCGTGCAGCGCTTCTACGCTCGGCACATCAAACACGCTGTAGTTGGCGTAGTGCCCGGCAATGCGCCACAAATGGCGCCAGGTGCCTTCGCGCTGCAGGCGCTGGGCCAGTTCTTTTTCATTGGCCTTGAGCTGGGCGGCCTTGGCCGGGTCCATGTCGACCGGCAGTTTCACGGTCATCTTCACGTGGAACAACATGCTGATATCTCCTTGTTCTGCTCAGTTTCGAACGCTGTAGGAGCGGCTTCAGCCGCGAACACCGGCATGGCCGGTGCCATCCACCGCGTCGCCTGCTTCGCGGCTAAAGCCGCCCCTACAGGGGTTTTGTGTATGCTTTCAGTGCCGGGCGAAACGCGCCAGGCGCTGCTCGTCCAGGGTCAGGCCCAAGCCTGGGGTACGCGGAATGTGCAGCTGGAAGTCGTGGTACTGCGGCGGCTCGTTGACGATTTCCTCCGTCAGCAGCAAAGGCCCGAACAGTTCGGTGCCCCAAGTCAGCTGGCGCAGGGTCAGGAAGGCATGGGCCGAGGCCAGGGTGCCGATCGAGCCTTCGAGCATGGTGCCGCCGTACAGGGCGATACCGGCGGCCTCGGCGATTTGCGCGGTGCGCAGCACCGCACGCGGGCCGCCGTTCTTGGCGATTTTCAGGGCGAAGATACTGGCGGCGCCGTCGGCGGCCAGGCTGAAGGCGTCTTCAGTACTCTCGATCGACTCATCGGCCATGATCGGCGCCGGGCTGCGCTGGTTCAGGCGCACCTGGCCACCGCGGTTGATGCGCGAAATCGGTTGTTCGATCAGGTCGATGCCGTTGTCGCCGAGTACCTGGCAGGCGCGCAAGGCCTGGGACTCGTCCCAGTACTGGTTGACGTCAACCCGCACGCTGGCGCGGTCGCCCAGCTCGCGCTTGATGGCCACAACGTGCTTGAGGTCCTGCGCCACCGGGTTGGCGCCGATCTTCAGCTTGAACACCCGGTGCCGGCGAATTTCCAGCATGTGCTGGGCTTCGGCGATGTCGCGGGCGGTGTCGCCGCTGGCCAGGGTCCAGGCCACTTCCAGGCTGTCACGCACGCGCCCGCCGAGCAGTTCGCTGACCGGCAGGCCCAAGCGCTTGCCCTGGGCGTCGAGCAAGGCACTTTCGATACCCGACTTGGCAAACGTATTGCCCTTGGCCAGTTTGTCCAGCTTGAGCATGGCGGCGTTGATGTTGTCTGCCGGCAGGCCGATCAGCGCCGGGGCCAGGTGCGCGTCGATGTTGGCCTTGATGCCCTCGGGGCTTTCGTAGCCGTAGGCCAGGCCGCCAATGGTGGTGGCTTCGCCGATACCTTCCACGCCATCGCTGCAGCGAATGCGCAATACCACCAGGGTCTGCTGCTGCAGGGTGTGCATCGCCAGCTTGTGCGGGCGAATCGTCGGCAGGTCGACGATAATTGCCTCTATACGTTCAATCAGCGCACTTGTCATTGTTGCCAGGTCCCGTCAGGTCGGGCTGCCAGTGGCAGGCCCGAATGGTGCATTTACTTGATTGTTCAAGGATTGCGCGACACCCTGACCAGCGTCCAATATCAAATGAATCTCCCACCATACCCTGGAGGTCTGATGGAGCTGCGCCACCTGCGTTACTTCAAGGCTTTGGCAGAGACCCTGAACTTCACCCGTGCTGCCGAGCTGCTGCACATCGCCCAGCCACCGCTAAGCCGACAGATCAGCCAACTGGAAGAGCAGCTTGGCACCCTGCTGGTGGTGCGCGAACGCCCGCTGCGGCTGACCGAGGCCGGTCGCTTTTTCTACGAGCAGACCTGCACCGTGCTGCAGCAGTTGCAGAACATCAGCGACAACACCCGGCGCATTGGCCAGGGCCAGCGCCAGTGGCTAGGCATCGGCTTTGCGCCTTCTACCCTCTATACCGTGCTGCCGGAACTGATCCGCGAGCTGCGCCAGGACAGTGAGCTGGAATTGGGCCTGAGCGAGATGACCACGTTGCAGCAGGTGGAAGCGCTGAAGAGCGGGCGCATCGATATTGCCTTCGGGCGCATTCGTATCGACGACCCGGCCATTCACCAGCAGGTGCTGTGCGAAGACCCGCTGGTGGCCGTACTGCCCAAGGGCCACCCGCTGGCGGGCAGCCCGCTGAGCCTCGCGCAGTTGGCCGGCGAAGCGTTCATCCTCTACCCGGCCAACCCGCGGCCCAGCTATGCCGACCATGTACTGGCGCTATTCGCCCACCACGGCATGAGCATCCGTGTCAGCCAGTGGGCCAACGAATTGCAGACCGCAATCGGCCTGGTGGCAGTCGGTGTCGGCATCACCCTGGTGCCGGCGTCGGTGCAGCAGCAGCACCGTACCGATATCGAGTATGCCGGCCTGCTGGACAGCGGTGCCGTCAGCCCGATCATCCTCAGCCGACGCAAGGGGGATGTGAGCCCGATCGTGCAGCGTTGCCTGGCGTTGATCGAGCAGCAGACAGCATGACCAATTCATGCCTGCGCCGCGGTCCCTGTGGGAGCGGCTTTAGCCGCGAACACCGGCAAAGCCGGTGCCATGCACCGTGTTGGATGCTTCGCGGGTAAACCCGCTCCCACAGGGCAGGTAGTTTGCTCAGGTGCGAGGCTCGCTGCGCCGGCGGTAGGCCAGCAACAGGAACACAAACCACAACGGCATCACGCACAGCGCCAGCCGAGTATCCGGTTGCAGCGCCAGCAGCACCAGCACGAAACCGAGAAAGCCCAGGGTCACTACCGCCGTCACTACCCCGCCCGGCAACTTGAACTGCGAGGCCTGGTGCGCGGCCGGGTTGCGCTTGCGGTAGGCAAGGTACGCCGCCAGGATCATCGACCAGGTGAAAAGCACCAGAATCGCCGACACCGTCGAGATCAGCGTGAACACCGTCATCACCTCGGGAATGATGAACAACAGGCTTAAACCGATCAGCATGCACACCCCGGAAAACAACAAGCTGTACAGCGGCACGCTGAGGCTCGACAGCCTGGCGAAGAAGCCCGGTGCGTTACCCCGCTCGGCCAGGCCGAACAGCATCCGGCACCCTGAGTACACCCCGCTGTTGGCCGACGACGCTGCCGACGTCAGCACCACGAAGTTGATCATGCCGGCCGCCGCCGGGAAGCCGGCCAGCAGGAACAGCTCGACGAAGGGGCTGCGGTTGGCCGGCACCTCGGCCCACGACACCACGCTGATGATGCACACCAGTGCGAGGATGTAGAACAACAGGATGCGCAGCGGGATGGTGTTGATCGCCTTGGGCAGCGAACGGTGCGGGTTCTTGGCTTCGGCTGCCGTGGTGCCGATCAGTTCGGTGCCGGCAAACGAGAATACGGCAATCTGGAACCCGGCAAAAAAGCCGCTGATGCCATGCGGCAATACCGCGCCGGGTGCGACCACGTTGGACAACGAGGCAACCACCCCGTTGGGCGAGGTGTAGGACGTGGCAATCATCACTGCCGCCGTGATGATCAACAGGACGATGGCGACAATCTTGATGATGCCGAACCAGAACTCCACCTCGCCAAAAATCCGCACCGCCAGCATGTTCAAGCCCAGCAGTACGAACAGGGCCATGAACGCTGGCATCCAGGCCGGTACATCGGGGTACCAGTACTGGAAGAACCCGGCCACCACGACCACATCGCCGACCACCGCGACGCTCCAGCTCAACCAGTACGACCAGCTCAGTACAAAGCCGGCACGCGGGCCCAGGTAATGGGCGACGATGTCGGCAAACGACTTGAAGCGCAGGTCGGACAACAGCAGCTCGCCCATGGCCCGCATGACGAAGAACACGAAGAAGCCAAGAATGGCATAGACCAGCAGGATCGAGGTGCCGGACAGCGCGATCACCTTGCCCGAGCCCATGAACAGGCCGGTACCGATGGCGCCACCGATGGAAATCAGCTGGATATGGCGGTTTTCCAGCGTGCGTTGCAGGTGCCCGTCACGGGCGGGCACTGCGGGTTTGCCTTGCTCAAGGCTTGCGGACATGTCTTGCATGGGCGACCTCTTGTTATTGTTGGTCTGCTTGTCGTACTGCGCCGTGGCCCAACGGGCCACGGCCTGGCGCGCAGGTCAGCGTGCGTTTTCGAAGCCTTGCAGGGTGTTCACCGCGTTGATGCCGATTTCGTCCACCATGTAGCCGCCTTCCATCACGAACAGGGTCGGAATGCCGGCACTGGCAATTTCGGCGCCCATGCGCAGGAAGTCTTCACTGGTGAGCTTGAAGTGGCTGATCGGGTCGTCTTCGAAGGTATCGACACCCAGCGACACCACCAGGAACTCGGGCCGTTGTGCGACGATGCGCTTGAGCGCGTCCTGCAGCGCCAGCTGGTACTGCGCCCAGACCGTGCCCTTGCCCAGCGGATAGTTGGCAGTGAAGCCCTCGCCCGCCCCTACACCCTGCTCATGGGCGTAACCGGAAAAGTACGGGTAGGACACATGCGGGTCGCCATGCAGCGAAGCGAAGAACACATCGGGGCGGTCGTAGAAGATGTTCTGCGTGCCGTTGCCGTGGTGGAAGTCCACGTCCAGCACGGCCACGCGCTTGGCGCCCTGGCTCAGGCAGCGCTCGGCGGCGATGGCGGCGTTGTTAAGGTAGCAGTAACCGCCCATGTACTCGCGGGCCGCGTGGTGCCCTGGCGGGCGGCACAGGGCAAAGGCGCTGTCGGCGCCATCAATAATCCGCTGCATGCCGGTTAGCGCGACGTTGGCGCTGCTGCGCACGGCCTCCCAGGTGCCCGCGGTAATCGGCGCACCGGCGTCCATGGCATAGAAGCCCAGCTTGCCATCGATGAAACCGGGCTCACGGTCGATGGCCAGGTCGCGCACCGGCCACACCAGGGGCAACGCATCGTGGGTCTTGCCGGTGGCGGCCCACTCCGACCAGGCATTTTCCAGGAAGCTCACGTAGCGCTCGCTGTGCGCTGCCACGTAGCAGGCGCGGTCGAAGGCCTGTTCCGAAATCACATCACCCAGGCCGGTACTTTGTACCCGGGCCAGCACGGTTTCAGCGCGCCGGGGGTTTTCAAACGAGGGCGTTATCGCGCCGTCCTTGAGTTCCGAGCCATGGTGCAAGCGGTGGTTGTTGCTAAAGACTGTCAGCACGCGAATGTCCTTTTTCAAGGGGTTACCGGATAACCAATTTTCGCGACATTTCTCTGAAAATACTTTGCTTTATGCTCAGTCAAACCGGATGCTTGAGCAAAACATTCACAGGACCAGCCACCTATGAGCAAAGCTTTTGCTATTGAAGAACTGGACGAAACCGACCGGGAATTACTGCGCCTGCTGCAGAACGACGGCACCCTCTCGAGCGCCGCGCTAGGCGAGCGTTTGGCGATGACCGTGACGCCCTGCTGGCGGCGACGCAAACGGCTGGAAGAGTTGGGCATCATCAAGGACTACCAGGCCAACCTCGACCGCAGGAAACTGGGCTATGACGTGATGGCATTTGCCCAGGTGCGTTTCGGCAACCACTCGGCCGAGGCGCCGGATGCGTTCGAACAGGTGATCCTGAAGCTGCCGCAGGTGCTGTCGTGCCACAAGGTGACCGGCGAGGCCGACTATGTGCTGACGGTGTTGGCGACTGACCTGGAGAGTTATGGGCGGTTCGTGGAAGAGGTGTTGCGCCGGCAGCCCGGGATTGCCTCGATCCAGTCGAGCCTGGCGTTGCGCGAGGTCAAGGCGGTTTCGCGGATACCCGTTTCCTGAAACCCGACGCGGTCTGCTTTGTGTAGGAGCGGGGGGGGGGGGGGGGGGGGGGGGGGGGGGGGGGGGGGGGGGGGGGGGGGGGGGGGGGGGGGGGGGGGGGGGGGGGGGGGGGGGGG
>NZ_JBIVHY010000026.1:0-70104 GCF_044749445.1 Pseudomonas sp. NPDC089408
ACTGTTCGGGCTTCTGGTCAGAGTGAGAGGTGGGTGGCGACTTGGCTCCCACTCGTGCTTTAAGCACCGCTGGCTTTCAGTCTGCCACCCACTGCACTCACCCTTCTGAGTTTAAGAGGCCTTGAAGACACAAGCTGGCTTGCCTGCGATGGGCTGCGCAGCAGCCCCGGCAGTCTTAACTGACTGGCATTAGGGAGGTACTCTTTTAGCTGACAATTTCCAGGCGTTGCGTCGTTTTCCAGTTGCCACGGGTGAAGTCGGGGAAGTCCTGAGGTTGCCCATCTGCCTGGACCGATTTGACCGAGAGGGGCGCAACAGATGACCAGAATGCGCCTTCGTACACGTTTTGATCCAGGGGTAACCCTTCGCGTAGGCACTCGATGAGGCGGAAGTTCATGATTGCATCCATGCCGCCGTGGCCGCCATATTTCTGGCCAATAGCCTCCATGCGCTTATAGAGGGGATGGTCAAAGTAGGCGTAGAACGCATCGAACCCACCGCCTTCGATCCAGGCGTGGTAGTCCGAGCTTTTATCTGGAGCGCTTTCGGGAAGTTGCAGCAACTTGCGTAGCGCTGGCGTTGCCGTGTTCCAGCAATAGTCCAGTGCCAGACGGTTGGGGAAACCGGCACCAACGCCATGTGTACCTTGGATCAGATTGTGCCGGCTGTAAGGCCGCGGGGTTGACTCATCCCACTGAACCATGATGGTACGCCCGCGTAGGGTTTTGATGATCGATGTGTTGAGGTCGGTACCACCGCTGAAGTCGATGGTATTGACAGGTGAGTTCGGTTTGTACTTCTGCTTGGCGTAGAGCGCGTTGTTGCGTGCCGGCGAAGAGAACGATACCAGACGTCGAAAGTTGTCATCCTGGCGCACAAGGCTCATATATTGGGCGACTGGGCCGAGGCCGTGGGTAGGATAAAGGTTGCCATTGGTTCCTGCCCGGTGATGGACACGCCAGAAACCACTGCCACGGCCTGCCTCCAGCTGGTCCATCTGGTCTCTGAGTTCGTGAATGTAAGCGGCTTCGCCATGCAGGATCTCACCAAATACGTGCTGACGGCACATATTCAGGAACATGAGTTCTTCGCGACCGTAATTGACGTTCTCAAGCATCATGCAGTGGCGCCCGGTTTGCTCGGAGGTATCGACGATTTTCCACAGGTCGGCGAGCGAGGTCGCCATCGGCACCTCCACGAAGGCATGCGCGCCGGCGTTCATTGCGTCGACAGCCATGGGGGCATGCCACTCCCAAGGCGTGACGATCCAAACCGCATCGGGTCTGGTTTCGATGAGCATTTTTCGGTACGCGTGGGGGTCGCCGAAATACAGCTTCAGGTTTGCATGGCGCTGTGGGGCAGTGCGCAACGCAATGCCCCTTGAGAAATTGCACAAGTCTTCGTACAGATCACAAATGGCGACGATTTCCGTCCCTTCGCAGGCGGCAATATGCTCTACATGGGTTGGGCCGCGGGCGCCTACACCGATGATGGCAATTTTGACATTGTCGAGCTTCGGGGCGCTGAACCCGCCCATGTAGCGCGCGTTGGCTGGTCGACGGGGCGCCGAAACCTGAGATGAAGCCATTGCTGGAAAAGCTGCAAGGCCTGCTGTCAGGCTGCCAAGCGTTTTCAAGAAGCTGCGACGTGGAAACCCGCGTTTGTCACTCATGAATGTCATACGTCTCGATCAGAAAAAGTGAAAGCCCGCCATCAGCTCGACACATCAACCTTTCGGCTTCTGCCTCAGACCTGGCCCAGCCTGCGCCGCCATAGGTGGCTGCCGATGTAACAGGCGATTACGATTGCCGCATACACCAGCAGGAAGGGGATGACGCTGTAAAGCCCCGTACGTGGCAGCAACATCAGCTTCACGAAAATCATCACATGGGCGCCAAACACCAGCGGGTGGGTTGCATTGATCAACCTCGCCAGCAGCGCGCCGAACGCGGCGGCTGCAATCAGGTAGGCACCCGGCACCCACAGGGTGAAAGCATAAAAGTCCGCGAACAGCGACCAGCCCATGCCAAAGCCTTTCTGGTAGGCATCACCCGCCAACACGGCTTTCGACAAGTACTGCCCGAAATACAGTTGATCCAGCGGGATACTGGTGCCGTTGAGGGCCGCCAGTGTCGGGGTGATCGGCAGCACGCCATGCACGTAGGCAAGGGCAGGGTAGTGGTCGATCTGCAAGGCAGAATGGATATACAGCGCAGTCAGCCCCTGGTTATCAATAAACCAGGGCAGCAACAGCGCCTTGCTCGCCCCGAAGTCGATACCGCGCGTACCCATTGCCGCCATCACCACGACGCCGCCCAGCAATACCGGAATGGCCAACAAGGCAATGCGGTCGATACGCCGTATTTTCGTGTGAAACAGCCAGGCGCACAGTAGGACAAAACCCATGATCCCGCCGCGAACACCTAACTGAAGATTGGCGGTGTAGTAAATGGCCAACAACCCCAGCACACACCAGCCCAGCCACTTGCTTCGCGAAGCGAAGGCAAGACCCAGCGCCAGCAACAGCCCATATTGTGCAGCCGTGCTACCGCGCGTGGTGAAGTCTGCCGATGCAGACCCATACAGCGCCACGTAGCCGTTGTTGTGAACCGCTCGGTAGGCATCCGGGAAGCTGACCAGGAACGCCAGCGCGGAAACGCCGGCCAACGCAATGGCGGGGATGAGCAGGGATGAGGTCCATTGCAGGTCATGCCTGGTGGCGACGCTTGCCGGCTTTTTCCACAAGCTGAACATATACCCGGCGTGCATGGCATGCAGGCAAGTCACAAGGTACAGCGTCAGCCCCAAGCCTTCACGCGCGGTCAGCTCGATGGAGACGAAATCCGGCCGGTGCACCGAGAAGAAATTGCTTTCCATCTTCAGCATTGCCACGTCAAAGCCCATGGCATAGGCAATGAAGCGGCCACCAATGAACAGCGCCGTGCAGCCGAGGAAGAAGATATAGCTATGTACAAGCGTGCGATGTACCAGTGCGCTGGATACGAGCATGAAGGCCAGCGACCCCACCATGCTGATCGTCGCCCAAGCCTGCACCTGTTGCAGCGTCGCAGACTCGGGGGCAACCAGCCAGAGGCAGAAGAACATCGGTATGAGGGCGGCAGAAACCAGTGCGACATTACGCGGGTTGCAAGCTGAATCGAATACACCGTATTTGCTGAACATGTGAATCACGATCCTTCATCAGTGGTGGTTCCCTGCTTGACCATCACATCAGCTGAACCCTGTGCTAGCGGCCCAGCTTCATGGCTTCGAGCATTGCCGCATTTACGCGGTGAACATCATATTTTTCCTCGGCCAGTGCCCGGCTCGTGCGCCCCATGTGCTCGCGCAGCTCGCCCGAACCGGCAAGGCGGGCCATGGCCGTCGCCAGTTCGCTTGCGCTGCCTGGCGCGACCAGGAAGCCGTTGACCCCGTCCTGTACTGTCTCGCGGCACCCGGGGGCATCGGTGGTGATCACTGCCCGCCCGCTGGACATGGCTTCCAACACCGAACGTGGCGTGCCTTCGCGATACGAGGGCAGCACGAACACGCTGCAGTTGGCGAGGTAGGGTTTCACATCGCTGACCGCGCCGTGATAGTGAACGATGCCCTCTCGTACCCAGCCCTCCACAACCTCGGCGTTGATGCCTGACGGGTTTGAGTCCAGGGGGCCGACCAGATGTACCTCGGCGTCCGGGTGTCGCGCCTTGAGCGTGCGGGCCGCATCGACGTACTCGAATACGCCTTTGTCCTTCAATAACCGGCCCACGAACAAGAAACGCGGCAGCGGTGGCAGCGGTGCCACCGGGTAGCGTTGGGTGTCGACACCCGAGCCATTGACCACCCAGGTGGGCAGCGCAGCCTTCACCAGATGTTGTTCCTTGAACAGCTGCTGGTCATCCGGGTTCTGGAAGAACAAGCCATGGGCGAAGCGCAAGCCGAAGCGGTACAAGCCGGAGGCAATGCGGTTGATCAGCTTGCGCTTGAAGCTCGACTCGACATCGGTGAAGGCATAGCCCAGCCCGGTGATCAGTGCATAGCGATGGCTGACACCGGCAAGGGCAGCGGCAGGCAGGCCGTATACCACCGGTTTGATGGTATAGGCCAGCACCACATCTGCCTTGACTGCACGCAGGCACTTGCTGACCTGCAGCAAGTACTTGAGGTCGGCGAAGGGGTTCAACCCTGCCCGGGACATGGGTACCACATGGTACCCGACGCCCTTGTCGGCCAGCCGTTGACGAACAGAGGCATCATCTTCGGGAGCAATGGCCACGACTTCATGGCCATTGGCGCGCAGTGCATCCAGAAGGTCCCCGCGAAACCGAATCAGCGACTCGGCATGCCCGGCAATGACAGCGATTCTAGACATGCTTGCCTACATGGGTGATGTAATACGCTGCGCAATCCTGCAGGCCGTCTGCAATGCGATGGGTCGGCGCGTAGCCCAGCAAAGACTGCGCCTTGCTGATGTCTGCCTGCGAGTGGCGAACATCGGCAGCCCTGAAGTCGCGGTAAACAGGGGCCGCGTCCTTGAGTTGCGGCTTGCTGGTAGCGGCCAGGTCGCGAACATGCCCGAACAACTCGTTCAGTGTCGTACGGTCGCCCACCGCCACGTTGTAGACCTGGTTGAATGCGTCGGCGTTCTGAGTCGTGGCAGCCAGCAGGTTGGCCTGTACGGCATTGGCGACAAAGCAGAAGTCGCGGCTGGTCTCACCGTCGCCATTGATGTAGATGGGCTCATCGCGCAGCAGGGCGCCAAACCATTTTGGGATGACCGCCGCGTAGGCGCCATCAGGGTCCTGCCTTGGGCCGAACACGTTGAAGTAGCGCAGCCCGATGGTTTGCAAGCCATAGCAGCGGGCGAACACATCGGCGTACAGTTCATTGACGTACTTGGTAACGGCGTACGGAGACAGCGGCTTACCGATACGGTCTTCAACCTTGGGCAGGCCAGGGTGGTCACCGTAGGTCGAGCTGGACGCCGCGTAGACAAAGCGCTTGACGCCAGCGTCACGGCTGGCGACCAGCATGTTGAGGAAACCGTCGATGTTGGTGCTGTTGGTGCGGATCGGGTCTTCCAGGGAGCGTGGCACGCTGCCGAGGGCCGCCTGGTGCAGCACGTAGTCGACACCCTCCGCCAGGGCCAGCTGGCAGTCTTCCAGCTTGCGGATGTCACCCCGCACGAATTTGAAGTTTGCCCAGGCAGCCGGTGCAACAGCCTGTTGTACAAGGTCCAGGTTTTTCTGGTGGCCGGTTTCGAAGTTGTCCAGGCCGATAACGCGCTGGTTCAGCCCCAGCAGGGTTTCGAGCAGGTTCGAGCCGATGAAGCCGGCGACGCCGGTGACCAGCCAGGTACGCGGCGCATTGGCCAGTTCGCCAAGCAGTGTTTGGTAGGTGTTCATGCCATTCTCCATTACAGCCGCCAGAAGCGTGCGCCCGCTTGTTCCAGGGCCGGGCCGTCGCATACCCCTTTGACATCGATGACGACAGGGGCGGTGTGCATCAATTTCAGGTATTGCTCAGGCGCCCAGCGCGCGTAGGCGTCGTGTGCCACCGCTACGACCACTGCCGCGGCTGGCTTGAGCTGGTCCAGGCCCAGCAAGGTAACGCCGTACTCGTGCTCGGCTTCCTCGGCGGCGGCTTCAGGGTCGAATACCTGTACCGTGACGCCAAAGTCTTCAAGCTCCTTGATGATGTCGATGACGCGCGAGTTGCGCAGGTCCGGGCAGTTTTCCTTGAAAGTCAGGCCGAGCAGGGTGACCACCGCGCCGGCAATCGGGTGGCCGGCATGGATCATCTGCTTGATGGTCTGCTGGGCAATGAACGCACCCATGCTGTCGTTGATGCGGCGCCCGGCCAGGATCACCTGAGGGATGTAGCCGAGCTTTTCGGCCTTGTGCGTCAGGTAATACGGATCGACACCGATGCAATGCCCGCCGACCAGGCCTGGCTTGAACTTCAGGAAGTTCCACTTGGTGCCGGCAGCTTCCAGCACGTCGAGGGTATCGATGCCCATGCGATCGAAGATCAGTGCCAGTTCGTTCATCAGTGCGATGTTCAGATCGCGCTGGGTGTTTTCGATGACCTTGGCGGCCTCGGCTACCTTGATCGAGGCGGCTTTGTGCACCCCGGCAGTGACGACCGAGGCATACACGTCGGCGACGATTTCGAGGGTGGCAGCGTCTTGCCCGGAAACCACCTTCTTGATCTTGGTGAACGTGTGTTCCTTGTCGCCCGGGTTGATACGCTCCGGGCTGTAGCCCACGGTAAAGTCCACGCCGCATTTCAGGCCGGAGACGCGCTCCAGGATAGGCACGCAGATTTCTTCGGTTACCCCGGGATAAACGGTGGACTCATAGACGACGATGTCGCCCTGTTTCAGCGCCTTGCCTACGGTTTCCGAAGCTTTGACCACAGGCGTGAGGTCTGGCTGGTGAGCGTCGTCGATCGGGGTGGGGACCGCGACAATATGGAAGTCTGCCTTGGCCAGCACGTCAGTCTGGCTGGTGAATTCGATCTGCCCTTGCGCGAGCTCTTCCTGGGTGACTTCATTGGTGCGGTCGTGGCCCGCGCGAAGTTCCTGCAGGCGACCCTCATTGATATCGAAGCCGACTACCGGCCCGTGTTTGCCAAATGCGACGGCTACGGGCAAACCTACATAACCCAGCCCGACCACTGATACCTTTCTCGGATACATCGACATACCTCAAAAAAATGATGAAAGCTGCTGTTCAGAAGGTGCTTTTACGATCGAGCCAGGCCTGGAACATCAGTACGGGCCAAAGCTGTTGCTGATAGTTGCCCTGACCGCGAAGGTGCTTTTCCCAGACACTGCGAATCGGGCCGGGTACGAAATAACCTTCTTTTGCCAGCCGTTGCGGGTCGAGCAACGATTCTGCCCAATCGCGCAACGGGCCGCGCAACCAATCGTGAAGTGGAATGCCGAAGCCCATTTTCGGGCGTTCGATAAGTTCGCGCGGAACATAGCGATAGAGTAGCTCGCGAAGTATCCACTTGGTGTTGCCATTACGGATTTTCAACGACATTGGCAACGTCGAGGCAAACTCCACGATGCGATGGTCCAGGAACGGTACGCGTGTTTCGAGGCTGACGGCCATGGCCGCGCGATCAACCTTGGCCAATATATCGTCTGGCAGGTAGGTCAACGTGTCCTGGCGCATCATCCAGGCAGCGAAATCACTGTCACCCAGCGATGCCAGGCCTGGCAAGCGGGCCCCGATGACCACATCTTCAGCGTTCTGCCATTGCGATACCACATGGTCGTACATCTGGCTGGCGCTATCGTGGCGCATCACGCCGGCGAGCTTGTGCAGCTTTTCGCCCGGCAAGCGGACCCGTAGCGACGCCGGGGTAACCGGGCTCAACCCGCTGGCAATGGCGTCCCAACGGCTCGGCGGGGCCGCTTCGATCAGGCGTGCGGCGAGCTTGCGTGCCGGGGCTGGCAAGCGGCCCAGCTTGTGCCACACCTTGGGCAGGTACTGGTAGCGGTTGTAGCCACCGAACAGCTCGTCCCCGGCATCGCCAGACAAACTGACGGTGACATGTTCACGCGCCATTTGCGAAACCAGGAAGGTCGGAATCTGTGACGAGTCAGCGAAAGGCTCGCCGTAGATGTCCGGCAGTTTCGGCACGACATTCAATGCATCGTCACCCGATACATAAAGCTCGGTATGCTCTGTACCCAGGTGCCGGGCCACGGCCTTGGCGTGCTCAGCTTCGTTGTAGCCCGGGTTGTCGAAGCCGATGGTGAACGTCTTGACCTTCTGCGCCGACAGCGATTGCATCAGGCTGACAATCAGCGTCGAGTCGATGCCGCCGGACAGGAACGCGCCCAGTGGCACATCCGCGACCATCTGGTCGCTGATTGTGCTGCGCAGCAGTTCATGAAGTTTATCGACCGCTTCGTTATCGGCGTAGCGCGCCTGAGCGCCGGCCGCCACATTCGGCACTTCCCAGTAGCGCTGCGGGGTGCCGGTGGTGCCGCTGACCATTGCGGCGCGGTCGAGCTCCAGCCAAGTGCCGGGCGGCAATTTGTGAATGCCCTGGTAAATGGAGTGGGGCGCCGGGACATAGGCGTACTTCAGCAGCAGTGCCAGGCTGTCGCGGCTGATGTCGGCGTGAAAGCCCGGGTGCGCCTCGATGGCCTGCAATTCGGAGGCGAACAGCAGTGCGCCGTTCTGGAAGCCGTAATACAGCGGCTTTTCGCCAACCCGGTCGCGGGCAAGGGTGAGGGTTTCGCGGTCGCGGTCCCATACCGCCAGGGCAAACATGCCGACCAGCTTGCACAGGGTTTGTTCGATCCCCCACTGCTCGAACGCGGCCAGCATGACCTCGGTGTCCGAGTGGCCGCGCCAGTGTATTGAGCCCTGGGCTGCGGCTTCGAGGGTTTTGCGCAATGCCTGGAAGTTGTAGATCTCGCCATTGAAGACCATGACATAGCGGCCGTTGGCCGACGCCATGGGCTGGTGGCCTGCTGCGCTCAGGTCGACGATGGACAGCCGGCGGTGGCCAAGGTACAAGCCGGCACCGTTGTCCCAGGCGCCAGCATCATCCGGGCCACGGTGCACGATGGCGTCGGTCATGCGGGTCAGGGCGCTGGGCGCGTCGTACTTGCCTTGGCTGTTGGGGTGCCAGAACCCTGCAATACCACACATAGCACAATCCCTTGATAATCAATTGGGTTGAGGTTTCTCGCGCAAGGCAGTGAAGATGCCATGTTTGACCGCAAGGGCACAGATGATCATGTAAAGGCTGAAGACGGGCTGACGGAGCATGAAGTGGGCGCCGGAGAAAACCATCAACACTACCAGCACTGCCAGCGAATAAGGGTCACGGGCCTGGCAGGCCTTTACCAGCAGCCAGAGGTACAAGGCTGCAAACAGTAGCACGCCGGCAATGCCCACCTGGGTCAGCATGTCGAAGCCAAGGTTATGGGCCTCTTCCTTTTTAGCCGGGTCTTCAAGGTATGAGAATGCCCCAGGGCCATGGCCGATGAACGGGGCCTGCAGCCAGGCCTCATAGGCATGAATCCACAGGGTCTTGCGCACACCGCTCTTGTTCTGGTCGAAGCCCACGCCGATGACCGAGTCGGACTTGCCCGGGGCGAACACCGGGCTGCCGCCCTTTGCCGGAGCGTTGCCGAAGACAGACGCCATGGCCCCGGAAACAGCGGCCTCGGCCTTGACCAGTTGTTCGCGGCCCGGGCCGTCGACCATGAGCTTGAAGCTGGCAAAGGCCAGGACGAACGCGGCCAGGGTAGTGCCGAACAGCCGCCAGTTGAACGGCTTGGCCCAGACCAGCGCCACGCCGGTCAGCAGTGGCAAGCCGATGAACCAGGCCAGCAGCAAGGCATCGCTGCGCACGCAGATACCTAGCACGAAAAACGCCCAGATCAGCCCGAAGTTACGCAGCCAGCGCCTGCCTTGCCATTTGGCATCACGGTAGACCGCCAGCAGCCAGAACGGAATGGGCAGCAACAGCAGGCCAAGCTGGTTCGGATTGGTAGACCACGCAGACAGGCGCGACGGAAAATCGGTATTGATGCCCAGCAAGCTTGCCAGCGCGTTCGCATCGGTCACGAAGCACAGGAACGGTATGAGCAGCATCAGCCCGGGGATGGCCACCAGTGCCTTGATGAAGCTCTCGAACTGCTGCTTAGAGGCCTGCTCCAGGCAAGCGATGGCCATCAGCGAGAAACAGCCCGAATACAGGTACGCCGCAGCGGTATGCGTGGAACTGGCGCCCTTGACCGTGCCCAGCAGCATGGCCACTGCGGCGATGGCAATGAAACCCATCCAGAACAGCATCACCGGATGCGTGAGGTAACGCAGGGCCTGCCTGTAGCGCAGGGCCCAGATAAACAGCAGCATCACCGCGACTTCGCCAATGCCTATCGGCATGCTGCCAAAACGCAGCGCAGTTGCGACCGACGCGAAAACGACCAGCGCCGCCCCTATCGCAATGGGATTCACCTTGCTCATTACACCTACCTGAGTACACGCAACTGCTTCGCCAGAAGGGCGAGGCAGCCAACCGATACGGCCAGCAGCAGCAGGGGTAGCACTGCCGCCATGCCGTGAATGAAGGGGACAGCAAACACGCCGATGGCAACGCCAGCCCAGGGCAGCAGCCCCCGTGCCGACCTGGCCCACGGCGATGCCAGCAGGGCGCCGTTGCGGCAGTCGACAATGACCACGGCAAGCAATTGGGAGGCGAACCAGGCCCAGCCGATTTCCCGCGTACCCTCGCCCTGGAAGGCATACAGGGTGGCGGCGCCGGCTGCCAGCGACAGCAGGTTGATGAGCAGGGCGGTGCCAGCATCTTTCTGGGCCTGCAGAAACTCATAACCCAGGCGCACATGGCCAGACATGCAAATGCCGGCCAGCAGCCCTGCGGCAAACGGCGCGGCCGCCTGCAGTGGCGGGAACCCCTTTGCCAGCAGCGGGAACACCGCCAGCCCGGCCAATGTGAGTGTGGCGTAAACCAAGGCGCTGCCCAGGTTTATCTGGCTGATCATGCCTTGTAGCCACGTGCGTTTCTGGGCGTCGGCCAGCCACTGGCATATTCTTGGATAAACCAGCACCGGGTACAGCGTGGCGACGAACCATACCTTGTTGAGTACGTCATACACCGACCTGTACTTGCCCAGTGTTTCGGCGCCGTAGGCATGGCTGATATAAATTGAGATGAATTCGGTGGCAAGCACCTGCAACAGCGCAACACCGACGATGGGGGCGGCCTGGCGATAGAGTGCGCCGACGAAGCCCCAGGCGACCCGGCCGCCCGCTTCGCTCGCCTTGCCGCGCCAGAACAGCCAGAGGATCAGGTAGTCGGGGACCTTGCGCAGGACGATGGCCGCCAGCACCCATTCGATTTGCTGGGTGCTGGCAGCAACGATGGCGACGGTAAAGAAGCGGCTCAATTGTATGCACAGTTGATATTGCGCATAGGTGAAGTGCCGGCCGTGCAGCACATTGAGCATCTGGAAGTACTGGCCAGGCAGCGCCATTACATATTCGACCAGCGCTGCGGCACCAATCCAGTAGGCAAGGTCCAGGCGTTCGGTACGCAGCGGGAACAGCTGGGAGACGCCTTCGGCAATCAGGGGCGTGCTGATCAGCAGTACCAGGCCGGTGATGGTATACGTTGCCCGCGATGAGCGGATCAGCTGGCTACGCTGCTGGTCGCTGGCCGAGTAAGCGCTGCTGACCACCGACTTGGACAGGGCCGAGTCGAGAAACAGCAGGGTGCTGGAGAGAATGATATAGATGGAATAGAAGCCATAACCATCGAACCCGATGAAGTACACGACAATCGGGATGATCAAGATATTGAGTAGGAAATTCAGGCCGTTGGCAGAATAGAGTGCCAGGGATTTTTTCAACCAACTATTCAACATTATCTCCCTGTGCCGAATTTAATAGATTTCGGCATTCCGGTTGCCTACGCGGGTGGTACGGGGCGCAAGGCCCATTGTTGTTATGGTGCGGCGCAAGCATCTCCCGCCTGGCCTTCCAGCAGCAAGGCTGCCGAGTATGGGAGGCCGGTAATAATACTGGATAGGACGACTCTGGCAAGGGGCTTGAATAGAGCACGGAAGCAGGCATATCACCGGGCGAACAATAGGAATGATTTTGCTGGTAGATAATTCGAGTTTGGCTGTAGGACTTTTCCATTTTGTTGCCTTATTTGGCAAAGTCCGACGCTAGGTTGCCAGGCAGGCCTTGATTGCGCGGAAGGGTGCACATAACCGTCGGGTGGCGTCTGGCAACGTAAAATACGCAGAGTTCCCCCATGGCGCAGAGGGTGGCGGTGGTTCTCTCCAAAGCTCGACGACCTCGGTGCTGGCCAGGCGCTGCTGATGTCTTGTGGCCACCACTCGACCCAGACCCGATGCGGGCGTTGCCACACCCCAGGGTTTTCCCACCCTCGCAACCCGCGTATCATCCGTACACACAAATCTGAACAATCCCACGCCAGCCTCAGACCAAAAGTCTTGCGCCCGCCGCGTGCATGCTGCTTCAGGTAACCAGACAATCATCAGTGACGTACAACGACCGGCCAGCTTCATGGCCAGGCCAGGCATGCCGGCTGTCCAGCGGATGGGACGGTGCCCGATGAGATTTGAAGGAATAGGTTTTGATCAAGCGTAGAAAGGTTGCAATCGTTGGCAGTGCGTACCGTTTTCCTGGCTCTTCCAATGCCGGCTTCTGGCAAAACCTGATGGACGGTCGCGACCTGGTAACCCAGGTCGACCCGTCGCGTTGGGACAAACGCGAGTTCCTGCACCCGGACAAGGCCAGCCCTGCAACCAGCTACACCTTCGCCTCTGGCACCCTGGGCGATATCAGCGCGTTCGACGCAGGCTTCTTCAGTATCTCGCCGCGTGAAGCCGCGATGATGGACCCGCAGCAGCGCATGCTGCTGGAAATGTGCTGGGAAACCTTCGAAAACGCCGGGATCAAACCGTCCAGCCTGCGCGGCAGCAACTGCGGCGTGTACCTGGGCATTGCCGGTGTCGAGCAGTCGTACCGCCTGCTCGAAGACCTGTCGTCCATCGATGGCGCCACGGCCACCGGCAACACCATGAGCATCGCGGCCAACCGCCTGTCGTTCTTCTACGACCTGCGCGGGCCGAGCATGGCCATCGATACCGCGTGCTCGTCGTCGCTGGTGGCCTTCCACCAGGCCTGCCAGGCCATCCTCAGCGGTGATGTCGACCAGGCCGTAACCGGCGGCATCAGCCTGCACATGCACCCGTTCGGTTTCATGATCTTCGCCAAGGCGACCATGCTGTCGCGCACCGGCCGCTGCCAGTCGTTTGACGAAAACGGCGACGGTTACGCCCGGTCCGAAGGCGGCGGGCTGTTCCTGCTCAAGGACTACGACCAGGCCGTGGCCGATGGCAACACCATTCTGGCGGTGGTGGCGGCCAGTGCGGTGAACACTGACGGGCGCAAGTCCAGCCTGACCCTGCCCAATGCCGAGGCCCAGGCCGCGTTGCTCAAGCGCGCCTACGCCCAGGCCGGAATCGCCCCCGAGCAACTGGACTACCTGGAAGCCCACGGCACCGGTACCGCGGTGGGTGACCCGATTGAAACCCGCGCCATCGGCGAGGCACTGGGCCAGGCGCGTGGCGCCGATAACCCGCTGCCGATCGGCTCGGTGAAGAGCAACCTCGGCCACCTGGAAGCAGCCTCGGGTGCGGCCGGCCTGATGAAGGCGCTGAACTGCCTGACCGAGCGCACCGTGCCCGCCACTATTGGCGTACAGGCGCTGAACCCGAACATCGCCTTTGCCGACCTCAACCTGCAGGTGGTTACCGAACCCTTGCCGCTGAAGGCCGAAGGCCAGCTGACCGTGGGTGTGAACTCGTTCGGCTTTGGCGGGGCCAACGCCCACGTCATCCTGCAAAGCCCCGAGCCGCAAGCACCTGCTGCGCCAGCAACGGTTGCCCAGCGGGTGCCGCTGCTGCTCAGCGCCAAGAGCGAAGAAGGCCTGCGCGCAACCGCCGAGCGCTTTGCCGCCTATTTGGCCGAGCACCCGCAGGCCGACTACTACGATGTCGCCTACCAGGCCATGTACCGCCGCGATGCGCACAGCCACCGCCTGCTGCTGGTCAGCGACAATGCTGCCGAAGCCGCCCAGGCACTGGACGACTACGCCCAGGACCCGACCCTTAGCGAGCTGAGCGCGCTGCTGGAGGCCGGCCAGGCGCTGGACGGCGCGTCGGCCCCGGTGTTTGTCTATTCCGGCAACGGTTCGCAATGGCAGGGCATGGGCCGGGCGCTGCTCGACCAACCGCTGTTCGCCGCTGCAGTGGATGAAGTGGACGCATTGTTCCAGCCGTTGGCCGGCTACTCGTTGCGCGCCGAACTGCTGGGTGACAACGGCGAAGGCCGCTATGCCCGTACCGAAATTGCCCAGCCGGCGCTGTTTGCCCTGCAAGTGGCGGTGACCAAGGTACTGGCTGCCGAAGGCATTCAGCCGGTGGCGGTGATCGGCCACAGTGTGGGCGAAGTGGCCGCCGCCTGGGCCAGCGGTGCGCTGAGCCTGGAAGACGCCACCCAGGTCATCTACCACCGCAGCCGCCTGCAAGGCCTGACCCGTGGCACCGGGCAGATGACCGCGGTCGGCCTGTCGGGTGAGGCCACGGCGCAACTGATTGCCGAACTGAAACTGGACGGCCGCCTGGTGGTGGCCGGCGAGAACAGTGCCCGCGGCGCCACCGTGGCCGGTGAAGTCGACGCCCTGGCAGCGCTGGAAGAGGCCCTGGGCGAGCGTCAGGTGTTCGCCCGCCGCCTGGACCTGGACTACGCCTTCCATTCGCCGGCCATGAACCCCATCGAGCAGGCGGTCATCGCCGACCTCGCACACATTCGCCCGCGTGCCACGCACATTCCGTTCTACTCCACCGTGGTCGGTGGCCAACTGGACGGCGAGCGCCTGGACAGCCAGTACTGGTGGCAGAACATCCGCTTCCCGGTGCTGTTCCAGGGCGCGCTGGCGGCGCTGGTGCGCAGCGGCCTGAACCTGTTCGTCGAAGTAGGCCCGCATGCGATCCTGCGCAGCTACGTCACCGACGTGCTGGCCGAGTGCGAACAGCCAGGGCAGGTGATTGCCACCCTCAAGCGCAACGACCACAGCCCGCTGCTGCTGGAACGTACCGTCGCGCGCCTGCAGATTGCCGCGGTCGAGCCACAGTGGCCGGTACGTTTCCCGGTGGCCGGGCGCCCGCTGCGCCTGCCCAACTATGCCTGGCGGCATGACCACTTCAGTTTGCCGGTGAGTGCCGAGGCCAATGGCCAACTGAGCCACCAGCGCGTCCACCCGCTGCTCGGCTACCCGGTACCCGACCGCGCACTGACCTGGGAAAACCGCCTGGACACCCAGCAGTACCCGACCCTGGCCGACCACAAGGTTGGTGAGTCGGTGCTGTTCCCGGGGGCAGGCTTTACCGAACTGGCCCTGGCCGTGGCGCAACTGCACCAGCCGGGCGAGTTCGTCGATATCGAAGAGCTGGAAATCCACAACCCGTTACTGCTCAGCAGCGATAACAGCAAGAAAGTGCGCGTGCAGGTCGAAGAGGCCGACGGCACCCTGCGTATCAGCTCGCGCACGCTGATGCACCGCGAAGACTGGGTGCAGCACGTGGTCGCCCGCCTGCCGGGCGAAGCCCGCGGTGTGCTGCTGGACGCCCGTGCCCCGGCGCTGCCAGCACGCCCGGCCGACTTTACCGGCGAGCAGCACTTGGCGATGACCCGCGCGGTGGGCCTGAACTACGGCCCGGCCTACCAGACCGTGGCCGCCGCCTGGGTAACGCCAGAGCAGGTGCTGGCCCAGTTGGTTGTGCCAGCTGCCATCGAACACGAACTGGCTGGCCTGCACCTGCACCCGGCATTGCTGGACGGTGCCTTCCAGCTGATTACCGAGCTGCTGGCCAGCCGCCCGGGCCGTAACGACGGCCTGGCCTTTATCCCGGTCAAGCTGGGCCGCATCGCCTTCACCAACGCCGGCGGTGTACCGGTGCTGGCCGAGGTGCGCCAGCGCAAGCGCACCGCGCATTCGCTGCTGGTCGACTTCACCCTGTTCGATGCCAGCGGCGCTGCCGTGCTGGCGATCAAGGACGCGCGCATGCGTGCCGTACGCCTGCAGTACGACCGCAGCGGCGATATCAAACGCATGGGCCATGTGGGCCTGGCGGCGCCGGGCAAGGTGGTGCCGCTGCAGCGCCATGCCGTGGCCCGCACGCCGCTGGCCGAAGCCCTGCAACGCCTGGCCGACGAGCCGGCGCAGGTGCGTTACCTGAACGAAGTGGAACCGCTGCTGGACGTGCTGTGCAGCAGCTTTGTGCTGGATGCCGTGGAGCAGGCCGGTGGCCGCCTGAGCGCCGAGCAGGTGGCACTGTGGTCGCAGGCCCAGGGCGACTTCCTGGCGGCGCTGCTGCGCCAGGCCGAGCAGGACGGCAGCTTGCTGCGCAGCGCCGACGGCGGCTGGCAACTGGCTGACCAGGGCGAGCGCCCGGCGTCGGAAGCCATCTGGCAAGAGCTGTTCCAGAGCTACCCCGAGTACTTCCAGATTATCCACACGGTGGGCCGTATCGGCCGCCACCTGCCGGCCTTGCTTGATGGCAGCGTGCTGTTCGATACCCTGCAGCCACGGGAAACCAGCGCAGCCAGCCTGGCGCGCCTGGTGCTGGGCGCGGCAGGGCAGCAGCAGTTGCTGACCGGCATCGGCCAGACCTTGGCCGAGCGCCTGGCGCAATTGCCGGCTGGCCAGCGCCTGCGCGTGCTGGAAATCGGCTTTGGCGGCGCCTCGTTTGCCGAGCTGCTGTACGCCGGCCTGGATTTCGACCGCCTCGACTATGCCTACTGCGTGGCCGAGCCCGAGCTTGAGCAGCGCCTGCGTGACGACTGCCCGGCGCTGGAGGTGCTTGGCCTGGAGCAACTGGCTGAAGCCGGTAGCTTCGACTGGGTGCTGGTGCCAACCGACCTGGGCGCACTGGGTGCGGTGGGCGATGCCTTGCGCCTGGCCTGCGGCCAACTTAACCCGCACGGCCAGCTGGCGCTGCTGGGCCAGTACCCGGCACGCTGGGCCGATTTCGTCTTTGGTGCCCAGCCCGAGTGGTGGCTGGCCGGCCCGCAGCAGGCGTTGTCGCGTCAGCAGGCGCCGGCATTCTGGAGCCACGAACTGCAGCGCCACGGCCTGACGGCGCTGCGCACGCTGGACGCGTTGCCAGGTAGCGCCTGTGGCAGCTACCTGTTGCTGGCCGACAAGCCTGCGGCGGCTGAAGCTGCGCCAAGCGTGGCCGTGCAGCGCTGGGCAGTGCTTGCCGAAGCCGGGCAGGCAGCGGCCTTGAGCCTGGCCGAGCAGCTGCGCGCCCATGGCCAGCAGGTCGACCTGCTGCTGCCGGGTGATGCCCAGGCGCTGGCCACCCAGCTTGGCGCCATGACCCAGGCGCCGGAGCATGTGCTGCACCTGGCCGGCTTCGACAGCGCTGCCGGCCTGGACGGCCAGGCCGAGCGCTGCATGCTGGCGGCTGCACTGGTACAGGCTTGCGAGTCGCTGGCGATTGCGCCGCAGTGCTGGCTGGTTAGCCGCGGCGCTGCCGAGCACCTGTACAGCGCCGACAGCGCCGCTGACGTGGCGGGCATTGCCGACGCTGCATTTTGGGGCTTTGGCCGCACCCTGGCCAACGAATCGCCCACCTGCCGTATCCGTCAGCTCGACCTGGCCCACGCGGCAGCGATCGAACTGGCGTTGCCAGCGTTGCTGCATGCCGACAACGAAACCGAGCTGGCCCTGGATGCCGATGGCCGTCGCTATGTGCCGCGCCTGCGGGTGCTGGCTGACCAGCCGCGCCACAGCGCCAGCGAAGCACAGTGGGTATGCCTGGGCTTCGACCTGCCTGGCCAGCTGCGCAACCTGCGCTGGGAAGTGCGCGAGCCGCGCCAGCCCGCGTCAGACGAGCTGGATATCGCCGTACGTGCCACCGGCCTTAACTTCCGCGATGTGATGTTCGCCCTTGGCCTGCTGTCGGACGAAGCCATTGAAAACGGGTTCTCCGGCCCCACCCTGGGCTTTGAATTTGCCGGCGTGGTCGAAGGCAAAGGTGCCGACGTGCTCGGCGATTTTGCCCCCGGTGACCGCGTGGTGGGCTTTGGCCCGTGCAGCTTCGCCAACCGCCTGGTGACCAACGCCAACGCCGTGGCGCGCATCCCTGAAGGGATGTCGTTCGAGGCGGCGGCGACCATTCCGAGTACCTTCTTCACCGTGTACTACGCGCTGCATCACCTGGCGCGCCTGGAGCCGGGCGAGAAGGTGCTGATTCACGGTGCTGCCGGTGGCGTGGGCATTGCCGCCATCCAGATTGCCAAGTGGCTGGGGGCAGAGATCCATGCCACGGCCGGCAGCGACGAGAAGCGCGACTTCCTGCGCCTGCTGGGCGTGAACAACGTCTACGACTCGCGCTCGCTGGCCTATGCCGACCAGGTGCTGGCGGCCACTGGCGGGCGTGGCGTGGATGTGGTGCTGAACTCGCTGGCCGGTGAAGCTATCAACCGCAACTTCCAGGTACTCAAGCCGTTTGGCCGCTTCCTGGAGCTGGGCAAGCGCGACTTCTACCAGAACACCCGCATCGGCCTGCGCCCGTTCCGCAACAACATCAGCTACTTCGGTATCGACGCCGACCAGCTGATGAGCGAGCGCCCAACGCTCACCCGCCGGCTGTTCGCCGAAATGATGGAGCTGTTTGCCCAAGGCATTTTGCACCCGCTGCCGTTCCGCGAGTTCGACGCCAACCAGGTGGTCGAAGCTTACCGCTACATGCAGCAGGCGCGGCAGATCGGCAAGGTGGTGGTGACCTATGCCAACCCCATCCAGCAGACCGTCGACACCCGCGCGCAGCCGCCGCGGGCCTTGCAGCTGGCCGCCGATGCCAGCTACCTGGTCACCGGTGGCGTGGGTGGCTTTGGCTTGCGCACGGCGCAGTGGCTGATCGACAAGGGGGCCCGCCACTTGGTGCTGCTGGGCCGCCGCGGCCCGGCCAGCGTCGAAGCCCAGCCGCAGCTGGCGCTGTGGCAGGCGCAAGGTATCGATGTGCAGGCGGTGGCCTGCGACATCACCGACCGCGGGCAACTGCAGGGCGTGTTCGAGCGCATCGCTGCCAGCCCATGGCCACTGCGTGGCCTGGTGCATGCGGCCACCGTGATCGACGACAGCCTGATCCGCAACCTTGAGGCAGACCAGCTGCGCCGCGTGCTGGAGCCCAAGGCCAAGGGCGCGCAGTACCTGCATGAGCTGACGCAGGGCCTGGCGCTGGACTTCTTCGTGATGTTCTCCTCGGCCACCACCCTGTTCGGCAACCCCGGCCAGGCCAACTACGTGGCGGCCAACCACTGGCTCGAAGCCCTTGCACGGCACCGTCGTGCCCAGGGCCAGGCAGCCACTGCCGTGCTGTGGGGTGCCATCGACGATGTCGGCTTCCTGGCGCGCAACAGCCAAATCAAGGACGCCCTGCAAAGCCGCATGGGTGGCGCTGCCTTGCGCGCCGACGTGGCCCTGGCCCAGCTCGAGGCCATGCTGCTGGACGGCGACAACGGCCATGGCGTGCTGGAACTGGACTTCAAGGCGCTGGCGCGCTTCCTGCCGAGTGCCAGCACGCCACGCTTTGTCGAACTGGCCCGCGCCTATGGCGGCGACCAGGAAGACGAAGGCAGCAGCGAAGACATCCAGCGCATGCTGGCGGAACTTGACGATGCCGAGCTGCTCGAACGCTTCGCCGAGATGCTCAAGCATGAGGTGTGCGAGATTCTGCGCCTGCCGCCGGCCCGCCTGGATGCCCAGCGACCGCTGCAGGAACTGGGGCTCGATTCGTTGATGAGCGTGGAGCTGGTGGTGGCACTGGAGGAACGTTTTGGTATTCGCCTGCCGGTGATGGAACTGAGCGACAGCTCCAGCATCGACAAGCTGGCCGTGCGCCTGCTGGAGCTGCTGCGCGGTGACGCGGGCAGCGGCGAAGAACAACTGGCGCAGAATGTGCTTGCCCGCCATGGCAGTGAACACAGTGCCGAAGAGTTGGCACAGATGAACGCAGCCTTGGCCGACAGCAGCGCGGCACCTAACCGATTGATTGATTAAGAGCGCCAGATGACAGCCAGAACCCCGACCGGCCTTGGTGGCGATGCCAAGCAACGCCTGATCCAGCAAGCCCTCGCCCGACGCCGCCACGTAGCGGCCGAGGGCGAGCAGGGCGCGACCCTGGAGCAGGTGCAGCAGGCTGCCCTGAAGGTGCCCGAGGCGCACTATCGCTTTGATCAGCACCCGGGGTACCAGCAACTGCGGGTGATCCAGCAGAGCGGCATGCGCCTGGGCCTGAGCAACCCGTTCTTCCGCCTGCACCAGGGCACGGCCGGTGCGCAGACGCAGATTGGCGAGCAGCAGTACCTGAACTTTGCCAGCTACAACTACCTGGGCTATTCCGGCCACCCACACGTGGCCGAAGCGGCCAAGGCTGCGATTGACCGCTACGGCACCTCGGTGTCGGCCAGCCGCCCGGTTTCGGGTGACCGCCCGCTGCACCGCGAGCTTGAGCGCGAACTGGCCAGGCTGTACGAGGTGGACGATGCGGTGGTGATGGTCAGCGGCCACGCCACCAATGTCACCACCATCGGCTACCTGTTCGGCCCACGCGACCTGGTGGTGCATGACGAGCTGATTCACAACAGCGTGTTGCAGGGCATTCAGCTGTCCGGTGCCCGCCGCCTGAGTTTTGCCCATAACGACTGGCAGGCGCTGGACCGCTTGCTGGGCGAGCAGCGCCAGCACTTCGAGCGGGTGCTGGTGGTGGTGGAAGGCATCTACAGCATGGATGGCGACTACCCCGAACTGCCCCGCTTCGTCGAGCTCAAGCACAAGCACAAAGTCTTCCTGATGGTGGATGAAGCGCATTCGCTGGGGGTGATGGGCGCGACCGGCAAAGGCATTCGCGAGCACTTTGGCCTGGCGGGTGATGACGTTGATATCTGGATGGGGACATTGAGCAAGACCCTGGCCAGTTGCGGCGGTTACATTGCTGGCAGCACCGCCTTGATCGAGCACCTGAAGTTCCTGGCGCCGGGCTTTCTGTACAGCGTTGGCATGCCACCGGCGGTTACGGCGGCTGCGCTGGCGGCGTTGAAGCTGCTGGCGGATGACCACGAACGCGTGGGGCAGGTGCAGGCGCGTGGCGAGCTGTTTTTGCGGCTGGCCAAGGAAGCGGGGTTGGACACCGCGACCAGTACCGGCCTGGCGGTCATTCCGGTGATTACCGGCAGCTCGTTCAAGGCCGGGCGCTTATCCCAAGCCCTGTTTGAACGCGGCATCAATGCCCAGCCGATCTTATACCCGGCGGTGCCGGAGCATTCGGCGCGGGTGCGGTTTTTTGTGTCTTGCGAGCATACGGAAGAACAGGTTCGGCATACCGTGGCGGTGGTGGCGCAGGAGATGGCGCGGTTGGGGTGAGGGTTGTCGGGGTTGGCTGCAGCTTTGTGGGGTTGCTGTAAGGCTTGGCTTTAGTTTTGTAGGGTTTTCGCAAGGTCTGGCTCTAGTTTTGTGGGGTTGCTGAAATCGAGCGCCGCCCGCGCGGCGCTTCGCGGGGCAAGCCCGCTCCCACATTTGTTTCGGGCCAGTTATTCCTGTTACAGAGGCGCGCGTACCCTTAGTGCATGGCAGAAGATAGCCGGAGGACGGCTGGCTTCCCCCGATATCAGATGGAACAAACAAGGCGGACAGAGGTGACTTCACAGGAATGACTGGCCCGAAACAAATGTGGGAGCGGGCTTGCCCCGCGAAGCGCCGCGCGGGCGGCGCTCGATTTCAGCAACCCTGAAGAGCCAAAGCCAGGCACTTGGAAGGCACTAGCCAAACTCTAGCCAGGCACCAACCAATCCCCCTGCCAGCCAGTCACCAGCCAGCCCCCATACCTCTCAAACCCAAATGGCATCCCAATGCGGGTATTCGCCCACCCGGCTAACCAGCCCCGCCCGAATCGGATTGCAGATCACATACCTTGCGACCCGGATGACGTCTTCATCCCGGCGAAGCGCCCGATCCTGATAGCCCGCCTGCCACACCCTTTCGCGCCGGAACCCCCTCTGATACAGGGCATGGCTGCTGCGTGACTTGAACCTGCGCATCAAGCTGCAAAGCGTTGTGTCCTTCAACTCGAGCAACCAGTGAACATGGTCTGGCATGACCACCCAGGTTAATGACCGACATGCACCGTCGCGTTCCGCCTGGCGTAGTTGCTGGATCACCGCACGAGCAAATAACAGATTGGTGAATACCCGCTTTCGCTTGTGAGTGATGGTGGTCAGGAGGTAAACCCTGCCAGGTTCAGAAATGCGGCCACGCCGAAGGAGGTGGGATTGCGCACGTTCCATGTGAATTCCTCGAATCTATGTGTGAGGAAAACATAGGCGGGCTTGCGATTGGGCGGCGGGGATAGGTATTGCAGGATGTTGGGTGGGTATGGCTTGGATTTTGTAGGAGATCACCCAGCCCTTCCGGGCTGCGCTGTCTCGCAGAGAACAATGGCCATTGTGGGAGCGGGCTTGTCCCGCGAAGCAGGCAACGCGGTGTCTGGCACCGGCTTTGCCGGTGTTCGCGGGACAAGCCCGCTCCCACAAGTTTCACCAAATCAATAAGTTAGAGTTTGTTCTATGAGAGGCTGGATAGGTATGGCTCAGGGTGTGTGTGGTTGCTGAGATCGAGCGCCGCCCGCGCGGCGCTTCGCGGCACAAGGCCGCTGCCACATCTGTTTCGGGCCAATTATGCCTGTGAGATCACCTCTGTCCGCCTTGTTGGTTCCATTTGGTATCGGGGGGGCTAGTTGCCCTCAACCTATCTCCTGCCATGCACCAAGGGTGCGCGCGCGAATGTAACAGGAGTGACTGGCCCGAAACAGATGTGGGAGCGGGCTTGCCCCGCGAAGCGCCGCGCGGGCGGCGCTCGATATCAGCAGCTCTGCACACCTCAAGCCATACACCTCAAGCCATACCCTCACAACCCAGGCCATACCCCCCAGGCCCAACAAAACCAGAGCCAGGCCATTTACAGCCTCACACCGAACCGGTCAGATATACGGCGCCTCATACGCATTCAACTCTTCCACAAACCGCCAATGGCTCTTCTTGCCAAACCCCATCAACCGCTTCAGGCGGATATCCCAGCGCATATGGTGGTTGGCAATCCACGGCAGCGCAAACAGGTGGGCGCCGCGCCATGGGATGAACGGGTTGCGCCGCAGGCTGGCATAAATCTCGACGCGGTGGCTGGCCTGGTGGCTTGCGCAGCGGGCATGGAAACCGGAGGTGTCCGCCACCACCAGGGTGTTGGCCGGCACCGCAAAGCGGCGTGGCGGTGGCAAGCCGAGGGCGGCCAGTTCGGGCTCGTCGATGCGGAACGAACCCTCACGGTGCATCCGCTCGCTGGAGCGCGCCGCCCCCAGGCTTTGACGATACTCCCAGGCCAAACGCTCCGGCGTCAGGCGGTGCGAGCCTGGCACGTAACTGAACGGCCCTTGGTCATCCTCCACATCGTCCAGAAACAACCACGCCTTCGCCGTAGGGTGGAAGGTGTCGGCATGCAGGCGGGTCTGCGGGTCCTGGTCGGCATTGGCCGCGTCAATCACGATCGACTGCAGCTGGTAGGTAATGCCACCGGTATTGGACGACGCATAGGCAATCAGGTCGCGCACCCCACGGTCTGCCACAAACGCGGCGCTGGCCGGGTTTTGCGCCAGCACGTCCTGGTCCAGGCTGACCCGGCGGGTAACCGCACGGCCCTGGCGCATTTCCCAGCCAGTGCTGCGCAATGCCCCCAGCTCGGCACGCAGGGCCGCAAACTGCTCGGCAGGCAGGGCGTTTTCACGAATGAAAAAACCGTTCTGCTCAAAATGCTCGCGCTCGCCGGCATCCAGCCGCGACGCCAGCGCATTGCGCCGGTAACCGGCCATGGCCATTGCCAGCTGCCGGCGCTGCACATGCAGGCCCAGGGCATTGAGCCGGGCACTGCCCAGTACCGGGTTGTTCTCGAACGACTTGGCGTGGGTCGCCAGCTGCATGCAATGCCAGGGGAGTGCGGCGTAACGGCCGATGTCCTTGATCGAAACAGGCATGTTCTAGTCCTTTGATGGGGCCAGTGGCCGGCCGCAGCCGAGCATGGTCCGGGTATAGTTGAGCAACGGCGCCATTCGCCGATGGGCCAGCCGCGCCGTGTGGGGCGCGCTGAGGCAGGCGAGGGCGTGCCAGGCATCGCAGGGCAAGTCTTGCTGGACGTCGGCATAGCGCGCATAGCGCAACAAGGCGCCGGCTACCAACTGGTCCAGGGTCAGGCGCCGGGTGCGGCGCGGCAATGGCTGGTGGTCTTCGGTCAGGCCCCAGCCGGCATAGAACGGTGTGCCATAGGTCACCACCGGCACCCCGCGCAACAACGCCTCGAAACCGGCAGTGGAACTGAGCGTATGCAGCGCATCGACCTGGCCATACAGGCCGGCGATGTCCACCCCCGCCAGCACCTGGTCGGCCAGCCCCACCAACTGTGCCGGGGCGATCTGCCCGCGGCGCTTGCCGGCTTCCACGTCGGGGTGCGGCTTGTACAAAATCCAGGCATCCGGCAACCGCGCACGCACCTGTTGCAGCAGGCGCAGGTTACACCCGGCACCGCCACCGCTGCACAGTGCCGAGGCATCATCCTCGACCTGGCCGACTACCAGCACCCGCGCCTGGCCCGGCTGCCCCAGCAAGACGGGCCGCACACGGCTGCGCAAATTGAACTTGCTGGTGCCGCTGGTCACAATCTGCACCCGCAGGCGCGCCGCTTCGGCCAGGCTGGCGGCATCGTATGCGCCATGCTGCAACAGCTGCTCCAGGTCACTGGCAGACTGCGCGTCGTAATGAATGCCGCCCCGGTCCAGTACCAGCGACAGCGCCGGGCTGTTGGTGGCGCCCAGCCCCGTGGAGCGCAAAAAGCCGTCCTCGACCCGCCACAGCGGCACCCCCGCCAGGCGCGCACGTTCAGCCAGGCCCGCCGGCTCGCGCGCCGCCCACACCAGCAGGCGGCCCTGTTCGGCGGCTACCTGGCTGACCAGGTGCGGGCTGTCGACACTGAAGCGCAACTGCCCCCAGCGGCTGGCAAAAAAGCGCCGAATGTTGTGCTGCTTGTGCCGCTTCACGCCCAGCACCGTGGTAGGCCCGGCAAACGCCGCGTCGCGGGCTTTTTTGCTGGCCAATTGGCGGGCAACGGTCAAGGCATCGGTCAGTTGCCCGGTCAATGGGTCGACATAGCGGCAGTAACGCACATAAGCCGCCGCCACCAGCTGTACCAGGTCTGGGCGGGCCTGCCGGCGCGGGATGGCCATGCGGTCATCGGTCAGCCCCCAGCCCGCGTAGAACGGCAGCCCGAAGCAGGTGACCGGCACGCCCTGGATCAACGCCTCCAGCCCGGCCTGGCTGGTGCCCACGTACACCCGCCGGGCACGCCGGGCCAGTGACGCCCAAGCCACCGGCCGTGCCTCCAGCGTTACCCCGCGGGCCCGTGCCGCATCCAGCAGGCAACTGGGCTTTTGCCCGCCCAGGCAGTCCGGGTGAATGCGCACGCGCACGTCGGCGCCCGGGTTTTCTGCCAAGGCCTCATCCAGCATGCGCACATAGTCGGCTTCGCACAGCCCGCCGCCCGGGATCGAATAATCCCCGGCAGTCTGGTCCACCACCAGCACCAGCGGCGGCTCGCGGCCCAGCGGGTCGTCGGCGGGCAGGTCCTGGGCATTGTTGTACTTGCCAATGCCGCTGCTGCGCATCAAGGCAATCAGTTCGCGGGCGCAGTCCAGTTCGTAGGGGCTGAGCGCCTCGGGATGCTGCAGAATGTTTTCCAGCAGCGAAGGCCGGTCGGCCAGGTAGTGGATGCCCACCGGGTCGATCACCATCGACATCGGCGTATCGCCCTCGATGCCCAGCGAGGAAGAACGCAAGAAACCGTCCTCCAGCGCAATGTACGGCAGCCCCCAGCGTTGGCAGAGCACCCGCGCATGGGCCGACGACTGCTTGTAGCCGATACCGGCAATAGCCTTGAGCCCCTTGGGCGCCTTGCGGCCACGGCGCCACAGCCAGAAGGGCGGGCCTTCGGGGCCGAGGAACTGCGGCAGGTGCAGGACCTTGAAGGCCACCCATTGCGACATGATGCCGACCCAGCCGGTGCCGTCTACCAAAGCCTCTGGGGGTGTGAATTGGCCGGTGTTGGCAGGCAAGTCAGCGCTCATGGCAACCACCGCCTATCAAGCACAGCACAGGCCCTGTGGGAGCGGGCGTGCCCGCGAAGCAAGCGCCGCGGTGCATGGCACCGGTGTAGCCGGTGTTCGCGGGCTCGCCCGCTCCCACAGAGATTGCGCAAACTTTCAGGTCTTGAACAAGACAGTTGCTCCCACAGCCCCTGGGCACATGGTTGTTCCAGAATATGCATTACACTGCCCGCCACATGTTACGCACCGGCGGGAACGGCACCCAGCGCTTGCGGCGCAGGGCAAAGCCGGTGTGCAGGTACAGGCGTTGCGCGCGCGGGTTGTTCAGCGGCACTTCCAGCTCGACCTGGCTAAAGCCCTGCGCGGCAGCATGCGCGCAGCACGCCCGCACCAGCGCCGAACCCACGCCTTGCTGGCGGGCCGCCTTGCTGACCCGCAGCCCGTACAACAAGAACGGGTAGCGCCATTCGCGCAGTTCGCTCAGGCAGAACCCGGTGAACCGCACCCAGCCAGCCAGCACGCCAAATTCACGAACAAACGGCCGCCAGTGCAAGGCAAACGGCCCACGCCGGCCATGCTTGAACGCCGCAAAGCCCAATGCCTGCTCGCCATCGAAGGCCAGCAGCACACGGTCCCAGTTAATAGCCGTGCCCAGCAGGCGATAGCGGCAGGCCGTATTGCCAATCAGAAACGCCAACGACCCACGCCCTTCGGCCAGCAAGCGGGCCAGGGCGGGGTCTGCGGCGCGCTCCGGCGCCAGGTCCGATCCCAGCACGATACGCAGCACGTTGTCAGGCTACCCCGGCGGTGGCAGCGGGCGCATGCCGGCCTGCCACAGGCGCCTGGGCATGGGCCAGCAAGGTGCTGGACAACTGCTGCACCGCCAGTGCACTGGCACGGCAGCCCGGCTGGTGGCGGTTGGACCAGATCAGGTAGTTGGTGTCACCGGCTGGCGCGCCGACCGCCTGGTACACCTCGGGCAGGATCGGTACATGGTCGCCAAAGAAGCACAGCAGCGCGTCGTTGGGGTGAGCCATGAGCGTTTCACGCAGCATGCCCAGCATGCGGTCGGCATTGCAGATATGGCGCACGTAAGGCCCCAGGTCCTGCATACCCGGCTGCAGCGGGCGGTCGAACCAGGTGGGCAGCTCGTGCGCGGCCACGCTTTCCAGGTGCAGCGGGCCGTGGTTTTCCATGGTGACCGCATGGATGAACAACGGCTGGGTGCGCCCCGGCGCCTGCAGCAGCTCGCGGATTTTTTCTGCCACGGCGCAATCGCCAATGAACGGCCCGGCCTTTTGCGAAGCGTTGAACGCCCGCACATCGATGAACTCATCGAAGCCCAGGGCCGGCAGCACCTTGTTACGGCCATAGAACCCCCCGTCGTACGGGTGGATGCAAATGGTCCGGTAGCCCTGCGCCTTCAGCTTCGAGGCGATGCTGGGCAAGCCCTGGCGAGCCAGCACCCGGTACGGGTTGAAGCGGTGCACGCCCAGCCGGCCGGTAGGGATGCCGGTAAAGTAGGCAAACTCGGTGCGCACCGTATTGGCGCCCCAGGCCGCGACTTGCAGCTTGCCACGGGCCAGCGCCTGGCTGGCCAGCAGGTCGTACTGGTCGAGAACTTGCGGGCGTACACCCGCCCACAGCTCGCGCACATCGAAGAACGACTCGCTCTGTACCGAGACCAAGTCCGGCAGCGAGCCTGCCTCCCCAAAGCCCGATGTAGGAGCGGGCTTGCCCCGCGAAGAGGCCGCCCCAGTCATATCACCAAACGGCGACCCCAACCCCGCCCGATCCACCGGCGCCCGCGCCGCCCAGAAGTACCGCCACAAACTGGCCGCCAACCCCCAGCCCCGCACATCACGCTCGGCATCAAAGCTCGGCTGCACCGGTCGATGCCCCAAGCGCAACAACCCCAGCCCTACCACCAGCGGCAGCAGCGCCGCAAGCCGCGCACCCGGCACCTCGAAGCTCAGCCCCGCCCACAGGTAAACCAGAAAGCCCACCGCCAGCAACGCCGCCTTGCCAAAACCGAAAAACGGCAGGTACAAGCGCGGAAACTTCACTGCATCGCTGAAATATTCAAAGTCTGCACACACAAACGGTTCGCGCAGCGAGTGATACTTCGAATTGCTCACCAGCACGATCAGCAGCCACAGCAACAGCAGGTTGACCCCACTGAACAACGGCCGCGCCGTCAGCGCATACAGCAGCCCAAAGCCGACGCACCACAGCCCTGCATGCAGCATCCAGCAATCGGCCGGGCGGCGCAGGGCAGGGCGGGGGTGCAGCAGGCGCTCGACCGCCACGGTCAGGCCAAGGCCGATCACAGCAACCGGCAACAAGGAAATTTCAATCACTGTACTTCAGCCCACGCAGGATCATCGAAGAAAGCCACTGCGGGATAAGCCCCAGCAGCCAGGTGCCCAGGTTGAGCGGGAACGGGAAACTGATACGCGCCTGGTTCGCCGCCAGCCCGCGCTTGATGCGCCGGGCCGCTTTTTCGGCGGTCCACAGAAACGGTTTTGGCCCGGGCATTTCGAAGCACATCTTCGACTCCACATACCCCGGCACAATCACATTCACTTTCACCCCTTCCGGCGCCAGCCAGTCGCGGATGGCCTCGCCATACACACGGATGGCAGCCTTGCTGGCGCTGTAGGTGGGGGTAACCGGCAAGCCACGCCAGCCCGCCAGCGAGCTGAACAGGGCGATTTGCCCGTTGCCACGGCTGCGCATGGCCGGCAGGGCCGCCTCGACGGTGGCCAGCGCGGCCATCACGTTCACTTCCATCAGCGCGCGGCTGTCGTTCCAGGCCTCCGGTTCGCCATTGGCGCCCACGGCGGTGTTAAGCCCGGCGCCGACCAGTACCAGGTCGGGCTGATGCTGCTCGCTTACCCGCCGCACCATCGCCCGCAGCGCGTCCAGGTCGCGCACGTCGAGGGCTTCGAGCAGCACCTGGGCGCCCAGGGCGCGGCATTGCTCGGCCATTTCCGCCAGGCGCTCATGGCGCCGGCCTTGCAGGATCAACGTCACGCCCGGGGCGGCATAGGCCGGCGCCAGCGCGCCGCCGATACCGCCCGTGGCGCCGGTGATGAGGATGCAGCGGGGAGAGGCGTGCGAACTCATAGGTATTTTTCGATTCTTGAAGTTTTTGCCATCAGCACTTCCAGGCAGTTGGCCACGGCCATGTCCATGCCGCAGGCGGTGTAGAAGCCGCCGTTGACCTGGGTGGTGTGGATGACTGTGTTGCGGAAGCGATGGAAGAGCTTGATGTCTGGCATGTCCGGGGTGTGCCAGAAGTCAGCCAGGCTGCCTTGGTGGGTAAGGCCGGGCATGGCGTAGATTGGGTCGGCCAGGGTGATGGTCGGGCGGCCGTGCAGCAGCGCCGAAGCCCCGGCGGTGCTGTTGACGGTAATCATGCCGTTGATGTGCGAGAGCAGGGTAGGCATATGCCCGCTTTCCATGAACTCGACACGGTCGGCTACGTCGTACTCACGGGCCAGCGCTTCGGTGACGCGCCGGTAGTTGACCAGGCCGGGCGTGAGCGGGTGGTTCTTGACCAGCAGGCGCGCATTGAACGGGGCGTTCAGCGAGAACGAGTCGATCACATGCTCGATGACCTGGGTCATGTTGTCGAACGGCGAGTGATCGCGGATCTGCGCGTCGCTGTCCAGCTGCAGTGGCAGCAGGTAGGTGGGCTGGCGTTCGCGGGCGACATCGGCGACCAGGGCGTCGTCGCGGCTACGGGCGCGGAGCAGGCGAAGGCCTTGGCGGATGAAACCGGCGTATTCCACTGCGGCGTTGAAGGGCGCGTGGGTGCGGTATTTCGGGTAGAACAGCGCATTGAGGGTGCCGCCTGCGTGGTACATCACGTCATGTGCTGCGCGCGCGGTGAAGGACAACTTGAACGAGTTACCGTTTTGGTAGCGCGGAATGTACTTGCCCACTTCGCGGTACCATTCTGGGTCCTTTGGCAGGCGCGAGTTGTTGTTGACGCCGTCGCGCTCCAGGGTGACCCAGTACGGGCGGAAGTAGCCTTCTTCGAACACATGCACGCGAATGCCTTGCAGGCGGGCGAGTGTTATCGCGGTGCGGTGCACCGGGCGGCAGTCGCCGAACAGGACAAGGTCGGTGATGTCCAGGTCGCGGAAAATCTGGGCGTAGTAGCCTTCCAGGTCAGACGTTTGCTGGCCGCAGCGTCGCCGTGAACCTGAACCGTAGAGCACGTCACCAACGTTGAAGCTTATGCTATGCACCCGCTGGTCAATTGCACGAAGGCCTTTGGCCAGCCGATTGAAAAAGGGCGAACTGACGCCCTGAAGAAACAGAAAACTGTTACGCGGAATCCCCAGCAGCGGACGACGCGTCGGCTCGAGAATCAGGCTGCCGGGCGCTTCCTGCCCAGCAAACTGCTCAACCGTCGTTTCAAATCCTGCCATCTGGATGTTGCTCCGAGCTGCGGTAACGCATGCCAATTTTGTAATTCGTAAAGTGTTTGTTCTGCGGTGGTGAAGCGATTGGTGATTCGGCTGACGTAGGTGGGATAAAGCAGTAGTGTTCCTGCCACCAGTTCATCCAGTGTCAACGTTCGGTTTCGTCTTAGCCTCACAGCGTCTTCAAGTTCCAGATCTGTGGTTAGACCCCAGCCGGCGTAGAATGGTTGGCCATAGGTAGTGACTGGAACGCCGCGAAGCAAAGCCTCGAAGCCTGACTGCGAGGTCAGTACGTGTACTTCGTCGACAACCTTCAGCAGGTCATTCAAGGGGGTATTGCCTATCACCTCGTCGCACCAAGCCCCCGTTTGCGCCTCGTCGTCACCGCAGGCGCGCGTGCCCGCCAATACTTCCGGATGTGGTTTGTAAAGTACCCAGGCCTGAGGGTTGCTTTCACGTACTGCGCGGAGTAGCTGCAAATTGGTGGATACTCGGGTGCGACCGAAACGAATCGACGCGTCTCCTTCAACCTGTCCAGTCACCAAGATGACCTTTTGCGTAGCTGCTGGTCGCAGCCATGGTTTTCCGGTCAAGTTGTATTTGGTCAATCCTGCGCTGCAGATTTCAAGGCGTAACGCATTCGCACGTGCGAGTAGTGACTCCTCGAAGACACGGTTGGCAAGAATCTGCTCTAGGCGTGATGGTCTGGTGGCGTCGTAGTAAATCCCAAGATCATCAATCACCCACGAAAGGGGACGAGCTTTACCGGCACCCAGGCCAACGGAGCGCAAAAATCCATCTTCCACTCGGTGCACAGGAAGAGGGTGATTCAGTAACTGGGCATCGTCTTTACATCCCCAAGCCACTACGGGAAGCGTCTGTGAGGCTTTTTTCCTGGCTTTGACAAGCCGGATCGCGCTGCCATTGAAGAACAGGTCGGCGAGTGGTTGCTTCCAGCGACTGAAGCCACACAGCTGCACTGCCGATGGCAACAAGCTCCGGTGATAGCGTTGTAGGCCAAGCCAACGGATCAACGACTCAGGCGTGCTTGGCTGCCCTGTCTCCGGGCAGGTGTAACGGGAGTAGCGCACTAGACACGCGTGAATCAGCTGGGCAAGGCAGGCAGGCTTACGTCGTTCAGGCGCAGATAGGCGATCATTGGTGAGACCCCAGCCGGCATAGAACGGCATTCCCCAAGTGTGGACTTTGACATCCCACATTAATGCGTCAAAACCTAACTGCGAAGTCATTACGTACACAGCACGAACGTGCGACAGCAGTTCGGCGGGGTGGATATTTTGTGCCAGTACACGGACCCTTGGTATTTTTTTGACCGCGCTCAGATCAAAGTGCCCTGTCTTACGTCGAGCGACCACGTCAGGATGTACTTTGAGCAAAATAGTGCTGTCAGGGAATGTGGCAAGGGCCGCCGCAAGCATCGCGGCGAAATCATCAGCTGTCGCCCCTTGGAGGGACGCGTCGCCGGAGGTTTGATCGGCGACGAGCACGCAGTCCAAGGGGAGGTCGTGTGCTTCGATACGCGCATTGTTGTACTTGGAGACCCGATTTTCCTGCCAGAGCGCCTTGAGCGCCAAAGCCCTGCTGTATTCGTCCTCAGTAAGAGGTTCGCTGATTAACTGCTCCAGTCGTGATGGCTGACTGGCATCGTAGTAGACGCCAACGTCGTCTACCGTAAGTGACAGTGGGGGATCTTCGGCGCCTAGGCCCATCGAGCGGACGAAACCGTCCTCTACCGTGAGTACGTTTTTCCCCGCTTTCAGAGCTTCGACCATCGCCAGCAAGGCGCTAGGCTTTCTACCCCATGCCAACACCAAGTCCACTTCAGAAATGTCGCTCGCAGCACCGCTCTGCAGCCTGAATTCGGGCAGCAGCGAGGGCAGGGTGGCAATCTGCTGAGCGCCTTTTGACAGGATCAGCAAGCGTTGGCGAGGCGAAGCGTCATCCATAAACGTGAAGCGGGTCCGTTAGGGCGAGCGGCAAGGCCAGGGTGGCCTTGAGGAGCTAGTGGGCTGCAAAAGAACGGATTTTAATACAAATTCGCCTTCTTTGGAGGGTCTAGGTGGAAAATTTCCCGGAGAATGATCAGTGGTAGATTGAAGGGGGTGGAATCAAATTGATATCAATTCAAAGCAGGCTTAGCAGGTATCTGTACTTACCCAGCAGGTCAGTCATGTCTATGCGGGTACGATATTCAGCGATGATCTCAGGGCGCAGGCAATGGTAAAGGGCGGTCAGCAGGAACACATAATGCATGTTTCGTAAGGCTTCCTGAGCCGAAAACTGCTCCGGGAGGCCTGCGAGATAGCCTTGGGTGAACTCGGCTTGGGCAGAAAGAAATTCTGTAATGTCTTTACGCCTGAACAGACTGCCCAAATAAGATCCGGCATCGAACCCGACTCGGCCGACCTTCACTTCGCTCCAGTCAATCAGGTGCAGATGGCCGTTTTCCACGAAAAGGTTTTTACGTAGGTAGTCCATGTGGCTGATGCAGCGAGGGCTTGGCTGCACATCGTGGGCGAGGCGGCGCAGATACGGCACGAATGCTTCAAATTCGTCCGCAAGCCCGGAGAAGCGCTTGTCATTTATCTCCAAGGTCTTCAGAACGGGCAGATATCGGGTGAAATTGAAGCGTGGGCGCACCAAAAACCAAGGGCGAAAAAAATCCATGGTCCAGAGCAAGGGCTTTTGGTAAATGGACTGGGCTGCAAGGTACGAATTACTCAAGCGTTCCTGCTCTGCAACGCAAAGACCTAGATACCTTGCGATAGTCTGCATGCGAGGTGGCTTACCTGGTACAAAGGTTGTAAAAATCAGGCTTTCCCACGGTGTGTCAATCACTCCAAGACACTGTGGGTGCCGGAAGCCCTGAGATGCGCTGAGCATCCCCGTAAGACGGTGAAAGCGAGCCTCTTGACTGCTGAGAAACAGCAGCTTGCGAATCGACTTCTCCACCAAGTCGATTGTTAGTCCTGTGTCGGGGTCCACGATCCGATGATGGCGTACGTAATTTACAAATGAAGCATTGGAAGGCAGCTCTTTGCTGGCAATGTCCAACGGCCGCCCTGCCCAGCGCGGTACCAGGATACGAAGGTGATTCTCAAGCGGAGCTCGTCGCAAGCGAAATAAAATTTTGCTTTCTTTGGGAAAAAAAGGGGAAGCAGTCATGAAGTCCAGTGAGGCAGCGCCGTACGTTCATTGTCAGGAGGAGAGGCAGTATGCTTCCACAGCGAAAGAGACACAACGGGATGCGAGGCAATCAGTCCTATGAGGGAGTAAAAAAAGGCAATATCATATCAGGTGAGCGCAAGCAGGTAAAACCTAAGAGTTTGCGTAGCAGAACGCGAGTGATCCAACGCGAGAATCTTCTTGATCATAGCTCTCCAGAGAGAATAGTGCGGTATTTGACACCTCCGGCCTAACTCACTCCTCCAGCACCAAGTAAGCAGATGAACGGTTTGGTTTTGTCTTAATGCTGTAACCAAACGTGAGGATAGTCGTGCTATCTGTTCATTGGAGGCCAATGCATGTGGATTCTGACAGCAGTGTTTGGAATGGGAGTTTTGACTTCATTTGTCGTCGTGTTAATTGTTGCACTTGTATCTAATAGGCTTGGTCAATGTGAAGATTATAATTCATAGAGTCTACGCATCAGTGCTCCGCGGATTTTTCCGGGCTGAAATGGCAAAGGAGCGCGTAAGTTAATTTGGTGTTTGAGAAATAACGCGAAAGCTCTTTATAATTTCACACAGGGTGCGTATCGGCATTAGCCGACCCGCAGCCGTCATTACCCTTACCGAAGCTGAAAGCCGGCATTGCTACGCTGGATCAAGCTTCGCAAGGCGCTCAGGTTTCTTGACTGCGCGCGGAGTTAATCCAAGCTTGTGTAACAGGCGAATCAGGCAATCACATCGCGCAGCGCTTGGCTACGAGTAAGGATCTAGTGTCACGGTGGCTCTAGCGCCTAGGCGCTGTCTGAAAAAAACCGTCGCATACACCGCATGACACAAGCCCGCGAGACAATTGCGGCATAACTTTTTGCGAGCTTGTCGAAGCGCATATCACTGGCTTGCCCGCCAGAGAGAAGGAGGCGCAACGGCGCACCGTTGGCGTCGCAGAGCATGTGAATTTGGTAGTTAGGACACCACGCCTGAGGCCTAAAGCGTGATCGGCAGGCTCATCAGCCCCCCCTTTTCCGCACCGCCAGATGAGGCGCGGGTAGCTCACAAAGCTGTCGAGTCAATCATCCAAGTTTGCAAGTCGATCAAACCTTGATCATTGAATTTGAGGTGCAGCCGCCTGAGAATTTGATAGTTTGAAAGGATGTTTTCTGGTTTCGCCATCCTAGAAACCGACAGTCGGCCAAGGCCCAGGTCGCTCGGGCATATCACGACACGCAGCGCCCGAACAAAGCACCCACAGTACACCATCCTGCATCAGTCGATCGCTGAAGCGCGGCCTATCTCTGACGAGGGATTCGATGAAGAGATCAGCGACCACATCTCATGTCGTCCGAGAGTTCATAACGCTTTGCCATCATAGAATTCCTTTCCGTCGGTGGCTGGGAAATCTCCAAAATCTCTGCGTTTCAGTGGCGGCGACAGGGTTTATCGGGATTTCGTACAGAGCCTACCAGCGGAAGGGAACGACCTCGCTGTTTGCTGCTTGGGATGTGGTCGCCGGTGAGGTGACCGTCCGACTCAAACGCCAACGCCAACGTCAAAGTCCTGAGTTCCTCGCTTTTCTGAGAGAGACCGGTGTGTCAGTGCCTGCCGACATGTCGATTGTTCTGCTCAAGAACAAGTACGTAACTCACAAGACAGACAGGGTCAGGGCGCGGTTTGCGGCGCGACCGCGTTACAGCATTCACTCCACACCTATCGCGGCGTCCTGGCTGAATCTGGTTGAGCGTTTTTTCTTAACGCTGAACGAGAATTGGATCAGGCATCAGGCATCAGGCATCAGGCATCAGGCACATGCCAGCGATAAGCATCTGGAGCCGTCAATCGAGCACTACCTGGAAATCTACGACCAAAACCCAAAGTCATTTCTGTAGTGCAAGAAGGCCGAGGACATCCTTGCCTCAGTCGCTCGCGCAGCACGAGAGCTGGGCAGATGATTTTCAGTGGTATTTCTGAAAGACCACACTGGTAGGGGACGAAAAACTCAACCTTATTCCCCCTTGCGCTGCACTAGAGTACCTGTTTTCAACTATGTCGCTGGCTGGTGATGTAAAATTGACATGTTCGCGATGGTTTTTTGACGACCGTTGAGCGGTTTTGGGTGGCGAAAGGGGCAGATTTATAGCACACAACATCTCCTGTGAGCCTGAGCCCTCGGAGCTCCCGAGAACTCGCGCTGACGCCGAGAATGGGGTACTGCCTTGACTGAAGCTGTATTGAGAGATTAACCTTCGCCGCCACAAAGAATGGAAGCTGTATGCAGGCCTTTTCGTGTCAAGGCTATGGCATTTCAATGAAAATGAATTCGCTGTCCGACCTGATCCCTCGGATACCCCATGAAGTGCACTATTTTGAACCTGAATACCTCCAAGATTCGATCATCTGTGGCGTCCAAAACGGCTAAAACCGGAGTGGTAATGCTCGCACAGTCGATTCCTCACAGGAGTGTCCTTTTTTGCCCCTGCCGCATGGCAACCTACTGCGCATTTGGTCGGAAGCCCGGCCGTCTTTGTGAAGGGGGGCAGTGTCATTCTCAAAAACCAAGCGCCTTATCACCTTTTGCTATTAATCTAAGGGGTATTTATAGCGGTGGCAATTGGTTCGGAGCATTTTTTTCTTTTGTTTTGAGCATGAAAGCATTCGAAGTCGCGTATAAACGAATGGCAGCGTGTTTTACTCATCATCAATTGGACGAGTATATACGGGATTTGATATTCCGACTGATGGGGCTCTTTTCGGGTGCTTATGGTTCCAGGTCGAAAGAATCTCTGGCTTGCTTCGGCTTCTTTGTTGGTTGGATAAGTTCTGCTCTAAGATATATTCACATTTATGCCGGTACTCGAATTCTGATCAGGTTGGTTAAGCATAGCGTTACGTTGACGGTTCGAGTCCTAAAGGCAGAGAATACTAACCTAATGCAGAATCTGCTTTTCAATAAGAAACCTCCGATTGAGAGTTCAGGTTGCATTATCTACCGCATTCGTGCGGGTGCTCTAAAATGAGTATTAAAAATATTGCTTTCCTCAGGCTGATGAGTGCGGTCTGGTGCGCTAGTGTGCTCCTTCTGTATTGCCTACATAATATTTTCTCGTACCACCGTCCCCCATTCGAAATAAGCTTGGAAGAGCTAGGCTGTGATTGCGAAGACGTGTTCGGATATATTTTCTTTAAATGCTCCATTTACAATTGATGAGTTAAGTATGTCTACTGAAAGCAATTTTTTTGATGAGTTCATTGCTGTGGGTAACCAATTTGAGGGTGCGGTGCCTGTATTTCACGGTAAAAACTCGCTTAATTTTAAGGGCGTGGACTCTGTCATCAAAGTTGGTAGAAATGTTATCTTTGAAAATGTCCGCATCGAGATGCTGACCGGTAGTGGTACGTTGATCATTGGAGATAATGTAAGGGTAAATGGTCTTCTGCAGATCGCGCCTCTCAGCAAAATCGAGATTGGTGAGAACACGATTTTCAATCGCCAATCGCACCTCAGTGCATGGGAGGGTGCTTCGATTAAAGTAGGCAGGGGGTGCCTTTGCTCTAATGTAGAGATCAGAACTTCGGACATGCACTCCATCGTGGATCTTATCAGTGGCGAGCGTATCAATCCGGCCAAAAGTACCATCATCGAAGATCATGTTTGGTTGGGCGAAGGAGTGACTGTATATAAAGGTGTTAGTATTGGTAGTGGCTCCGTTGTTGGTGGTCACTCAGTTGTTACATCTACCGTGCCAAGTTACACTATGGTTTCAGGTGTTCCTGCAAAAGTCATCAAAAAGCGTGTGAGTTGGCAGCGTGAGTTGATGCCTGCAGCGACGCTTGGCCCTACTCAGATTTCTGCGTACTTGCCAACGAAAGAGGAAATGGCTCAGATCATCAAAGATGGTAATACAAAAGAGCTGATTTTCGACATTGATATGTACATGAAGAGTACCGGCACTAACTTCGAGGACCTTGAAGGTTACGCGCAGTTCTACTATGCAAGGTCGCAGTATCTGTCTCGTAACTTCAAGGCCGCTAGGCAGTGCCTTCAAGTAGTTATCTATAAAAACCCTCAGCACAAAGTGGCGATTCAACTGCTCGAAAAAATTCCGGCTGAGGTTTAATCTTTAAGGGCGCTTGGTGGGTAATGCACCAAGCATCTTTATCTCAATAGGGATGAAGCGGCGTGCTCGGCCAAATCTAATCATCGCAAAAATTTAAAGAACTACGGAGTTCTTCAACTATGGGCGAAGCACTCGAAAAAGCCCCTTCTTGCTCCCTAAGCGCTGTCACATTTTCCTTTACGTCGACTGGCGTCATCGTAACCATTCCATTTGGTCAAACAGTACGTGTGCCTACTTTGACTCTGGAACATACAAAGTCCGAGAAATGTTGGGATTTTGAAAGGGTCTTAAGCAGTTCGCCTGATGAAGTTTGGTTTGTGTCGTTCAAAAATCTAGAATTGAGCGGTTCTTATCAGTTTCGCTATGTTGATAAAGAAGGTGGAGTGAGTCGAATTCTTGGTAGGGAAATTGCTTCGAACGTCAAGTCGAACGAGGGTCGCTTTCTTGAAAGAACATTCTTTCAGCGGGCGGGAGAGCTTTTCGATGCTGAGCTTTATATTCCGTACACAAGGAAAAGTGCGCGCCTTCGCGTGCGAAAAGCTTTTGAGCATAAAGACAATGATAAGCGCCTGGAACACTTGACTGTAAAAGAAGTGAAAGAGCGGAACAGCGAGTTTACTATTTCCGGAACAGCCTTTGTTCCGGGGATTCCTTCGCTAGAATTGCAGCCTATTTTGATTTTACGAAATGAGGAGGGAGAAGAAGTACTGCGTATTGCAGGTGAGCGCAAACGAAGTATGGGAAATCAGAATCGCTTTGGCTTCGATGATTGTGATTATACGAATTCCGGTTATTTGTTTCGGCTCGCTAAAGAGAAATTTATTGAAGATGTACGCCTTAAGGCGCCGTGTCGATTGAAAGTTTGCGTTGTCTTAGTCGATAGCAATGGCACGAGTTACGAAAAAACCCCAAAGGCAACGCCAGCATCTCTTGGTGTGAAATTGCGCACCATTGCTTCTATTCGTAGTTATCGGAATAGAAATGTTGTTTCTGTTATTTCGGCGGCCAACACAGATGAGTTGTTCATTACTCATCGAGTGGAGGAGGAGGTACTCTCTCGGGCTAACAAATTCAAACGCGCTTTGGCATATAAAACATTTGATTTGTTAGGGCGTCCCAAGTCGGATGCTTGGGTGCTTTATGAATTTGAGGCCTCTGCCGCCCAGGACAATGGCTTGGCTTTATTCGAAGAGTTGAAGCGGAGCAGGAAGGATCTGAGGGTCAAATACATTATTGATCGTCGCAGTCCTGACGCTGTCAGGCTCAGAAAATATGGTAGAAGCATCGTCAATAAGTATAGTTTAAGGCATTATTGGACGCTTCTTACAGCCCGCATATTTGTCTCTTCGCAATCAAGATACCATGGTTACCGCTTAGCACCGCCGAAGGCCGACCCTATTGGCAGGGAGATGGCTAAAACTCCTTTCGTATTTTTGCAGCACGGCGTCATTGCTCTGAAAAGAATCTCATTTCATAGAAGCAATCCGCGTGTAGCGTCTGATCTCTTTTTCTCCTCAACAAAACTAGAACAAAAAATCATCTGCAATGAATTCGGATATGAGGCGCATGAAGTTCCGGTGGTGGGGTTGCCGCGATTTGATAAGCTGATTGATAAATCCGATTTAACCAATGAAATTCTGGTCATGCCAACTTGGCGTAAATGGTTGCAGCGGGCGAATGAACATAGCTTCGTCTCGAGCGACTTTTATAGAAACTACATATCTTTTTTGAAAAATTCTAACCTCTCGGAGCTATGTAAAGAATACGGGATAACCTTGAAGTTCTATCTGCACCCTATGCTGGCTAGGCATATCGATAGTTTCAAAGACTTGCCTTCGCATGTTCAAATAGTTTCAAACGGGCAAGAGCCAGTTAATGAGCTCATGATGAAAGCTAAAATGTTGGTGACAGACTATTCTTCCGTTGCCTGGGACTTCATGTACATGAAGAAACCTGTTGCTTTCTATCACTTTGACTTGCCGCTTTACGATAAAGAGCATGGCTCATACTTTGATTTGAAGCTTGGTTTGGGTCAATCATCAGTCAGTAAGCCGGCAGAACTGGTTAAGTTGATTCAATGTTGGGCGCAAGGTGAAAGTTGGCCTGTACCTAATGTCAATGAATTCCTTCACTCGGATAAAAATAACTGCGCCCGTGCGATTGATGTAATTGAAGAACTTTTGTCTAGAAAGTAAAATCTGATTTTTAAGACTTATCTGTAAGGATTAAGTCAACTTAACGTGTAAATATTAAGGCGGCCTTTTCATGGCCGCCTTTGCGCGCTATTTGAGTACATACGTGTTACGTGCTCGGCCAGTTTCTGCTCTGCCTGTACCTACTTCAATAAAGTGCACGGCTACATCGTCTTCGGCAAATTGATATAACAGGCTCCTTCCATCTCATGTGACGAGCGCGGATATACAGAGTATTTCCCAGGGTTTATTTTGACTGTGACCCTTAAAGAGTTGTCAGTAATTGGGTAGTATAAGACTGTTTGTGCGGAGAGCCCTAGGCCGGTGCGAATGGGAAGAACGACTCGTCAAATAAGGCAAAGTTCGTAACTACTGGATTTCCATTTTAAATATATTGAAATCTTTCAGTATCCCGGCTCCGCCTGACGCTGAAGCCCATAGCCAAAATTCATAATGCATATGTACAATAGTTAAGCCCTGGTGCCCAATAGTAGTAGCCGACCATTACATCTAAACTGAAATTCCTTGTGTTACAGTATTGGCAGATGTTGAGCAGTAATCGCCTGGGGGATTTTATGTCAAACTGTAAACTGTGCATAAATTCAATCAGCCCTGTTGTCAGTCTCAAATGCTTACAGGGAGTATATACGCCATCGTACTCAGGCTGAGTAAGCAAAGAAAAAACGGCACTTAATCTCTGCTGTCTAAGTTTCTTGTTTGGGCGTTATATGCAGGTTGTGCTCTCAAAAAACAAGAGCTTTGATCCAGGCATCTAGATATAAAGTTTTGTAGGAGTAGCCGGGCTGCTAATTTTGCATTAAATTACTTCCCAAGGAGCCTTCTCTGAAAAACGCTCTTGAAATAGTGCCAGAGCTTGCTTTTTGTAGGCCTGATTTGTGGCACTCTCTCCACCATCATTGATGCATATAAATTGATATTTGGTGGAGTTATTATTCAGGAGTTTGTATATGTTGTTCGGCTTTGCAATGAAGCTGGTTACTTCCGAAATGCTTGCTCTCCCTGTAGCATCGGCATAGTGTTGAAATAAAAATGAAGCGACGTTGATATCAGTTTTTGATCTAATCTTGGCATTTCGGGTTCGCTCGAAAGTATCCGGAAATTTGCTTTCGAGTTCTGTTAGGATTGAACGTCTCAGTGGGTAGGGTACATGTTTGTGTTGGTGTAAAGGTCGGTGTTGAAATAGTCCGTAAATGAGTTCGCTAGAATTATTAGAGGCATAGATATAGTCTGCTAATCCGTTGTCGTCAGGGCAGGCGTTTGCTGACAACTCAAAGAATATTTTAGGTCGGTAGTATGAATCAAAGAAGTTGCCAGGTCTGCAGGGAGTTGTGAGGAAAAAGTCATCGTTCAGGTAAATAAAATGCTCAGATAGCCCTTTAATTCTGTGTAGGCAAGATTCAATTGCGTGTGAGTTAAAGGTGGGTAGTGATTGAGCGTCAGGAAATATGTCTACATGGTCCACCCAAGTTAAAGACGGATGCTCAATAGAAAGCCAATCAGGCGGTGTGCAGTTACTCACAATGTAGACTTTATTCACCCAGGGTGCATATTTGTAAATCGATCGAAGTGAGTATCTTAGTTCGTCGTTATTGGTGTAACGATCGGCCTCATAATTGACGCCAGGAAAAGTTGATGCCCATTTTTTTTGCCAGTTCTTATCTTTGTTGTTTACCCAGGTATAGACTATATCGATGCTTGGAGGATGTGTTGCATACTTGTCTTTTAGCGCAGAAAATGTTGCAGGCTTTACTTTCTTGCTCAATACATTATTCGAGCGAACCATCAGTAGACCATCTTCTGAAACGTCGGCTACAAAAAATCGAATAATAGTGCAGCTATCTAGTGCGGTTGAGTAGATTTCGACTACGAAGTCGGAAGCGCTGCTAATTATTTTAGCTAAGTTTTCAGCTAATCCAAATGCTTCGACAGTAGCAGCCGCCCGAATTTTTCCATCGGAAGTATAGACAGATGCTTTCATCGGATAAATTTTGCGAATACCATCTATAAGTCTTAACGTCTCCTCAACTTGCGCGCATGTGATAAGAAGACTTGTAGTGTCGTGTCCATCGATAACTCCACTGTGACTTCGTAGTTCATTCTTTAAATAGCTTACGATACCAACTGCTTCAAGTGCCGCAAGGTCAATAGCTGGTGTTTTAGTGTCTTTGCTTGTTAGCTTGTTTTTAGTTATGTTAATTGAGTTCTGTCTATCTAGGCGCTTTTTAAATAGATCATAAAAGAAAAGGTTTGGGTTGGACGCAAGTTTAATTATCTTTTTATAAGTGGGTGAGATACTCATTGCATCAGAAACTTAAGTCGGCGTTTAAAGGTGTCATATCTATCGATGTGGCCCGGTTTGTTTTCGAAATAAATGGAGTAGTCATTAATGCTCTTTCCAAGTGATATACAGGTTTCTACAAATTCGGTAATTAGAGTTTGGTCTTTTGGTGTGCTTCCACAGGTCATCGATTGATGCAGCTTGCAAAAAAGCATGTAATTTCTTTTGCGAAGTGAGTAATAGTTTTCACTCTCTGGAGTTTTTTTGTGAAAAATATGCAGGAAAAAATCCTTTTCTATCAAAGGGGATAGGCACAGGCGACCAAGTTCACGCCTAAATCCTTGAGCGAAGAGAGGAGAGCGGGCGGTGGTGTGATCGAAAAAATCAGGTGAAGTTTTGATTTGCGCATGCTTTGAAGCTAGCCTGATCATGAAGTCAAAGTCTTCGTATCCATGACCTATAAAGTCTGTGTTAAAACCTGTCAACGATTTGTAGTCTTCGCATAGCATAATAATCACTGACGAAGGATTTGCAAGGTGAAGGAATTCTTTTCTAGAGAATGAGAAGTAATCTTCACATAGTGTTTGTGCTGTTTTTTTTCCTGATATTAACGCTTTACTTCCAGATTGCGAGAGGTAAAGGCATGGCAAAATTGTAAAAGCTTTTAGTCCAAATTTTACAGGTGCAAAGTATTTTTTTAGTAGGTCTGTGTCTAGCCAAAGGTCAACATCAAGTAGCACAAGATAATCGGTGGTGACTTTGCTGAAGGCAATGTTTCTCAGGAGTGCTGAGTTGACAGCGTCCTCATAGAATTTCCCGCTCACCAATGTAGAATGCTTTTGTGCGCTAAAATGTTTTTTTAGTTCTGAGTCAAATCTGGTTCCGCGGTCGTTGTGCGAAAAAATGATATTTAAGGAGTGTTTTTCGGCAGCTACGGCCATTGCCTTCGCTTTCGCAACTATATCCTTTGCGCGAAATTGTAAGTCCAGCGGTACGATTGCAGTCAGGGATGCAAGGTTTTCCAGTGTGATTGGCTCACCAGTCATGGATACTGCTCCTATCGCTTTTATTGGTGGTCCAAGCATTGACATACCCACTACCTGAGCACCTTCTACTTGATTAGGCGAAATTTTAGCACGCTTGGCGATAGTGTCATCTATCTTGTACGAGGCTACGCGACAGAGCCAGGATTCAGGCGAGTATCGGTCAGACGTTCAAGTCTCTGTTCGAAGCCTAGCTTGTCACCTGCCGGTTCCTTAGCAGGTCTAACTCGATGATTTATACATTCCCTGGATGCTGTTAGTGTGGATGAAGGGGGGAGGGCGAGCGGTTCGTGGCGCCGACGAAAGGCAAAGTCGATGGCTCGCCGATTGGAACTCGTACGGGTGAATGTTGTATAGTTAGCAATCTTAAATCTATAACATGCAGTTTTCTTACAGGGCATCTTAGGACATGAATCATCTTTCAATAGCCAAAGAAGCACTTGTTGCCCAGTCTCAAGCGGTAAATCAGTTAGCTGATCGTCTTGATGGTGAGTTCCAGAATGCAGTGGAGGTGATCCTTGCTTGTCAAGGCCGCACAGTAGTGTGCGGGATGGGTAAGTCGGGTCTGATAGGGCAGAAAATGGTAGCTACCTTTGCTTCCACTGGCACGCCTAGCTTCTTCTTGCACCCAGCTGAAGCTTTCCATGGCGACCTTGGAATGCTTAAACCGGTCGATGTACTTATTTTGATAAGTTATAGCGGTGAGACTGAAGAGCTAATAAAGCTGCTGCCCAGTCTTCGCTCGTTTGGGAACAAAATTATAGCGATGACGGGCAATGGCCGATCGACTCTCGCCAAGCACGCTGATATATGGTTAGATATTTCTGTCGAGCGAGAGGTGTGTCCAAATAACTTGGCACCTACAACATCTTCCTTAGCAACTATGGCCATGGGGGATGCGTTGGCGGTAGCATTAATTGCTGCTCTTCAGTTTAAACCTTTGGATTTTGCACGTTTCCATCCTGGCGGAAGTCTTGGGCGAAAACTTCTCACAAGAGTTTGTGATGTAATGCACTCACCTGCGCCTTTTGTTTCGCCGCTTACCAGTTTTCATGACTGTTTGTTGGTGATGACACAAAGTCGGCTAGGTTTGACTTTAGTCCAAGATAGCGTGGGGGAGCTTGTTGGAATCGTTACTGATGGGGATTTGAGAAGAGCCCTGTTGGATAACTCAGATACAGTCAATCAGTGCGTAGAGTCTTTCATGACGCCAGAGCCTCATACAATTTTAGATTCTGCCCAGCTCTCGGAGGCGGAAAGTTACATGCGCGAGAACAAGGTTAGGGCATTGGCAGTACTTAGTGCTAGCAGCGGTGAGATAGTAGGAGTCGTAGAGATTTTCGACTAGCTAGCTTTCATAGCTGATGCGGAAAGCCACAATTTGTGGCTTTCCATGGTTTAACTTAGTATGCCTTACCTGCTTTGTAGTAATTCTCAAAACAGAAGTTCGTCGCGTCGATGTAGCCTTCAGCACCGCCGCAGTCGAAACGCTTTCCCTTGAACTTGTAGGCGATCACACAGCCGTTCTGCGCTTGTTGCATCAGCGCGTCGGTGATCTGGATCTCGCCACCCTTGCCTGGGTCGGTGTTAGCGATGATGTCGAAGATGTCCGGGGTCAGGATGTAGCGGCCGATAATTGCCAGGTTCGACGGGGCGTCTTCAGGCTTCGGCTTCTCTACCATGTTGGTGACGCGGAAAATGTCGTCACGGATCATGTCGCCGGCAATTACGCCGTACTTGTTGGTTTCCTGCGGGTCGACTTCCTGAATGGCGACGATCGAGCAGCGGAACTGGTTGTACAGCTTGACCATCTGGGTCAGTACGCCGTCGCCTTCCGGGTTGACGCACAGGTCGTCCGCAAGCACAACGGCAAACGGCTCGTCGCCGATCAGCGGGCGACCGGTGAGGATGGCGTGGCCCAGGCCTTTCATTTCGGTCTGGCGGGTGTAGGAGAACGAGCACTCGTCGAGCAGGCGACGGATACCAACCAGGTATTTTTCCTTGTCGGTGCCCTTGATCTGGTTTTCCAGCTCGTAGCTGATGTCGAAGTGGTCTTCCAGGGCGCGCTTGCCACGACCGGTGACGATGGAAATTTCGCTCAGACCCGCATCCAATGCTTCTTCAACGCCATACTGGATCAGTGGCTTGTTGACCACCGGCAGCATTTCCTTGGGCATGGCTTTGGTAGCAGGCAGGAAGCGGGTACCGTATCCGGCGGCTGGGAATAGACATTTTTTGATCATATCATCCAATCTATTGGCTGCTTCGAGAATTACTGTGTTTTTCAACAATGAATGTTGCTATCAACTAAAATTTTATAGCGCGACTTAAGGCGCACTTAATAACTAGATGTGCAGATATGAAAGAATAAGCACTTATTAGCATCGTTAGTTTATACCGGTGGCTTTGCCAAGTATCATAGTCTGTACGATGGGTGAGATAATTTTTTGCCATTCATAAACAGTAGCATTTGTAACGTAAATGGTATCATCCGGTTTTATGGCAATTTGACGAGCATAGAATATTGCTGCAGGGTCGCGCATGTTTAGCCGTAGGACTGTCGGTTTAGAACTGCTATCGGTTGGCATTCTGAAAACAAAAACCCCTTCCGGATTCGCGTTTTGCTCGCGTAAGCCACCAACGCTTCCGAGTGCATCCAGCAAGCTGGTATTTTTACTAGGGAGGTCTCGCAAGCCGGGTTCCGCAACAGCGCCCATGGCAACAAAACGTTGGCGTGCACGATCAAGTACAACTTCTGAGTTTGGCCGGAGCACCATATTATTGCCAGCAAGCACATCTTCATAGTTAAACTGCTGCACTTGGCTGCCATTGCGGACAGTTACATTGACTAGATGTGATTCTAGTACCGGCCCCCCGGCTTGGTTGACGGCATCCAAGAGAGTCAGGGGGCCTTGAAGAGTGCTGAAGCGTCCAGGCGCTTTTACCGCCCCGGCAACAAGGACAGATCCGGACAGATCTCCGATTAGCTCCACGTGGGTTTGTACGTCGGTCGTGATACCTTTAAGCTGACGACGAATCATGACCTCAACTTGATTCAATGTCATACCCGCAACATATTGGCGTCCAACATATGGAAGCGAAAGCATGCCCTGAGCGTCGATTCTGTTTTTCAGCTGAGTGCCGCCGGTAGCCAGTGGTGCAAACAATGCAGAACCTTCAGGCGCTGTATCTGCGATGAGAACATTAAGAGTGTCCCCAGGCATAAGTCGGACTTCCGGAGATACCGGTTTGGTTACAGTTGCCAAAACAGGTTTAGCTGCACCTTGCATGTACGGCGCGATAGTGGAGGCGCTGATATCCACAAGGTCGTAAGCTTCGGACTTATTTTCAATCGTACCCTTATAAGGCCCAGCGCCTGAAAGGGTTCCGCCACAGCCAGCAAGACTAACAGCCGCAAAGGTCACCGCTGCCACTTTCAGGGCAAATTTGCGAGAAGAAGAAAGGGAATTAATCACGATGATCCTCAATCGAAGCTAGAATGAAGCGAGTGATGGCGTAAAACATAAGGAGGCCAAGTAAAATTGTCGCCAGGTTGTACCAACGCTCAGGATAAATAGCTAGTTGCGGAGTGTTTGGGCTGACCACAGTGACCAAGGTTCGAATCTTTTTACTCGCTTCAATGCGAGCGTTATCTAAGGCAGCCACCGCAGTTTTGTAGGTTTCTTCTGCAATACCGGCGTCGAGAGTCAATTGCTGGTAGCGCGAGGCAACAACGTTTAACTGAGAGCCTTGCGGTGATGAAACCAGAAGGCGCTTCTCCTTAGCGAGTTGCTGTGTAATTGCTTCAACTTTTTGCTTTTGTTGACGAATCTGAGGGGCGTCACCACGTAATTTAAAGGACATTTCAGTAAGAGCGGCTTGCTCCTTAGTATATTGCCCTTCAAGGTTTGCGATAATAGTGGCTCGGCTTTGTGCAGTATTGCCACCGTCCAAAACCTTGTTCTCGTTCTGGAAATTCAGTAGCTGCGTTTTACGTTTCGCGTAGTTGTCTCTGGCACTGTCAAGCTCACCCTGAGCAAATTTCATCTGTTCCCTGGCGATATTGTGGCTGACTTCGTTTACGAAGTGTTCGCTAGCCTGAAGTATCACTCGCAGCATTTTTTCGGAAAGCTCAGGTTTAAAGGACTGAACTTCGACTCGAAGGAGGCCCGTTGTCTCGTCGTAGTGCGCTGAAACCATGCGTTGATAATATTTCAGCAGATCTTCGCGAGGCGCGTTCTCATCGAGCCAGAAAAAAATATCTTTACGCTGAGATGCGTATTGTTCGACCCAGTGAACTTGGTCCTCAAGTAACAGCATCATGTCTATCGAAGTGATGTATTCTCGAAGATATAGAGTTTCTTCCCTCGATGCCGGATTAGTTCCAGTTAAAAGCGTTGCGAGACCTGGAACTTGAGCCCCTTGGTTATTGCCGTCTTGGCGCACCACCACTTGTGCAGAGCTGACGAAGCGGTCGATGGCGAATACGCTATAGTAAACGGCCGCAAATATCATTGGCAGAATAACCATGGCGGTTATTAGGCGCCAGCCCTTCTTGTTACCCGTGCTGCTCATAGTTGGATGTTTCCTTGAAATGGAACGGTGCTACTTAATTGAGGTATTAGAGATTAGCTACTATAAGCCTTGATGCCTTCGGAAACATCGTCATATACTTGAATGCCACCATTGCGCACCAGTAGCACAACATCGCATAGCTTTTCAATTTCCGGCATGGAATGGGAAACCAGTACTATTTTTGACATCTCAAGTCTTTCCTTGAACACATCAGCACATTTGCGTTTGAACTGCGCATCACCTACTGACATGACTTCATCAATGAGGTAATAGTCAAAGTCAAACGCCATGCTCAAGCCGAACGCCACTCTCGAGCGCATACCCGATGAATATGTTTTAATGGGTTCATCAATCCAATCGCCGATATCTGCAAATTCTTGTACATAGCGAACTTTTTCACGCATGGCGTCACCAGTAGCACCATAAACCCGACAAACAAATTTTATGTTGTCGCGGCCTGTCATGCTGCCTTGAAATCCACCCGTCAACCCAACTGGCCAAGAGATGCTGCGGTCGGTGACGATCGTCCCTGAATCAGGCACATCCGCGCCTCCTAAGAGTCGCATCAGTGTAGACTTACCTGCACCATTCCGGCCAATCAGTCCGATATTTTTCCCTGGGGGAATGGCCAGCGACAGATTGCGAAAGATGTATCGGCGCCCTTTAGGCGTGAGATAGGACTTGGTGACGTTTTTGAGTTCAAACACGATTGGCCCGTACTTAACCGTTCTTGGTAGAAATCAGGTGCATCCTGCGGGCGCGGTAAGCACCTAGTGACAGGAACAGTAAAACTAGGGTGAAGATAAGCACATAGTTCTCGGACACCCCGTCGACTGGGGTGTAGTGGGGTAGCACTTCAGCGCGGATAAGCTCAAGAATATGTAAAAAAGGGTTGAGCAAAAGGACGGGCATCATAGGTTGGGGTAGGTAAGATGCAGGAATTAGTACGCCCGACATGAAGTAAAGCGGGAAGAAAGCCATGCGAATGATGATTTTCAGACTCGGTAATGCGTGCGTAATAAGTGCAAGGAGCATCCCTAAACTAAAAGCGAATGATAAGCCCAGAAGCAGGGTTGCGACCCACTCTAGTGGGTTGTGGATTGACATGTCGAATCCGAACCAAGCGAAACCAAAAACCAAAATGGCGTATACCGTTGCAGAAATGCATGTTTCGACAATGACTCGTGCGATATATGTGTCTAATGGTTTTATTTGTTTATAGCCAAAAAGAGAGCGGTTCTCTCGCAGGCTATCCATTAGCCGAAGTGATGTATTGCGGTATAGTAAAAACGGAGCCATTCCAATTAAAATAAATACCGGGTACTCGATGCCTGAAACGGTACGTCCTCGCAGCATTGCAAAAAGTACTGAAAAAAGGAGTAGATGGACTAGAGGCTCCAATAGCACCCATACGGCCCCCAGGCGACTGCCGCCGATTCGTGCGCGTGCTTCGCGTAGAACGAGAGCAAAAATGACAGACTTCTGGATCTGTAGAGAGGAACGAGGCTTCAAGAGAGAGACCGCAAAGCAGTGCAGCGCGCCTAAGCGCGCTGGAGTTCATCTTCACGAAAGGGTCCGATACCCAGAGTGGAATGGCTAGCAATGTACCGGATACTTCCATGTTCTAAGGGGGGCGAGGTTAATTCGGCGTAGCGCAAGCGTCAAGAGAAATGCGGGAAATCGTTAGGGCGAACCTACCACTGTGGCTATGAAGCCACCCTCCGAGCCTACGTCGCTATGGGATAGGTCGAATAGGTCGTGAGCCTTGACCGCTAACCCATTGGGGGGTTGACATTTCGGTTTTTTCGGTGATGGAAAACGTTCAGGTTGCTAGGATCGATTCATGCCACGCCGACATCGCGACGATGCCATTGCATTGTGAGTCGGCACCCTTCGCTGGTAGGCAAAATTTGGCATATGGATGGTTCCCAATAGTGCGACCAGGCGATCAGGCGTCGTGATGTCAATTTCGCAGGCCGGGTCAGATCTCTTTGCCGATTCGTTGGTTAATTAGCAGAGATTATTATCGTGGTGGCGAATTTGATTTTTTGCGTGAGGGGCACTACTTTTTGGCAGTGGGTCGAGCCCACTACCAAGATGATAATGTTCTGCCATGCTGGCCGTACTAGTTGAACTCAGCTGCGCTCAGATTCTAAGAGATAACTGGCTCTTCAATGGTCAAATTCCAGTACTTGGATTTTTTAACGAAAGATGCGTCGGGTTTATAGAAAGGTTCGACATGGCTTAGGTGGGGGCGCTCCCAGGCAATGTCTTTTCGCATAACTTTGGCAGGTACACCAGCCGCCACGCAGTTATTCGGTATTTTTCCTTTTACGACACTAGCGTATCCTATTACGCTACCCTCGCCAATTCGTGCGCCAGTGAGGATTGTGACCCTGCCGCCAATCCAAACATGTGGCCCGATGCTTACCGATTTGGGCATGTTTACGCGCTTGCCTGTATGTACATCGAAGATAGGGTGGCCATCATCAGCGCGGATTTGGATTTCTGATGCTAGCATGCAGTCGTCTCCGATCGACACAGTGATACCCTCCGCTGTGGTCAATAGGCATACGTTTGTACAAGTAACAAAATTTCCGATATTGACGGTACAGTCCTGTCCTACTCGGATTGTACCCTTGAATCGGTTCTTCCCGATATTGCAATTACCGTTGTCGCAATCAAAAAAAATACTTCCCTGAATTTTAGTCCCTTTGTTTACTGTAAGTTTATTATTGCTCCCTACAAAAATAACTTTGCATTCTGGGACTTCTTCTTCGCAAATAATTTCATTGTTATTTGCATCTTTGTACGGCTTGATGGAGTTTAGTACTACTTTGTTCGGTTTCATTTGATGCCTTTAATCTGTTTTTGGGGCGTGATCCAGTTTCGCTTTTTTCAAGTATACTTTAGGGCGGCGAGCCTCAAAAAATAGCTCTTTTTATCTTTCCAGCAACCCTTTGTGGTTAATCACAATGTCTACTGCGTGGTTGGAAGAGGTTGGCCGGGGGAGCTTGCTAGCGTTGCCGTTCACCCTTGTTGAGTGTGGCGGTGCTTGAAAAGTGATCAACTCGTGCATGGCCTCACTCCGGTGCTTTTTCATGTCTGGGATGGCAAATCGTAAGTATAACGAAAGGTTAGGCATCTTGCGAAGCTGTGTAAAGGGGCTCATGGCCGTTGCAGGCTGCCGTAAGCGAGAGGCTTGGTGGGGGATTTCTTGTAGATCCTCGTCTCCAGTGCGGGTTGGTATAACCATCGCGGGATGTGTGAGCTCAAAGGAAGAATTATAGCTTCGATTCACTGACCTTGCTTGCTTGGGTTGATCTCGCTTCGATTTTGTGTACTCTGGAATGTGTGCACTGTGCATCTCGATTGGGATCGTTTCGGTATGGTTCGTGGTTTGGTGCAAATTTGATTTCGTATATAGCGCTGGTTCTTAAATGCTCACTGGTTCTTGTGGTTAGTTTGCTGGTTGTTACGTATTTGTCGATCGCCTGCCCTTGTAGGTTAGCTGCCATGTAGTGTGTGTGGAGCGGTGTTTATTATTTTGCGTTTGCTTTTATTACTGCCTGGCGTCGTCGGGCGTCAGTAGTTTTCGGTTGAATTTGTGATGAGGTAGTGTGCCGGCATGGATTCGATACAATTTGATACGTGGTTTGGAGGGGCGGGATAGTGACCAATGAATTTGAGCTCGACTGGGGTAAGTGGCGGTACAAAGTCATGCGGGGCAAGCCTCCGGGCGATACGCTTGTTGGAGTAATCGACGGTGACGAGTATGTCAGGGGGGAGGGCGGGAGGATGTTGTATCGTGTCGCGCACGGTCAGCTTTGGGGTATGGATTGCCGTCATATCGGAAAAATTACTATCGCTGAAGACGGCTGCATTAGGGTTGCAAATCATAATAGTAGTAGCGTTTTTGTTATTGTTCGAGAGTCACGGACCTCTTGACTTGTTTTGCAGTACCTAAGGAGTGGGTTTTTGTTTTTCTTGTAGCGAGGTATTCAGAATCGCAATGGGTTGTAAATTTTAAGTGTTGCGATTCTCAGGTAATGATAATAATTAAGCTTGTGCCTATTAAAGATGGGTTGTCCCTTTCTATGCTGTGGGGCTAATGTTCTGATTGGGTGTCTTCATTTAAAAAGTTTAGTGTGCTTTCATCGTGTTTTGTATGCGTTATTTTATTGCTATGTCGGAGAGGCCGTCCAAGGCCGGCAGGGCCTTGGGCGGTGAAAGCACAGCTATTGATCCAGTGGATCTCTAGGTTTTTTCGATTGGCCGGTTGTGGTGCGCAGATAGGGCTTTTATTATTAGAGGGATAGCTCTTGAATGGCTGATTTCAACGCGGCATATTTTCTTTGTTCATTAATCAACTCCTTTTCAAGCTTGCTTACGCGCTCGTTGTAGTTTTTCACGATCAGCATTTGGAGTGCGGTTAGTTCCAGTTCCGTCAGTCGGCGTTCATTACAGTATTTTTCGAAACCAGGTAGCGATTCGGCAAATTCCAGCCAGAGGTTCCTATAAGAGAACAGGCAACCGCGACCGCGAAAAACAACTCTTCGCAGCATGTTTAAATCAATCGGCTTCCAAGGTTTAAATTGAGTAATGTAATGAATGTTCTTGACATCAAATTTTAGGTCAGAGTCGACTGGCTTTGTCCACAAAACTCTATGATTATAAGCGTCTGTAAATGTGATGTAATCGCCTTTTAGCTTAAAGAGTAATAAGCTAAAGGCAATCTGTTCCAGTAGTTTTGCTTCCGGGTTCTTATCGGCTAGGTATTGATAAATTTCAATGAAGGATTCAAAGCATTTATTTCTAACAAAGCGTTCATTGTTGAAAGTGATAAAGCCGACATTCATGTAATCTATGGGGTCAAGTCCTAATCTCCCAGTTTTTTGCAAGTCTTCATGGATGTCAGGTCTGACGCCTTGGTTTAGCAGACTGACTTTTGCACTCAGACCGCCGACGGTGCCCTCGTGCGGAATTATTTCGCTAAGCTCGTACTTCCCGATGCATAGTAAGTCGTAGTCTGCTTTGATCGAGAACTTGTAACCCATTTCGCCAAGGTAGATGGGCAAAACATAGTTATAAAAAACTTCCACCGGCCATGCGCCTTCGGTCATTGGCTTGAAGGTTTTTTCTATCTCGTAGTTATTTAGCTTTTGGTTGTCAATAAAGTTGATTTGATTTTTGTTTAGCGTCTCTCGCATGTCTTCAGACAGCTTGCGCTCATCAAAGCACAAGAAGAAATCAAAATCGTCGGGGTTGTGCTTCTTAATGCTAAGAATTGTAACAATTGCTGGGAAATAAATTCGCTCGTCGCCAGCAATGAAAAGTGCAATTTTTTCCATTATAAAGTCCGTTTCTATCTCGCTGATGCAAAAAAATCGATGGATGATAGCTGGCTTGATCGTTTTTGGCAATAGAAGAATATGGGCTGTTTTCTCGGCATAAATCTGATGGGCGCTATCAATGTTTTTCAAGTGCAAGATTTATATACGCTAGATTTTGCAGTTATTTATTCTCTGTACTCGTGCTAGTAGTGCATTTTGTGGCTGGTTTGGAGGTTTCTGATATCTCTGGTAGCGAGGGTGTTGCCATTGAAGAATTGATCTCGGTATGGGCTTGAGAGATTATGTCAACGGCTCTCGGAAGCTTTCTAAGAGGCTGAGTAATATTCAAATTAAATTTTGTGATAGGGAAACTTTATGGGGTGGGATGCTGTGTGAGTTTTTTGTCGAAACCGTGGCTGGAGCAGTTTACGCTTTCGAGTTGTGCCCGATGTGCGCTTTTCTAAAGCTATGATGTTAGTTTGGGTTAGGCTTAGCGCAATCCAAGAAGAAACTAGTCATCTGAGCAAGCGCGTAGCTATCCAAAAAGCTAGTGTGATAGGCAGGTTGCGTCTAGTCAAATCTGCTCTGTCGATCTGAAAAAATAATGATTAATGTTTTGCCCATGAGGGGGAGTAACCCTTGTAACTCTCCCCCGACTCCAATCAAAAAGCTTAAGAAATTGAAAGTGAGGGGAAAGATTTGACAAGATCATCTATTGCTTTTATTTGAGCCAAAAATGGCTCGAGCTTGTCCAGTGGCAGTGCACTAGGACCATCGCACTTGGCTTGATCCGGATTCGGGTGCGCTTCTAGGAACAGGCCAGCCAAGCCCACGCCCATGCCAGCCCGCGCCAAGTCAACAACCTGCTCACGTCGGCCGCCTGAAGCAGCGCCGGATGGGTCGCGATTTTGCAGTGCGTGCGTAACGTCAAAAATGATAGGCAAATCATCACACGTGCGCTTCATCACGCCAAAGCCAAGCATATCTACGACCAGATTGTCGTAGCCCATGCAAGTACCGCGGTCGCACAGGATCAACTGGTCGTTACCAGCCTCCTTGAATTTGTGCACGATGTTTTGCATTTGCGATGGGCTAAGGAACTGGGGTTTCTTGATATTGACAGGCTTGCCAGTCTTGGCCAGCGCGACCACAAGGTCGGTTTGCCGTGCAAGGAAAGCAGGAAGCTGCAACACGTCAACCACTTCAGCAACCGGGGCAGCTTGGTAAATTTCGTGAACGTCAGTGATGATCGGGACGCCGAACTCAGCTTTCACCTTTTCAAAGATGCGCAGTCCTTCTTCCATGCCTGGGCCGCGGAAGGAATGAATGGAAGAGCGATTGGCTTTGTCAAAGCTGGCTTTGAAAACATACGGGATGCCCAGCTTCTCTGTTACGCGTACGTATTCCGCGCATGCAGTCAGTGCAAGGTCTTCCGACTCAAGGACGTTGATACCACCGAACAGGACAAAAGGAGCCGAGTTCGAGCATTCGATTGTGGGGGTGATCTTGATCATTTTTTACTCAATATGTCCATGGGGAGGGGCCCATAGGGAGTGGCGAGGGGGTAAGCAGCATGCCCTCGCTAAGCGTGGTTGATCCAATTCTACAATTTTTTGCCAGATTGATCAGGGTTTACTGAGGTAGGTGTATCAGAGCAGCTCAAAACCTTTCACATCTGATCAAGGGTGTTCCTTTACCAGAAAAAACGGGCATTTCGTCGCCCCTGAAAGCTTCCCTTTCGGGCTTTTCCCTTTCCCGCGCGTGCTTAATGCCTATAATGGCGCCGAATCTGAACCTGGCAATGACTGCTGGGTTCAAGCATCACCCAGCATCAAGGATCTCCCCGCAATGGCGTTTTACCGTACACCCCACGATGTCACTGCTTTGCCAACCTGGAAGGCGCTTCAGCAACACCGCGATGCCATGCAAGGCTTCAGCATGCGTGAAGCTTTTAGCAACGATGCCAATCGCTTCGACCGTTTCTCCCTGAGTAGTTGCGGCCTGTTCCTGGATTATTCGAAAAACCTGATCACCGACCAGACACGTGACTTGTTGGTGAGCCTGGCCAGCGAGGTGGGGCTTCAGGGTGCGATCCAGTCGATGTTCAGCGGTGAGGTCATCAACGCTACCGAAGGGCGCCCGGTACTTCACACGGCATTGCGCCGGCCAGTGGCTGACAAGCTGTGTGTCAACGGGGTGGACATTATTCCCGAGGTGCACAAGGTACTTTACCAGATTACCGATTTGGTCGGTCGTATCCACAATGGCCTGTGGCGCGGCTACACCGAAAAGCCGATTACTGACGTGGTCAATATCGGTATTGGCGGTTCGTTCCTTGGCCCCGAGCTGGTTTCCGAGGCGTTGCTGCCCTATGCCCAGCGTGGCGTGCGCTGCCACTATCTCGCAAATATCGACGGTAGCGAGTTCCATGAACTGTCTGCCAATCTGCGCGCTGAAACCACGTTGTTTATCGTTTCGTCGAAGTCGTTCAACACCCTTGAAACCCTGAAGAACGCTACCGCCGCGCGTACGTGGTACTTGGCGCAGGGTGGTACGGAGGCTGAACTGTATCGTCATTTTATCGCCGTCTCGAGCAATAAGTCTGCTGCAGTAGCTTTCGGTATTCGAGAAGAAAACATCTTCCCGATGTGGGATTGGGTGGGTGGACGTTATTCGCTGTGGTCGGCAATCGGCCTGCCGATTGCCCTGGCTATCGGTACTGCCAATTTCAAGGAACTGTTGTCTGGTGCGCATGCCATGGACCAACATTTCCAGTCCGCGCCTTTCAGTGAAAACATGCCTGTGCTGCTGGCTTTGCTTGGCGTGTGGTACGGCAACTTCTGGGGTGCGCATAGCCACGCGATCCTGCCGTACGATCACTACTTGCGCAACATCACCAAACACTTGCAGCAGCTGGATATGGAGTCCAATGGTAAGAGTGTTTTGCAGGATGGCACACCCGTCAAAACCGAGACCGGTCCGGTAATCTGGGGTGGCGTTGGCTGCAACGGGCAACACGCCTACCACCAACTATTGCATCAGGGCACTCAGCTGATTCCTGCTGACTTCATCGTGCCAGTAGTGAGCTTCAACCCCGTAGCGGACCATCACCAGTGGCTGTACGCAAACTGCCTGTCGCAGAGCCAGGCGTTGATGCTGGGCAAATCGCGTGATGAGGCTGAAGCTGAGCTGCGAGCCAAAGGCTTGAGCGAAACAGTTATCGAAAGGTTAGCACCACACAAGGTAATTCCAGGCAACCGCCCGAGCAATACCTTGGTCGTCGAGCGCATCAGCCCACGCCGCTTGGGTGCCTTGGTAGCCATGTACGAGCACAAAGTCTTCGTTCAAAGCGTTATCTGGGGCATCAACGCGTTTGACCAATGGGGTGTTGAGTTGGGCAAGGAGTTGGGTGAGGGGGTATATCAGCGCTTGATTGGAAACGTTGAAGACAGTGCTGAAGATGGTTCGACGCAAGGGTTGATCAACCACTTCCGCGGTCGGCACCGTGGCTGATTTCTCCAAGGCCAAGAGTCTAAAACGGGTGTGGGTAGGCGTAAGCTTGGAGCCGAACAGAGTTTTTGTCGTTTAAATGCTATCGTAAGTCATTCAAATGTATAGCACTCTGCAATGGTTAAGCTCGCTTTTCGAAGCGCTGTGAGTAATCGAGGCGTGCCAATTACGGCGCGACTCCCTTAACGTGAAACGATGAAAATCCTTAACCTCAAGAAGTTGTTTATGCCTGATATTTCAGCAGACGCAGCCAGCCTTATCCATGCCATAGCCTCTGCCACAGCGGTCATCGCAGCGTTGATCGCGGCCAGCGCGATGATCCTCGCCCACATGACCTCGGACGTGAAAAACCAGCACTCCGAATTGACGATTTCACGGGCCTCGCAGGAGGTTACCGTGGTCAATGAATCGGATGTGCAGGCGCAGTTGGAAATCCAGCAGCTCCTGGAGCAAAACGAGTCGCTCAAGGCCGAACTCGAACGTGGGAGGGCCGAACTGGAGCAGGAGAGGGCCGAACGGCTGAAGCTGGAAGCCAGCCTCAAGCCCCGAACGCTGACGCCTCAGGCGCAGGACGCATTCAAGGCGTTGGCGGGTGAGCTGAAGGCTAAAACGCTGGCACCGGTGGTACTGCTGAATATCCACAAGGATGACAAAGAGGCGGTTCGCTTTGCCAAGGAAATCGCTGTGGCGCTGACCAAGTCGGGTGTGCAGGTGCAGATCAAGCAGCTGGCTGTGCAAAAGCACAATACCGGTACCCAGGTGGTTGTGTATGCCGGGGTGGGTGGTGATGAGCTTGAGCAGGCGTTCAAGGCGGCGGATTTCGCGTCTGATATCAAACGCTCGGGGCAGAGCCCGCGGGTGAAGGTTGATGATGGGGATGCGATTGCGATTTCGGCGTTTATCAGTGTTTATCCTCGAACGGTGATTTGAGGGGGGCTGATGGGGGCTCTTGAAGTGGATGGCACCGGCTTTGCCGGTGTTCGCGGGGCGAGCCCGCTCCCACAGGTGCGTGCTTCTTCAGAAGTCCACTTCCATAGAAGGCCACTCCGGTGTAGGGGCGGTCTACCCGCGAAAGGGTGGGGCTGCTGGCCGGTTTCTATCGGGCATGTGGTGTTGTCGGTGCGGACGCATTCGCGGGTGAACCCGCTCCTACAAAAAAGCTCGGTAGGCGAGGTAGAGCCTCGCCTGGCTTGGGGGCGCGCGGTTTAGTGGCGCTTGTTCTTGGCAATCTCGATGTCGTTCATCAGGGCTTTGGCCATGGCCAGCAGGTAATCGGCTGCGCCCAGCATTTTGTGGTCGTCTTCCATGTCGCCTTCGCGCACCAGGTGCTTGCAGTAGCCCAGCAGGACGGAGACGTGTTCGTAGGCGTCGTCGACGGGGACGCCGGGTTGGACGCGGAGCAGGTCCAGGGTGGGGTTGCCGGCTTCGAGGAAGGTTTCGATGCCTGCGGTGAGGATGGGGGATTGGTCGTTGTTTTTCATGGTAGTAGCTCCTGGTAAGTGGAACTGCCACGCGAATCTTTCTCACGGATCAGGGCGGCAGTCGTACGCGGGGTGAGAAACCGAGGGAGCCACAAAGCCCGGCCAGACCGAGGTCTGCCCGCGTACGACCGCCATGACAGGCAAGCCAGGTAACTCGCATCAGGTTCTCACACCCGGTCACCCATATGGCGACCCGATGACGTTATCCCTGGGGCATTTCCCCGACAATTCAGCTGCTTCTGACTGGTGTGTAGGATAGTTCGCCTGGTTATCTGAGTTGAAGGGGTGGGGGGAGGTTTCAGGAAAGTCTGACGGGGCGGATGGCGGGCACCGCGTTGCCTTCTTCGCGGGGCAAGCCCTGATGCCAGTCAGTTAAGCGGTATAGGCTGACAGGTGCATGCCTTGAGATGTTGGGTGCCTGTGAGATCGAGCGCCGCCCGCGCGGCGCTTCGCGGCACAAGGCCGCTCCCACATCTGTTTCGGGCCAGTCTCTGCTGTGAGGGCGCCGCTGTCCGCCTTCTGTGCTCCCTTCGATATCGGGGGGAAATTGTCCTTCATCCATATGCAGCCATGCACCAGGGCTGCACCCCACCTGGCACTGGAGTTATTGGCCCGAAACAGATGTGGGAGCGGCCTTGTGCCGCGAAGCGCCGCGCGGGCGGCGCTCGGTCTCACAGGCGCTGCATTACTCCCCTGCAAACGCAGCCAGTGCTTCGCGAATGCGCGCACACGCCTTGCCATCGCCATACGGGTTATGCGCAACACTCATCTCGCGGTACACCGCTTCATCGGTCAGCAGGGTATTCAGCTCCCTCACAATCGATTCCACTTCTGTCCCCACCAACCTGACCGTACCCGCCGCCACAGCTTCGGGCCGTTCGGTGGTGTCGCGCATTACCAGCACCGGTTTGCCCAGCGCGGGCGCTTCCTCCTGTATGCCCCCCGAGTCGGTCAGGATCACGTATGCGCGGGTCATCAGGTACACGAACGGCAGGTAATCCAGTGGCTCGATCAGGTGGATGTTGCGCACATCCCCCAGCAGGCGGTTGACCGGCTCGCGTACGTTGGGGTTGAGGTGTACCGGGTACACCACGTCCACTTCGGGGAATTGCCGTGCGGTCTGCACCAGCGCCTGGCAGATGCGTTCAAAGCCGCCACCAAAGTTCTCGCGCCGGTGGCCGGTGACCAGCAACAGGCGGCGGTCGGCGGCCAGGTAGCTGAAGTGGCTGGCGAAACGGGCGTTCAGCGCCGGGCTTTGCAGCTTTTGCTCCACCTCCAGCAGGGCGTCGATCACGGTGTTGCCGGTGGTAAATATGTGTGCGGGGTCGGTGCCTTCGCGCAGCAGGTTGTCGCGTGAGGTGCTGGTGGGGGCAAAGTGCAGCGCGGCCAGGGCGCCGGTGAGGCGCCGGTTGCCTTCTTCGGGCCAGGGTGAATACAGGTTGTTGGTGCGCAGGCCGGCTTCTACGTGGGCAATCGGGATTTGCTGGTAGTAGGCCGCCAGGCTGGTGGCAAAGGTGGTGGCGGTGTCGCCGTGCACCAGCACCACGTCGGGCTTGAACTCGGCCAGCACGGGCTGGATGCCTTGCAGGATGGCGGTGGTAACGCTGGTCAGGTCCTGGCCGGCTTTCATGATGTTCAGGTCGTAGTCGGGGCTGATGCCGAACAGCTCCAGCACCTGGTCGAGCATTTGCCGGTGTTGGCCGGTGACGCATACACGGGCGTCGAAGCGGTTGTCCTGGGCCAGTTGCAGGGCTAGCGGGGCCATCTTGATGGCTTCTGGGCGGGTACCGAAAACGGTCAGGGTCTTGAGGGGCACGGCGGTGATCCTCTTGCTCGGGTCCTTGAAGCGCGGCGGTTTCCATTGCTCAAGAAATCTAGCAGGCGGGCAGTGGGGTGCCAGTTTGCAGGGGGGGCGTTGCCGGCCGGCGGGTGGGGTGGTTTGCGTGGCGGGCCTTGTTCGGCGGGCGCTGTGGGAAATTGGCAGTACGTGGGTAGGCAGGGGTTATCGGACAAACGGGGATTTGCCTGCGGGCACAGGGCCAAGGGCTTGAGCTGCCGGGGCTGGGGCCGGCAGCGGTGAAAAGGGCGCTGTTTGTGGGTGGTAGAGGCTGGCCGTTTTGCTGACCGATTCGGTAACCATTCGCCGGGGGTGGTGGGTGTTTTGCGGGCGGGTTAATCGCTAGGGTTGTTTGCGCAGCCGAAGGAAAACGGCTGCTGGAAACTGACCAACCCAAGGAGTGTTGACCATGCGTAATAACGTTCTGTCGTACTTGCTGCTGCCGCTGTTCGCCAGTTTGTCCTTCTCCCTTAGCGCTGCCCCGGCCAGTACCCCTGTGGTGGCCGAGCCGGTGCCGGTGATGGCCCAGGTACAGGCCCAGCAGGCACCGCGGCTGGATTTGAACACGGCAGATGCACTGACCCTGCAGAAGGGGTTGAACGGCATCGGCAAGGCCAAGGCCGAGGCGATCGTGGCCTACCGCGAGGCCAATGGGCCGTTTGCTTCGGTGGATGAACTGCTCGAGATCAAGGGGATTGGCAATGCGCTGCTGGAGCGTAATCGGGATAAGGTGATGGTGGAGTAAGTGGGGAGGGGCCGGGGTGATGCCCTGGCCCGATCCGGTCATGTATATCCGGAAGTCCAGGACAGGAGGCAGAGATGATTCAAAAAGGCGCAACTTGCCTTGGGGTTTTGCTTGCCTGTCAGATCGAGCGCCGCCCGCGCGGCGCTTCGCGGCACGAGGCCGCTCCCACATCTGTTTCGGGCCAGTTACTCCTATGAGATCACCCCTGGCCGCCCTGTTTGTTCCCTTCGGCGTCGGCATTGACGCTGCTCTTCATCAATCTCCAGCCATGCATCCAGGGCGCGTGTGCGCAGGTGGCAGGAGACACTGGCCCGAAACAGATGTGGGAGCGGCCTTGTGCCGCGAAGCGCCGCGCGGGCGGCGCTCGATCGAATAAGCGCTGCTTTATCAGCGGTCCTGCGCATCCTTGGCATCCGCCTCGGCGTTGCGCTCATGTACCTTGCGCAGTTGTTCTTCGGTCAGCGGCAGCTTCTTTGCCGTATCGCGCAGCATCATCAACCCGCCGACGATGGAGCCGAGGGCTATGATGAGTATCAGCCAGGCATACCAGGGCATTGTCGTTCTCCTTTGATCGGGCCATGGGCAACGCTTGTATGAAATTTGAGCGATTACCCGTTTCGTTGGTTCAATTATAGGTGTGTTCGCCGGGCCTTTAGCATTGTCTGTGCGATCGAGCGCCGCCCGCGCGGCGCTTCGCGGCACAAGGCCGCACACAGTCTGTTTCGGGCCAATCACTCCTGTGCTTTCACCGCTGGCCGCCTTGTTTGTTCCATTCGATATCGGCTGCGCCCGTGCTTTTCATCAATCTCCAGCCATGCACCAGGGGGCGAGTGCGGAGGAAGCAGGAGTAACTGGCCCGAAACAGATGTGGGAGCGGCCTTGTGCCGCGAAGCGCCGCGCGGGCGGCGCTCGATCTCATTGGCACCGAACATCTCAAGGCAAGCACCCATGGCATGCACCTGTCAGCCCAAACTGCTTAACTGAAAGGCATTAGCCCGTGCCGGGCCAATTCCGTGACCCGCGGGCCCCAAAGCCTGCGCCACTTCGTTTACAATGCGCGCCGTTTTCGACTTGCCAAGAGACCCTGCCCATGTCCGCCTGCCAGACGCCCCTGATCGTCGCCCTGGATTTCCCTACCCGTGAGGCCGCCCTGAAGCTGGCTGACCAGCTTGACCCTGCGCTGTGCCGGGTAAAGGTTGGCAAAGAGCTGTTCACCAGCAGCGCTTCGGGCATTGTCGAAACCTTGTGTGACAAGGGCTTCGAAGTGTTCCTGGACCTCAAGTTCCACGACATCCCCAACACCACGGCCATGGCGGTAAAAGCGGCGGCCGAGATGGGGGTGTGGATGGTCAACGTGCATTGCTCCGGTGGCCTGCGCATGATGGCGGCCTGCCGTGAAGAGCTGGCCAAGCGCAGCGGCCCGCAGCCGTTGCTGATTGGCGTGACCGTGCTGACCAGCATGGAGCGTGAAGACTTGGCCGGTATCGGCCTGGATGTCGACCCGCAAGAGCAGGTGCTGCGCCTGGCGGCATTGGCACAGAAGGCCGGCATGGACGGCCTGGTGTGCTCGGCGCTGGAGGCCCCGGCATTGAAGGCGGCGCACCCGTCGCTGCAGCTGGTGACCCCGGGCATCCGCCCGGCGGGCAGCGCGCAGGATGACCAGCGCCGTATCCTCACCCCGCGCCAGGCACTGGATGCCGGTTCCGATTACCTGGTGATCGGCCGCCCGATCAGCCAGGCTGCCGACCCGGCGCAGGCGCTGGCGGCGGTGGTGGCGGAAATTCGTGGGTAAGTAGACCCAGCGATAGAGAGAAAGGCCAGCACGAAGGTGCTGGCCTTTTTCGTTTGATGGGACTGTGCAGTTTGAAATTAGGTTTTGCTTGACTCGGCGAAAATTAGCATGCGACAATTGTCCACGTTTTATGGAATGTGGACAGTTGAGGTTTTGACCTTGATGAAGAGTCAAGATTTTTTGCTTATGTACAAATTGGTGAGCCTGTACGCTCAGGAAGAAAGGCTCGTAAAAGAGCTCAGCCTCTCCGATAGCGGGCCAAGTGCAGGCGCGGCGGCGACAGGACCTGCATTGGGCTGGGGTTCGTTCGCTTCCGTGACTGATGATTCGCCATTTGCCGATCTCGATTGGTACGGCTGGGCGGAGCCCACAGCGGTGCAGTCTTCAACCAAGTCATGGTCTGAGCATTATTCGTTGCGAAATCTCTCTGCCTCTCTGGGGCTGAGTAAAAGTGAGATTTCCAACTCGCTTCGTCGCTGCGAATACGCGGGCTTGGTCTACAGCGACCATGATACGAACATACTCAAGGTAAACCGGAGGGAGTTGTTGCAGATCACGGAGTTTGCCTTGAAATATTTTTACCCGGTTCGCCCAGGCGCTATCGTCCGTGGCATTCCAACCGGTTTCGCAGCACCAGCGCTGAATAGGCACCTCAAAAGCGCAGGTACTTTGCTACACGTCTGGCCGGACCCTTCTGGCAGTGAGCGAGGGCAGCTGATTGAGCCGCTGTACAAGACGGTCCCTCAGGCAGCAAAGCAGGACCGCTATCTCTATCACTACCTTGCGTTGGTGGATGCAATTCGTGTGGGCGGCCCCAGAGAAACCGGGGTTGCTGTCAATATCCTCAGGGAAGGGATGGGACTTAAGTAATGACATCAAACGCTGACCATAATTTAGAGATGATCGAATGTGTAGCTGAAGGCTTGGGTGAAGAGCTCCGCAATGAGGTTGCCTTCGTTGGCGGCTGCACAACCGCGATGCTCGTGACGGACAATACTGTTTTCGACGACATCAGGTTTACGGAAGACGTCGATTTGGTTATTGAGCTTGCAGGAATAGCCCAATGGCAGCGGCTCACTGAAAAACTTGCAGCCAAAGGGTTTCGGATCACTGGCGAGGACGAAATCAATTGCAGGTTCCGGTACCACGGGCTGATTGTTGATGTCATGCCCTCAGACCCCGCGGTGCTTGGTTATGCGAATCGTTGGTTTGTGGAAGGGTTGGAAAACGCCATTAAGTTTGCGCTTCCAAGTGGGATCGAAATCCAGATTTTCAGGCCGGCTTACTTCCTTGCTACCAAGCTCGAGGCTTTTCGAGGTCGCGGCGCTGGTGATCCCTATCACAAGGACGTCGAAGATATCATCGTGCTGATTGATGGGCGTCCAGAGCTTCTGGGTGAGGTCAGGCATGCCCAGCTTGAACTGCGTGAGTTCATTGCCGAGGGGATGCATGAGTTGGCGCGGCTTCCAGGCATCGACTACGCAATTCAGAGCTCAGGCTCGGTGAGAGCTAACCCAGGTCGAGGACGAATCCTGCACCAGATTCTGGCCGGCTTGGCGGCCATCGCTTGAGGTCCATAAACCGGTAGCTGAAGGGGTGTGGCCTGGAAGCAAATCATGATTTGCGGTGGTGGCGGCAACGGTGAACGGCTGGTAGAGGTTGGCCGGCAGGTCTGGCCCTTTCGCAGGTGAACCCGCTCCTACAACGGGCGGTGTCGAGGCGGCGATGTGCACCGACCAATGTAGGAGCGGGTTTACCCGCGAATACGGTGGCTACAGCAACGCTGAACGGTCGGTAGGAATTGGTTGGCAGGCCTGGCCTCTTCGCGGCGGTTCGACGCCTCGATGAACCCGCTCCTACAACGGGCGGTGTCGATGCAACGATGTGTGTGCACCAGCGATCAATGTAGGAGCGGGTTTACCCGCGAATACGGTGGTGGCAGCAACGGTGAACTGTCGGTGGAAATGGGCCGGCAGGTCTGGCCTCTTCGCGGCGGTTCGACGCCTCGATGAACCCGCTCCCACAGTGGCCGCTATCGAACCGTCGACATGGGGTTACCGCCGACCAATGCAGGAGCGGCTGATGTCGAACCACCGACAGCCCGTGCCGCCCATGCAGGAGCATACCGGCCCTGCCAGACGCGCTTAAACCTTCAACACCAGCTTGCCAAAATTCTCCCCGCTGAACAGCTTCAACAAGGTTTCCGGGAAGGTTTCCAGCCCCTCCACCACGTCTTCCTTGCTCTTCACCTGCCCACTGGCCAGCCAGCCGGCAATCTCCAGCGCGGCTTTGCCGTAGTCCTTGCTGTAATCCATTACCACAAAGCCTTCCATGCGCGCACGGTTCACCAGCAGCGACAGGTAATTGGCCGGGCCTTTCACGGCTTCCTTGTTGTTGTACTGGCTGATCGCGCCGCAGATCACGATGCGCGCTTTGTAGTTGATGCGCGTCAGCACTGCATCGAGGATGTCGCCGCCCACGTTGTCGAAATACACGTCCACACCTTTCGGGCATTCACGCTTCAGCCCGGCCAGCACGTCTTCGGCTTTGTAGTCGATCACCCCGTCAAAGCCCAGCTCATCCAGCAGGTACTGGCACTTTTCCGCACCGCCGGCAATGCCCACCACGCGGCAGCCTTTGACCTTGGCTATTTGCCCGACAATGCTGCCCACGGCACCGGCCGCGCCGGAAATCACCACGGTGTCGCCCGCCTTGGGCTGGCCGACGTCCAGCAAGGCGAAGTAGGCGGTCATGCCGGTCATGCCCAGCGCCGACAAGTAGCGCGGCAGGGGCGCCAGGTTGGGGTCGATCTTGTGCAGGCCCTGAGGCTCGCCGGTAAAGTAGTCCTGCACGCCCAGCGCACCGCTCACATGGTCACCCGGCTTGAACCCCGGGTGGTTGGAGGCCACCACTTCACCCACGCCCAACGCGCGCATCACCTGGCCCAGGGCCACAGGCGGGATGTAGGACTTGCCTTCGTTCATCCAGCCACGCATGGCCGGGTCCAGCGACAGGTACAGGTTGCGCACCAGCACCTGGCCTTCGCCGGGTTGTTCGGCAGGCACGGTCTCGAAACTGAAGTCGTCACGGCGCACGGCGCCGACCGGGCGTTTTGCAAGCAGGAAGCGGCGGTTGGTCTGGGTCATGGCGGGGTCCTTGTGTGCAGTGGAGGGAATCAGGCGTTCAATCTACCTTGTTGATGAAGGCAGGTCCTTAACATCACTGACAAGCATGGTAGCCCAACCGGTGGGGTGATGATGCTGCCCGGCCGGGCGGTGCCTGACTATGCTCGGAACCCCACCATACCGTCACAGGAGCACCCGATGAGCATGACCTTTTCCGGCCAGGTAGCCCTGGTTACCGGCGCTGCGGCCGGCATTGGCCGGGCAACCGCCCTGGCCTTCGCCCGGCAGGGCCTGAAACTGGTGGTGGCCGACCTGGACCCGGTCGGCGGCGAGGCCACCGTGGCGCATATCCAGGCGGCGGGCGGCGAAGCGATGTTCATGGCTTGTGACGTTACCCGCGACGCTGAAGTGCGCCAGCTGCACGAGCGCCTGATGGCGGCGTATGGCCGGCTGGATTACGCCTTCAACAATGCCGGTATCGAAATAGAACAGCACCGCCTGGCCGAAGGCAGCGAGGCAGAGTTCGACGCCATCATGGGCGTGAACGTGAAGGGCGTGTGGTTGTGCATGAAGTACCAGTTGCCGTTGCTGCTGGCCCAGGGCGGCGGGGTGATCGTCAATACCGCCTCGGTGGCAGGCCTGGGGGCGGCGCCGAAGATGAGCATCTACAGCGCCAGCAAGCATGCGGTGATTGGCCTGACCAAGTCGGCGGCCATCGAGTACGCCAAGAAGGGCATCCGCGTGAATGCCGTGTGCCCGGCGGTGATCGACACCGATATGTTCCGCCGCGCCTATGAAGCCGACCCGCGCAAGGCCGAGTTCGCTGCGGCCATGCACCCGGTGGGGCGCATCGGCAAGGTCGAGGAAATTGCCAGTGCCGTGTTGTACCTGTGCAGCGACGGTGCAGCGTTTACCACCGGGCATTGCCTGACGGTGGATGGCGGGGCTACGGCGATCTGAGCGGGTAGCGTGTGGGTCTATTCGCGGGCTTGCCTTGAAATGTTGGGGGCCTGTGAGATCGAGCGCCGCCCGCGCGGCGCTTCGCGGGACAAGCCCGCTCCCACAGTTTGTTTCGGGCCAGTCACTCCTATGAGGTCACCGCTGGCCGCCTTGTTTGTTCCATTCAATAACGGCAGCGCCGCTGCTCTTCAACAATCTCCAGCCATGCACCCAAGGAGCGAGTGCGCAGGTGACAGGAGTAACTGGCCCGAAACAGATGTGGGAGCGGGCTTGCCCCGCGAAGCGCCGCCCGCGCGGCGCTCGATCTCACAGGCCCCCAACATTTCAAGGCAAGCCCGCCCCGGTTAAAAACTGACACCCACTTTCACCCCATACTCATCCCGAGTCTGTTCATCCGAGTCGGTCATCAAGAACTGCCCGTCCAGTTCGTAGTTATATCGGCTGAAGTAAAGCGAGGCGAGTATTGGCACGCTGCCGTGTTGGTTAAACAGCACACTCAGTTCGGCAAACGGGTTACTGGTGTCATTCAAATCAACGTCTTCGCTGCTGATGTCATGTATTTCCAATTGCGAATCGCCATTGATAACGTGGCGTATACCGGCTTCAAAGCGCAACGTGGCATTGTTGAAACGGTAGTTGTAACCCGCTGCAACCTTGGCGAACGGTGTGCGGTTGGTGAGGTCAACGTCGTATTTGCTGGTATTGGGTGAAAGCCGGTTCCATTTGTAGCCGGCACCCACCAACAGGTCGAGGGACTGGCGCTCGGCTACGGCCAGCCGCCAGCCCAGGTCCAGGTCGGCCTGGCCGTCCTTCAGCTTCTGGCTCTGCTTTTTCGAGTACATGCCGCTGGCTTCGGCGTGGTAAATCAGGCCTTCTTTGGCCGTCATCTTGTTACCGTAATTAATGAACAGCCCGCCTTCAGGCATATGCTCGGTATCATTGCCGCGCCCGTTCAACTCCAACTGGGTATAACTTCCCTGCAGGCCAAGGGTTAATAACGGTGCCGTGGAAGTTTCTGCATGCCCCACCGTCGGGAGCGCAACAAGCAGCAACGGGGTGACCACAGCAGTAATCAGGGCTGTTTTCATGAAAAGCTCCAGGGGGCGCTACGGGTCCGAAGGGCGGGCCAGTTATCGATCACGATAGCGCTGTTTTTTAATTCGATAGTGGCAATTTAATATTTTTTCTTGCCCCACTATTGGCGCAAAATTAATGGCGTCAAAGTGGCTATATAAATAGGCAATTGGAATAACTTGCAGATGAGTTTGCTTCCATTTGATTGGCTCATTGGCCCGCACATGGCAGCTTCTTGGCTAGAATTCATGGCTTGTTGATGGCAGCCGCAGCGCCTGGCCAAACCGACCTCGACACAGCCAAAAACGACAAGACATAGCTATTTGACACTATTCTGGCGCCACCCCCTTGTTCACCGGCTGGCAAGGTTGCCACCCTTGGGGCTGGGATACCTCACAGGCTGAAAGGGGATCGGTGATGGGCGCGAGCAAGCACGGTGTGCTGGCCAACCTGGGCATGGCCCGCAAACTCGGCCTGGGCTTTGCCCTTGTGCTGCTGCTGACCGTGGTGGTGGCGGCCATTGGCATCGCGGCGTTGCACAGTGTTGGCCAGCGTTTCGACAGTTTGCGCCAGCTGGCCCAGTTCAATACCGACCTGCTGCGCTTGCGTCAGCATGAGCAGGCCTTTGCCCTGCGCTCCGACCTGCAGCAGGGTGAGGCCTTGCGCAGCGGCCTGCAGGGGCTGGCCGAGCGCGCCCGGGGCCTGCCGGCGCTGGCGGCGGCAGAAGCCGACCTGGCGGCCTACGGCCAGGCGTTCGAGGCGTTTGTCGAGGCGGTGCAGGCCAAAGAGCTGGCACTGGACATGGCCAGCTGGTCGGTGTCGAGCGTGGCCAATAACCTGGATGTGCTGCAGGCCGGCCTGGCCGATGATGGCGTGTACACCCTCAAGCAGTCTCAGGGCCAGCAGGGCGGCGAGTTCCTTGAACAGGCCGCGCAGGTGGCGCAGGTGTCGCGGCTGATGCTGCAGGCCATGGACGAGGCGCGGGTACGCCTGGAAAAAAGCCGCAAAGGCGAGGAGGGCGTGGCCCAAGAGCGCATTGCGCAAACCGTCGAGGCGGCCAGCCTGGTGGGCCAACTGCAGGGCGCGGTAGGTGATGCCGGCTACCAGAGTGTGTTGGGTGAAGTGGCCGGGCACATTGGCAGCTTCTCGGAAAAACTCAACGAATACACCGACCAACTGGCCCGGGAACAGGGGCTGAAAGCGCAGTTGCAGGCCAGTGCCGAGCAGGTCACTGGCAAGGTCGACCAGGCTTATCTGGGGCAGCAGCAGGCATTGCAGGGCGAACTGCAGCGCAATGCCGTGGCCATCGGCCTGGCCACGGCGCTGGCGCTGCTGGTCGGCGTGCTGGCGGCCTGGCTGATTACCCGCGCGGTGGTGGCCCCGCTGAAGCACGTCATTGCCCGCGCCCAGCGCATTGCGGCCGGCGAACTGGCGTTTGATGCCCAGGTGCCGCGCCGTGACGAAGTCGGCCAGCTGATGCAGGCGATGCAGCAGATGGCGGCGGGGCTTTCGGGGATTGTCAGCGGTTTGCAGCAGGGCATCGAGCAACTGGCCGGTAATGCCCAGGCATTGTCGGCAGTCACCGAGCAGACCAACCGCGAGGTGGGCAGCCAGAAGGAAGAAACCGAACAGGTTGCCACGGCCATGCAGCAGATGACCGCCACCGTGCACGATGTTGCGCGCAATGCCGAGCAAGCGGCGCAGGCGGCCGAGGCGGCGGATGAAAAGGTCGGCTCGGGGCAGCAGGTGGTGCGCCAGAGCATGCAGCGCATCGAGCAGCTGGCGGCGGCAGCCGAAACGGCCAGTGCCGGCATCGATAGCCTCAGTGCCGAAATCCACACCATTGGCGACGTGCTGGAAGTGATCAAGAGCGTGGCCGAGCAAACCAACTTGCTGGCGCTGAACGCCGCCATCGAAGCGGCCCGCGCCGGGGAACAGGGGCGGGGTTTTGCCGTGGTCGCCGATGAGGTGCGTGCATTGGCCCGGCGTACGCGGCAGTCGACCGAGCAGATCGAAACCCTGGTTGCCAGCTTGCGCGGTAATGCCCAGCAGTCGGTGGCGCAGATCCGCGGCAGTACCGACCTGGTGCGCCTGGCCGTGGCCGATGCGTTGCAGACTGAAAGTGCGCTGGGCAGCATTGCCGCGGCGGTGTCGTTGATTCAGCAGATGAACCAGCAGATTGCCGCGGCAGCCGAGCAGCAGAGTTCGGTGGCGGAAGAGATCAGCCGCAGCGTCACCCAGATTCGCGGCAGTGCCGACCAGGCGGCCTTGGCGATGCGGGACAATGCCCGGTCAAGTGTCGAGCTGGCGCAGTTGGGGACTGACTTGAAGGGGATGGTGGGGCATTTCAGGTTGTAGCCTGTACTGGCCTCTTCGCGGGTAAGCCCGCTTCCCACCTGGCCAGCATCACTCTTGAGGCAGGTACAGAACCTGTAGGAGCGGGGGGGGGGGGGGGGGGGGGGGGGGGGGGGGGGGGGGGGGGGGGGGGGGGGGGGGGGGGGGGGGGGGGGGGGGGGGGGGGGGGGGGGGGGGGGGGGGGGGGGGGGGGGGGGGGGGGGGGGGGGGGGGGGGGGGGGGGAGGGGGGGGTGGGGGGATAGGGG
>NZ_JBIVHY010000027.1:0-64942 GCF_044749445.1 Pseudomonas sp. NPDC089408
AGGCCCCATCCCTGGGGCCTCAGCGCTTGACGGGCATCCATGCCCGTCACCTCCCTCCGCAAGCCCTTCGCTCGGCCTCCTGAAGTCGCAATCTGTGTCGCCTGGACTACCGCGCGCTTAGAAGCTAGAGCAAGAGCAAGAGCAAAAGCAAAAGCAAGAGCATCGCTGTCAGATGCTGCTTCAATCCTGCATCAATGCCCTGCCGACGCCGGCCCCGCCTTGGCGGTAAACGGTGGCTTGGCAAACCACACCAACAGGATCAACCCGGCAAACACCCAGGTCATCAAGGTGAAGTAGTCCACCGTCGACATCATGTAAGCCTGCCCGTTGAGTATCTGCTCCAGCTGCGCATAACTCTGCGGGCTGGCCCCGCCCAGCTGCTCAAGCGTATGCCGCGTCGCCGGGTCGAACTGGCTGATGTTCTCGCTCAGGTAGGCATGGTGCTGGTCCGCCCGCCGAATCCAGATCCACGTCGTCAACGAGGCCGCAAAACTCCCGCCCAACGTCCGCAGGAAGGTCGCCAACCCCGAACCGTCGGCAATCTGGTGCGGCGGCAGGTCGGACAACAGGATGCTCAGGGTCGGCATAAAGAACAGCGCCACACCAATCCCCATGAACAACTGCACCAACGCCACATGCTGGAAGTCCACCTCACTGGTGAACCCGGCCCGCATGTAGCAGCTGGTACCGATCGCCAGGAACGCCAGCCCCGCCAGCACCCGCAGGTCGAAACGGTGCGCATACTTGCCCACGAACGGCGACATGATCACCGGCAGCAAGCCGATCGGCGCGACCGCCAGGCCTGCCCAGGTCGCGGTGTACCCCATCTGCGTCTGCAACCATTGCGGCAGGATCAGGTTGATCCCGAAGAACCCCGCATAGCCCCCGACCAGCACAATGGTGCCAACGCGGAAGTTACGGTGCACGAACAGGCGCAGGTTGACCACCGGGTGGCGGTCGGTCAGCTCCCAGATCACGAACACCGCCAGGAACACCACCGAAATCAAGCTGCCAACAATGATGAACGACGACTCGAACCAGTCCAGGTCGTTGCCTTTGTCCAGTACCACCTGCAACGCACCCACGCCGACAATCAGCGTCAGCAGGCCGATGTAGTCCATTGGCTGGCGGCTGGTGACCACCGGCCGCGTGCGCATCTGCTGGCGCACCACGGCAGCGGCGAACAGGCCGATCGGTATGTTGATGAAGAAAATCCATGGCCAGCTGTAACTGTCAGTGATCCAGCCGCCGAGAATCGGCCCGGCAATCGGCGCCACCACCGTGACCATCGCCAGCAATGCCAGGGCCATCCCCCGTTTCGCCGGGGGGTAGACGGCAATCAGCAACGTCTGGGTCATTGGGTACAACGGCCCGGCAACCACACCTTGCAGCACACGAAAGCCGACCAGCTCCGGCATCGACTGGGCAATACCGCACAGGAACGATGCCAGCACGAACAGCAGCGTGGCCCAGATGAACAGCTTCACCTCACCAAAACGCCGGCTTAGCCAGCCGGTCAGCGGCAAAGCAATGGCGTTGCTCACTGCAAACGAAGTGATGACCCAGGTGCCCTGCTCGTAGCTCACCCCCAGGTTGCCGGAAATGGTCGGCAAGGCCACGTTGGCAATGGTGGTGTCGAGCACCTGCATGAATGTCGCCAGCGACAGGCCGATGGTAGTCAGCAGCAGGCTTGGCGGCGTGAACTGGGCAGCGGCGTTGTTGCTCATCGCTGCGCCGTCTTGCCAGGTGCGCTGTTTTCATGAATCAGCTGGGCAATCAGGTTGTCGGCCTCGACCAGTTGGCGGTCATACACCTGGGTGGTGTAGCTGGCTTTCTGCGGTGGCTGCTGGGCCAGCGTCGGGCCGCTCTGGTCGTGCAGGTCGACTTCCACCACGGTGGACAGGCCAATGCGCAGCGGGTGGTCCTTGAGTTGGTCGGGGCTCAGGTGAATACGCACCGGTACCCGCTGGACAATCTTGATCCAGTTGCCGGTGGCGTTCTGCGCCGGCAACAGGGCGAAGGCGCTGCCGGTGCCGGCGCCAAGGCTGTCGACCGTGCCGCTGTACTTGACCTCGCCGCCGTACAGGTCGGCGCTGATTTCAACCGGCTGGCCGATGCGCATGTCACGCAACTGGGTTTCCTTGAAGTTGGCGTCGATCCACACCTGGTCCAGCGGGATCACGGCCATGGTCGCGGTGCCTGGTTGCAGGCGCTGGCCCAGTTGCACGGTGCGCTTGGCAACGTAGCCGGTAACCGGCGCCACCAGCGTGGTGCGGGCGTGGTCGAGGTAGGCCTGACGCAGGTCGGCGGCAGCGGCCATGACCTCGGGGTGCGAGGACACCACGGTGTCGTCGACCAGCGCACTGCTGGTGCTGAGCTGCTGGCGCGCGCTGTTCACGGCAGCTTGAGCCACGCTCAGGTCATCGCGGGCATGGGACAGCTCTTCGGCGGCAATCGCGCCGCTGTCGGCCAGCACCTTGCGCCGGTTAAAGTCCTGCTGCGCCTTGCGCAGTTCGGCCTGACGGGTTTCCAGCTGGGCCTTGAGCGAATCGACGTTGCTGTATAGCCCACGCACCTGGCGCACGCTGCGCGCCAGCTTGGCTTCGGCGGACTGCAGGGCCACTTCGCTGTCGGCCGGGTCGAATTGCAGCAGCACCTGGCCGGCATGCACCAGGTCGCCGTCATCGGCGCCAATGCTGGTGACGGTGCCGGTGACCAGCGGGGTGATCTCCACCACGTTGCCGTTCACGTAGGCGTCGTCCGTGCTTTCGTGCCAGCGGCCGACCAGGCTGTACCAGGCCCAGGTGCCGATAGCGGCAAGGACCACCAGCAACAGCAGGCCTAGCAGCCAGGCCTTGCGCTTACGCGACGGCTCGGGTGCTGCGGTGGGAGTCGGGGTGTCTGCGGGAGTGGCCATGACAATACCTTGGATAATTCGTGACAGGGATCAACGGTCGCCGAAACGGCGGATCGTCAACGGGTCGCCAGCAGCGAGCAGGACCTTGGCCAGCAGGCCTTCCAAGGTTTCCAGCTCTTCTGGTGCCAGCACGCCGCACAATTCGTTCATGGCGGCGGCGCCGATTTCCGGCAGGCGGTCGGCCAGGCGCTGGCCGTCGGCGCTAAGCGCCAGGCGCACCTGGCGGCGGTCGTCGGCGCAGCGGTTGCGCACGATCAATTCCTTCTGCTCGAGGCGGTCGAGCATGCGGGTCATCGAGCCGCTGTCCAGGCCCAGGTAGCGGCACAGCTCGGCCGGTGTGTCCACCTGGTACTGGGTAACGATGATCAACACCTTGAACTGCGCGGCGGTGACGCCCTCTGACTCGAGGTGCCAGTCGAGAATGCGATCCTTCAGGATCGCCGCGCGGCCAAGCAGCATGCCGATGGCGCAGGTCTGGAAGTTTTCGGGGGAGAAGTGGGCCATCGGTGACTGCTCGGGAAATTGTGTAAAAATATTACTGCCTAGGCAGTGAATGTCAAAGCCTTGATTAGCTAGCTATGGAAAATTTCATCATTTGCTGCTTCTGGCGCTTTCGATGCAGGGCCCTTGCAGCCTTGCTGAAGCCATGAGCGGACGGCCGGAACGCTACCCCGCCACCCGCACCAACCCGAGGTCAATCCCCACATGCACCAGCTCGGCATGCGAGCTGACCTGCAGCTTGCTCTTGAGCAAGGTCAGGTGGTTGGACACGGTCTTGGCACTGATGCACAGCTGCTCGGCAATCACTCGCGCCGGGGTGCCCTTGGCCAGCATGGTGAAAATCTCCAGCTCACGCTGGGTCATGCGCTGCAGGCGCGGGTCGCTTTCGCCTTGGGGTGAAGTGCATGCCAGCTGCGTAGCCAATGGCTGCTCTATGTAGGCATGCCCGGCCAGCACGCGCTGCACCGCCTCGATCAGTACCTCGGGCGCCGAGTTCTTGGTCAGGTAGCCCGAAGCCCCTGCCTCCAGCGCCTGGCGCACCAGCGGCAGCTCGTCGTGCATGCTGAAGAACAACACCCGTAGTTGCGGCAGGCGCTGGCGCAGGCGGCGGGTGGTTTCCAGCCCGCTGATGCCCGGCAGGCCAAAGTCCATGATCACCAGGTTAGGCACCTGTTCCTGCACCCGGGCCAGCGCCTCTTCACCACTGGCGGCCTCGCGCACCTGCATTGTCGGCAACACCGCCCGCAACAGGCTGGCATAGCCCTGGCGCACCACGGCATGGTCATCGACCAATACGATATTCATCACAGCTCCTTGGGAATGTTCAGGGCCAGCGCCCAGCCGCCACCCGGGCGGCTGAGGATGCGCAAGTCACCGCCCAGGCTACGGGCGCGTTCGGCCATCGAGTGCAGGCCAACCCCGGGGCGCTGGGGTTGCTGCGCACCGCGGCCATTGTCACGCACCCACAGGCGCAAACCCTTGGCGCTACGCTGCAGGCGCACCCGCACCTGGCTGGCACCGGCATGCCGCGCGACGTTGGTCAGCGCCTCCTGCAGCAGCCGGTACAAATGCGTCCTGCTCGGCCCGGGCAGCGCTGGCAGATGCTCGCCCACCCGCAGGCGACAATCGATACCCTGGCTGGCCTGCCACTGGCTGACCAACACACCGAAGGCTTCGGCCAGCGACATGTGCTGCAGCGCTACCGGATACAAGTCATGCACCAGCGCTCGAAAGCCTTGCTGCAAACGCTCGCAGTTAAGCTCCAGCGCCTGCGCTGTCTGCTCGACCACCGCGGGCTGGTCGGCAGCCAAGCGCAGCAAGCAGCCCTGGGCGCGGATACCGGCCAGGTATTGCCCGAGATCGTCGTGCAGGGTCTGCGCCAGCCGGGTACGTTCCTGCTCCTGTACCGCCAGCAGGGCCTGGGTCAGTTGGGTATTGTCGGCACGGGCCTGCTCCAGGTTTGCGGCCATGCGGTTGAAGTGCTCCGCCAACTGGCGCGCTTCCGGCAGCCCGGCCTCGCGCAGGCGCGCCGTCAGTTGCCCGGCCGAAACCTGGCGCAATGCCCCCAACAGCTTATCCAGCAAACCCATGGCCCGGTGCACGGCCCAGCGAATGGTCACCAGGCTCAACAACAACGCCAGCCCGCACAGGCTCAGCAGTTGCTGCAACGAATCCCAGACTTCGTCGATTTCATCGCGCGCATCCACGGCTATCAGCACCCGGTGCCCATCATCCAGCTCCAGCAGCCGACTACTGCGGTGGCGTTCGCCGAACAGTTGGCGGCCCAGCCAGGCATCGATACCGGCTTGGCCTGACAACGGCGCTGCCTGCCCCGCTGCCAACCAGTGCACCCGCACATGGCGCAGGTTCTGCGTCAGGCTCGGTTGCAGGCTGGCCGGGTCGCGCGCGGTGCTGTCGGCAAGGTAGGTCACCACGGCTTCGGCAGACTGCAGCTCACGCTCGACGTCGGCCAGCGCCTGGTGCAGCAGCACCCCGGCACAGGCCACTGTCAGCAGGGCGAAGCAGCCAGTGACCCAAAGGTTGATGCGCCATAGCGCAGGCAGGTTGATGAGGCGCATGGCGGTTCTCTTCAGGGGCGCTGCGGTCCATCGTAAAACCGCAGCAGCCGCGCGAATTTACTACCTTGGTACCGCCCGAGCGGTACTTTCTGCATATTTCCTGTTGCCGACGCGCTTCCTATGCTGGCGCCATCTGCCGTGGAGTGTGATATGCGCCAGCCTGCCCACCTTGCCCTGACCTGCCTGCTGGCCTTGGCTGCGACGTTTGCGGCTGCTGTCGCACCCGCCGCACCAGGCCAGGCTGCTGAGCCGTTGCAAGTGCGCATTGGCTACCTGGGCTACCGCCCCGACCCTGGCCCGCTGCTGTCCACTGTCATCCCCGAACCCGACGATGCCGGGCTGCAAGGCGCCGAACTGGCAATTGTCGACAGCAACAGCACCGGGCGCTTTCTGAAGCAGCAGTACCAGCTGGCCAGTGCCAGCGTCGACAGCCCCGAGGCCTTGCTGCAGGCGGCCAAGGCCCAGCACGACCAGGGCCTGCGCCTGTTCGTGGTGAATGCCCCGGCCACCAGCCTGCGCGCGCTGTCTGCCGCGCTGCCCGATAGCCTGCTGTTCAATGCCGGCAGCCCCGACGACAGCCTGCGCAGCAACCAGTGCCTGGGCAATGTGCTGCACAGCCTGCCGGGCCGGGCCATGCTGGCCGATGCTTTGGTGCAGTTCCTGGTGCTGCGCAAATGGCAACGGGCCTTGCTGGTGGTCGGCCAGACCGAAGACGACCGGGCCTACGCCGCCGCCCTGCGCCGTTCGGCGAAGCGCTTTGGGGTACAACTGGTGGCGGAAAAAACCTGGACCTTCGACAACGACCAGCGCCGCAGCGCCCAGGCCGACATGCCGCTGTTCACGCAAACCGCCGAATACGACGTGGTGCTGGTGGCCGACGAGCGCGGCGACTTTGGCGAATACCTGCCCTACCAGACCTGGTACCCGCGCCCGGTGGCCGGCACCCAGGGGCTGACCCCCACTGGCTGGCACAAGACCGTGGAAACCTTTGGTGCGGCGCAGCTGCAAAAGCGCTTCGAAGCCCAGGCCGGGCGCTGGATGAACGACCGCGACTTTGCTGCCTGGATGGCCGTGCGCAGCGTCGCCAGTGCGGTCAGCAAGCTGCGCCAAGGCGAGCCGCGCGCGGTGCAGCAACTGTTGCTGAGCGAGCAGTTGCCGCTGGACGGTTTCAAGGGCCGCAAGCTCAGTTACCGGCCTTGGAACGGCGAACTGCGCCAACCGATCCCGCTGGTGCAACCGCGGGCCCTGGTCAGCACCTCGCCACAGGAAGGCTTCCTGCACCCCTTCAACGAAATGGACAGCCTGGGCTATGACAAGCCCGAAGTGACCTGCAGCTACCCCTGAGCCGACAATCACAACAACAAGGAATTCGCCATGCGCCGCCCCCTCTTCCCTCGGGCCCTGCTTTACCCCAGCCTGCTGACGGGCGCCCTGGCGCTGGCCAGCGGCCACGCCGTGGCCGCCACCGCCTGGGTGTCCAACGAAAAGGACAATAGCCTCAGCCTGATCGACATGCAGACCCTGCGGGTCACCGATACCCTGCCGGTGGGCCAACGCCCGCGCGGCCTGCTGCTGTCGCATGACAACAAGCTGCTGTACATCTGCGCCAGCGATTCCGACCGGGTACAGGTGATGGACGTGGCCACGCGCAAGATCATCAAGGAGCTGCCCTCCGGCAAAGACCCCGAGCAGTTCGCCCTGCACCCCAACGACCGCTGGCTGTACGTGTCCAACGAAGACGACGCGCTGGTGACGGTGATCGACACCGTGACCGACAAGGTGCTGGGGCAGATCGATGTCGGCATCGAGCCCGAAGGCATGGCGGTCAGCCCCGACGGCAAGTGGGCGGTCAACACCAGTGAAACCACCAACATGCTGCACTGGATCGACACCAGCACCCAGACCCTGGCCGACAGCACCCTGGTCGATCAGCGCCCGCGCTTTGTCGAGTTCAACCAGGACGGGACAAAACTGTGGGCCTCGGCGGAAATCGGCGGCACGGTGACCATCCTCGACGTGGCCACGCGCCAGGTGCTGAAAACCCTGAACTTCCAGATCAAGGGCGTGCACCCGGACAAGGTCCAGCCGGTGGGCATCAAGCTCAGCGCCGATGGCAAGTACGCCTTCGTCGCCCTCGGCCCGGCCAACCATGTAGCGGTGATTGATGCCAAAACCTTTGAGGTGCTTGACTACCTGTTGGTCGGGCGGCGGGTCTGGCAGCTGGCGTTCACCCCGGATCAGAGCCAGTTGCTGGCGACCAACGGGGTCAGCGGCGACGTGTCGGTGATTGACGCAAAAACCCTGAAAGTGCTCAAGTCGGTGAAGGTCGGGCGCTACCCTTGGGGTGTGGTGGTAACACCATGAACGCCCTCGAAGTCAGTGGCGTGAGCTTCGCCTATGGCCCGCGTGAAGCGCTCAAGCAGGTCGGTTTCAGCCTCGCGCCCGGGCGCTTCGCCGCGTTGCTGGGCCCCAATGGCGCCGGCAAGTCGACCTTGATCGCTCTGCTTACCCGCCTGTACGACGTGCAGCAGGGCGATATCCGCGTGTGCGGCGGCTCGCTGCGCGACGCCCCGCGCACAGCCCTGCGCCAGCTGGGCGTGGTGTTTCAGCAAAGCACCCTGGACCTGGACCTGAGCGTCGAGCAGAACCTGCGCTACCACGCCGCGCTGCATGGTTTGTCGCGGCGCCAGAGCAGCCAGCGGGTCGAGGCCGAACTGGCTCGCCAGGGCCTGGGCGAACGCCGCCATGATCGCGTGCGCGAGCTGAACCTCGGCCATCGCCGCCGGGTGGAAATTGCCCGCGCGCTGCTGCACGAACCGCGCCTGCTGTTGCTCGACGAAGCCAGCGTCGGCCTCGACCCGGCCAGCCGCCTGGCACTCAACCAGCACCTGCGGCGGCTGTGCCGCGAGCAGCAGCTAAGCGTGCTGTGGGCCACCCACCTGCTGGACGAAGTACAACCCAGCGACGACCTGCTGATCCTCTATCAGGGTCGCCTGGTGGCCAGCGGCACCGCCGATGCGCTGAGCCTGGAGCACGGCGGCGACCTCGACAGCGCCTTTGCCCGCCTGACCAGCGCGCCCACAGGAGCCCATGCCCGATGAACGCTTACTGGCAATGTTTCAACGGCATCATGCTGCGCGAATGGCTGCGCTTCGTGTTGCAACGCACGCGCCTGCTCAGTGCTTTGGTACGCCCGCTGCTGTGGTTGCTGGTGTTCGCCGCCGGCTTTCGCGCAGCGCTGGGCATCGCGATCATCGAACCCTACACCACCTACATCCCCTACGAGGTGTACATCATCCCCGGCCTGGCCTGCATGATCCTGCTGTTCAACGGCATGCAGGGGTCGTTGTCGATGGTTTATGACCGCGAGATGGGTAGCATGCGCGTGCTGCTGACCAGCCCTTTACCGCGACCGTTCCTGCTGGGTAGCAAGCTGCTGGCGACCTCGCTGATTTCACTGCTGCAGGTGTATGCCTTCCTGGCCATCGCCTGGGTGTACGGCGTGCAGCCACCGGCTGCGGGGTTGCTGCTGGCACTGCCGGCGTTGCTGCTGGTGGCCTTCATGCTCAGCGCCCTGGGCTTGTTGCTGTCGAATGCCATCCGCCAGTTGGAGAACTTTGCCGGGGTAATGAATTTCGTGATTTTCCCGCTGTTTTTCCTGTCTTCGGCGCTGTACCCGCTGTGGAAGATGCGCGAAGCCAGCGAATGGTTGTACGGGTTGTGTGCGGTGAACCCGTTTACCCATGCCGTGGAATTGGTGCGGTTTGCGTTGTATGAACGGCTGAACCTGCTGGCACTGGCGGTTTGCCTGGGGTTGACTGCGCTGTTCACGCTGCTGGCGATCCTTACCTTCAACCCCCAGCATGCAGCGCTGCGAAAGCCGCGCTGACTAATAGAAGCGATCCTGCAAATGCGATCCCTGTAGGAGCGGCCTTGTGTCGCGATCGGGCTGCAAAGCAGCCCCAAAAATTTCAGCTTCGACGCCTGAATTGCTGGGGCTGCTTCGCAGCCCGATCGCGACACAAGGCCGCTCCTACAGGGGCCCGCGTCAAGGCTGATGCAGTGTTTACCCTCTCTACTACTTTAGTACCGCATTTACTGTCTATCGTCGCATTCACAAAGCACCGCCACTGGCATGTAATGGGCCTATAACAAAAAGGAAAAACCCCATGCCACGTGCCCTGCCCCGGCTGCCACGCCTTTTGCTGGCGGCACTTTCGTTGAGCCTGTCGCTGGGCATTGCCCACGCCGACAGCACGCCGCTGTTCTCTGCCGAAGGCTATCGCACCAGCCTCTACCGCAGCCCGACCCCGCAGCAGGTCGAGGGCGGCCAGGTCATTGACACCACCGCTCTGCAACGTCTGTTGGGCCAGAACCCCAGGCCGGTGCTGATCGACGTCTACCGCCGCCAGTGGCTGCAAGGCCGTTTCATCGAAGACGCCCCCCACGCCAACCTCCCCGGCAGCCTGTGGCTGGCCAACACCGGCGACGGCGAACTGAACCCGGCTTGGCAGGCGTACTTCGTGCATAACCTGGCAAAAGCCACGGCCGGGCACCCGGAGCAACCCGTGGTGTTCTACTGCCGCTCTGATTGCTGGCTGAGCTGGAACGCGGTAAAACGCGCTAAAGCCCTTGGCTATAACAACCTGTACTGGTACCGCGACGGCCTGGACGCCTGGCAGCAGGCCAACCTGCCGCTGCAGCCGGCGCAACCGGTGCCCTTCCCCTGACATGCTTGCCTGCGTCTGCGTGCCCTGCTCCATCCAATAAAAACAAGGTGAAAAGGCCATGTACAAAATTCTGATTGCCGACGATCACCCCCTGTTTCGCGAAGCCATCCATAACGTCATCAGCGATGGTTTCCCGGGCAGCGAGGTCATGGAAACCGCCGACCTGGACAGCGCCCTGGCCCTGACCCAGGCGCATGAAGACCTGGACCTGATCCTGCTCGACCTGAACATGCCCGGCATGCATGGCCTCAATGGCCTGATCACCCTGCGTAACGAAGCGCCGACTACGCCGGTGGTGATCGTTTCGGCCGAGCAGGAAAAGCAGATCGTGCTGCAGGCCATCACCTACGGCGCCGTAGGCTTTATCACCAAGTCATCGCCACGTTCGCAAATGATTGAAGCGATTGAGCAGATCCTCAACGGCAATGTCTACCTGCCACCCGACATCATTCGCGCCCAGAAAAGCAGCACCAGCAGGCGCCATAACGATGCCCCGAGCTTCCCGCCGGAAATGCTCCAGGCCCTCACCCGCAAGCAGCTGCTGGTGCTTGAGCGCATGACCAAGGGCGAATCGAACAAGCAGATCGCCTACACGCTGGATATCGCCGAAACCACGGTCAAGGCGCATGTTTCGGCGATATTGCGCAAGCTCAATGTGCACAACCGGGTGCAGGCGATTCTCAGTGCTGGGGATATCGATTTCGCTGATTACCTGCGGCGTTGACCTGTTCCGGCCGATTCGCGGGTAAACCCGCTCCTACAACGATCGCAGTCCCTTGTAGGAGCGGGTTTACCCGCGAATAGGCCGGCAGCTACGAAATGCTGCTGCCCAGCAAATGGCTCATCGCTGTCTTCAACTTCAACGGCCGCACCGGCTTGTGCATCAAGGTATGGCCCAACTCGCGAATCTGCAGCTTGAGCTCGTTGCTGTAGTTGGCAGTAATCATCAATGCGGGCAGTGGTTGGGTGCGCCGGGCATTGATCCGCGCCACGGCGTCGACACCATTGCAGTCATTGTCCAGGTGGTAATCGGCAATCAGCAGGTCGGCTTCGGCGTGGTAGTTGTCCACCTGGCGCGCCAGGTCTTCCTCCGACAACGCGGTAATCACCTTGCAACCCCAGCCCTCAAGCAGGGTGCGCATGCCGGCACAAATGGCCGCGTCATTATCCAGCACCCACACCCGCGCCCCGCGCAGGCGCTCGAACATCGGTTCGCAAAGCACCTGGCTCGGCTGGGCCTTGGGTGCTGTGGCGCTCAACGGCACCTCGATGGCAAATACCGAACCCTTGCCCAGCCAGGAGCGAACACGAATCCGGTGGCCAAGAATGCCGGCGATCTTCTCGACGATCGCCAGGCCCAGGCCCAACCCGCGGTCCTGGTCCGGGCGCTGCACGTCACCGCGCTTGAACTCCAGGAACATCTCGTCCAGGTGCTCTTCGGCAATGCCGATGCCGCTGTCCCACACTTCAATCCGCAGGCCGCCTCGCAGGCGCCGGCAACCCAGCACCACACGCCCGCTGCGGGTGTAGCGGATAGCATTGCTGAGCAGGTTGCGCAGGATCCGCGCCAGCAACTGGATATCACTGCGCACCACGGCAGAGCACCCCACGAAGTGCAGTGCCAAGCCCTCGCTGCGCGCCACCTGGGCATATTCGGCGGCCAGGTTGTCCATCAGCTCGCTGAGGGCGAACGGGGCGATATCGGCCTTGATCACCCCGGCATCGAGTTTGGAAATGTCCACCAATGTGCCCAGCAGGTTTTCCACATCTTCCAGCGAGTTGCTGACATTGCGCACCAGGTGGGCACTGGCGTGCGGCTCGCGGTTTTCAAGCAAGGCACTGGTAAACAGCCGCGCCGCGTTCAACGGTTGCAGCAGGTCGTGGCTGACCGCCGCGAGAAACTTGGTTTTGGAGAGGTTGGCCTGTTCGGCTTCGCGCTTGGCCTCGCGCAAGCGCGATTCAGCCCGGCTGCGCTCTTCGATTTCGCGCAACAACTGGTCGTTGAGGCTGGTCAGTTCGGCGGTGCGCTCACGCACGCGTTGCTCCAGGTGCTGATAGGCCTGGTGCAGCGCCTGCGCGGTATTGCGCCGTTCGGTAATGTCGCGGATCAGCACGAAGATGCCCACCACCTCGCCGCTGGCCAGGCGGTTGGGCACATAGGAGCGCAACATGTAACGCTCTTGGCCATTGATGTTGGTTTCGGCGAACTCGAAGGTGACGCTCTCACCCGCCAGCGCCCGCGCCACATAGGCCTCCAGGCGCTGGTAATGCTGCTCGCTGTGCGCCTCGCGCAGGCTCTGGCCCAGCATGACGCCGCGTGGCCAGCAGTACCACTCCTCATAGACCTTGTTGGTGAACTCGTAGACCAGGTCGGCGTTCAGGTAGGCGATCAGTGCCGGGACATTGTCGGTGATCAGGCGAATCTGGTGCTGGTGGGCGGTCTCGGCCCGCTGCCGGGCTTCACTGAGCAGGTGGTTGACCGCCTTGAGTTCGGCCATCGCCTGGCTCAGGGCATCGGTGCGTTCGCGCACCTGTTCGGCCAGCACCACCGAATGCTGGAAGGCGGCATAAGGGTCGTTGCCACGGGTTACCCCTGACTCGATGCGTTCGATCAACGCCCCATTGATGCGCTGCAACTTGTGGTTCTGCAGCTGCAGCCGGGTCACCTCGGCCTGCAGTTCAGCGACCGACAGGAGGCCGGTTGCGGGCAATGGCGACGCCGGTGAAGGTCTGGTTGATGTGCATGCCATTGAACTGTTCTCCGTAGGTGTTGAAGCCGATCACCCGTTGCTCACGCAAGAACGCGCCGACTGGCTCCAGGTCGTGCCGGCCCTCCAGCTCCAGGCGCCGCAGGAAGCAGTCACAGCCGATGGTCAGCAGCAGCGGCCCGAGGCGCTGATGCAAGCCGTCGAACAGCTGGTGCAGGTTAGGCAGCAGCGGGCCGGGGGTCATCGCCGTGAGCACGATGCCGTTCTCCACGGCGCAGTAGAAGCTCAGGCTCAGGTCGGCGTGCATTTGCTGGATCGCCCGCACGTAGTACTGGTCGTGAATGCGCACGGCCAGCGGGTGGGCGGCAAACACCCTGTGGTCGAGGGCCGCCACCGGCACACCGATATGGCGGGCGTATTCTTCGGCCGCGGGTTCGGCATTCAGCTCGAAAACCCGGCGCTGGGCACTGTCGGCACCGGTCACCACCAGCTTTTCCTGGCGCGGCTGGATGTGATGGGTGGTGAACACCTCGAAGTCGAGCCAGGTGTTGACCAGCACCACCACGGCGGCACCGTTGTGAAACGCGCCGCCGTAATACACGTGGGTGCGGTTGAGGTAGTTGTCGTCACCGGCCGAACCGCCAAAATGAGGGATGTCGCCCAAGGCAGCGCTGAGCGCAGCAAGGACCATTTCCTCGCGGCTGGACAGGCCATCCAGCAGGGTCAGGGCAAAGCTGTGGCCCTTGATCGGCGCCAGGGAATTGCTGCGGCAGGTGCCGACCAGGCGCTCGACCATTTGTTGAGCATCGATCAGGCTGAAGTGCTCCATTTCATCGATCAGCCCGGTGGCGATGGAAAATTGCCGGTGATCGAAGCCCACCGCTGTCACGCAGTTGCGGCCGTAGCCCTGCGGGGTGATTTCGCCGGCGCTGGTGCAACCGACCAGCCGGATACCGCCAAAGCACTGCTCCAGCGCTTCGGCCAGCTGTTGCAGGTTGTATTCGGCAGAACAGAAGAACAGCACCAGGCCCAAGTGCGGGTGCAACAGCTGCCGCGCCAGCTCCTGGGCAGCCAGCGTGGCATCGGTGGCCTGGGACATGGCGCTGACCACACCGTCGTAATGAGCCTGTTGCATCGTGGTCTCCGGCGCGGGGTGGCTGAGGGGTCAGTGTACGAAGGGGGGTACGGGGGACGAATGCTACTTGGGTAGTGGGTGGGGGGTTCCATGGAAGTAATGTTGTCACCTGTAATTACCGGGGCCGCTGCGCGGCCCTTCGCGACGCAAGGCCGCTCCCACAATGTCCTGCGCACGCCCTCACATGTGGGAGCGGCCTTGCGTCGCGAAAGGGCTGCACAGCAGCCCCGGGGATTTACCAGGTCAACACCGCCCCCACTGCCAAGGTATCGGTATCTTCGTTCTGCGCACTGCCTTCATGCCCGTCGATGGAAAACTGGTTGTACTCGGCCACCAGCTTGAGGTTGTCGTTGACGTCATGGAACAACGCCACGCCACGTGTCTCATAGTCGGCACCGCTGCCTACCGCGCCGTTGCCATCGTCCTTGGTCTTGCCGTACGACAGCGCCACGCGGTTCTTGCCAAACTTGTACGAGCCTTGCAGCAGGTAGCCGTCACTGTCCACATTGCGCAGCACTGGCTCACCGGCGTTGTTGGTGAAGAACGGGTTGATACCCTTGGCCTGGAACCCCGAGCCGGTCAGCGACCAGCCGCCCATCTTCGCTTGCACTCCATAGCCCACGCCCTTGGACGTGACGGTCTCCACCGACGAGTCGGTGTTGTCGGAGCTCTGGTAGCTGCCGTTGACCCAGCTGTAGATCTGCGCCCCGCCGAGGTCGAACTGGTAGGTGATCTCGCTCTCGGTGCGCGGGTTTTCCTGGTAGGCCTTGCCGGTCGGGCTGCTGTCGTTGGTGTCCACCGGGTCCATGATGCCTACCGCCACCCGCAAGCCGTCCATTACTGGCGTGCGGTAGGTGATCTGCGAAGTAGGAAACGGGTACGGGTAGCCGCTGCCGATATTGCCGAACGACACCCCGCCGCCATCCACCAGGCCCAGGGTGTCACTGACCTGGCCGTAACCGGCCAGCAACTCGTCGAGCAGGATGTTGGAGCGGGCGAACAGGCCGAAGTCTTTACCGATCAGCACTTCGCCCCACTCAGGGTTGGCCACCGTGCCATAGAACTGGCGCACGTCGATTGCGGTGTCGGTGCCGTTGGTTTCGCTGTCGTTGATGGTGACCCAGAACGAGGCACGCGCGCCGAGCTTCAGGTCGTCCACCTGCTTGCCCATGTTGAAGCCGATGTAGTTGGGCAGGAAGCCCATCTTCACCCGCGACTGGCGGCGGTCGAATTGCTCGCCTTCGCGGTCGACCTTGCTGTTGACGTAGAAGGCGTTGATGTAGCCGTCAGTGGAAAACGTCGTCTGCTCCTTGTCGTACAGCATGATCTCGGCTTCGGCAACGCTGCTCAGGCCCAGGGCAGAAAGGCTGGCGATGGCGGCGGCGAGGAAACGAGGCGGCAGGTGCTTATTGTTGTTGTGCATGGCGCGCTCCAAACGGGGGACGGGATGTCGGAGGCGATTATCAGAAGTGGGCTGATAGCCAGGAACGCTGCTTTGGCGTGAGCTGACGGGTGCTTTGGGGCGGAGGGTGTGGTGCGGTGATTTGGTCCCGGGACCTGTTTGGGACTGGGTGCAAGACTTCAGGTGTAGACATGAGTAGCAGACGGGTATCAGTACCGCTGTATGAACGGCTTGAGACGGTCACTTGAAAGAACGGGTATGTCGAGGCTGCACGGTGGATGGCACCGGCGTTGCCGGTGTTCGCGGCTAAAGCCGCTCCCACAGGTGCCGTGCAATGCATCGATAATGTGCAAAACCTGTGGGAGCGGGTTTACCCGCGAAGAATGCTACACGGTAGCTGGCATAGCGACCGATCAGGAAGCCAGCGCCTGCGAACGCTGGCAAGCGGGCATTTCATAGCGGTGCGGTTGCTGCCAGGCCAGGCGGGCCTGTACATCGACCGCCGCAGCCTTCACCTTCTGTGCCCAGTGCTCATCCTTCGGGCACACCACCACCACGCGGAAACCGTGGTCGACGCCTTCCAGGCGTACGCCTTCGGAATCGTCCACATGAAGATCGATATCGAACGCCGATGGCAGCTTGGACGGCGAATTTTCCAGCCCGTTCTGGGCCAGGATGTGCTGGTGCCGGTCACTGTTGACCACACCGTCGACATGAATGCCATAGAGCATCAGCCAGCGGCGGATGTAGGCCGGGGTACGCCCCGACGAGGTGTAGATCCAGATGCTGCAACCCTGGCGGCGCAGGTCGCGGATCAGTTCACGCGTGCCGCTGCGCAGGGGCTCGCCCAGCCAGCGATGGACAAAGCCCGGCAACTTGCTGTCTTCGGCCGCAGCGTGTTCGGGCTGGCAGACCAGCGTGTCGTCGATATCGAACGAAATGCGTACCTGGCCGCGCATGAGCTTGCGCTCGATGGCCTGCCGCCCGCGCTCCAGCAGGGATACCTGTTGCATCAGCGGCCCCCCTCACAGGCAGGCACGTGCGTGCCGCGCAGGAAGAACTTGCCGGGCTCAGGCGCCTTCGCTTCAAGGAAAGCGGCGTACTTTTTCTTGATCTTGGGTAATTCGTACAATGCCTTGACACCGTGTTTAGCGGAGTTGCGTATGACCGAGGACGGGTTGAAGTAACCCTCGGCGTTGTCCAGCGACAGCACGAATGGCGGCAGCCCGGCACGCATCAGCAAGTAGCTGACAATGAGCGAACCCGTGCGGTTGTTGCCTTCGATGAACAGCTGCGGCTTGCTGAGAATACGTACATAAACACCGGCCGCCCGCTTCCAGATCGAGTCACTGCCATACGAGCAGTACCAGTTGTACAAATCCTTGATGCCACCTTCCACGTTGTTGAAAAAGTGCGCCTCGGTTGCGGCAAGGTGCGGGGCGAACTCCAGGCGCCGGGCCGGGTCGCTGCCGCACAGCACGGTGGCGTTGATTTCCAGCATCAGGTTCAGCTGTTGCAGGTCGAACAGGTCGATACCGCGAGCGACATAATCGTCAATCAGGGCATAGCCTTCAACTACATTCAGCAGCACCTCGTCGGTAAACGGGTCGCGCGGTTCGGTGAAGTGCTGGCTCAGTTCGGCAAAGCGGCTCTGCACCTCGCGCAGTGCGCGCTCTACCGCTGAAAGATCTAGACGACGCGTCGCTCGCATTGGAAATCCCGGGTAACACTTTAACGGAAGGTAACGCGGCCGGGTGTTGCAACCTCCCTGGTTGCAACACCCGGCCACCTTGGCTCGGCGTGGCTCAGCTGAACTTGCCGCTGATGTAGTCACTGGTCAGCTGTTCGCGCGGGTTCTGGAAGATCTGCGCGGTCGGGCCCATCTCGACCAGGTAGCCGGTGCGGCTACCCTGGGAAATATCTACCGAGAAAAACGCCGTGGTGTCGGCCACACGGATCGCCTGCTGCATGTTGTGAGTCACCAGGGCGATGGTGTAGTCCTTCTTCAGCTCGACCATCAGCTCTTCCACCCGACGGGTGGCAATCGGGTCGAGTGCCGAGCACGGCTCGTCCAGCAGCAGCACTTCTGGCTCGGTGGCGATGGCACGGGCAATGCACAGGCGCTGCTGCTGGCCGCCGGACAACGACAGGCCACTGACCTTGAGCTTGTCCTTCACTTCGTCCCACAGCGCAGCGCCTTGCAGGGCGTGCTTCACGCGGTCGCCCAGGTCGCCCTTGTAGCGGTTCAGGCGCAGGCCGAAGGCTACGTTGTCGAAGATGCTCATCGAGAACGGGTTGGGCTGCTGGAACACCATGCCGATGTAGCGGCGCACCACAACCGGGTCGACACCCTTGCCGTAGACGTCCTGGCCAAGGAAATGCACGTGGCCTTCGAAACGGAAGCCCTTCACCAGGTCGTTCATGCGGTTGAGGCTTCGCAGCACGGTACTCTTGCCGCAGCCGGACGGGCCGATGAAGCCGGTGATCTCGTTCTTGCGAATTGGCACGTGGCTGTCACGCACCGCCATGAAGTTGCCGTAGAAGATCTTGTCCAGCTTGCAGTCCATGACGATCGGGGTTGCTTCACTGACCATGGGAGCGGCTCTTTGCGCAGTGGATACGTTCAAGTTGGATGCTCCCTTTCTCAATACTTGGGTTTGCCGAATACACGGCTAAGGATGTTGATGACCAGCACGATCATGACCAGTACCAGCGAGGCCGCCCAGGCGAGCTCCAGCTGGTTGTCGAACGGCATGCCGGAGAAGTTGTAGATCAGTACGGCAAGCGAGGCAGTAGGGTTCATTACCGCCAACTCGCCGCTGTGGTAGATCCAGTAGTTGCTGAACAGCGCGGTGAACAGCAGCGGCGCGGTTTCGCCGGCGGCACGGGCCACGGCCAGCATTACGCCAGTGAGGATGGCCGGCAGGCCGGTGGGCAGGACGATCTTCCAGATCACCTGCGCACGGGTGCAGCCCATGCCATAAGCGGCGTCCTTCATGATCTTGGGCACCATCTTCATCGACTCTTCGGCGGTCAGCACCACGATCGGCAGCATCAGCACGGCCAGGGCCACACCACCGGCCGGGGCCGAGTAGGTACCGGTGGTCATTACCACCAGGGCGTAGGCGAATACACCTGCCAGAATCGACGGCAGGCCGGTGAGCATCTTGGCGGCAAAGCGCGCAGTGTTGGCCAGCTTGCTCTCGGGGCCCAACTCGGCGAGGAACACGGCGGCAAGGATGCCAACCGGTACTGCGATGGCGGCGGCGATGCCGACCATGACGAAGGTACCGGCCATGGCGTTACCAAAACCACCGCCCATCTCGAAGCCGGTGGGTGGCAGCTCGGTGAACACTTCCAGGTTGAGCCGTGCACCACCGCGGGTAATCAGCATGTACAACACGGAAATCAGCGGCACGCTGGCCACCAGGGCTGCGAACCAGGCCAGGCTGGTCAGGATCAGGCTGCGCAGGGCACGGCCTTCCAGCTTGCGCTGCAGGCTGGGCAACGCGGCCACAGGGGTCGTCAGGTCAGTCATTATTTGTTACCCCGCTGGGCGTAGAGCATGATCATCGAGCCAAGCACGTTCACCAGCAGGGTGATGAACATCAGCACCAGGGCTGCATACATCAGCACTTCAATCTCGTTCGGGCCGGCTTCCGGGAAGTTCAGCGCCAGCAGCGCCGCCAGGGTGTTGGCCGGGGCGAACAGGGAAAGCGACAGCGTGTTGGCGTTGCCGACCAGCATGGCCAGCGCCATGGTCTCGCCGAGTGCGCGCCCCAGGCCCAGCACCAGCGAACCGAAGATGCCGGTAGCGGCGGATGGCACCATTACCTTGAGGATGGCTTCCCAATGGGTGGTGCCCATGCCGTAGGCAGCCTGCTTGGTTTTCATCGGCACGCTGGTCAGCGCGTCCTGGGACACCGCTGCAATGGTCGGCAGGATCATGATCGCCAGGACCAGTGCCGCTGGCAGCAGGCCAGGCCCGCTGAGGGAGGTGCCGAAAAACGGGATCCAGCCCAGCTCGCTGTTCAGCCAGGTGGTCAGCGGGCGAATAGCGGGGATGACCACATAGATGCCCCACAGGCCGTAGACCACGCTGGGGATGGCGGCGAGCAGCTCGACGATGGTGCGAAACACCGCGGCAAGCCTGGCCGGAAGGAAATCCTGGGTGAGGAAAATGGCCATGCTGACGCCGAAGAAACCGGCGATCAACAGTGCGATGAAGGCACTGTAAAGTGTGCCCCAGATCGCTGGCAGAATACCGTACTTGCCTTGGTTGACATCCCAGACGGTGCCGAACAGCACGTCGAAGCCGTGCTTTTCAATGCCGGGCAGTGCCTTGCGGCCCACTTCGTAAACCAGCGCGAAGACCAGCGCCAGCACCAGCACCACACCAATACGTGCAAGCGCACGGAAGGTGCGATCGACCAGGAAGTCTTTCGTAGACGGTGGCTGGCACGCGGAGTCGGGGTTATCCGGTATGGCAAAAGGTGTGTTCATGGGCAAGTTCCGGGACTGGGGACAAACACCCCCGGCATGGCTTCATGTCGATGCCGGGAGCGCCTGGGTTTTACTGGATGTTGGCAGACGCTTTACGCACCTGGTCGACAACCGACGGTGGCAGCGGGATGTAACCCATCGAGTCGGCGATCTTCTGGCCTTCGGTCAGGCCGTACTCGACCATTTCACGCATGGCCTTGGCTTTTTCCGGGTTGCCGTTGTCCTTGCGGAAGATCATCCAGGTGTAGGAAGTGATCGGGTAGGACTTGGCGCCTTCCGGGTCCGGCAGGGTGGCGATCAGGTTTTCAGGCATTTTCACCGCAGCCAGCGCTTCGGCACCGCTCTCGGCGTTTGGCACGACGTATTGGCCAGCCTTGTTTTCCAGCTGGGCGAAGTCGACCTTGGCCAGCTTGGCGAAGCCGTATTCGATGTAGCCGATGGCGCCTGGGGTCTGACGAACGGTGGCGGTTACGCCGTCGTTCTTCGGCGACTTGATGAACTTGTCAGTGGCCGGCCAGTTGACGGTGTTGCCTTCACCCAGCTCTTTCTTGAAATCGGCGTTGATGGCCGACAGGTGCTTGGTGTACACGGCGTTGGTACCGCTGGAGTCGGCACGCACGACCACGGTGATCGGCAGGTCAGGCAGCTTCAGCTCCGGGTTGGCAGCGACGATCTTCGGGTCGTTCCACTTGGTGATCTTGCCCAGGAAGATGTTGGAGTACACATCGCGAGGCAGCTTCAGGCCTTTCGGGTTGCCTGGCAGGTTGTAGGCCAGGACGATTTCGCCGGCGGTCATTGGCAGCAACTGCACGCCCTCGCCTACCTTGGCAATGTCTGCATCGCTCATGCCCGAGTCGCTGGCGGCGAAGTCGACAGTCTTGTTCAGGAAGTCCTGAACGCCTGCGCCGCTACCCTTGGACTGGTAGTCAACGGTGACGCCATCAGTCTTCTTGCTGAAGTCCTTGAACCAGGTCAGGTAGATGGGTGCAGGGAAGCTCGCGCCGGAACCGGTCAGGCGAATGTTTTCTGCGGCAACGGCTGCACCAGTGGCGCAAAGGGAGACGGCAACAGCGAGTGCAGCAGACTTCATCAGGCGTATCATCTAAAAGCGCTCCGTGTGATGGCCGGCACACTTTGCATCAGCTGTGTTACAGCTTTGTGACTGTTGAAAGGCAGGCCGCGTGATAGAGCTTTTTGTACGGTGGCGACTGCAGCGGTAAACGGCCAGGGATATTGCCCAGCAGGCCCGGCCTCTTCGCGGGTGAACCCGCTCCTACAACGGCCTGTGCCGAACCACCGATCTCACCGATCTATATGCATCACCGACCCATGTAGGAGCGGGTTCACCCGCGAATACGGTAGCGACTGTAGCGGTAAACGGCCAGGGATAATGGCCAGCAGGCCCGGCCTCTTCGCGGGTGAACCCGCTCCTACAACGGCCTGTGCCGAACCACCGATCTATAGGCATCACCGACCCATGTAGGAGCGGGTTCACCCGCGAATACGGTGGCGACTGCAGCGGTAAACGGCCAGGGATATTCCAGCAGGCCCGGCCAACCGAAGTCCAGGTACCGCTCGTCCATTGTCCGGCACTCTTCTGCCGCGCAGGGTTTCAACCGCTCAGGCAAACAGCGGGAGTAAAGACCATGCCACGCGGCGATAAAGACAAATACACCGACAAGCAAAAGCGCAAAGCCGAGCACATCGAGGAAGGCTACGAGCACAAGGGCTTGTCGAAAGATGAGGCTGAAGCCCGTGCCTGGGCCACTGTCAACAAGCAATCCGGGGGCGGCGAGAAGAAAGGCGGCTCGGGAAAAAGCACGCCGCCGAACGAGAAGAAGGCCGCCCGCGCCGATTCGGCCAAGCGGGCAGCCAAGTCACGCCAGGGCCATTCGCGTACCTCGGGCAGTTCACTGGAAACCCAGAGCAAACAAAGCCTGATGAAAGAAGCGCGCAGCAAAGATATCAAGGGCCGCTCCACCATGACCAAGGCCGAATTGGTAGAAGCGTTGCGCAAACACGGTTGAGCAACCGCACCCGGGCTGAACAATTGCCTGGCCAGTTCAGTCCCAGCCCATAGACACAGCGCACTGTGCGAACCCGAACCGTGAGGACCTGTCATGCGAGAAACCCTCCCTGAGGGCGCCCACCTGCGCCCCATACAGATGACCGTAAATGGCACACAGCAGGCGCTGGATGTACTGCCGTGGACGACCTTGCTCGACCTGCTGCGCGAACAACTCGACCTGGTCGGCAGTAAAAAAGGCTGCGACCACGGCCAATGCGGCGCCTGTACGGTCATACGAGACGGGCGGCGGATCAACGCCTGCCTGACCTTGGCAGTCATGTGCGACGGGGCCAAGGTGGTCACTGTCGAAGGGCTGGCCCACGGCGAAAAACTCCATCCCATGCAGCGCGCCTTCATCACCCATGATGCCTTCCAATGCGGCTACTGCACGCCTGGGCAGATCTGCTCGGCTATCGGCATGGCTTACGAAGGGCGCGCCGAAACGCGTGTCGACATCCGTGAACAGATGAGCGGCAACCTGTGCCGCTGCGGCGCCTACAGCAACATCGTGGCAGCCGTCGAAGAGGCGTTGCCGCTGATGAAGGAGCAAAATTCATGAGTCCGTTCAGCTACCACAAACCGACCTCGATCAGCGAGGCGTTAAGCCTCGCCAATGCTTCATCGCAGTACATTGCCGGTGGAACCAACCTTGTCGACCTCATGAAAGAAAACGTGGTGCGCCCTCAGCGTCTGATCGACATCACCGGGCTGGCCCTTGCCAACATCGAAACAACAGCCAGTGGTGGCCTGCTGATCGGCGCGCTGGTCAGCAATGCCGACCTGGCCTGGCACCCAGCCATCCAGCAGCACTATCCCTTGCTGGCCGATGCCATCCTGGCCGGCGCCTCCGCGCAATTGCGGAACATGGCCAGCACGGCCGGCAATCTGCTGCAACGCACGCGCTGTTACTACTTTTACGACACCGGCACACCTTGCAACAAGCGCGATCCCGGCAGCGGCTGCCCGGCACGCACCGGTCTGAACCGTATTCATGCCATCCTCGGCGCCAGCGATGCCTGCGTCGCGACCCACCCTTCGGACATGTGCGTCGCCCTGGCTGCACTCGAGGCGGTGGTGCATGTGCAAGGCCCTGCCGGGAATCGCCAGATCGCATTCAGCGATTTCCATCGTCTGCCAGGCGCTGAGCCGGCGCGGGACAACCACCTGCGCCCGGCAGAGCTCATCACCGCCATCGAGCTGCCGCCACCGGCGTTTGCACAGCACTATCGCTACCTCAAGGTTCGCGATCGCGCCTCTTTTGCCTTCGCGCTGGTATCGGTGGCGGCTGCCTTGACCTTCGATGCAGGGCTGATCCGGGACGCCCGCGTGGCATTGGGTGGGGTGGCCCACAAGCCTTGGCGGGACCCGGCGGTGGAAGCTGGCCTGCGTGGTCAGCTCGCATCCGTTGCACTTTTCACGCGTACAGCCGAACGCCTGTTGCAGGGTGCCAGCCCTCTCAGCCATAACGGCTTCAAGATCAAGCTCGCGCAACGGGCCATTGTCCGGGCGTTGAGTGACGCGGCTTTTGGCGCAACGGATCAGGGAGCGACGGCATGAACAAGGTTATCGGAACGCCTCTGGACCGTGTGGATGGCGTGGCGAAAGTCACCGGGCAGGCGCGTTACGCAGCGGACTTCCCTGAAGCCGGGCTGCTGCATGGCAGCGTGGTGTCCAGCACCATCGCCCGTGGGCGAGTGTTGCGCATAGACAGCACGCGGGCACTGCAGGTGCCGGGCGTGGTTGCCGTGCTGGACCATGGCAACCGGCCTCGTATTTCCAGTTACGATGACGATTACAACGACGCCGACGCTGCCGAAGGGGCGCCATTCCGCCCCTTGTTCAATGACCGTGTGCTGTATAGCGGCCAGCCCCTGGCGCTGGTGGTGGCACAATCGCTTGAAATAGCGCGCTATGCCGGTTCGCTGGTAGTGATCGAATACACGCCGGACACTCACCAGTCCGACTTGCTGAGCGTGATGGGCTCCGCACATGAGGCGCCTGCGCAAACGCCCGGGCCCCGAGGCGATTTTGCCGGGCAATTTGCCAACGCAGCGGTGGCCATTGACGCCACCTACCTCACCGCCAACGAACATCACAACCCGATGGAGCCCCACGCGTCGACGGTGTTCTACCAAGTCGACGGCAAGCTGGAGATCCATGACAAGACCCAGGGTACGCAAAACTGCCAAGACTACCTGCATAATGTGTTCGGTTTGCCCAAAGATCAGCTCAGGGTAAAGGCAGCATTCGTCGGGGGTGCCTTCGGCTCGGGGTTACGCCCGCAATATCAGTTGACCCTGGCGGTAATGGCCGCCCTGTACCTGAAACGTTCTGTGCGTGTCACCCTCAGTCGCCAGCAGATGTTTACCTTCGGCTATCGCCCGCGCACCCAGCAGCGGCTGCGCCTGGGCGCCGACAGTAATGGCAGGTTGCAGGCGATCGCCCACGATGCCATCGGCCAGACGTCGCGTTTCGAGGACTTCACCGAACACCTGGTGGAATGGAGCGGCATGCTCTACCACTGCGACAACGTCGCCTTGACCTATCGCCTGGTACCGCTGGATGTCTACACCCCGCTGGACATGCGCGCACCGGGCGCGGGCTCTGGTGTGCTTGCCCTGGAATGCGCGATGGATGAACTGGCCTGGGCAGCGCAGCTCGACCCGTTGGAACTGCGTCGGCGCAACTTCGCCAGCCACAACGGCAACGAAGGCAAACCCTATTCGAGCAAGGCACTGCTGGCGTGTTACCAACAGGGCGCGCAGCGTTTTGGCTGGGCAAAGCGCCCCCTCGCTCCCGGGACGATGCGTCGCGGCAGGCAGTTGGTGGGCTGGGGCATGGCCGGTGGTGTGTGGGAAGCGATGCAGATGAAGGCCAGTGCCAAGGCGCGCCTTGACGCCCAAGGCCACCTGACCGTCAGCAGCGCAACCACCGACATCGGCACGGGCACCTACACGGTGATGACACAGATCGCAGCGGATGCTGCCGGCACTGACGTGGGCAATGTCACGTTCCTGCTTGGCGATTCCTCATTGCCGACCGCACCACTGCAGGGCGGCTCCTTCACCGTGTCTTCGGTCGGCTCGGCAGTACGCCAGGCCTGCCTGGCGCTGCGCGATTGCGTAATCGATCAGGCGCGCCGGCAACACGCCGACCTGGCGTCGCTGGCAGATTCGGCGTTCAGCTTCGCCCACGGGTGTCTGCTGGCCGGTAATCGATCGATCGGGCTCGCCGATCTGCTTGCCGGCAGCCAGCATGCGTTTTTCGAGGTGCACGTCGAGGCGCAGCCGAGTGACAAGCGCAAGCGGTATTCCAGTGCAACACATTCAGCGGTATTCGTAGAAGTGCTGGTCGACGAAGAATTGGGCACGATCAGTGTCAGCCGGGTAGTCAGTGCCGTCGCCGCAGGGCGCGTCATCAACCCGAAAACCGCTCGCAGCCAGATTCTTGGAGGCGTGGTCTGGGGGCTGGGCATGGCGCTGCAGGAGCAGGCACAAACCGACCATCAGCTGGGGCGAATCCTCAACCACAACCTTGCCGAGTACCACATACCCGTCAACGCCGACATAGCGGATATCGACGTGATATTCGTGGAGGAGCATGACGAGGTGGTGAATGAGCTGGGTTCCAAAGGGGTGGGAGAGATCGGTATCGTTGGCGTGGCGGCGGCCGTGGCCAATGCCATTTACCATGCCACCTGCAAGCGTGTGCGAACATTCCCGATCACGCTGGACACGCTGCTTTGACCCCACCTGGAGTACCTCATGCCACGCCTTGGTTTCGCCTGCATGTACCGCCACCCGCACCGCAGCCTGACGATCAAGGCGCTGGAAACCATCGAGCGTACCTTCAACCCACGCACCACCACCCTGCGCTGGATGACCGGCGCGGGCGAAGCGGCTGCTCGGGCCAAGCTACTGGAGCTGGTACAGCACAACCTCGATGCCCAGTTGCGCCTGCTGGCCTATGTCAGCGAGCTGCAGCCCATGCTGCGCATGTTGCGCCTGAGCAGCGACCTGCTGCCGCTGTACAGCCACCCAGCCGTTGCCCCGCTATACCGTGAGCCAGCCCTCCAGTTACTGATGGTCGAACGCTTCGCCGCCATCGGCCAGCTGGCCCGTGAGCAGAACATTCGCTTGTCCTTCCACCCGGGCCAGTATTGCGTGCTCGGTTCGGACCGTGCCGAAGTCGTAGAGAACAGCCTGGCCGAGTTCGAATACCACGGCGACATGATCCGTATGATGGGTTTTGGCCAGACCTTCCAGGATTTCAAGTGCAACGTGCACATTGCCGGACGCCTGGGTGCGGCGGGCATCCGCCAGGTGTGGCCACGGCTGTCGCAGGTGGCGCGTAACGTGATTACCTTCGAGAACGATGAAAAAACCTACGGTGTCGATGACTGCCTGGCGGTGGCCGACCTGGCGCCCGTGGTGCTGGATATCCACCATTGCTGGATCCATGAGGGCGACTATATAGCCCCGAACGACCCGCGCGTCGAGCGCATCATTGCCAGTTGGCGGGGCGTGCGGCCAGTCATGCATTATTCACAGCCGCCCGAGCACCTGCAGGCGCTTGGTTTTGACGCTGGAACCAAGCTGACCCTTCCGGCACTGCTGGACAAGGTCAACAAGCGCGACCTGTACGCGCACAGTGCGCAGATGTGGAACGACTGGACCAACCGCTACGCGCTGCAGTTTCTCGAGCGGTTCGACATCATGTTCGAGGCCAAGGACAAAAACCTGGCCACGCTGGACTATTACTGCCGCTACGTCGCCTGATGCCTTGGCCGCGGCATGCACTCAACCAATGCCGACAATATCGGCATCATCGGCATCGCGGCAGCGGTTGCGGCACACGCATTCGAATTCCGCTTGGGCACGGGTGGAAAAGTTCAGGCTCAGGCGCACCTTGTCATGCGTGTCATAAAGGTCATAGCCCTCCCCCAACGCGGCGGGAAAACCGAGCCGCCGAGGGTAGACCTCTTTCTGGATTGGCACTGCGGGAACCACAACGAAACGCGTCTGCATGATCATCCCTCTTCGGCAGTGCTTAAGTATTAGTACCGCTATGTGAAAGCATCAAGATGACTCATGCAATATTTTGGGTCAGCTACAAATCTTCGCTGCGATGAGTGCACAAAAAACCAGCAGGCAAATAACCCCGACGCCGTAGAACAGCGTGCGCCATGGCTGCAGGCCGAACAGATAGGCCAGCGTATGCAATACCCTGGCAAAGGTGAACGTAATGCTCAGCCAGAGTATCGGTTGCGCGGGTGCGTTCAGCGCCACAGCCAGCCCGCCAAGGGAGCTGTGTGGAAACCGGGCGCGCCAAGGCCAGCCCAAGCACCTTGCATGCTCTGTTATCGGCGCTTGGTGCGCCGCTGGAGCACTGCAACGCGGTATTCGTCGCCGCCGGGTACGCACCCCGCTACGCCGCCTCGCCGCTCGATGCGCCAGAACTGGCATTGGTGAATACTGCAATCGAACACATCCTGCAGGTGAACAACCCTGCACCGGCGATCGTCATCGACAGCAACTGGGATGTGATCGCCGCCAATACCAGCACCGGGCTGCTGCTGGCCATGGCCGGCGTGACCGCACAGCCGGCGACCGGCCTTAATCTGCTGCAGACACTGCTGTGCCCAGGCGGGCTGGGTGACCACTTGGCCAATGCGCCAGAAATCCGCGCTGCGGCCTGGCAACGCGCGTCCAGGGAGGCCGCCGGCAACCCGGTGCTGGCAGCGCGCATGCGTAGCTTGCCGGCCCCGGGCAGCCCACTGGATGCGGCAGCGGCCACACCCGTGCTGCTGACCCGTTTGACCACCGCCTATGGCGAACTGGGCTTTTTGTCCACGTTTACCACCTTCGGCATGCCGCAGGACATCACGGTGCAATCGCTGCGCATCGAGCACTTGATCCCCGCTGACGCCCAGACCCGGCAAAGGATGCAGGCGGCCTTCGACCAGTGGTCGGCCATTGATCAACAACCGTAACCACAGCCCTTGGCACAGCGCTGACACCGCCCGCCAGAGCGCGACGGCTAGGCGACGCGCTGTGCCTGGGGCAGTATCGTGCGGGTAACGGTATCTTCCTGCAAACGTTGCAAGCGTCGCGCCAGCAACCCGGAAAACACCAGCACCGGGATCAATGCGCACAGGGCCGCAAGCCACAGCAGTTCGCTATAGCCCTGGCTGAGCAACTTGCCGGCCAGCGCCGGCCCGGCCATGGAGCTCAAGGCGAAGGCGCCCGGAATCAACATGATCGATCGGCCGCTGCTGTCCAGGCGGGCAATGGCTGCCGTCTGATAAACGCAGCCCCAGGTGAAGCCTACCTCCCAGATCCAGGCCCCCAGGGCATAGCTCAGAAAGCCTTCGGCATTGCCCAGCAACAACAAACCAACCCCCAACACCGCCAAAACCAGCAGATGGGGTATGCGCACACCCAAGCGGTCACCCACCAATGCCAAGGCCAGCGCCGCCGCCCCGCCCAGCAATTTCAGCACCGCAAATACAGTGCCCATTTCCGTTGGCTGCAAGGCAAGGCCATGGCCCAAGCGCTCCAGAAACGCCCAAAGGCCGATTTGCCCGCTACCAAACAGGAAGAAACACACCAAGGCCACATAGGCTGCCGGCGGAAAGGCGAAACGCGACAGCAGCGAACCCGTGTGATTCGCGCTGCTTTCAACCATGAAGTCCTGGCGCCTGGGCAACGCCAGCGCACTGACACTCAGCAGCACGATAACCACCGCCAGCATCACGGCTGCACCGGCGTACTGAAAGTGCGTAATCACCAGCGACGGCAAGGCAAACAGCACCGCTGCGACAACGCCAAGCTCGATGCCCAGGCGCATGCCCAAGGCCCGCTCCTTGTTGGCCATCTGCCCCATGATGCGCATGCCAAGGCACGTCATCAAAGCGGCAAAAAAACCGATCAGCGCCCATATCGGCAGCTGCACCGCCGCCGGTAGCCATGACGACATGCCGTACGCCGTTGCCGCGCCCAGGGCACAGGCCAAGGTCAACCAGCGCCAGTTCAGGTGGTCGATCAACATCACCGCCACCAACGTGCCGAGCAGATACCCGGCAAAGCATACCGAGCCCAGCAGGCCAACCTGCTCGATGCTGAAGCCAAGGCTGTCGACCATCGCGCCAAGCAGGATCGGCAAGGTATTGAACGGCAACCCGCCAATCGTCGAGGCAAAGCTTGCAGCCAGCATGATCGCCAGCGTCCTACGGCCACTCATGTTCATTGCGTGTTCCTGCCTGGCGGGTGATCAGTGCTTGTCGACTGTGATGATTTCACGGCGCTCGGCCATTGCGGCGGGCACGCTGGCTTCGTCCATGAAGAATTGTTCGTACCATTCGCGCAGCTGATAGACCGGGCCATCGCCCTCTGCCAGCACCGGGTTGTTGACCCGGACCTTGTGCGCCCAGATATCCACGTCCTGATAGAACGACTCACGGTTGCGCAGCACGTAATCCTGGGCCAGGGCTCGGTTCTGTTCCTCACTCCAGCCTTCGATCTTCTTGACCATGCAGCCGAAGCGCAGCTCGAAGCTGTTGGCCGTGATCGGTACATGGCAGTTGAGCAGGATCGAATGGATTTCCATGCCCTCGAAAACCGCGCGCATGCGGGTGAAGTGGGTGGCAGGCCCGTAGTAGGCCGACTCCGCTACCAGGTCGCCGCCCAGGCGCTCGGAATCGCCATGAAAGATCTGCTGTGCGATGTGGCCTTCAAAGACGTTGGCAAAATACTTGGTCGGCGTGCCATGCACCGGGCCGAAGTGCTGGGCATCCGCCAGGTTGTCGACCAGTTCACGGGGGTTGGTTTCGATGATCAGCTTGTCCATGTGCCAGTCATGCAACCACTCATCGCTGTCCTGCTCGGGCAGGTGCGGTATCACCACGTCGCTTGCCGGGGCCTTGCCTTCCGGGTTGTTCCAGACGAACAACAGGTTGTTTTCCTCGCACGTCAGCCAGCTGCGGGTTTTGGCCTTGGGCGGGATGCGCTTGCAGTAAGGGATTTCCACGCATTTGCCGCTGGCATCGTATTGCCAATGGTGGAACGGGCAGACCACCCTGTCATTCTCCAGTGTCCCGCGGGAAAGGTCTGCGCCCATGTGTGGGCAGTGTGCATCGATCACGCTGATCTGGCCGCTGGACGTGGCAAAGGCCAACAAGCGAGTGCCAAAGATGTCCAGGGTATGCAGCTGGCCGTCACGGTAGTCGGCAGCCTCACCCAGGCAATGCCAGCCTCGACCGAAGCGAGGTGCCAGAACACTGTCGACGTTGATTGCTGCGAGCTTGGTCATTGTTATTGTTCCTCGTGTGAAAATCCCCGGTAACTTGCCCGGTCAATCTTCAACGAGCAGCACCGACTGCTCATCCTCCGCATGGACTAGATGAGCAGGTCACGAGCTGTGCTTGCGGCTATCGCCAGTCGTCGACGATACCGTGTTCCAGGGCAAACGGCTGTGCAGCGATGGTGCGCCGCTGAAAGCGTGCTGCCTGCTCGCAGGTGGCCAACCACACCATCACCTGCGCTGGCACATGCGGCGGTGCCGTGCCGACGCGCAAGGCCAGCAGGCCGCTTTCGCCCAGCGTGGCCTTGAGCGCGTCGGTGGTTACTACACCGGGGTTGACCGTGTATGCCCTTATCCCCTGCCCGCCCAGTTCTGTCGCGATCACCCCGGCTGCCCTCGACACCGCGGCCTTGCCGGCACCATAGGCGTAGCCCCAGCCACCTTGCGCCGCGGCCACCGGCGGGTCGCTTTCGCCTGCGCCGGAGGTGACGTTGATCACCACACCCACGCCCTGCGCAAGCATCGCCGCCAGTACCGCCTGGGTCAGCAGCAGTGGCGCCAGCACATAACCCTTGAACACGCGTTCCAGGGTCTGTGGTTGCAATGACATGTAGGCTGCGTTCAGGTCATTGCCCTGATAGATCGCGTTGTTGACCAGCACGTCGATCCGCCCATAGGCTGCCAGCACCGCCTGGCTTGCGGCGAGCACCGAATCGCTGTCCAGCAGGTCCATCGGCACTATCAGGGCCTGGCGCCCCAGCGCACGAATGGCTGAGGCGGTGCTGTCGAGGCTGCCCGGCAACGGTACGCCCCGGGCATCGAGCAGGCGATGCTCAGCCTGCGCGCCCTCTGCTACGGTGCGCGCGCTGATGGCCACATCGAACCCCGCCCGGGCGAACGCCATTGCAGTTTCGCGCCCGATGCCGCGGCTGGCACCGGTAATGAATGCCACTTGGGTCATGGCTAGCCTCCTGCAGGCAATGGTCAGAACCGGGCCGGACGCACCATGGCATCCATGCCGCCATCAACGAAGACCACAGTGCCATGCACGAAGCTGGCCTGTGCCGACTGCAGGAATGCCACCACCTGGGCAATTTCCTCAGGGTGGCCGGAGCGCCCCATGGGCGCGACAAACTCACGCACTGCCTTGGCAAAACGCGGGTCGTTCAACGAGGCCTGGTGCAACGGTGTCTCGACTGCACCGGGGGCAACCACGTTCAGACGAATCCCTTGCTTGGCCCATTGCACAGCCTTGATGCGGGCATTGGCCGTGACGGCATACTTGGAGCAGGCGTAGGCCACGTGTGACAACTCCAGCGCATTGGCCTGCTCCAGTGCCAACGCCTCATTGCCTGCAAGCATGGCCGCAATCATCGGTTGTTGCTCTGGGTTGGCATGGGTAGCCGCGATGGAGCCAATCACCACCGCTGCCGGGGCTTGGCCTTTGGCCAAGGCATCGGCCAGGCCATCAAGCAGTTCACTGACGCCAAAGTAGTTGACCGCAATGATGGTATTGGACAGCGCGCTGGAGCCCACCCCGGCACAGCACACCAGGCCGTCGAGCACACCCCCGCTCTGCTCCAGCACCGCCGTGATGGCAGCCTGGCGCCCTTGTGCAGTGGACAGGTCGGCAACGACCTGCGCCTCTGCACGGTCGATGCCGATAACGCGATGGCCCGCGGCGCGCAGCGCCTGGCACACGGCTGCGCCGATTCCTGACGCAGAACCACTGACGGCTGTAACTGGCATAACGTACTTCCTCGATAAGTGATGGTGGGGTCGAGTATTGGTGGCGGGCCGGCCCGGCAACATCGTCCGCACGGACTAAAACGCCCCGGGCTGCAAGCAGACGCGGGGCGCTGGGGTTGTGGTAAAAGGCGCTCAGGCGCTGTGGCGCACCGGCGGGGCCAGCTTCAAGGCAGGCGCCTCGAGCCTATCGGCCGCCGACGGGGACAACCTGGGCTTTCCCAAGGCGACCACGCTGTTGAGGATGATGCGCACCAACTCCGTCTGGCGGCGTACGCCGGTCTTGGAAAAGATCGAACGCAGGTGGGCGCGGGCGGTATTGCGACGAACGTTCAACACTTCAGCGGCTTCTTCAAGCGACAGGCCGTTGGCCAGCTCCATGGCCAGGGCGGTTTCGGCACGGGTCAGGTTGAACAGCTGCTTGGTCACGGTCTCATTGGCCATGGAGCGGCCAACGGCGTCGCGTATGTACACCACCACCACCGGTTTGCTCTTGCCTTCGGCCCAGTCCTGGGTGCAGATGGACTCGACCACTACCCCCAGGTTGACGTTGCCCGAAGGCCGCGCCACCGACATCGCTTCGGCGGCGGCGCTGACTTTTTCGTTGTCCATTTCACGGGCAAATGCACTGCGCACCAACCGCTGCAGCTCACGGTTGTCGCTGGGATAGGTGGCCTCCAGGCGACCACCGACCATCTTCAGGCCGTCTGCGCGGTCAAGCAGCTCTCTGGCCACCGGGTTCAGGCGCAGCACGCTTCCGTTCTGGTCAAGCACGATGGTGGCCACCGACAGCCGGCTGATCGCCTGGGAGTACAGCTCACTGATCGACTCACTTCGGTCGAGCAGGTTGTGCACATGCATGGCCCGGCGCAGATGCGGCAGGAACATTTCGCACAGGGCACGCTCTGCAGCGGAAAATTTCGGCACGGTTTTCGACCGGGTAATGCGAAACCGCAGCTTGCCGCCATCAGGCGTCGAGATATCAGCGCCCATGACATGGTAGATGTCCTGAGGAACGCAAAATGTCTTGAAGTAGGCCGAGCCGGTCCACTCAGCTTCGCTCATCAGGTCTTCGACGGTGAACACGCTGTCCAGCGGCTGGTTGCTGAATGGCGTCATGCCTTGCGGGTAGGCCCAGTAACTGACCTCGCCTTCACCTTCGATGTCGCCAACGACGATCATCAAGCCCATGTCCGGTTGCTCGGGTACCCGCAGGATCAGGGTCACGTAGTTGGCCTGGAACAAGCTGCGAATGTGGCGCAACGACTTGGCCATCAGCTTGTGGTCCAGCGCACCGTCGTAAAATTCGCCAACAAGCCGGTCATATTCGTCAAGCTCCAGGCCCATGTCGGCCAACGCTTGCATGCTCAAGCTGGAATTTCCCATCGCCCGTCTCCTCGCGGGCGCGGCCAAGGCCGTGCCCGTTCTTATTGTTATGATTTGACCAGTTGCGCATGCGGTGTACGGCGCGCCTTGGCCACCACGAGAGGTTTGCCCTGGTTGAACCAGGCCGCCAGCGCCGGCAGCAGGAAGATCGCACCCAGCACATTTACCAGAAACATGAATGAAAGCAATACCCCCATGTCAGCCTGGAACTTGAGCGGCGCAAAGGCCCAGGTGCACACGCCGATCGACATGGTCAGGGCGGTGAAAACCGCCGCCGTGCCGCGCTGGCACATGGCCTGGTAGAACGCCTGGCGCAAGTCGGCTCCTTCAGCCATCTCGTGCTGAATGCGCTCATACAGGTAGATGCCGTAGTCCACCCCTACCCCCACGCCCAGTGCCATCACCGGTAGCGTCGCGACCTTCAGGCCGATACCCAGCATCGCCATCAGTGCATTGCACAGCACCGCCACGATCGCCAGCGGCACCAGGATGCACAGTACTGCGCGCAGTGAACCGAACGTCAGCCAGCAGAACAACCACACCGACCCGAACAACGCCACCAGCATCACCACTTCGGCACGCTTGACGGAATCGTTGGCAGCTGCCATCACCCCGACGTTGCCCCCGCCCAGAACAAACTCGATTTCCGGCACCTGGACCTGGGCGATGATGCGTTTGGCCTCACTCACCACATGGGCCACGGTGGCGCCATCGTGATCGGTCAGGAACACCAGGATCTGCATGCGCTGGCAGCCATCGGTCACCAGGCCGTCATCCGGTACATAGGCCCGGGCGCCCTGGCTCAAGCCGCGGGACGAGCCCGGAATCGCGGCCCAGCGCGGGTTGCCTTCGTTGTTGCCGGCGATCACGGTCTTGCCGAACCCGGCCACGCTCTGCACCGACTGCACCCCGGCGACACTGCGCATCTGGAAATCGAACGCCTCTACCGCACGCATCACCGCTGGCGACAGGCAGGCCTCTTCCACTCCCTGCGCCTGGACGAACACAGCCAGCACATCCAGGCCAATGGAGTAACTGCCAATGATGCTGGCGTTGTCCAGGTTGTAGCGCGAGTCGGCACGCAGTTCCGGGGCACCTGCACCGACATCGCCCACCTCCAGCTGCCGCGCCTTGACCACGGCAACACCCAGCAACATCAGGCTGACCACCAGCACCGCCAGCGCCGGACGCGGTTCGGCCAGCGCCGACAGTCGCCACCACAGCGGATGCCGCGGCGCCTGCCGCACCTGGTTCAGCGCCCCACGCCCCAGGCGCAAGTGAGAAATGATGATCGGCAACATCAGCTTGTTGGTGACGATCATCAGCATCACCCCGATACACGCGGTTACGCCCAGTTCATGCACGATCGGGATATCGATCAGCATGATCACGGCAAAACCCAAGGCATTCATCAACAGCGCCAGCGAGCCCGGAATAAAGATCTTGCAGAAGGCCAGCCGTGCGGCCTGCAACGCATCCTTGCCGGCCAGCACTTCCTGTTTCCAGGCGTTGGTCATCTGCACCGCATGCGATACCCCGATGGAGAAAATCAGGAACGGCACCAATATCGACATCGGGTCGATGCCCAGCCCCATCAGCGGCAGCAGGCCCAGCAGCCACACCACGGGTAACAACGCCACCAGCAAGGCGACCACGGTCAGGCGCAGCGAGCGTGAATACAGCCACAGCAACACGCCGGTGATCAGGAACGCGACGGCAAAGAACCCCATCACCGTCATCAAGCCATCAACCACGTCGCCCACCAGCTTGGCGAAACCGACGATGTTGATTTCAACCTGGTCGCTGCTGTATTTGGCGCGAATAGCCTCCAGGCGCTGGGCCACATCAACGTAATCGACAGCGGTGCCCGTTTGCGGGTCGGTGTCCTGAAGGTCGGCACGCACCATCGCCGACTTCAGGTCGTTGGCCACCAGGCGGCCGACTTGCCCGGAACGCGCGGCATTGTTGCGCACCTGGGCCAAGTCCTGTTGGGTGCCGGTAAAGCGCGGCGGCACCACCACATCGCCAAAAAAGCCGTCTTCGGTGATCTCGATGTAGCGCACATTGGCCGTGAACAGGGAGGTCACACTGGCGCGGCTGACGCCGTTGATGAAGAACACATCGTCAGTGACCTTGCGCAGGGTGTCGAGAAACTGCGGGTTGTAGATATCGCCCTCGCCTTTCCAGCGCACACTGACCAGGAAGCGATTGGCACCCGTGAAGTATTGGCTGAACTCCAGGAAGTTGAGCATGTACTCATGACGCACCGGGATCTGCTTGTTGAACCCGGGGTCGAGCCGGGTATGCGTGGCGCTGTAGCCCAAGCCCAGGGTCAGCAGCACGAACAGGGTCAACAGCGACTTGCGGTGGGCCAGCAACAGGTCGGCGCAGCGCTCGACCGTGCGTGTCACCCAGGTATCAGCGTGCTTCATGAAGCGACTCCCCTTGATTCAGGGCGGCAACAGGATTGCCGTTCCCCTGGAACACACCACGCTCGCCAGCCACCAGCACCTGGCCGGTGCCGACGACAATGGCTGAGGTCAGCGTGCCCAACCCCGCTTGACGCTGGCTTGCCAGCAGGCGCCCCTTGCCATCCAGGCGCACCATCGCACTGCCGGCACCCACAATCAGTACCCCGGCGTCACCGGGTAACAGCACATGCCCATATAGCGGTTGGCTGCTGTCGACCTTGATGGCTTGCCATGTCTCGCCAAAGTTGTCGGTAACGAACACATTGCCGCGCATGCCATAGGTGACCCAGCGCTCAGCGCTGAGGCGCACCACGCCAAACAGTGAACCGTTGTAGAACGCAGGCAACTGCTGCCAGTGCTGGCCACTGTCGGCGCTGCGCATAACCAGCCCCTGCTCACCTACCAGCATGCGCCGCCCGGTACGGTCGCCGTCCATTGCGTTGAGGTGCGCGCGGTCAACCGGCAACAGCAGTGCCTGCCAGCTCGCCCCGGCGTCGTCAGACTGGTAGAACTTGCCGTAGCTGCCGAACGCAAACACCTGTTGCCCGCTCGCGGCCCAGGCACCAAGCAGCGGCTCGCCGGTGTCAGCTTCCAGATGAACTTCCTGCCAGCTGGCGCCGGCATCCTGTGAGCGCAGGATCCAGCCGTCCTGGCCCACCGCAACCAGGTGTTCGCCATCAAGTGCGGCCAGGCCGGTGAGTGAGATATGACGTTGCGGTTGAACCGTGGCTTGCTGCCAGGTTTGCCCGCGGTTTTCGCTGATGAGGATGGTGCCCCGCTCGCCGACAGCAACCTGGCGCTTGCCCAGGTTGAGCAGGCCGTTGACCTGCATGCGAGCGGTGTTCAGCTCGGTATCGGCAACAGGCTTTGGCTCACGAGGCGTAAATGCCAGTGCAACCACCCCGGCGACCGTGATGCACACCAGATAAGCAATCAGTTGGCGCATGGGCGACTCCTTGCAGCAACATCCAGGCGCTCGACAATCTCCATACGGCCACCCTCTTGTTCTTGTAGTAGTGAATCGCTACCCCCACGGGGCAGCGCTTACAACCGGTGTTGACTGAGGTGTGTAGATAGTCGGCCTGCCTGGCTGCCGGGGCATCGTCCAAATGGCCTAACCCGGCAACTGGCATGCCGATTCCCGATCAGCTGATTTCAAACAGCCCCGCGGCCCCCATGCCGCCGCCAATGCACATGGCCACTATCACGTAGCGCACGCCCCGGCGGCGCCCTTCAAGCAGCGCATGGCCGACCATGCGTGCCCCCGACATTCCAAACGGGTGGCCGATGGCAATGGCCCCGCCATTGACGTTCAGGCGCTCTGGGGCAATGCCCAGGGCATCGCGACAGTGCAGTACCTGGCATGCGAAAGCCTCGTTGATTTCCCACAGGCCGATGTCGGCGACCGTCAGCCCGAAACGCTTGAGCAGCTTGGGTACCGCCAGCACGGGCCCAATGCCCATTTCCTCGGGCGCACAACCGGCCACCGCGATACCGCGGTAGACGCCTAACGGCTGCAGGCCGTGCTGAACAGCCTGGGCACGGCTCATCAGCAGGCTGGCCGAGGCACCATCAGAAAATTGCGAGGCATTGCCGGCGGTAATGAACTCACCCTGGGTAACCCATTGGCCGTTCTTCCACACCGGGTTCAACGCCGCCAGGTCTTCGGCCCGGGTCGAGGGGCGGTTGCACTCGTCGCGATCAGCCAGCACCTGCTGGTGCCCGGCCGGCTGGCCCTCTTTGTCAAACAGTTGCTGCTGCGCAGTCAGGGGCACGATTTCGTCAGCGAACAAACCATCGCGTTGCGCTGCGGCCGTACGCTGCTGGCTTTGCAGTGCGTAGTCATCCTGCGCCGCGCGGCTGATGCCGTAGCGGCGCGCGACGATCTCGGCGGTTTCTATCATCGGGATATAGGCGGCAGGCGTGCACGCCAGCACGGCCTGCGACTGGTTGCGGTAGGTGTTCTTGTGCTTGTTCTGGGTCAGCGACAACGACTCGACGCCACCGGCGACAACAATGTTCATTTCACCGGCCAGAATGTTCTTTGCCGCCACGCCGATGCTCATCAGGCCAGAGGCGCACATCCTGTCCAGGGCCATGCCTGGCACGCTCTCGGGCAAGCCGCCGGTGTAGGCACACAGCCTGCCGATGTTGTAGCCCTGGGTACCTTGCTGCACGGCGGCGCCCATGATCACATCCTCCACCGAGGCCGGCTCGATGCCGGCACGCGCCACCACGGCACGCACCACATGCCCCCCCAGCACCGGCGCCTCTGTGTCATTGAACGAGCCGCGGAAGGATTTGGTCAGCGCAGTACGCGCCGTGGCAACGATAACAACGTCATTCATGCTCATGTTCAGGCTCACTCGGTTACGGGGTTGAAGGTGTAGCGGCTGATGGTGTCGACCACGCAGCCGGGGCGCTCGGCGCCTTCGATCTGTACGGTGATGCGCACCACCACCTGCACCGCGGTATCGATCACCTGGGCGCTGACAAGCTGGCCGTGGCCGCGCACACGGCTGCCTACACGCACTGCCGCCGGAAAGCGCACGCGGTCAGTGCCGTAGTTCACGCCCATGGCCATGTTCTCCAGGGTCATCAGTTGCGGCATGAACAGGTTGGCCAGGGCCAGGGTCAGGTAACCGTGGGCGATGCACGCGCCGAACGGGCCGCTGGCCGCACGCGCCGGGTCGACGTGAATCCATTGCCGGTCGCCGGTTGCCTCGGCGAACAGGTTGACCCGCGCCTGGGTCATTTCCAGCCACTCGGTCACGCCCAGGTCCAGGCCCTGGGCGGCCAAAAGCTGCGCTGCACTGCTGAATCGTGTGCTCATTGCCTACCCTCACGCCTGTTGGGAACTGACCGACAGCACTTCGCCGACCATGTACGAGGCGTAATCGCTGGCCAGGAACACCATCACATTGGCGACTTCCCACACCTCGGCTGCGCGGCCAAAGGCCTCACGGCCGGCCAACTGGCCCAGCAGTTCCTCACTGGCAGCCTTTTTCAGGAAGTCGTGCAAGGCGATCGACGGCGACACCGCATTGATGCGCACCCCATGCTCGGCGGCCTCCAGGGCACTGCAGCGGGTCAACGCCATGACCCCGGCCTTGGCCGCGGCGTAATGCGCCTGCTCCTTCTGCGCGCGCCAGCCCAGCACCGAGGCGTTATTGACGATTGCCCCGCTACCGCGACGCTGCATGTGGGGCAACATTGCCCGGGTCATGCGGAAGGTGCCGGAGAGGGTGACGTCGATGACCCGCAGCCATTCTTCGTCGCTCATATCGACCACACGCTTCTGGCCACCGAGGCCTGCGTTGTTGATCAGCACATCGACGCCACCCAGTGCCTGTTCAGCGGCACTGACCAGCGCCTGCACCTCGGCCTCGACGGTGACGTCGCATAACTGGCCGTACACGGCCTGCAAGCCGGTGTCGGCCTTCAACTGCTCAACCGCCTGTTCCAGGCGACGCGGGTGGACATCGGACACCATCAATGCCCGGCAACCTTCTTCGGCGCAGCGCTTGGCTGCGGCATAGCCGATGCCGGCGCCAGCAGCGGCTGTAATGAGTACGGACTTGCCCGCCAGCAACTGGTGGCCGGGCACATAAGGAGGGGCTTGCTTCACGATGTATACCTCTGACGGATAAGCTTTCCGACAGGTATAAGGCTCGCGATCATCGGGCACATCGTCAAAACGGACGGGGTGTTCGCCCTGCCTTAAGCGTCGCCAATGCAATCGAGCGCCGCCCGCGCGGCGCTTCGCGGCACAAGGCCGCTCCCACATCTGTTTCGGGCCAATTAAACCTGTGCCTGTGGCACGCGCCCCCTGGGTGCATGGCTGGAGATTGATGAAAAGCGGCGGCACCCCCTTCAATATCGAAGGGAACAAACAAGGCGGCCAGCGGTGAAATCACAGGAGTGATTGGCCCGAAACAGACTGTGGGAGCGGCCTTGTGCCGCGAAGCGCCGCGCGGGCGGCGCTCGGTCTCACAGGCGCTGCAATACCCAAGGCATACGCTCAGCTGCCCCAGACTTTCTGTGCCTTGGGCGCTTCGTCGAGAATGGCTGCTACCACATCACCCACCTCGCCCACCTCCCAGCGCGCGCCTTTGTCACGCGTCACACCGGTGCGCCAACCGTCGCCCAGGGAAATCCGCCCGCCCTGGCTTTCAAACAGCTGGCCGCTGACGTGCCCGGACTCGACACTGCCCAGCCACACCACCAAAGGCGCAACGTTGTCTGCCGCCCAGGCGTCGAAGCTGTCGTCTTCGGGTTTCTTGACCATGTCCGGCATCGCGCTCTCGGTCATCGCGGTACGCGCCGCCGGCGCCAGGGCATTGGCAGTGACTCCGTAGCGGCCCAGCTCTGCCGCCTGTACCAGCGTCAGTGAAGCAATACCGCCTTTGGCAGCCGAATAGTTGGACTGCCCGATCGAGCCCTGCAGGCCCGCACCAGAGCTGGTATTGATGATGCGCGCAGCCACAGGCGAACCGGCCTTGGCAAGGTCCCGCCAACGCCGGCCAAGGATGTTGGCCAGGCAATAATGGCCTTTGAGGTGCACGCGCATCACTTGGTCCCAGTCTTCTTCGGACAAGCTGATGAACATGCGATCGCGCAAGACCCCGGCGTTATTGACCAGCACATGGACTTCACCAAACGCTGCCAGCGCGGCATCCACAATCTGCTGCGCCGTGTTCAGGGTGGTGATGTCGCCATCGTTGGCAATGGCCTGGCCACCCTTGGCACAGATCTCGGCGGCAACCGCCTGTGCGGCGTCAGCACGGATGTCGTTGACCACCACATTGGCGCCTTCGGCGGCAAATGCCAGTGCATAGGCACGGCCCAGGCCGCCACCAGCGCCGGTGATGATCACGGTACGGGCGTCACAAATACCCATGGAGGTGCTCCTGTTGTTGGGTGTAGGCGGCTTCAGAGCCGTTCGATGATGCTGACGTTGGCCTGGCCACCGCCCTCGCACATGGTTTGCAGCCCGTATCGCCCGCCCGTGCGCTCCAGCGCATGCAGCAAGGTGGTCATCAGGCGCGCCCCGGTGGCCCCAAGCGGGTGGCCGAGGGCGATGGCGCCACCGTGGACGTTGGTGCGCGCAGGGTCGTAATCCAGTTCCTTGGCCCAGGCCATTACCACCGAGGCGAAGGCTTCGTTGATCTCCACCAGGTCGATGTCGGCCATGCGCATGCCGGCCTTCTTCAGCGCCGCGCGGGTTGCGGCAATCGGCGCGGTGAGGTGCCAGATCGGGTCATCACCCAGCACCGACAAATGGTGAATACGCGCCCTGGGGGTCAGGTTGTAGCGTTTCAGCGCTGCCGCCGAAACCACCAGCAAGGCCGCGGAGGCGTCGCAGGTCTGGCTCGATACCGCCGCCGTAATCGACGGGTACTCCGGGCTTACCGGTTCCAGGCTGGCCATTTTTTCCAGGCTGCTGACACGCGGCGTTTCATCGTGTGCCAGCCCCTGGCATGCCACGATTTCCCGCGCGAAGTAACCCGCATCGGCTGCGGCCAATGCCCGCGCGTGGCTTTGTAACGCGAACGCTTCCATGGCCTGGCGGCTAAGCTGCCAGTGATCGGCAATGCGCTGCGCCGCATAGAACTGGTTGACCGGCTGGTTGCCGAAGCGCGCCTGCCAACCCAGGCTGCCGGAAAACGGGTCGCTGAAACCCAGCGGCTGGCCGGCCAGCATGGCCGATGAAATGGGGATTTGCGTCATGGTCTGCACCCCGCCCACCGCCACCACATCCTGGGTACCACTCATCACCGCCTGGGCGGCAAAGTGCAGCGCCTGCTGCGAAGAACCGCACTGGCGGTCCACCGTGGTGCCCGGCACGTTCAGCGGCAAGCCGGCGGCCAGCCAACTGGTCCGGGCGATGTCGCCGGCCTGCGAGCCGATGGCGTCGACACAGCCGAAAATGACATCGTCATAGTCTTCGGCCGGTACGGCATTGCGCTCGACCAGCGCCTTCAGGACGTGTGCGCCCAGGTCAATCGCATGCACGTGGGCAAGGCTGCCCTTACGCTTGCCGGTAGGGCTGCGCAGGGCGTCGACAATATAGGCTTCGGGCATGGCTCAATCCTCGAATGTTGCGCCAGGCCCAAGCCGGGCCTGATCACTGAGCACGTAGGCGGCGACACGGGACTTGTGCGTGGCACGGTCACCCCAGGACGGGTCGAGCGACCACACCCGTTTCATGAACATCTGCAGGTCGACCTCCCAGGTGTAACCCATCGCCCCGTGCACCTGGATACCGTGGCGGGCGGCCAGCCAACTGGCCTCGCAGCAGGCCAGCCTGGCCTGCGAAACATACACATCTGCGCCTTGCTCGCCCTTGCTCAGCGCGTAAGCGGCCCGGTACAGCACAGGCTTGGCAAATTCGATCTTGCTGGCAATATCGGCCAAGTGGTGCTTCACCGCCTGGAAACTGCCAATCGGCTTGCCGAACTGCTTGCGCTGGGCCACGTAGTCTACCGACAGGTCGAGTATCCGCTGGGCCAGGCCCAGCAGCTGGCCGGCTACCGACAAGGCACCGCGGTTCAGCGTTTCGGCCCACAGCGCGCGGCCCTGCTCGCCGCCGACCAGGCGCGTGTCGGGGCTGGGGTTCCAGCTGACCTTGCCCAGCCGCCGCGAGGCATCGATACTGGCGTTGGGCTGCACATCCACCTGCGCACGCGGCACCGCGTGTACCTCATCGCCATGGGCCAGAATCAACCACTCGGCCAACGGTGCATCGGGCACCAGCGGGTTGATCGGGTGGCCAATGGCGATGCGCACGCTGCCGTCGGCAATGCGCGGCAACAAGCTGGCTTTCACCGGGCAGCCGGGAGGCAGGCCGTTCAACAGGCCCGTTACCACATAGGCGGTATCGGCCAGTGAATCGGGGATGGCGTAGTACCCCAGCTCCTGGGTCATCAGCGACCAGGCGACATCGTCCATGCCCAAACCGCCAAACTGCTCGGGCACCGACAACGCGGTAAGCCCTTGCTCGGCGATTTTGCCGCGTAAATCGGCAGACCGGCCGGCGTCGGTTTCCCAGATCTGGCGCAGCATTTCCGGCGCCGCCTCCGTCATCAGAAAGCGGCTGATGGCTTCACGGAAGGTGAGCTGATCATCGGTAAAGGTAAAGTCCATGGCCGGCTCCTACTTCGGCAGGCCGAGCATGCGCTCGGCAATGATGTTGCGCTGGATTTCGTTGGTACCGGCATAGATCGGCCCGGCCTGGGCGAACAGGAAGCCCTCGAGCCAGGCCCCGGCAACCGCCTGCGGCGCACTGCTGAGCAGTTCGCCGTGAGCCCCAAGGATGCGCATGGCGGTGTCATGCATGCGCAGGTCCAGCTCGGACCAGATGATCTTGTTGATGCTCGACTCGGCGCCAATCTGCGCACCGCGGCTCAAGCGGCCAACGGTGTGGTAGGAGGACAGGGCATAACCTTCTGCACCCAGCCAGGCGTCGACCACTGCTTCGCGGATGCTCGGGTCGCGGTCTGCGCTGGCGCGGTGGGCGTGGTACAGCTGTACCAGCTTGCGCGCCGTGGCCTGGAAGCGCGCTGGCGAGCGCAGCAGCAAGCCACGCTCGAAGCCAGCGGTAGCCATTGCCACCTGCCAACCCTGGCCTTCTGCACCGATGCAGTTTTCGACCGGCACGCGGACATCGTCGAAAAACACTTCAGCAAAGGTATTTTTGCCATTCAGCGCCTTGATCGGCCGAATGGTCACGCCCGGCGCATCCAGTGGCACCATGATGAACGACAGGCCGTGGTGCCGGCTTGAATGCGGGTCACTGCGGAACAAGCCAAACAGCCAGTCGGCGAACAGCGCCCGGCTCGACCAGGTCTTTTGCCCGTTGAGCACGTAGTGGTCACCCTCCCGGATGGCCTTGCTGGTGATTGCGGCCATGTCCGAGCCCGCGTTGGGTTCGGACCAGCCTTGCGCCCACATGTCGACGCTCGACGCCATCCGCGGCAAGAACCGTTGCTTCTGCGCCTCGGTACCGAACTCCATCAAGGTGGGGCCAAGCATCAGCTGGCCGTTCTGGTTGATGCGCATGGGGGCGTCAGCGCTGTAATACTCTTCTTCGAAAATCAGCCATTCGATCAGGTCGCACCCGCGCCCACCGAGGTGCTTGGGCCACATCACCATCGACAGGCGATGCTCGAACAGCTTGGCCTCCCAGGCGCGATGCTGCTCGAAGCCTTCGCGGGTGTCGTAGCTGCCCAGGGGGCTGGTCGGCAGGTTGGCGGCCAGCCATTCACGGACTTCCTGGCGGAAGGCCTTCTGCTTTGCGGTATAGGCTAGTTCCATGGCGCTCTCTCAGAACTTCGCGTCGCGTTTTTCGACGAAGGCGCGGCGGGTTTCGGCGGAATCCGGGCTGGTATAGGCCTGAAGGGTAAAGCCCTGCTCCCAGCGGTATTTGTCTTCAAGGTTGCCGTCTTCGATGCCGTTGAGGGCTTCCTTGGCAATGCGGATCATCGCCGGGCTCTTGGCGGCGATTTTGGCGGCGATTTCCAGGGCGGTTTCGCGCAGCTGTTCCTTGGGCACCACACGCTCGATAAAGCCGTAGCGGGCGGCCTCGGCGGCGCCAATCTTGTCGCCAGTCAAGAACAGGTAGCGTACCTTCTGCACCGGGAACAGCCGTTGCAGGTGTGCGCCCCCGCCCATCGCGCCGCGGTCGACTTCCGGCAAGGCAAACGTGGCACAGTCGGCAGCGACCACGATATCGGCCGCCCCTGTCAGGCCGATCCCCCCACCCAGCACAAAGCCATGCACGGCAACAATGACCGGCACCGGGGTGCGATGTACGGCCTTGAACGCGGCATAATTACCGGCGTTGACCGCCACGATCCGCTCGGGGTGGGCATCCAGTTCCTTGATGTCGACGCCGGCGCAAAAGCCGCGGCCCTCGGCACGGATCACAATCACCCGCACCCGCGGGTCGTCACCCAGGGCCTCAACGTGGTTGGCAAGGTCCATCCACTCCTGGCTGTTCAAGGCGTTGACCGGCGGTTTGGCGAGCACCAGTTCGGCGATGCCCGCTTCGATCTGTGTAATGAATGCGTGAGTCACGATGGCTCTCTCCAAAGTTCAGCGGGTTGGCGTGCCAGCAAGGCTTCCAGGCATTGCTCAGCCTGCTCGGCAATTTCTTCAATCAGTTGCTGGCAACTTTTCAGTTCGCCGATGGCTGCTGCAACTTGGCCACTGGGCAAGATGCCTTCGTCCGGAACACCATCGACCATCGAGCGCTGCAGCAGCACCGGCTGGTTGGCAGCCATGACCGTTTGCGACAACGCAGCGGGGTCGTCTTTCAGTGCCTGGCGCAGGATTGACGCCACCTGCAGCAGGCTCATGCCGGTGTGCTGCTTCCATTTCCAGGCACTGCGCAAGGCAATGCGCAGGCGCCCTAGCGGCCCGGCCTGCTCCAGGCGCTGGATGAACGGGTTGTCGATCATGCGGTGGCGCATACCGTCGACCGCCGTGGTCACTCGCACCCTCTGCGGGTCGTTGACCTTCAGGTAGTGCACCAGGGTGGCCGGCGGCGTCGGTGAGTCCTTGCTCATCAAGAACCGCGTGCCCATGGCAATGCCTGCCGCGCCCGCGGCCAGCGCGCCGGCCAGGCCCCGGCCGGTGGAGTAGCCCCCGGCAGCGATGACCGGCACCGACACGGCATCCAGCACCTGCGGCAACAGGATTGAACTGGGTACACCGCCGGTGTGGCCGCCGCCCTCGCCCCCCTGGATGGTGATCATGTCTGCACCCAGTTCTACCGCCTTGAGCGCATGCTTGAGCGCGCCCACGGTGGGGATGCACAGCACCCCGGCAGCCTTGAAGCGGGCAATGGTCTGTTTGTCCGGCCCACGGCCATAGCTGACCGCACGCAAGCGGTAGCGGATGGCCAGGTCGACGCACTGCGCGGCGTTGTCCTGGAACATGTGGAAGTTGAGGCCGAAATTGCTGCCACCAGTGGCGGCAATCACCTTGTTGATTTCACCCTCCAGGGCCTGGGCTGCAATGGTTGCCCCAGCCAGAAAGCCGAAGCCACCGGCCCGGGTAGTGGCGATCACCAGGTTGGCGTCTGCCACCCAGCCCATGGCCGTTTGCACGATGGGGTAGCGGCACCCCAACGCCTCTGTCAGTGGCGTTGCCAGCCAGCGGCTCATGCTTGCTCTCCGCCGGCGGCCAGCTTGTTGGCCTGGGCCATGGCCTTGGCATCAAAGCCGCCAAGCTTGTCCCCGCTGAGCAGCTCGTTGTGGGCATGGGCAAAGTGGTGCCAGGCAAATGCAGCGTCCATTGCCGTGCGCTTGCCCTGCAGGTCTTCTACATGGTTGATGGCCTGCTTGGTCAAGGCCAGGCCCATGCGCGGCTGGCGTGCGATGTTCGCAGCCAGTGCGTAGGTGCCTTGCTCCAGCTCGGCACGTGGCAGCACGCGGTTGACCATGCCCATGTGGTACGCACGGTCGGCGCCCATGCGCTCGCCGGTGAACAGGAACTCCTTGGCAATGCGCGGGTTCAGCTCGTAGGGATGGGCAAAATATTCCACCCCGGGTATGCCCATGCGCACCACCGGGTCCTGGAAGAACGCGTCATCGCTGGCCACGATCAGGTCGCAGACCCAGGCCAGCATCAAGCCGCCGGCCACACAAGCGCCCTGCACCATCGCTATGGTTGGCTTGGGCAGTTCGCGCCAGCGCCGGCACATGCCCAGGTACACTTCCTGCTCACGGGCGTACAGTTGCTCGCCGCCCGGTTTGTTGGTGTGGTCCCACCACAAGTGCGCGCGCTCGAATGGCTTGTTGATGTCGCGCCCTGGCGTGCCGATGTCATGGCCGGCAGAGAAGTGCTTGCCCGCGCCGCGCAGCACGATAACCTTGACCGCGTCATCATTCACGGCTTGGCGCAGCGCCGCATCCAGTGCGTAGGTCATTTGCGAATTCTGTGCGTTATTGAAGCCTGGCCGGTTCATGGTCAGCGTCGCGATCCCCTCGGCCACGCTGTACAGCACGGGTTCCTGTGTTTCGTAGACCGCATGGTCTTCACGCTGGACAAATTCGCTGTCTGTGCTGTTCATGCTCTGTCCTTCCCCTTACGCCGGGCGTACGCCAGCAGGGTTGCCCTTGATTGCCGTGCTGCGGTAATCGTGAGGATCAAGCCGACGGATCAGCGCCAGTTGCTCTGCCGTCGGGTGCGCGGTTTCTGCCAGCGACGGCGACCTGAGCAGCGGGAAGCCGGTTTTTTCCTGCACTTCCTCAAAGCTCACCCCAGGGTGCAACGTGCGCACCTGCACGGCTCGCTGCGGGCCCTCGAAGTCCATGACACACAGGTCGGTGACAACCAGACGGATATCCATCAGGTCACGGCGAACCCCTTGCGGCCAGCGCTCGGCCTTGAACCCCACGCCCGACACCATGTCCACTTCGCCACCGACGAACACGCGGGTACTGTGGTTGGGCACGAAGAACGAGTTGATGTGGTTGATGCTGTTACCGGGCAAGCCCCGCACGCCGAGCATGGCTGCCTTGGGTTGCCGGTAGTCGCCTACGCAGGACAGGTTGCTCTGGCCCCAGCGGTCAATCTGGGTTGGGCCGATCATGGCGTGCCGACGGCCACCCCAGACACATTCGAACACCCGCTCGAAGCTCAGGTAACCCGAGTACCTGGGCACGTAGTCACCGCGCGGCCCCAGCGGGATAGGCTCTTCAACCAGAAACGCCTCACTGTCGGTCATCAGCAGTTGCGGGCTGTGGCTGAGTTTGGCCAGGCTTGCGCCAAGCCGTGGAATCACACCCAGGCCCGACGCCAGCCATTCGCCATTGCCCCGCCAGGCCTCGCTGGCGGCCACGATCAGCAGTTCGGCGAGGGTAAATTCACAGTTGCTCGACATGTCCATCCTCCTCAGAACACCGGCAGGGGCAATGTGCCCATGCGTGCGGCACCGCCATTCTTGTCGTGATACGCCAGCTCGCCCGGCGCCACGAACGCATCGATGTAGGCCTGCCAGCCGCCTGCTTCGGCGGCGCTGGCGGCATATTCTTTCAAGTGCTTGAAGTCCCAGCCGTATGCAGGCGGGCACGACGTCGGGTGCGCACCAAACGGGGCGTGAATCACGCCGCTTACCAGGTAGCGCTCAAAGGTGTTGCTGCGCGCTTGCTCGGCACTCAGTTCCAGGCGTTCATGCAGCGTCTCGCAGGACACGAAGCACTGCTGGGCGGCGCGGGCAAACAGGTGATCGAAATACGGGTCAGGCCCGGTCACCAGGGTATTGCCCAGGCGGTCGGCGACGTTGACGTGAACAAATGCCACATCCAGGTTCAGTGCTGGCATGGCCAGCAGCACTTCGCGGTCGTCGTAGGGCGACTCAATGGTTTTCAACCCAGGGTTGAGCGCCGTCACATCCGTTGCCAGGCCACAACGGGTTGGCAGAAAAGGCAAGCGCATGGCGGCTGCCCGCAACCCCCACTGGAACATGCCTTCATCGACCTCCAGCAGTTCCAGCTCACCGGCTTCGCGCGCCTTGCGGTAATAGGGTTCCAACGGGATGGCATCCAGCGTTGCAAAGCCGAATACCAGCTTGCTGACCTTGCCGGCCGCGCACAGCATGCCCACCTCGGGGCCGCCATAGGCCACCACGGTCAGGTCCTTGACCGTAGATCGCAGGATTTCCCGAACGATGGTCATCGGCTTGCGCCGCGGGCCCCATCCGCCAAAGCCGATGGTCATGCCATCGCGCAGCTGGGCCACCGCATCGGCCGCCGTCATTTGCTTGTTCATTGCACATCTCCTTGCTGCTGGCCGACCGAAAAGTCATGCCCCCACAGGCTTACGCGGGTGAATTCGAAGGCCGAGTGCCCGGCCCAGTCCACTTGCAGGCCGCCGTAGCCGTACTCCAGGTCGAAGCCGGACGGGGTCTTCATGTAAAACGAGGTCATCAAGTCGTTCAGGTGCTGGCCGAGGGTGGCCGACAGCGGCACCTGGTGGGCCTGGCGCCGGTCGTGGGCACGGCCGACTTCGGTCATCGAGTCGACTTCGACCATGACGTGCACGCACCCCGAGCTCACCGCGAACTCGGCCAGTGCCAGGGAGTGGTGACGGCTGTTCTGGCAGTGCAGGAAATGAATGCGAATGGGCGGCGCGGCAGGGTCCGGGCAGAAATTGAAGATGTCCGACAGTTCAAAACCCAGCACATCCTTGGCGAACGCCAGGGTGGCCTCGAAGTCAGGGGCCGGCAGCACGGTGTGGCCCAGCCCCATGTCGCCGGTCAGAAAGCGCGGCACGCCCTGCGGCGAGACAAACGGCAGGCAATCGGAGCGGTGCCCCCAGCTCAGCTCGTGGCGGTTACCGGACGGGTCGATGACGCAGACCAATGCCTGTACGCCGCGCTGTTCAATCTCGGCTGCCGTGCCGGTGGCCCAGTGCACCCCGGCTTTGTCCAGGGCCTGGATGGCGGCATTGAAGGCGCGTTCGCTGGCCAGTTCCCAGCCGGAAGCGACATAACCCGCAGCAGCGCCCTCAACGATCAACATGCGAAACGGGCGCTCATCCATCTTCACATACAGGCCGCCGCCGGGCGCGGGTGTCACCATCATGCCCAGCACGTCTTCGGCATAGCGTTGCCATTGACTGAGGTTTTCGATTTGAGCAACGAAGTAGCTCAGACCCCGTATATCCATCATGCCATGCTCCCCAGTGACTGCACCTTTGATGGTGTTCATTGTGCGGAGCGCGGACGAGCGCCTCATCGTCCGTTGAGACTAAGCCTCTGATCTGGTGGCAAAACAGCTGATACCCGGGATAAGCGAGGCGCACCCGGCAGACCCAGGTGGCAAAAAAAGGGGCGCAATGCGCCCCGGTCTCCGGCAATGCCGGGCCAACGGTTAAATGAGCCAGACGGCTACAGGTACAGAATCACCAGGTCATTGATGACCGAAGGGCGGTCGCTGCCAACCACATGGGTATTCACTTCCAGCGTCAACTGCGTGCCACGTTTGCCCTGCACCACCTGCTTGACCCTTGCCCGCGCATGCACCCGCGACCCGGCTGGCACAGGTGCGGGGAAACGCAGGCGGTCAGAACCATAGTTGACCATGGTGCTGAACCCGGTGATCTCGAAACCCAAGGGCAACTTCAACCGTGATTGCAGCACCTGCACCAGCGCACCGTGGGCGATAGTGCCGCCAAACGGGCTTTGCTTGCGCGCACGCTCCGGGTCCGTGTGGATCCAGTAGTCATCGCCCGACAGGGTGGCAAAGGCATCGATCAGGGCCTGATCGATGACAATTTCATTGCTCCAGTCGGTAAAGGCTTCGCTGACCAGGCTTTGCAGCGCCGCTTCGTCGTCCATGGCCACCTTGCGCACGGCCGTAACCTGCGCAGGGGGGGAAGCGTGTGCCGTAGCCAGCCCGGCCACACGCTGCAGGCTTGCCACGTCGATGTCCGGGCCGGTAAAACGCAGCAAGCGCGTGCCCTTGGCGTCGACTTCGGCGAACACGGGTTTCAGGCGCATGCCGATGTGAATCTGCGCTTCGTCGAGGCCCACCAACGTTGTGTTGATACGCACGCCCTCGTCGAGTTCGACCACCGCCAGCAGCTGCGGCATCTCATCGGCGAAGTCGGGCAACGTGGCGATGCGCGCCACGGTAAAGCTGTACAGGCTGGCGCCACCGCTGGCTTCACGCCAGCTCAGCGCATGGGCAAAGCAGCCAGGGCAATGACGCCGCGGGTAGAACACCCAGCGGTGACAGGCGTCGCACTGCTGGATCAACAGCCGCTCGGCCTTCAGGCCCTCCCAGAACGGTGCCGAAATTTCCGTGGGCACCGGCATTGGCTTGTTGTTCGACATGCTGGTCACGCTCCCTGAAGTATCAATGCGGCCTGCTCGCTCATCACGCCACCGGTGCCAGAGACATAGACACTGTCGCAGCGTTTTAGCTGCCGCTCGCCGGCTTCGCCACTGATTTGCGTCACGGCCTCGATCACCTGTGACATCCCCCCCGCCGCACCGGCCTGACCGAAACTGAGCTGGCCACCGTGGGTGTTCATCGGGAAGTCGCCGCGCCAGGTCAGGTCATGCTCACGAACAAAACGCATACCCTCGCCCTTGGCGCAGAACCCGGCATCTTCCAGCGTCAGCAGGGCCGTGATGGTGTAGCAGTCATAGATCTGTGCCGCATGCACGTCGGCAGGCTTGAGCCCGGCCATGGCAAAGGCACGTTGCGAGGCAGGCCCTATCGGGGTATTGAGCATGTCCTGCGCATAGGAAGGCGACTTGAACGCCAGGTGTTCGCCAAAGCCGGTAATGAATGCCGGCCGCTTGCGCGCACGCGCGGCCACTTCTTTGGAGGCGATGATCATGGCCGCACCACCGGCCACCGGCATGACGATTTCGAGTATGTGCAGCGGGTCGGCAACGCGCTTGCTGGCCAGTACCTGCTCGATGCTCAGTGGCTGGCCATGGAACATCGCCTGGGGGTTGGCCAGGGCGTTGGTTCGCTGGTCCACGGCGATCTTGGCCAGGGCCACCGGGTCGTAGCCATACTGCGCGGCATAACGCTGGGCAATCATGGCATAGCCGGTGTTCTGCCCCATGTGCCCGTACGGCAGGTCGAACTCGGCCTCGGGGGCGCCGAAGGCCGTGCTGTGGCCACCGTAACGCATGGCCCGGGCCATGGCGCCCGGGTCTTCATCCGGCCCCATGGGCGCCAGGCGCGCAGGCAGCACGCACAGTACCGCCTGGCACTGGCCCAGCTCGATGGCGGCGGCGGCCCGCCATACCATGCCCACGGACGTGCACCCGCCCAGGTCGACCACTTCGGCGAAGTTCAGGCTAAGGCCCAGGTATTCGGCGGCCATGGCCGGCACGAATACCGAAGCTTCATGAAAATGCGGCCCGTTGATCACCAGGCCGTCCAGGTCTTCGGCGCGCAGGCCTGCGTCGTGCAAGGCTTGCGCGGCAAGGTCGGCGACTTGCTCAAGGTGGAACATGCGTGGCGCGGTAGCGTATTTTTCCGGTTTGTACTGGGCGGCGCCTACAATCGCCGCATGACCTTTCAGACCCATGTGTCCCTCACTTGAAGGCTTGTGAATCAGGTTTTTGTTGTACGCTGACGATGCCACACCTGAACGGGTGGCGTAATCGTCCGTTTTGACTATCGGCCGTTGGCGCTGGCGCTTCAGAAGCTGTACTTCACCGAAAGCGAACCGTAGTCACGGTCGGCCAGCAAGCGTTTGACCGGGTCGGCATCGCCCAGGTAGCTGGTTACCCGCAGGGCCACTTCGAGGTTACCCAGGTACTTGAAGGTTGTGCCCACACTCAGCCGCCGATCGCCCTGCAGCCCGGAAATGGTCCCCGCCATCGGCGTAGCACCGCTGAACACGTTGGAGAAGTTCACCGGCACCTCCAGGTCCCAGCCTTCGAACACGTTGGGGTAGCTGAATGATGCGCCCACGGTATACGCGCTGGCGGTCTTGCTGCGCCAGGCCGAAGCGGTCTTGTAGGTGTAGTCATTCGAGGGCTGGACCAACGGGCGCATGGCCGGGATCAAAGCATTGCCCAGGCCCAACAGGTTGGGTGCGGCGGACGCCTCATCCACGCTGTCGACACGTACGTGGACAATTTCGGCGGTAAGCGTGGTCTGGCTGGCCCACGGCCGGTCACCGAGGATACGGATGGCTGACAGCTGCATCTGCTGCCCTTTGCCGCGTGCCGGCGTGGGGCCCAGGCCGGTATTGACCATGACCGGCGCCCCATCGCGGTAGGACCACTCGCCGCCCACCTGGGTTTCTCCGATCTTGGTCGACACACTCATACCGGTCAGCTTGATGTCTTCGAAGTAGGTGATGCGATAGCCATCAGGGGCGCCAAAAAATGCACCGGGGCCAGCCGGAACGGCGCGATAGCCGACCAACGCGGTTGCCGGGTTCTTGTCGTGGTAATTGACATGGAACAGCGAAAGCTCCAGTGCCTGCACCGGGCGCACGCGCACCTGCCCCCCCCACTGGCCGCTGTCACGCGGCTCATCGGTACCGCGGTAGTTGATGCGCGAGCCGTCGGCCCCCAGGATGAACTCACGCCCCGGCCCCACCACGTCAGTGGTCGACAGGTAACTGCCCACCGGTGGCAGCTCCGTGCCCATCCACTCATATTGCACATAGGCGCCAAAACTGAGCTGCGGGTTAAGGCGATAAGACGCCGACACCTGCCCGACGGGCAACAGCACTTCCTTTACCTCAACCCCGGGTTGCGCCGCCTTGACCGCATCGGACGGGCTCTGCACGCCGCTGACGCCCGGGTAGAACAGGCTTTCACCCCAGGACTCCACGTGCCGACCGGCTTTGACATCCAGCATCGAGTCATTGTCGAAACGCCAGCCGCCGAATACATAGGCATCGAGGAACTTGCTGCGCCCACCACTGTAGTATTTGGTGTCGCTGGTAAACTCGTTGAAGTCACCGTCTTTGTTGACCGTGCCCGGTGAGTCGTTATCGTTGCTGCGGTGGTACACATCGTCATAGAAGGTGCTGGCACGCAGCACCGCACCGTAATTGTCCTTGCGCAGAATCATCTCGGCCAGCGCGCCGATGCGGTTGGTGACCAGGCTGCCTTTGTCGAAGTTGCGGTCGCCATCGTCGCCGTTGAGCGTCAGCAGGTTTTTGTCCGGGCTTTCCAGGCGCACGCCAAGGCCATAGCTGGTGGTCACGGTCCAGTCGAGCGTCGCGCCGTTATCGAACTCGATGGTTTCCCCTGCCCAAGCAGGCGCCGACACCATCGCGATCGCCACCATCAGCCCCGATAACGCAAAGCCCTGAACAGCTGGGCCAGTACACTTGTTGTTGTTTTTATACGTCACCATGCCTCTCCCGTTATACGACCCGACGGCCGCGCTTGAGTGCAAAACAGCACTTCTGTTTCACCGTTCGCTCATAGCTGCCCGAGTACCGGCTTAGCCTCGACACCGTCAGGTGTGCGGCTATAGCGCAATACCCCGGCAACTTCTTCACGCCCCAATTGCCCCTGGGCAATCAGGTAGTTGATGTGCGCCAGGGTCTCGCCCAGGGCCATCAGCTCATCGAACCGCCCGCTGACCTTGGGGAACAGCACCGCCATCAGCTCTGCGGCGCTACGCGGCAAGGTGCACGCGCCCAGCACTTGCTGCAGGTGCGCGTGGTGGTGGTCGCGCAACTGGTCAAGGCGCAGGTGCAGGTTGAAGAACGGCCGTTCATGGGCCGGCAGCACCAACACGTCATCCGCAACGCTGCGCAAGTGCTCCAGGGACTCAAGCCACTCACGCAAGGGGTTCGCATCCGGTTCGGTGACCTGCACGCACACGCTTGAGGTGATCCTTGGCAGCACCTGGTCGCCTGCGATCAGCAACTGGTCTTCAACGCAGTACAGGCAGGCATGCTCTGGCGAATGCCCACGGCCAATTCGCACCTGCCAAAGGCGGCCACCGATGCGCAGCTCGCTGCCTTCGCGCAAGCGGTGAAAACTGGTGGGCACTTCGGGGCGAAAGTGTGCCGAGTTCAACAACGGGAACAGCGCTTCGGTCTGCTCGGCGCTGAACCCGGCTTTCTGGTAATGCGCACGGAACGCCCAACTGCTGCCGGCATCGCCCTGCCCACCCAGCTGGTGCATCGCCTGGTACTCGCTGGCCGTCATGAACACCGGGCAGCGGAAGCGCTCGGTCAACCAGCCCAGCACGCCCACGTGGTCGGAGTGAAAGTGCGTGCAGATCACCGCCAGCAACGGCAAGCCGCCCAGCGCCTGCTCGAACAGCCGCTCCCAGATTTCGCGGGTTTGCCGGTTGTTCAGGCCGGTATCCACGGCAACCCAGCCCTGCCCGTGGCGCAGCAGGTAGAGGTTGATGTGATCGAGGCCGAATGGCAGCGGCATGCGCAACCACAACACCCCCTCGGCTACCGCCTGCACCTCGCCATTGGCCGGCGGCACGGGCCACGGGAAGCGCAGGCCCGCCCGCCACTCATGGCCCTGCGCGTCCAGGCTACTCACTGGCATCACCGGCAAAGGCCGCCAGGCCGGCGCGGGCCAGCACGTCGGCGCTGTAGGGCATGTAGCTGCGGCTGCTTTCGTCACGAATGAACAACGGGTCGCTGAATGCGCTGGGCGCGTAGCCTTGGCGTTGCAGGTCAACCTTGCGCAGCTTGAAGGTGCTGGTCAGGTCGGCTGCGGCCGACACGCGGACAAACACCGGTGCGGCGTAACGCGGCAAGCGCTGCTCGGTCAGGGCGTAGAATGCCGCCGGATCGAAACGCTGCCCCGGCTGCATCAGCACCGCCGCCATACCCGCGCGCCCCTCTTGGCCGGGCACCTGCACGCCGTAGATGTTGATCAGTTCAAGGCCCGGGAAATCACCCAGCGCGGCGGCCACCTCCTGGGTCGAAACGTTCTCGCTCTTCCAGCGGAAGGTGTCGCCCATGCGGTCAACGAAGTAGAAGTAGCCGTCTTCGTCATAGCGCAGCAGGTCGCCCGAACTCCAGTAGGCATCACCTTCAACCAGCACGTTGCGGCGTATCTTGCTGGCAGTGGCCTCGGCCGAGGTGTACCCCTCGAAACGCCCGCCGCCAATGTCAGGGTGGTTGATGATGTAGCCCAGGGCTTCGCCCACCTCACCCGCTTCACACAGCTGGTAGAACCCCTGTTCGTCCCGTGGGTGGCTGTCGCTTTCCACGTCATAGCGCACCAGCCGCAAATTGCTTTTGTCCCAGTACGGAACACGACCGCAAGCACCCACATAATTGTCGACGTTGACCAGATTGGCATTGGATTCGGTAGAGCCCCAGCCCTCGAACACCTGAATCGGTCCAAAACGCTGCACCCAGTGCTGCCAGGTTTCGCGCGACAACCCGGCGCCCAGCATGCAGCGCAGCCCGTGATCCTGCTCACCGGGCACTTCAGGCTGGTTAAGCAGGTAACGGCAGATTTCGCCGATGTACTGGAACACGCTGATGCGGTGCTGGCGCACGTCGCCCCAAAACTCCCGCACACTGAACTTGCGGCGCACCACGATGGCCGCACCGGTTTTCAGTGCGGTGGAGGTGACCGATGTGGCGGCAGCGCCGTGATACAACGGCAAGCAGCAATAGAACACGTCTTGCGGCGTGGTTTGCAGGGTCACTTCCATGATGTCGCCGGTGGACATCCAGCGCATGTGGCTGTAGCGGGCCGCCTTTGGCAAACCGGTGGTGCCAGAGGTGAAGATCAGCAGGCTTGGCGTTTCTGCCGGCAGGTCGGCACGCAAATCGCGGGGAAACGGCGTACCCGGTGCCTGGGCCATGGCAGCGTCCAGGCCGGTATCGAGCTCATCGGGCATGGCGGCTGGCCAGGGCCGCTCGCTGTCCGCCGCCAGCCACAATGGCACGTTCGGCAAGCCTGGCGTGGCAATGAAGTTGCCGAGCACCTCTTCGCCCACGATCACCGCGTTGGCGGCGATGGACTGCAACGCGTGCACCAGCGGCCGGCCACTGACCTGGGTGTTGACGAAGCCTGCCACCACGCCCAACTTGGCCAGGGCAAACCAGCAGCAGAAGAATGCAGGGCGATTTTCCATGGCCAGGGCGCACACATCGCCCGGGCGCAGGCCGCGTGCGTGGAACACATGGGCCAAGCGGTCGGCCTGGGCATTGACCTGGGCGTAACTCAGGCGCTGGTCGCCATAAATGATGAAAGGCCGCTCGCCATGCCGGCGTGCCTGCTCTTCCACACGGTCAGCCAAGGTGTAGCGGTCTGCCGGTTTGATGCGCGCACTGGCCTCGGCCCGGCGATCCAGAATGGCCTGCGTGTGCTCGCGCGGTACCGGGCCGAGCGCGTCGGCGGGCCGCAGGTTGAGGTTACTGAAATTGTTCATCCCGTTCTCCGAATAACCGGCTGTTCATGGACCGCTCAGGGGTGGCTCGGGTAGTCCGAATAGCCTTGCGATCCTTTTGTATAAAGCGTCTTGCGGTCGAAGCCGGCCAACGGCAGGCCGGCGCGCAGGCGCTCGACCAGGTCCGGGTTGCCGATAAAATGGCGGGCGAATGACACCGCCACCCCCTCGCCCGCCTGCAGCGCCGCAGCGGCCGAGGGCCCGTCGAAACCATCATTGAGAATCAGCCCGCTGCTGCTGTGGCGGCGAGCCAGGGCAAACGCATCCAGCCCGGCCGCAGGCGAACGCATGATGTGCAGGTAGGCCAGCCCTAGCGGTTCGACAGCCCGGCACAGTGCGGCGGCGGTCGCGGCCGGCTCGGCGTCGCTGATGTCGTTGTACGGGTTGCCTGGGCACAGGCGAAAACCCACCCGCCCGGCACCTATGGCAGCGCTCATGGCCCCCAGCACTTCGGCAGGAAAGCGCACGCGGTTGTCGACCGAACCGCCGTAACCATCGGTGCGGTGGTTGCTACCGTCAGCCATGAACTGCATGGGCAGGTAACCACTGGTACAGTGCAGCTCCACCCCTTCGAAGCCCGCCTCACGCGCGTTCAGCGCGGCCTGGCGGTACTGCTCGATGACCCTGGCGATGTCTTCAACGCCCAAGGCCTGCGGTTCATCGGTGTCGACCAGCCCGGCACCATCGCTGTACAGCTGGGTACGGGCACGCACGGCCGACGGTGCCACGGTGCGGGCGCCCACCGGCTTGTTCAGCCGGCTGGCCGCACGGCCGACGTGCATCAGTTGCAGCACCATCCGCCCCCCTGCGTTGCGTACCGCACGGGTGACCTGGCGCCAGCCCTCGATCTGCGCCGCGTTGTAGATTGCCGGTGTGCGGCAATAGCCCAGGCCATCGGCAGACGGTGCCGTGCCCTCGGCAATGATCAGCCCGGCACTGGCCCGCTGGCGGTAATAGTCGACCATCTCCGCTGTCGGTATGGCCTGCGCGGTGGCCCGGCTACGGGTCATCGGTGCCATGACGATACGGTTGCCCAGCTCCAGCTCGCCCAGGCGCAGGGGTTCGAATAAAAGGCTCATCGGGGTTCCTCAGCGCACGCGAATCTTCGGCGCCGAAGCGCCACGTCGCAGGGTGGTCAGAAAGTGCTCCAGAGGCGCAGCCGGGGCCACCTCGGGCAGTTGTGCCTTGTCTGGGCGCTGCGCCCAGAATTCGGCCCAGGACGGGAACAGGTCGTGAAAGCTGCCGGCATAGGGCTCACGCCCCGGCCAGCGCATCTTGCGCTCGCCAATGGGCGGCTTGTTGAGGTCGCTGGCATACCAGTAGCACGGCAGCCGACGGCGAAAGTACCAGCGCCCGCCAATGCGCTCGTAGTCATCCCAGTAGAGCATTTGCATGGTGACCCACTCCGGGCCTGTCTCATGCTCGTTCTTGGAATACACAACGCCCACGGCATGGTCCGCATCCAGCAATTCGATGATGTGCTGGCCCAGGTGGTGGGAAGTGCCGCTGAACTGGTCGCGCAGGGTGGCATCAACCCAGGCCTTGAGGTGTGCACGCCCGGTTTTTTCACGGCCCACCCGGATGTCCTCGGCAAACAGGTTGACGTGCGCATCCAGGTCGCGCATGTCCAGCGACAGCGAATACTTGGCGGCCAGCTGGCGAATTTCCTCGATCGATTCCAGGCGCTCGATACGCGCCAACACAGTGTTCGGTTCCATGCGCGTCACTCCAGCACCGTATACAGTTCAGCACTGCGCCCGCCGTCCACCGGCAAGCAGGCACCGGTGATGTAGGACGCTTCGTCACTGACCAGGAAGAGGATGGCGTTGGCCACCTCCTGCGGCAGGCCAACGCGGCGCAGCGGGATCAGCCTTTCGGTGTTGCCGCGCGCGTTTTCATCGGCAAGCATCCCCGCCGTTGCCGGCGTGTCGATCACCCCAGGGCTGACCACATTGCAGCGAATGCCGTACTGGGCGCCCTCGCTGGCGGCAGCGCGGCTGAAGTTGATCACCGCCGCCTTGGCCGCCGAGTAACCGGCCATCCAGGGGGTGCCGAACAGGCCGCAAATCGAGGCGATGTTAACGATCGCACCACCACCGCCCTGGGCTTTCATCAGCGCCATTGCACTGCGCGTGCCCCAGAAGGTGCCGTCGACGGTGGTGCTGAAGTTGGCGTGCCATTGTTCGGTCGAGGTGCTGTCGATAGCGCCCCAGGTATACGCCATGGCGTTGTTGACCAGGATATCCAGCCGGCCATGGCGCTGGGCTGCGGCCTCGATGGCGCTACCCAGGGCCTGCTCGTCGCTGACGTCGGCCACCACCGGCTCGGCCAGGCCACCGGCCTCGCGAATGGCCGCAGCAACGGCTTCCAGGGGCGCCAGGTTGCGCCCGCACAGCAGCACTGTTGCACCTTCCTGCGCAAAGCGCCGGGCGGTAGCGGCACCGATCCCCGACCCTGCGCCCGTTACCAACGCTACCTTGCCTTGCAAGCGAATACTCATGCCCAGCTCCCGTTTCAGATAAAGGCCATGCCGCCATTCACAGCGAGGTTCTGGCCGGTAATGAAACTGGCGTCATCGCTGGCCAGAAACACCGCCACGCGGGCAATTTCATCGGCTTCGCCCATACGCCCGAGCGGGATCGCCTTGAGCATGCCTTGCAGCCACTCATCAGCAATGCCCGCCATCATTGGCGTGTTGGTAGGGCCGGGTACCAGGGTGTTGACGCGAATGCCGCTGGCTGCAAGCTCCCGCGCCATGCTGCGCGTCAAGCCCATCACCCCGGCCTTGGCCGCGCAGTAATGGCTTGGGCCTTCGCCGCTCACGGCCGCCGTGCTCGACACATTGATCAGCACGCCTGCGGTGGTGTGCCGGTGCATCAGCCGCACCGCTGCGCGGCTGCACAAGAAGGTGCCGGTAAGGTTGACGCCGATCACCCGCTGCCAGTTTTCGTCGGGGGTGTCGACCAAGGCGTCGACCGCGCCGACGCCGGCGTTATTGACCAGGATATCGAGCCGGCCAAAGCGCGCTTCCACGGCGGCCATCGCCGCCGCCACCGACGCGCTGTCGGCCACATCGCAGGCAACCGCCAGCGCGTTGTCACCCATGCCTTCAACCGTTTGCCGAGCGGCCTGCAGGTTGATGTCGGCTGCCACCACCCAAGCCCCGGCCTGGGCAAACTGCCGGGCAATCGCCTGGCCCATGCCCTGCCCGGCCCCGGTGATCAGGGCCACTTTGTTCGCTAACTTCATCATCGGTCTCCCGCAAGCCTTGGCTACCTCGATCACCGGCACGTTTGGCCTGACGGTCGAGCACGGGATTGATCATTGACGCTTGGCACACCCGCTACATCGTCCGATGGGACTAGCCAGTGCCATTTGCCGGCGCAGGGCAAACGGCTGGTCTGAACGGACGATGTCACCTGCCAGGATTCGTGCGACGCTCCTGCCCACTAGAACAAGACCGGGAGCACCTGCTGTGAACTCATCGACCCCCGTTACCTGGCGTAGTCACTACGCACTGTTCGTGCTGGCCGTAATCTACATCTTCAACTACATCGACCGGCAGTTGATGGCGATCCTGATCGAGCCGGTCAAGGCCGAATTCGGCATCTCCGACACCGGCATCGGCCTGCTTTCGGGGGTGACCTTCGCGGTGTTCTACACCGTGTTCGGCTTCCCGCTGGGGCGCCTGTCTGACCGTATCGGGCCAAAGCCGGTCATCGCCGCCTGTTGCATTGCCTGGAGCGTGATGACCATGGCCTGTGGCCTGGCCACCAGCTTCTGGCTGCTGGTTCTGGCGCGCATTGGCGTGGCGGTCGGCGAAGCCGGCGGTACGGCACCTTCGGTGGCGATGATCTCGCAGCTGTATCCAGCCAAAAACCGCTCCACTGCACTGTCAATCCTGATGCTAGGGTCGAGTTTCGGGGCAATCTTCGGGCTGGGTTTTGGCGGCTGGATTGCCCAGCACTACGGTTGGCGGTCAGCTTTCCTGATCATCGGCGTGCCCGGCATCCTGCTGGGTTTGCTGTTGTTGTTGACCGTACGTTCGCCAAAGGTCGCGAGCCAGGCGCGGCTCAAGGCCCAGGTCGCCGAGGAAGGCTGGGCCAGAAGCGTGGCCAGCATGCTCGAAACCCCTTCGTATGTCTGGCTGTTGCTGACCGGTGCATCCAGTGCCATTGCCGGCTATGCCATTGGTACCTGGAGCCCCAGTTTCCTGATCCGCTCCCACGGCCTGAACCTGCAGGACGCCGGCTTTCTGGTCGGCGTGGTCGGCGGCACCGGCGCCACGTTCGGCACCCTGGCCTGCGGCATCATCTCGGACCGTATGGCCCGGCACGACACCGGCTGGCAAATAGGTGTGCCGCTACTGGCCACCTTGGTCAGCATCCCGTTTGCGCTGGCCTACTTCCTGTGGCCAACCGGCACCCTGTTCCACCTGGGCAGCACCCCGGTACCGACCGCGTTCCTGTTCTATGCAGGCTTTGCCTTCTTCGGCACCTGGTGGGCGACACCGTGCCTGGGCGCCGTCACCCACCTGTTCCCGGCCGCACGCCTGGCCCAGGCCACCGCCATCTTTGTCATGGCCATGACCCTGCTGGGCGTGGGTGTCGGCCCGTTGCTGATCGGCGTGCTCAGCGACTGGTTCGCCCCTGCCCTGGGCACCGAAGCCTTGCGTTACGCGCTGGCCAGCTCGATTTCAATGCTCGTGCTGTCGAGCGTGTTCCTGGGCATGGCCCTGCCCCGCTATCGCGCACACCTGGGGCGATCGGCAACCGCAGTTGCCGACCCTGAAACTGCTGTAACCGCCTGATGAATGGAGATCCGAAGATGTCAGAACAAGACCTACCGTTGCCCATTGGCCATTTCGTCACCCTGGACAACGGCCTGCGCCTGCATTACCTGGATGAAGGCACCGGCCCCGTGGTGCTGTGGCTGCATGGCAGTGGCCCGGGGGCCAGCGGCTACAGCAATTTCAAAGGCAACTACCCGGCCTTCGTCGCCGCAGGCTTTCGCAACCTGGTCATCGACCTGCCCGGGTTTGGCCGGTCGGACAAACCCGACAACATTCACTACGACCTGGACTTTTTCGTAGGTGCCGTGAGTGGTTTGCTCAAAGCCCTGGGGATCAAGCGCTGCACCCTGCTCGGCAACTCGCTGGGCGGCGCCATCGCCATCGGCCTGGGCCTGGCCGAACCGCAGATCCTCGACAAATTGATCCTGATGGCGCCGGGTGGCGTCGAAGAGCGCGAAACCTACTTCCAGAAGATCGGCATTCGGACCATGGTCGAGCTGTTCAATGCCGGCCCGCTGGACATCGACACGATGCGCCAGATCATGAGCCTGCAGCTGTTCGATGCCTCGCAACTGCCCGACAGCCTGCTGGCCGAACGCGTTGCGGTGGCGGTGCATCAACCGCACTGCCTGTTCTCGACCATGATGGTGCCGAACATGACAGAGCGCCTTGGTGAACTGAAGGTGCCGATCCTTGGCTTCTGGGGAACCAACGACAACTTCAACCCGGTAGGCGGGGCCATGAAAGTGCTCGACAATGCCCCCAACGCCCGCTTTATTGTGCTCAACCGCTGCGGCCATTGGGTTCAGGTCGAACACCGCGAGCTGTTCAACCGCTCCTGCCTGGACTTTCTTCGCCAGGCATAACCCCCTTGCGACAGCGGCAGCCTTGTCGCTGTCGCACGGGCATGTCACCACCAAGGGCTGAGATAACAATGACAAACTTGTCCCATTTGCTTGCACCGGGGCGCATTGGCCCGTTGCAGTTGCGCAACCGCATTGTCATGGCGCCCATGGGCTCCAACTTTGCCGAAGCTGACGGCCATTGCGGCGAACGCATTCAGGCTTACTACGAAGCCCGGGCCGCCGGCGGCGCCGGGTTGCTGATCATGGGCGTGTGTGCCATCGCCTTCCCCGCCGGCACGGCAGAACCGTACCAGGTGGGCGTCAGCGATGACGAGTTTATCCCGGGCCTTGCGCGCCTGGCAGCGCGTGTACACAAGCACGGTGCAAAAATTGCCATGCAACTGCAGCACGCCGGCAAGAACGCCATTCGCGACATGGCGGCCGGCCGACCATTGTGGGTGCCTTCACTACCACCGCCCAGTAGCTCCGACATGATGCTGGCGCTGACGCCTGAAGAAACCGCCTCGTTTGTGAGTGCCGTACGCGGGCGCAAAGGCGGCATCGACATACGCGTGATGGACACACCGGACATCGCCCAGATGGTCGAATGGTTCGCCGCCGCGGCGTACCGGGCGCAACAGGCGGGCTTCGATGGCGTCGAGATTCACGCCGCGCACAACTACATCCTGGCGGGTTTCCTGTCGCCTTACTACAACCGACGCGACGACCAATACGGCGGCACACTGGAAAACCGTGCGCGCCTGCTGCTGGAAGTGCTGGCGGCCGTGCGTGCCCGGGTTGGCGCAGGTTTTGGCGTGTGGCTACGCCTGGATGCGGAAGAAATGCACACCCCCGGCGGCATTACCCTGGCCGACGCGCAAGCGGTAGCGAAGCTGGCCGAGGCGGCCGGGGTGGATGCCGTCAGTGTCTCGGCATACGCAGCCACCACCAGCGGCGTGGCGTTTACCCAGGCGCCTCTGGTCCAGCAGCCAGGTGGTTTTCTGGAGTGGACAGCGGCCATCAAGCAGGCCGTGGACATACCGGTGATCGCGGTAGGTCGTATCGAGCCAGAGGTGGGCGACAGCGCCATCGCCGCCGGCCACTGCGACTTCATCGCCATGGGGCGCAAACTGTTGGCCGACCCGCAGCTGCCGGAAAAGCTCGCCACAGGCCAGGCGCAGGCGATTCGCCCCTGCATCTATTGCTACGTATGCGTGAGCCAGATCTTTATCAATGAACGCGTCAAGTGTGCGGTCAACCCGCAAACCGGGCATGAAGCCGAGCGGGTCATCACCCCGGCCGACCATGCCCGACACATCGCAGTAGTCGGCGGCGGGCCGGCGGGGCTTGAAGCTGCGCGGGTTACGGCCTTGCGCGGGCACCGCGTGACGTTACTGGAACGCAGCGAGCGCCTGGGCGGTACGTTGTTCTTTGCTGCCCTCGCCTACCCCGAAAACGGCCGTCTGCTCGATAACCTCCAATACCAGGTCAGACAACTGCCCATCGATGTACGCCTTGGCGTGGGGGTGAGTGCTGCCCTGTTGCGTGACCTGGGTGTTGATCAGGTGATCGTCGCCACCGGCGCGCAGCGTGCAGCCCCTGATATCCCGGGGGCAACGCAAGATCATGTGTGGAGCGGCGACGAACTGCGCCGGTTGCTGACCGGTGACCGTGCCGATGAGATCGCCCGAAGTAAGCTATCGCTGACGCAGCGCGCGATGATGAAGGCCGGCAGCCTGATCGGGGTTACCGACAGCAGCGAAGCCATGCAGAAGCTTTCGCATGTATGGATGCCCTTGGGCAAGCGCGTGACCATCATCGGTGGCGGGCTGGTGGGCCTGGAACTGGCGGAATTCCTGATCGCCCGCGGGCGCCAGGTGTGTGTACTGGAAAGTGCCTCGCACCTGGGCCGGGAGCTGGCGATTGTTCGCCGCTGGCGTGTATTGCACGGTATCCGCGTGCACGGCGGGCAGTTGCTGACCGCCGTTACTGTCACGGCCATCGAAGGTAAGTACGTGCGTTACCGCACCGCCGAGGGTGAGGCCTGCGAGGTACGTGCCGATTCGGTGGTACTGGCCAGCGGCGCAATGCCAGACACCACGCTTGCGCAAGCCCTCGGCAACGAAGGGTTCAAGGTGGTCAGCATTGGCGATTGCGAAAGCCTGGGTTACATCGAAGGCGCCATTGCTGCAGGCCATCGCGCCGGCCGCGAAGCCTGAGGCCAAGCGGGTTTACCCGCTCCTACAGCTTTCGGGCTCACGCTGTACCTGTAGGAGCGGCTTCAGCCGCGAACACCGGCGCAGCCGGTGCCATGCACCGCGTCGCCTGCTTCGCGGGTGAACCCGCTCCTACACAGGACCGTGCAGGCTTCGGGTTCACGCGATCATTGTAGGAGCGGCTTCAGCCGCGAACACCGGCGCAGCCGGTGCCATGCACCGCGTCGCCTGCTTCGCGGGTAAACCCGCTCCTACACA
>NZ_JBIVHY010000028.1:0-57788 GCF_044749445.1 Pseudomonas sp. NPDC089408
GGTGGGGCGATATCTCCCACGGTCTGTACTGCTGTGAACAGTCAGAATCGGCTTTTTCGTCCCACCACCCCTTCAAGTATCACCATACAAGCGGCCTTGCGTCGCGATGGGCTGCAAAGCAGCCCTGAAGGCCATACAAAGCGCCAATGAAAAAAGGGGTGACCCTTGCGGATCACCCCTTCTTCGATTTGGTAGGCACAATTGGACTCGAACCAACGACCCCCACCATGTCAAGGTGGTGCTCTAACCAACTGAGCTATGTGCCTGTCGTGTGGTGCGCATTCTACGCATTCCAAAAACCCTGTCAACAGTTTTTTTCGCGCTAACCTACTGAATCTTAACCTCTTTATAGAGAAGCACTGACCAGGGCCAGGTAAAGGATTTTCACCAGACGACTAGCGGGTGTTTATTATTATTGATAGCATCGCTACATTCGTTAAAAATATAAAACACGAGGTTCCTGCAGCATGGCTAACACCCCCTACCCCCAGTCCTACTACGCCGCCTCGGCTAACCCGGTGCCGCCACGTCCGGCGCTGCAGGGTGAGGTGGAAACCGATGTGTGCATCATCGGTGCCGGCTACACCGGCCTGTCCAGCGCCCTGTTCCTGCTGGAGAACGGCTTCAAGGTCAGCATCGTCGAAGCGGCCAAGGTCGGCTTTGGCGCGTCGGGCCGCAACGGTGGCCAGATCGTCAACAGCTATAGCCGCGACATCGACGTCATCGAACGCACCGTTGGCCCTAAAGAAGCTCAACTGTTGGGCCACATGGCCTTCGAAGGCGGGCGCATCATTCGTGAGCGCGTGGCCAAGTACAACATTCAGTGCGACCTGAAAGACGGTGGCGTGTTCGCCGCCCTGACCAGCAAGCAGATGGGCCACCTGGAGTCGCAAAAGCGCCTGTGGGAACGCTTTGGCCACAACCAGCTGGAGCTGATGGACCAGAAGCGCATCCGCGAAGTGGTTGCCTGCGACAGCTACATCGGCGGCATGCTCGACATGAGCGGCGGCCACATCCACCCGTTGAACCTGGCCTTGGGCGAAGCTGCCGCGGTCGAGTCGCTGGGCGGCATCATTTATGAGCAAACCCCGGCCATCCGCATCGAGCGTGGCGCCAACCCGGTGGTGCACACCCCGCAGGGTAAGATTCGCGCCAAGTTCATCATCGTCGCCGGCAACGCCTACCTGGGCAACCTGGTGCCGGAGCTGGCCGCCAAGTCCATGCCATGCGGCACCCAGGTGATCACCACCGAACCGCTGGGCGAGGAACTGGCGCGCACCCTGCTGCCGCAGGACTACTGCGTAGAGGATTGCAACTACCTGCTCGACTACTACCGCCTGACCAGCGACAAGCGCCTGATTTTCGGCGGTGGCGTGGTGTATGGCGCGCGCGATCCGGCCAACATCGAGGCGATCATCCGACCGAAGATGCTCAAGGCCTTCCCGCAGCTGAAGAACGTGAAGATCGACTACGCCTGGACCGGCAACTTCCTGCTGACCTTGTCGCGCCTGCCGCAGGTTGGCCGCATTGGCGACAACATCTACTACTCGCAGGGTTGCTCGGGCCATGGCGTGACCTACACCCACCTGGCGGGCAAGGTCCTGGCCGAAGCCCTGCGTGGCCAGGCCGAGCGTTTCGACGCCTTCGCCGGCCTGCCGCACTACCCGTTCCCGGGTGGGCAGATGCTGCGCGTACCGTTCAGCGCCCTGGGTGCCTGGTATTACAGCCTGCGCGATCGCCTGGGCTTCTGATGTAAGCAGGCTCGGCCTCTTCGCGGGTGAACCCGCTCCTACACAGATCGCGGCAACTGCGCAGACCTGTGTAGGAGCGGGTTCACCCGCGAAGGGGCCAGCACAGGCAAAATCATTTGTTCAGGCTATTTACAGCCTGCTTCGCCGCCATCTCCTGCCCCGCCCGCGACAGCTCATCCGCCGCCTGCAACCAGCGCTGGCGATCCACCTGAGCCGGCAATTGTCGCGGTGGTTGCACCAGCACAGCCCAACTCCCCTGCTTCGCCCACGCCGAAGTAAAATCGTCGAATGCCATCACCTGTCGCCGGTGCATGCCCGAGCGCAACAAAACCCGCTGCTTGTAACGGTCATACCCGATCAGCACGGCATAACGTGGCTCGCCCCACCAGGCCGAACCCTCCTCGTAACGCAACAACACCGGGTTGCCCGCGGCCACCTGGGCCAACAGCGCATCCAGTTGTTTGTCCAGCGGGTACACCACCATGCCGTAGTCCCGCGCCACGCGCGCAATACCCGTATCCAGCGCCTCGGCGCCCTGCGGCAGGTTCAGGGGTTTGTCCAGCAGCCCAGGGGTGATCGGTGCCCCCTGTTGCGACAACATCGCCGCCAGGGCCATGGCCCCGCTGTGGTTGGCGTTGCCACGGTAGAACGGCACGCTGCTGATCTCCACCCGTTGCGGCAAGCCTTTGAGATTGGCAGGCGGTGCGCTGGCACAGCCGGCCAGGCTGGCTGCCACGATTAAGGCGGCGAGCAGCCGACGAGGAAGGTGCTTGAAGGAAGGTTGCTGCATGGACACTCGCTTGCTCCAACGCCAGGCAGGCAGCGCCCGGCTCTGGCCACCGATCATAGGTCCCACAGCGGCGCGGGTATAGTCCGACAACGGCTAGGAGCGAATCGGACCTAGAGATAGACCTTTGTTCGATGGAACGTCACAGGCGAAGGGCTAGACTAAAGCAGTGTCTGGAAGGCAAGCGCTAACCCGTTGGGCGCTTGCAGTAGAGATGGAGGCACAGATGAGCCTGACCCTGGCAATCCTCATGTTGGTAGGCATGTGGCTGAGCGTCGCAGCCGCCATGTTATGGGGTGTACTGCGTATCGTGCGGCGTCATGCACAACATCACCACCTGCCACCGCAGGCCCCGGCCAAGCCACAGCCTGTTCGGCGGGCGCGGCGGCATGCCGGGGTGCATTGAACGTTCAGATTCTGCTTGGGCCCATTCGCGGGTGAACCCGCTCCTACAACGACCGCGTAGCTATCTGGCTTACGCGGTCGTTGTAGGAGCGGGTTCACCCGCGAATGGGGCGCAAAGCGCCCCACTCTTCTACATCAACCCTCAGCCGCCTCACGCTTCAGTCGCGCCCGGCGAGCAAAGATATTGAGCATTTCGATCACTGTCGAGAACGCCATCGCCGCATACACATAACCTTTCGGTACATGGGCGCCAAAGCCTTCGGCGATCAGCGTCATGCCGATCATGATCAGGAAGCCCAGGGCCAGCATCACCACGGTCGGGTTGTCGTTGATGAAGTTGGCCAGCGGGTCGGCGGCCACCATCATCACGATCACGGCGGTGATCACGGCAATGATCATGATCGGCAAGTGCTCGGTCATGCCCACGGCGGTAATGATGCTGTCAACCGAGAAGACGATGTCCAGCAGCAGGATCTGGAAGATCGCCGCAGCAAAGCCCAAGGTAACCGTCGAACCGACTTTGGATTCTTCCTTGGCGCCATGCGGGTCGACGTTTTCGTGAATTTCCTTGGTCGCCTTCCACAACAGGAACAGGCCACCGGCAATCAGGATCACATCCTTCCACGAGAAGGCATTGCCAAACACTTCGAACACCGGGTCGGTCAACTGGACGATCCAGGCCACGGTGCTGAGCAAGGCCAGGCGCATGACCAGGGCCATGCTGATGCCGATACGTCGCGCCTTGGAGCGGTATTCAACCGGCAGCTTGTTGGTCAGGATCGAGATGAAGATCAGGTTGTCGATGCCCAGTACAACTTCCATGGCCACCAGCGTAGCCAGGGCGACCCAGGCGGTAGGGCTAGCGGCGAGTTCCAGCAAATATTCCATTGTTCAGATCCTGCAGCGCGGTTGGGGTCAGATTTCCTGGCTTTTTTCTTTCTTGTCGGCGTCTTCGGGCTTCTGCCCTTCGCTGCCAATGGCATCGCTCAGCGCCTGCTGGGCCGCCTTGTTGGTGTCATCGATGGCCTGCTTGGCCGACTGCGCAGCCTGGTCGAGCATCTGCTGGGCGGATTTCTCGGCCTGGTCGCAACCGGACAGGGTGAACAGGGCCAAGGCTAGCACCAGCGGCGTGCCGATGGATTTGAAGTACAGCATGGGTTCCTCGCTTGTCGATATCCCGGTGGCGCACTGGGCGCCTGATGGAGTGGAATTCTAGACAAGGCAATACATCAGGAAAATTCGTATTTTCAGCGGTTATACTTCGGTTTTTACGAATCCGGAAAGCACCGATGCTCAACTATCGGCAGTTGCACTACTTCTGGGCGGTGGCCAAAACCGGCAGCATCGCCCGCGCCAGCGAACAACTGAACCTGACCCCGCAAACCATCAGCGGGCAGATCACCCTGTTCGAACAGACCTACGGCCTGGAACTGTTCCAGCGCGTGGGCCGGCAGCTGGAGCTGACCGAAACCGGCCGGCAGACGCTGATCTATGCCGAGCAGATGTTCCAGCTGGGCGGCGAACTGGAGGCCATGCTGCGTGCCGGCCCGCAAGAGCAGATCCTGTTCCGCGTCGGGGTGGCCGACGTGGTGCCCAAGTCCATCGTCTACCGCCTGCTGGCACCGACCATGGAACTGGAAGACGTGCTGCGCATCAACTGCCGCGAGGACAAGCTCGAACGGCTGCTCGGCGACCTGGCGATCCAGCGCCTGGACTTGGTGATTTCTGACAGCCCCATGCCCAACAACCTGGACATCAAGGGCTACAGCCAGAAGCTTGGCGAGTGCGGGCTGAGCTTTTTTGCCACCCCGGCGCTGGCACAGCGTCACCAAGGCCCCTTCCCGGCCTGCTTGCAGGATGCCCCCCTGTTGATTCCCGGCCAGGAAACCGTGGTGCGCAGCCGCTTGTTGCGCTGGCTGGGCGAGCAGCAGGTGCAGCCGCGTATTGTCGGTGAGTTCGACGACAGCGCCTTGATGCAGGCGTTTGGGCAGTCGGGCAGCGGCATTTTCGTCGCGCCCAGTGTGATTGCCGAAGAAGTGTGCCGCCAGTATGGCGTGCAGCTGATCGGGCAGACCGAGGCGGTGCATGAGTCGTTCTACGCCATTTCGGTGGAGCGCAAGGTCAAGCACCCGGGGATCGTGGCGATTACCGAGGGGGCGCGGCGGGAGTTGTTTCATTGGTGACCGAGGGGGCCTTTTCGCGGCGGTTCGACGCCTCGATGAACCCGCTCCCACAGGTACAGCGCACATTTCAAGGCCTGTGCACTTGCTTGTAGGAGCGGGTTTACCCGCGAAGAGGCCAGAACAGCCCTACAAGGCTCTATGGTAAAGTCCCGCCCTTTCCAGATGCCGAGATACCGCTACACATGACCCCTGTCTTCCGCCTCCTCAACCGCACCAGCCTGGTGACGCAAATCGTCGTCGGCCTGCTCGCCGGCATCGCCCTGGCCCTGCTGGCACCTAGCGTGGCCCGCGACCTGGCCTTCCTCGGCAAGGTGTTCGTCAGCGCCCTCAAGGCGGTGGCGCCCGTGCTGGTGTTCATCCTGGTCATGGCCTCGATCGCCAACCACCGTCACGGCCAGGAAACCCACATTCGTCCGATCCTCTGGCTGTACTTGCTGGGCACCTTTTCCGCAGCAGTGGTGGCCGTGGTCGCCAGCATGCTGTTTCCGTCACAGCTGGTGCTCAGCACCGGCGAGGCCACGCTCAGCGCACCGGGTGGCATCACCGAGGTGATGCAGAACCTGCTGCTGAGCGCAGTCGACAACCCGGTCAACGCCTTGCTCAATGCCAATTTCATCGGCGTGCTGACCTGGGCCATCGGCCTGGGCGTGGCCCTGCGCCACGCGGGCGAAACCACTCGCACCGTGGTCGACGACCTGTCCAACGGCGTCACCCTGATCGTGCGCGTGGTCATCCGCTTCGCCCCATTGGGCATTTTTGGCCTGGTCAGCTCGACCCTGGCCCAGTCCGGCCTGAACGCACTGCTTGGCTACCTGCACCTGCTGGCTGTGCTGATCGGCTGCATGCTGTTCGTGGCGCTGGTGATGAACCCGCTGATCGTGTTCTGGAAAATTCGCCGCAACCCCTACCCGCTGACCCTGCTGTGCCTGCGCGAAAGCGGCATTACCGCGTTCTTCACCCGCAGCTCGGCTGCCAACATCCCGGTCAACCTGGCGTTGTCGGAACGCCTTGGCCTGCATGAGGACACCTATTCGGTATCGATCCCGCTGGGTGCGACCATCAACATGGCCGGTGCCGCAATCACCATTACCGTGCTGACCCTGGCTGCCGTGCATACCCTGGGTATTCCGGTGGACCTGCCAACGGCCGTGCTGCTCAGCGTGGTGGCGGCGGTGTGCGCCTGCGGCGCTTCGGGTGTGGCAGGGGGTTCGCTGCTGCTGATCCCGCTGGCGTGCAGCCTGTTTGGCATCCCCAGCGAGATTGCCATGCAGGTGGTGGCGGTGGGCTTCATCATTGGCGTGCTGCAGGATTCGGCCGAGACGGCGCTGAATTCTTCGACCGATGTGCTGTTCACGGCGGCGGCGTGCTTAGCGGAAGAGCGGCGTAACGTTTGAGATTGTTGGGGCCGCCTGTGGGAGCGGGTTCACCCGCGAAGCAGGCAACGCGATAGATGGCACCGGCTTCGCCGGTGTTCGTGGCGGTTCGACGCCTCGATGAACCCGCTCCTACAAGGTCCCAATTGCCTTACACGGTGGCTTTACCTACCCTAGTGGCCTTTCCCAAGCAATGAGACAGGGCCATGTCAGAACACGAAACCGCAGGTGAAGGCCGCTTCAACAGCGTCGAGATCCGTGTACTCGGCGCGTTGATCGAAAAGCAGGCCACCAGCCCGGAAAGCTACCCGCTGACCCTCAACGCCCTGGTTCTGGCCTGCAACCAGAAGACTAGCCGCGAGCCGGTGATGAACCTTACCCAGGGCCAGGTTGGCCAGGCCCTGCGCGCCCTTGAAGGGCAAGACATGACCCGCCTGCAGATGGGCAGCCGCGCCGATCGCTGGGAACAACGGGTCGACAAGGCACTGGAACTGGTCCCCGCGCAACTGATCCTGATGGGCCTGCTGTTCCTGCGCGGCCCGCAAACCCTCAACGAGCTGCTGACCCGCAGCAACCGCCTGCACGACTTCGATGATACCGAGCAGATCCAGCACCAGCTGGAGCGCCTGATCTCGCGTGACCTGGCTTTGCACCTGCCACGCCAGGCCGGCCAGCGCGAAGACCGCTACACCCATGCGCTGGGTGACCCGGCAGAGATCGAGGCGATCCTTGCTGCTCGCCAGCACGAAGGGGGCGCGCGCAGCAGTGGCGGCAATGTGTCGGAAGAACGTATCGAGGCCCTCGAGGCCCGCATCGCGGCGCTGGAAGCACGCCTGGCCGAACTGGAAGGCTGAGCCATTACGGCTCGGGGTCGGAGAAGTTGCGGCAGCTTTTGCGCTCGGCCAGCTCCCGGTCACTGGGGCGCTGGTCGACGAACACGGCGCGGCCGTCGGCGTAGATTTCCAGGTAGCCCCAGTGCAGGTCTTGCTCTGCCTGCCCGGGCTTTGGCGGGACTAGCCACCAGGGTTCGCGGCTGATCAGGGTCATGCGAGGGATTCCTGAGGGGGTCTGCAGTAAGCATAGACACCCTGAGGTTGATGCTTTGCTTGTGCCGGCCCTTTCGCGGCTAAAGCCGCTCCTACAACGACTTGCACCGTCTTCGAAAGCGGTGCTGGTCGTTGTAGGAGCGGCTTTAGCCGCGAAGAGGCCAGTACAGGCTTACGCCGGCGCCGAAGTACGAATCAGGTGATCAAAGGCAGCCAGCGATGCCTTCGCCCCCTCACCCACCGCAATCACGATCTGCTTGTACGGCACAGTGGTCACGTCACCCGCCGCAAACACGCCCGGGATACTGGTCTGGCCCTTGGCGTCGACGATGATCTCGCCACGCGGCGACAGCTCGACAGTGCCCTTCAGCCAGTCGGTGTTCGGCAGCAGGCCGATCTGCACAAAGATACCTTCCAGCGCCACGTCGTGCTGCTCGTCGGTAGTGCGGTCCTTGTAACGCAGGCCGGTCACTTTCTCGCCATTGCCCAGCACTTCGGTGGTCAGCGCACTGGTGATCACCTTCACGTTCGGCAGGCTGTGCAGCTTGCGTTGCAGTACCGCATCGGCACGCAGCTGGCTGTCGAACTCGATCAGCGTCACCTGGGCAACAATACCGGCCAGGTCGATGGCCGCTTCCACGCCGGAGTTGCCGCCGCCGATCACCGCCACGCGCTTGCCCTTGAACAGCGGGCCATCACAGTGCGGGCAGTAGGCCACGCCACGGCCGCGGTACTCCTGCTCACCCGGCACGTTCATTTCGCGCCAGCGGGCACCGGTGGCCAGGATCACGGTCTTGGCCTTGAGCGAGGCGCCACCCGCCAGGCGGACTTCATGCAGGCCGCCATCGGTGGCCGGGATCAGCGCTTCGCCGCGTTGCAGGTTCATGATGTCGACGTCGTACTGCTTGACGTGTTCTTCCAATGCCGTGGCCAGCTTAGGCCCTTCGGTTTCCTGCACCGAGATAAAGTTCTCGATGGCCAGGGTGTCCAGCACCTGGCCGCCGAAGCGCTCGGCGGCCACACCGGTGCGGATACCTTTACGCGCTGCGTAAATGGCCGCTGCCGCGCCAGCCGGGCCACCGCCGACCACCAGCACATCGAAAGCGTCCTTGGCGTTGATCTTTTCCGCCTGGCGAGCGCCGGCGCTGGTGTCGATCTTGCCGAGGATTTCTTCCAGGCCCATGCGGCCCTGGCCAAATACTTCACCATTCAGGTAAACGCTTGGCACCGCCATGATCTTGCGCGCTTCCACTTCAGCCTGGAACAACGCACCGTCGATGGCCACATGGCGCACGTTAGGGTTGAGCACCGCCATCAGGTTTAGCGCCTGGACCACGTCCGGGCAGTTCTGGCACGACAGCGAGAAGTAGGTTTCGAAAGTGAACTCGCCTTCCAGCGCCTGGATCTGTTCGATCACTTCGGCACTGGCCTTGGACGGGTGACCGCCGACTTGCAGCAGCGCCAGCACCAGCGAGGTGAATTCGTGGCCCATGGGGATGCCGGCAAAGCGCAGGCTGATGTCGCCCCCCGGGCGGTTCAGCGAGAACGACGGGCGACGGGCATCGGTGCCGTCCGCGCTGAAGGTAATAAGGTTCGACAGGCCGGCAATTTCCACCAGCAGGTCGTGCAATTCGCGGGACTTCGCGCCGTCGTCGAGGGAGGCAACGATCTCGATCGGCTGGGTGACCCGCTCCAGGTAGGTTTTCAGTTGCGATTTAAGCGTGGCGTCCAACATACGGGCGATTCCTTTTTCAAAACTCGGATACAAAAACGCCCAGGCGAGGTCGCCCGGGCGCTTTTACGGGGCGGTAAGTACTTCAGCTTTGGCGGCTGCTTACCGCCCGCGACTGGTTCACAGCCTTAGATCTTGCCGACGAGGTCCAGCGATGGAGCCAGAGTGGCTTCGCCTTCTTTCCACTTGGCCGGGCAAACTTCGCCTGGGTGAGCGGCAACGTACTGGGCAGCCTTCACTTTACGCAGCAGCTCGGCAGCATCGCGGCCTACACCACCGTCGTTCAGTTCGACGATCTTGATCTGGCCTTCCGGGTTGATCACGAAGGTACCGCGATCGGCCAGGCCGGCTTCTTCGATCAGCACGTCGAAGTTGCGCGAGATGACGTGGGTCGGGTCACCGATCAGCGGGTATTCGATCTTGCCGATGGTGTCCGAGGTGTCGTGCCAGGCTTTGTGGGTGAAGTGGGTGTCGGTGGACACGCCGTAGATTTCCACGCCCAGCTTCTGGAACTCGGCGTAGTTGTCGGCAAGGTCACCCAGTTCGGTCGGGCAAACGAAGGTGAAGTCGGCCGGGTAGAAGAACACGACAGACCACTTGCCTTTCAGGTCGGCTTCGCTGACCTGAACGAACTCGCCTTTGTGGTAGGCGGTGGCGTTGAACGGTTTGACCTGGCTGTTGATGATTGGCATGAGAGACGCTCCTTCATGGGGTTGGAATCAGTTGATGGATAGAATCCTAACTAATCATCCCGCTGAAGGCTCATTGGCAAAGCTCATGCTTGCGATTGGTTTTGGCTATAACCGGGGTTTATTAATAGAAGGAAATGGGCTGAGCAAAGGATTGCGCGGGTGCTGGCTGCCGCGATCACCTGTAGGAGCGGCCTTGTGTCGCGATCGGGCCGCGCAGCGGCCCCAGCAATTTGTGCATCATGGCTTAAATCGAGGGGCCGCTGCGCGGCCCGATCGCGACACAAGGCCGCTCCTACATTGGCAAGTATTCAAGCAGGGAATCAGCGGGTGACGGTACGCATGGTCACAAACTCTTCAGCCGCCGTCGGGTGCACGCCGATGGTTTCGTCGAACTGCTGCTTGGTCGCACCGGCTTTCAGGGCAATGCCCAGGCCCTGGATGATCTCGCCGGCATCAGGCCCGACCATGTGGCAACCCAACACCTTGTCGGTCTCGGCATCGACCACCAGCTTCATCAGGGTCTTTTCCTGAATGTCGGTCAAGGTCAGTTTCATCGCGCGGAAGCGGCTTTCGAACACCTGCACCTTGTGCCCGGCCCCCAGCGCCTGCTCTTCGGTCAGGCCCACGGTGCCGATTGGAGGCTGGCTGAACACTGCGGTCGGGATGTTCTGGTAGTCCACCGGGCGATACTGCTCCGGCTTGAACAGGCGCCGCGCCACGGCCATGCCTTCGGCCAGGGCCACCGGAGTCAGTTGCACACGGCCGATGACATCGCCAATGGCCAGGATCGACGGCGCGGTGGTCTGGTACTGCTCATCCACGCGGATGTAGCCGCGGGCATCCAGCTCGACACCCGTATTTTCCAGGCCCAGGTTGTCCAGCATCGGGCGCCGGCCAGTGGCATAGAAGACGCAATCGGCGACCAGCTCGCGGCCGTCCTTGAGGGTGGCCTTCAGGCTGCCATCTTCAAGCTTGTCGATACGCTGGATGTCGGCATTGAACTGCAGGTCGAGGCCGCGTTTTTCCAGCTCTTCCTTCAGGTGGGTACGCACCGAGCCATCGAAGCCGCGCAGGAACAGGTCGCCACGGTACAGCAGCGTGGTAGACGCCCCCAGGCCCTGGAAGATGCCGGCGAACTCGACTGCGATGTAGCCACCGCCCACTACCAGTACCCGACGCGGCAAGTCCTTGAGGTAAAAGGCTTCGTTGGAGGTAATGGCCAGTTCCTTGCCCGGAATGTCCGGCACCTGCGGCCAGCCACCGGTGGCGATCAGGATGTGCTCGGCGCTGTAACGCTGGCCGTCCACTTCCACTTCGTTGGCACCGGTCATGCGCGCGTGGCCCTGCAGCAGGGTTACCCCGCTGTTGACCAGCAGGTTGCGGTAGATGCCGTTGAGGCGTTCGATTTCCCGGTTCTTGTTGGCGATCAGGGTGCCCCAGTCGAAATGCCCTTCTTCCAGGGTCCAGCCGAAGCCTGCGGCTTGTTCCAGTTCATCGGCAACATGCGCACCGTATACCAGCAGCTTTTTCGGCACACAGCCGACGTTGACGCAGGTACCACCCAGGTAGCGGCTTTCAGCCACTGCCACTTTTGCGCCAAAACCGGCGGCAAAACGCGCGGCGCGCACACCGCCGGACCCAGCACCAATCACGAACAGATCAAAATCGTAGGCCATGTATTCACTCTCCTAGGCAGGCGCCCAGCATAACGCACTGGGGCCGCTTTGCGGCCCTTCGCGGGCTTGCCCGCTCCCACCGGTTTGACGCAAGCCCAGAGGCATACGCAATTCCATGTAGGAGCGGGCTTGCCCGCGAAGGGCTGCAAAGCAGCCCCAGTTAATCAGCTTTGATACAAGCAGTGGCTTTATCAGTAAGCCTTGCCAGTCTTGTAGTAGTTCTCGAAGCAGAAGTTGGTCGCGTCGATATAGCCTTCGGCACCACCGCAGTCGAACCGCTGGCCCTTGAACTTGTACGCAATCACGCAGCCGTTCTGCGCCTGCTGCATCAGCGCGTCGGTGATCTGGATCTCGCCGCCCTTGCCTGGCGGGGTGTTCTTGATAATGTCGAAAATGTCTGGCGTCAGGATGTAACGGCCAATGATCGCCAGGTTCGACGGCGCATCTTCCGGCGCAGGCTTCTCGACCATGTTGGTCACCCGGAAAATATCATCACGGATCATGTCGCCGGCAATCACGCCGTACTTGTTGGTTTCCTGCGGGTCGACTTCCTGGATGGCGATGATCGAGCAGCGGAACTGGTTGTACAGCTTGACCATCTGGGTCAGTACGCCATCACCTTCCGGGTTCACGCACAGGTCGTCCGCCAGCACCACGGCAAACGGCTCGTCGCCGATCAGCGGGCGGCCGGTGAGGATGGCGTGGCCCAGGCCTTTCATTTCGGTCTGGCGGGTGTAGGAGAACGAGCACTCGTCGAGCAGACGACGGATACCGACCAGGTATTTTTCCTTGTCGGTGCCCTTGATCTGGTTTTCCAGCTCGTAGCTGATGTCGAAGTGGTCTTCCAGCGCGCGCTTGCCGCGACCGGTAACGATGGAGATCTCGCTCAGACCGGCATCCAATGCTTCTTCAACGCCATACTGGATCAGTGGCTTGTTGACCACCGGCAGCATTTCCTTGGGCATGGCTTTGGTAGCAGGCAGGAAGCGAGTGCCGTAGCCGGCTGCCGGGAACAAGCATTTCTTGATCATATACGTCCTTACAAAAGGCTAGGCCTATGGAATTCGGCGCAGTCTAATCAGGCGGCAGTCACCTTACAATGCCCCACCCCTGGCCGACCGATGGGAAGATAGAGATAACCCAGTGTAGATAGTTCCGGGGGATCGTAAATATTGCTGTCATACATGACCGTTGGATGACAGGGAAATGAGGTTGCCTGTGCGGGCCTCTTCGCGGGTAAACCCGCTCCTACACCGATCGTTGTAGGAGCGGCTTTAGCCGCGAAGGGGCCCGCACAGCCAACACCTCAACTACCGGTGCCCTGCCCGATCAGCACCCCCTCGACCTTCTGCCCATACAGGTTCACCCCGTCATTGGCATGAAACTTCACCCGCGTCTTCTCGATAGAGCCCTCTACCAAGCGCGGGTCCTGTGGCCGCTCATGGCGGTTGATCCACGCGGCCACGTCCCAGGCCTGCTGGTCGCTGAGGCTGCCCGGCTTGCCCAGCGGCATGTTGTACTTGATGAACGACGCCGCAGTATTGATACGGTGCATGCCGGCGCCCCAGTTGTAGGCGTCCTTGCCCCACAGCGGCGGCATCACGTACTCGCCCGCCACTTTCTGGCCTTCGCCGTTGTCACCGTGACAGATCGCGCACTGCTCACGGTAAACCTGTTGCCCGCGCTTGAAGTCATAACCGCCTTTGGGCTGCGCCACGTCCGGGTAACCTCGCCCGGCAATCTCCACACCGGTCGGTGCCTTGGTCGACAGCCAGTACGAATACACCGCCAGCGCCGTCATCTGCGGGCTGTCAGCGGCCGGTGGCTTGCCGTTCATGCTGAACTGGAAACAGCCCTGGATACGCTCGGCGAAGGTATTGACCTTGTCGTTTTTCTTGCGATAGGCCGGGTACATCGGGTAAGCGCCCCACAGCGGCGCGGAGTGTGCCATGCGCCCCTGGTCGAGGTGGCAGTTGCTGCAATTCATGCCGTTACCCACCGCCTCGGGCATCAACCGACGGGTGTCGACGAACAAGGCATGGCCTTCGCGCACCATTTTGCCAAAGGCGTTGTCTGGCAACTCGCTTTCAGCAGGCGGCATGAACTGCGGCGGCGCCTGCACGCCGGGGACTTTCAGCTGCGACTGGTCCTCCATGGCGATCGGCGCGGCCTGGGCGCTGCCCATGGCCAGCAGCAACAAGGCTGGAATCATGGCTTTCATGGCGTGACCTCCTGGCTGACGGGGCGGGCGAAGAACTCGGCAACGGCCTTGATCTCGTCATCGGTCATGGCCTTGGCCACGCCGACCATCAGCTGGTTGGGGTCATTGCTGCGGCTGCCGTCACGCCAGGCATTGAGCTGCGCCACCAGGTAACTGGCAGGCTGGCCGGCCAACGGCGGGAAGTGCTCGCCAAGCCCACCGCCACCCGGCCCGTGGCATTGCACACACCCTGGAATGTGCCGGCTCCAGTCACCGTACAAGGCCATGCGAGTGGTGGGGTCAGCGGCGATTTGCTGGCGGCGCAGGTCGCCAGACGGGTCTGCCGGCAGGCTGGCGAGGTAGGCGCTGACGGCGTCGATTTCTTCTTCGCTCAAGGCCTTGGCCAGCGGTTCCATCACCGCCTGCTTGCGGCTGCCACTGCGCCAGTCATGCAATTGCTTGCGAAGGTAACCCGCCGGTAGCCCAGCCAGGCGGGGGAAGCCGGCAGCAGCAATGCCCTTGCCGTCCGGGCCATGGCAACCGAGGCAAGCCATGGCGGCGGGGTTGGCCCCGCCCTGGGTGAAGATTTTCTGGCCCTCGGCGGCATGTGCCACAGGCCAGGCCAGGATCAGCAAGCTGCCGATCACCGCGCGTCTCAAGGGTGTCATCACGAATCTCCATTTCTATTGTTATATGTTTAGACCTAAAACATATAAGCAAATGGAGCGCAATCAGTTGCCCTGGATCAATGCCCGGAGATGCACTGGGTGGCGGCCGTCCGCACATCGCCAAGGCGCAGCGGGAAGTTGTTCAGCCGCTCGTACAGCTTGATGCTGCTGCCACCGCCGCGTTCATCGATATCCAGCAGGGCAGCCGGGCCGGCGCCTGCCGTCAGCTTCTGCGGTACGATCAGACGCAAACCATCGCCGCGTTTTTCTTCCACCAGCGGATCGCGACTGTCTGCAAGCTGCTCCTTGATGCAATCGGCATATTCACGCGGGGTCTTGCCCGAGATCACATCCAGGGTCGCATGCGATTGCTCCAGCTCGGAAACACTGACACAACCCCCCAGCGTGACTGCCAACGCGGCCACCATCCACTTCATCTTCCGCACCTCAACCTTTACGAACCCGTTTGGACCACAGCCAGGCGCGTTTGCTCCCTGCTTTGGCAGATTTATCTACGCCTGGCGAACAGCGCGGCAGTGTAACGGCACATCGTGGTATCGTTTGCCTTTGCTGAACCAAACCTTGCGGAGCATCACATGAAATTCGTACACCAGCGCGAGCACCTCAACGAGGACGACATCGTCGTCATCGAGTGCTCCCAGCGCTGCAACATCCGCCTGATGAACGACGCCAACTTCCGCAGCTTCAAGAACGGCGGCCGTCACACCTATCACGGCGGCGCCTTCGACCAGTTTCCGGCGAAAATCACCGTGCCAAGCACTGGCTTCTGGAATATCACTATCGACACCGTGACCACACGGCCGATCTCGGTTACCCGCAAGCCAACCTTGAGCCACAAGATCAAGATCATCCGTCGTTCGTCGTCAAAGCTCAGATAAGGCCACCATGACCCAGACCATCAAGTACGTCATCAAATACAAGCTCGACGGCGAGCGCCGCTGGGATTTCGCGATCATGCCCGATGCCTCGCAGGAACAAGCCCTGGAAGCCCTGCGCAAGATCCATGGTGAAGACGCCGAGAAGATCAGCGACATCCAGGTCAGCAAGGCCCTGTAACAGCCGCCGCAAGCCCCGCCGTACCGTTCGCCCCGCGCAAGGAGAAACGCAATGAGCCACTGGCCCGACCGCCGTATCCTCGACCTGCTGGGCATCGAGCTGCCCATTCTGCAGGCGCCCATGGCGGGGGCGACCGGCTCGCCCATGGCCATTGCCGTGGGCCTGGCCGGCGGGCTGGGCGCCCTGCCCTGCGCCATGCTCAGCGGCGAACAGGTGCGCGCCGAAATTGCCGCATTCCGCGCCGGCTGCCCCGGGCGCCCGCTGAACCTGAACTTCTTCTGCCACCAGCCGCCAGCGCCCGATGCCGAGCGCGATGCCCGCTGGAAGCAGGCGCTGGAACCTTACTACCGCGAAGTGGGTGCCGATTTTGCAGCGCCTACACCCGTCTCCAACCGCGCACCTTTCGACGAGCAAAGCTGCCAGCTGGTCGAGGAATTGCGCCCGGAAGTGGTGAGCTTCCACTTTGGCCTGCCCGAGGCCGAGCTGTTGCAGCGGGTCAAGGCCAGTGGTGCCAAGGTGCTGTCCAGCGCCACCACCGTGGAAGAGGCCGTCTGGCTGGAGCGCAACGGCTGCGACGCGATCATCGCCATGGGTTATGAAGCCGGCGGCCATCGCGGCATGTTCCTCAGCGACGACATCACCAGCCAGGTCGGCACCTTCGCCCTGGTGCCGCAGGTGGCTGATGCGGTCAGCGTGCCGGTGATTGCCGCCGGCGGCATCGGTGACCACCGCGGCCTGGTGGCGGCACTTGCCCTGGGCGCATCTGCCGTGCAGATCGGCACCGCCTACCTGTTCTGCCCCGAGGCCAAGGTTTCGCCGGCGCATCGCCAGGCGCTGGATAGCGCCCCGGCCAGTGACACGGCGCTGACCAACCTGTTTACCGGCCGCCCGGCGCGTGGCATCAACAACCGCATCATGCGCGAGCTGGGGCCAATGAGCACGCTGGCGCCACGCTTCCCGCTGGCGGGCGGGGCATTGATGCCATTGCGGGCGATCACCGATGCGCAGGGGAACAGTGACTTCAGTAACCTGTGGTCGGGGCAGGCGTTGCGGTTGGGGCGGCATATGCCGGCTGGGGCGTTGACCCGGGAGATTGCCGCGAAGGCGCTGGATGTGGTCGCCCGTTAGACCTCTTCATACACAGGCCTGGCCTCTTCGCGGGTAAACCCGCTCCTACAACGGACGGTGATGAACTTGTAGGAGCGGGTTTACCCGCGAATAGGCCGGGCCTGCAAATGCATCAACCAGCCCCTTCCCGGCAAATGGCCTATCGCTATATAGTTAAAGATATAACGATAACCGCAAGGAGCTGTTTCATGCGTATCCGCCCGTCTCACCTGGTCTTCACTGCCCTGGCCAGCCTGTTTGCCTTCAACACTGCCTGGGCCGATGAGGTTCAGGTCGCGGTCGCAGCGAACTTTACAGCACCGATCCAGGCCATTGCCAAGGATTTCGAGAAGGACACCGGCCACAAGCTGGTCGCCGCCTATGGCGCCACCGGGCAGTTCTATGCACAGATCAAGAACGGCGCACCGTTCGAAGTGTTCCTCGCCGCCGATGACACCACCCCGAAGAAGCTGGAAGAAGAAAAGGAAATCGTCCCCGGTTCGCGCTTTACCTACGCCATCGGCACCCTGGCCCTGTGGTCGGCCAAAGACGGCTATGTCGATGCCAAGGGTGACGTGCTGAAGCAGAACGCATTCAAGCACCTGTCCATCGCCAACCCGAAAGCGGCACCTTACGGCTTGGCCGCCACCCAGGTACTGGACAAACTGACGCTTACCGACGCCACCAAAGGCAAGATCGTCGAAGGCCAGAACATCACCCAGGCCTTCCAGTTTGTCTCCACCGGCAACGCCGAACTGGGCTTTGTCGCCCTGTCGCAGATCTACAAGGACGGCAAGGTGACCAATGGCTCGGCCTGGATCGTGCCGTCCAACCTGCACGACCCGATCCGCCAGGACGCGGTGATCCTCAACAAAGGCAAGGACAGTGCGGCCGCCAAAGCGTTGGTCAAATACCTCAAAGGCCCGAAAGCCGCCGCGGTGATCAGGTCCTACGGCTATGAAATCTGATGCCACTGGATGCCAGTGACCTGGGTGCAATCTGGCTGACCATCAAACTGGCCAGCCTGACCACCCTGATCCTGCTGATCATCGGTACCCCCATCGCGTGGTGGCTGGCGCGCACGCGCTCCTGGCTGCGCGGGCCGGTGGGCGCGGTGGTGGCGCTGCCGCTGGTGCTGCCACCGACGGTGATCGGCTTCTACCTGCTGATCGCCCTAGGCCCGCACGGCTGGCTCGGCCAGGTTACCCAGGCCATGGGCTTGGGCACCGTGGTATTCAGCTTCACCGGCCTGGTGATCGGTTCGACCGTGTATTCCATGCCGTTCGTGGTCCAGCCGCTGCAGAACGCCTTTGGGGCCATTGGCCAGCGCCCGCTGGAAGTGGCGGCCACGCTGCGTGCCAGCCCCTGGGACACCTTCGTCCATGTAGTGCTGCCGTTGGCCCGCCCGGGCTTCATCACTGCCAGCATCCTCGGCTTCGCCCACACCGTAGGCGAATTCGGTGTGGTCCTGATGATCGGTGGCAACATCCCCGACAAGACCCGCGTGGTTTCGGTGCAGATCTTCGATCACGTCGAGGCCATGGAATACGCGCAAGCGCACTGGCTGGCCGGTGCCATGCTAGTGTTCTCTTTCCTGGTGCTGCTCCTGCTGTACGCCGGACGCCGCGGCAAAGCTGGCTGGAGCTGACATGACTGCATCGATAGTGGCGCGCCTGAACCTGGCGCGCGACGATTTCACCTTGGACGTTGACCTGCAACTGCCCGGGCGCGGTATCAGCGCACTGTTTGGCCACTCCGGTTCCGGCAAGACCAGTTGCCTGCGCTGCCTGGCCGGGCTGGAGCGGGCCGCCAGCGCCTACATCGAGGTCAACGGCGAAGTCTGGGAAGACAGCAGCCGTGGCTATTTCCAGGCACCACACCTGCGCCCGGTGGGTTACGTGTTCCAGGAGGCCAGCCTGTTTGCACACCTGTCGGTGCGCGGCAATCTGGAGTTCGGCTGGCGCCGGGTGGCGGCCGCCGAGCGCAAGGTCAGCCTCGACCAGGCCAGCCAGCTGCTGGGCATCGGGCATTTGCTGGAGCGCCGCCCGGCGACCTTGTCGGGTGGCGAAGCACAGCGCGTGGGCATTGCCCGTGCCCTGCTCAGCAGCCCTCGGCTGTTGTTGATGGACGAGCCGCTGGCGGCGCTGGACGGGCCGCGCAAGCGCGAGATCCTGCCTTACCTGGAACGCCTGCACGACGAACTGGACATCCCGCTGGTGTATGTCAGCCATGCCCAGGATGAAGTGGCGCGGCTGGCCGACCACCTGGTGTTGCTTGAGCAAGGCCAGGCGGTCGCCAGCGGCCCGATCGGCGAAACCCTGGCGCGCCTCGACCTGCCACTGGCCGAGGGCGAAGATGCCGGCGTGGTGTTCGAGGGCATGGTGGTCGGGCACGACCCGCACTACGACCTGCTCGACCTGCGCCTGCCCGGCGCCAGCGGGCCACTGCTGCGCATCGCCCACCCGGCGCATATGATGGGCAGTACCCTGCGCGTCAAGGTGCAGGCCCGTGACGTCAGCCTGGCGCTGACGGCGGACAGCACCTCGAGCATCCTCAACCGCCTGCCGGTACAGGTGCGCGAGAGCCGCCCGGCGGCCAACCCGGCGCATGTGCTGATCAGCCTGGATGCCAGCGGCAACGCCCTGCTCGCCCGTATCACCCGCTTCTCCGCAGACCAGCTCGGCCTGCACCCGGGGCAGATGCTGTTCGCCCAGATCAAGTCGGTGGCCCTGCTGGGCTGAGCATCCTGGGCGCGGGCGCTGTCCATTGATCAATGACTTGATCGAGGCCCGCCGCCCATGTCCGACTGCCCATTGCCACGCAGCCTGCACTACGTTGACGACAGCCAGCCGGGCCTGACCCGGCACCGCTGGCGCGAGCGCTTCATTTACCTGGATGCCGAGGGCCAACGGGTTCGCGACAAGGACACCCTTGCGCGCATCGCTGCGCTGGTGATTCCCCCGGCCTACACCGATGTGTGGATCTGCGCCGACCCGCAGGGCCACTTGCAGGCCACCGGCCGCGACGCCCGTGGTCGCAAGCAGTACCGCTACCACACGCAATGGCGTGAACTGCGCGACCAGCACAAGTACGGGCGCATGCTGGCCTTCGCCCAGGCCCTGCCAAAGCTGCGCAAGCAACTGGAAAGCCACCTGGCACGGCCAGGGCTGGACCGGGAAAAGGTCATGGCGCTGGTCGTGAGCCTGCTGGACCACACCCTGATCCGCATTGGCAACCAACGCTACCTGCGCGACAACCAGTCGTATGGCCTGACCACCCTGCGCAACCGCCACGTGCAGGTCAAAGGCAGCACCATTCGCTTCCAGTTCCGCGGCAAGCGCGGCGTCGAGCACAACGTCACCCTCAGCGACAGGCGCCTGGCCAACCTGCTCAAGCGCTGCATGGAGCTGCCCGGGCAGGCGCTGTTCCAGTACCTGGATGACGACGGCCAGCGCCACAGCGTCGGCTCTGCCGAGGTCAACCAGTTCCTGCAGCAGCTGACCGGCGCCGACTTCACCGCCAAGGACTACCGCACCTGGGCTGGCAGCAGCCTCGCACTGCACCTGCTCAGGCCGTTGGCCTGGGAGCCAGAGACCGAGGCCAAACGCCAGGTCGCCACCATCGTTCGCCAAGTCGCCACCCGCCTGGGCAATACACCTGCCGTCTGCAGGCGCTGCTACATCCACCCGGCAGTTCTGGAACACTACGCACTGGGCCGCCTGGCCGACTTGCCGAAAAGCCGAGTACGCAAAGGCCTGGACCCGGAAGAAGTGGCCTTGCTGCTATTTCTTCAGGCACTTGAGGAACAGGACGACCATTAACCCTGTCTATTTAACCCATCATGCGAAGAAATTTCCCATTGAGCGCCAAGCGCCCTATTCTTGCCATCGAGCACCTTGGCCGACAAACCGCTGACGGTTTGCTTTGGCGCCTGCAAGTGAAGGTACGCAACAGAATTTTTCTGTCGGGGAATTACTATCCGCCGAAAGCGTCTTTAATGAGAAGGAAGAGGGACCCGCTCCCGCCGCTGTGGTAACTAGCCCTGCGGTCTTTTACATCACCAAGGAGAACTACATGCTGATACTCACCCGTAAGGTTGGCGAAAGTATCGTCATCAACGATGACATCAAAGTCACCATTCTGGGCGTCAAAGGGATGCAGGTGAGGATCGGTATCGATGCACCGAAAGATGTACAGGTCCATCGTGAAGAGATCTTCAAGCGTATCCAGGCTGGCAACCCGGCCCCGGAAAAGCACGACGACTCGCACTAAGCCCACCTCTGCCAGGGTGCATGGATGCGCTCGACCGCCTGCCTCAGGTGCTCAGTAACTGACGCACCTTGGCGATCATCTCGTCCATGTCGAACGGCTTGTCGAAAATGGCGGCGAACAGCGCCGGGCATCCTTGGCTGGCCTGTGCGCCGCTCATCAGTATGACCGGCAACTCGCAGAGTGCCGGGTCTTCGCGCATGACGCGCACCAGTTCTTCACCATTGAGCAGCGGCATCATGTAGTCGGTAATCACCAGCTGCACGCGTTTTTCCTTCAGTGCCTCCAGTGCCTTGCTACCGTTGCTGGCCTTTTCTACCAAGTAGCCTTCATCCTCCAGGGCAAACCCGAGGATGTCGGCAATCAAGTACTCGTCATCGACGATCAGGATGGTATTCATTGGCCCACCCGTCAATCGCTCCCCTGCTGCACAGGCGTCCCCGAGAGCACGCCGCAGGCGCCTTCGAATGCCTTGCGCAGGGTAATGCCCTGCGGCCCAATCAGCAGCTCATGCAAGGCCGGGTCATGGTGGCTATCACGCACCTTCAGGATTGACAGCATGCGCCGCAGTTGGGAGTCCAGTTCGACAAAGCGCATCAGCATCAGGTTGTCGACAATGCTCGAAAGGTCCGGCGCCGGGGCGCTGATTTCCGCGCCAAAGATGTCGCGCATTTCCCAGGTCAGCATCACGCTGACATCGCGCGCGCGCAGCTCACCCGCCAACGCTCGGAAAAATGCATTCAACCGTGTCGGCTCGATGGCCAGGCGGCTGAACGCACCAAGGCTGTCGATCAGCACGCGCTTGCTGCCTTGTGCCGCGACCCGTTCGAGCAGCCGCGCGCCAACCTGGTCGAGCAAGCCCTCGGTGGTGGGCTGCCAGCACAGTTGCAGGCTACCGGCCTGCTCCATCGCGGCAAAGTCGTAACCCAGCGAAGCCGCCTTGTTGCGCAGGCGTTCCGGGGTTTCGTAAAAACCGAAATGCAAGCCTGGCGCCTGCGGGGTGCTGGCCCCCAGAAACGCCAGGCCCAAGGATGTCTTGCCAATCCCTGAAGGGCCAATCAACAGGCTGACCGAACCTGTAGCCAGGCCACCACTCAGCATTTCATCGAACGTTGGCACACCACTGCTGATACGCGCCAAGCTGCCGCTGCCCATCTGGCTGGGGTGGCTGAACAACGATTCCACACGCGGGTAGACGTGCATCCCGGCTGCGTCGATGAGGCATTCGTGGCGTCCCGACAACGCCGCACTGCCACGTGTCTTGCGCAGCTGGATATGGCGGACGGCGCGGCTGCCAACCAGTTGCTCGCCCAGCTCGATAACGCCGTCGACCATGGTGTGCTCCGGGCTGCCTTCATCCAGCCGGGCACTGGTCAGCAGCAGCACGGTACAGCCGGCGAAGGCCGCGTGGCCTTGCAGTTCGGAGACGAATTTCTTGGTATCCAGCGTGGTTTCCGCACGCACGCGGGCATTGAGCACGCCGTCGACAATCAACAGGCTGGCCTGCTGCCGGGCGATTTCCTGGCGCAGCAGCCGCACCACGGCATCCAGCCCCTCCTGCTCAAGGGTGTCGAATGCACTGACGAACTGGATCTGATCACCCACCAGCGCCGGGTCGAAGAACTCCAGGGTGGACAGGTACTGGAACAGTCGCTCATGCGACTCACTCAGCAGGGTCGCCACCAGCACTCGCCCGCCTGCACGCACATGGCCGCAGGCCAATTGGTTGGCGAGGATGGTCTTGCCGGCACCCGGCGGGCCCTGAATGATGTAGGAGGCACCCGCCACCAGGCCGCCCCTGAGCAAGGCGTCGAGCCCATCAATCCCCGTCACCAGCCGCCTGAGTGCTTGTACCATGATATTTACCTGTCGAGTGGGCTGTGCGCCTGGTCCTGATACATTGGCAAGTAAAGCTGCATGCAAGTTCCTCGACCCGCTTCGCTTTCAACACAAATAGCGCCACGGCTTTGCTTGGCAAAGCCGTACACCTGGCTAAGGCCCAGGCCGGTGCCCTTGCCGAAAGCCTTGGTGGTGAAAAACGGCTCGAAGATACGCGGTAATACTTCGGCGGCTATACCTTCACCGTTATCTTCGACCTTGAAACGCACAAAGCTGCCCTGCAAGCCTTCAATATCACCGTCCAGCTCGACCACATCGACCACCAGGCCGATCCGGCCATGCTCCGCGATGGCGTCGCGGGCATTGAACAATAGGTTGAGCAAGACCATCTGCAACTGTCCGGCATCCACCTCGATCAGCGGCAGGTCCGGTTGCAGCTGGACTTCCAGCACGACCGAACTGGGCAGCGCATGCTCCAGCAGGCCGCGGGTAGCGGTAACCAGGTCGGCCGGGGCAACGCTGCCTACATCGAGCTTGCGGTGGCGGGCGAAGCTGAGCAGTTGCTGGGTCAATTCGGTGCCACGTTGCCCGGCTTCAAGGATGTGCTGCAGCATGCGCTGGACGCGCGCTGGGTCCTGGGTGCTCAGCGCCAGACGCGCCGAGCTGATGATGATGGTCAGCATATTGTTGAAGTCGTGCGCCAGGCCACCGGTCAACTGGCCGAGCGCCTCAAGCTTCTGCGCCTGGAACAACTGGGCGCGCACGGCATCGAGTTGCAGCGCCGATTCGCGGCGATCGGTGATGTCGCGGGTCACCTTGGCCAGGCCGACGATCTGGCCCTGGTCGTCGCGGATCACATCCAGCGCCGCCAAGGCCCAAAACTGCGTGCCATCCTTGCGCACCCGCCAGCCTTCGTCCTGCGCCACACCCTGCTCCAGCGCCTGGCGCAACAGGCGCTCGGGGCGGCCGTCAGCGCAGTCCTGAGGGGTGAAGAACAGTGAAAAATGCTGGCCGATCACTTCATCGGCACGGTAACCCTTGATCCGTTGCGCGCCAGCGTTCCACGACACCACATGGCCAGTGGGGTCAAGCATGTAGATGGCGTAGTCCACCACCGACTGAACCAATTGTTCATAGCGGTGGGCGGGCATGACGGGATGATCGAGACAGTCAGCTGAAACCATGCAAACTCCACCGCTACTGCAGGAGGGACGAAATGAGCGTAGCGTACCCATCCATGAGCAAGCGTGCGACAACGAGCGGTCAGTTTTCCGGCTCGACCAGCACCGGGCTGATACGCCGCGGCACGGCCACCTTCAGCAACCACACGCCGACCAGCATGATCACGCCACCGCCGGCTAGCGCCATAAGGCGCTGCTGCTGCGAGTGCTCGGCATCAAAGCCCAGCAGCAGCAGGTAACCGCCCAGGCTGATGAGGCTAATGTAGAGAAATGCCCCCAACACAACCACCTGCAGGAACAGCAGCCGCCAGAATAACCGTGGGCGCACGACACGTTCCTTAGCTCGGGACTGAGTCATCGCTGAACACTCTTGGATCCAACAAACAGGCAACAGTGGCGTAATGACAGCAAGGTGTCAATTGCCCACTTGATCGACCCTTCATTCTGTTGATCATAGGTGCTGGAGTTGACTCAACTATAACAATGGGTTATAAAGCCCGCTTGATTGCGAAGCCCTTCTGCTTAGAAGCGAGCTGGTCGTTGCGACCCCTTCAAGCGTGCGAGTGTGGTGGAATTGGTATACACAGCAGACTTAAAATCTGTCGGCGTGAGCCTTGCGGGTTCGAGTCCCGCCACTCGCACCAAACTTCTCTGAAAGGCGCCCTTGCGGCGCCTTTTTGCTGCCTTGCGGCAATGTCTTGCGCAGCTGCTAAAGTGGAGCGTGTACCCGTCCACTGGAACGCCGCCATGCGCTACTCCCTGTTCGATGGTCAACGCGACATCATTATCCTGCTTGCTCGCGTGCTGCTGATGATTCTGTTCGTCTTGTCTGGCTGGGCCAAGCTGACCGGCTTTGATGGCACGGTTGGCTACATGGCGTCGCTGGGTGCCCCTGCCCCGATGCTGGCAGCAGCGATTGCCGTGCTGATGGAGTTCGTCGTCGGCATCCTGCTGATTCTTGGTTTCTACACCCGGCCGCTGGCGTTTCTGTTCGCGCTGTTCGTACTGGGCACAGCGCTGCTCGGCCACCCGTTCTGGAACATGGTGGACCCCGAGCGCAGTGCCAACATGACCCAGTTCCTGAAGAACATGGCCATTATGGGCGGCTTGCTGCTCCTGGCAGTGAGCGGCCCGGGGCGCTTCTCGGTGGACGGGCGCTGAGTCAGTCGTCGCAGTCATCGAACCAGGCTGGGTGATCAGGCTCCCCTTCGTCGAGGTCATCCAGCGTTTCTTCGTCCTCCTCCACGTCATCCTCGGCGCCTTGGGCATCCGCCTCGGGCTCCATGCCGTCATAGAGAAATTCGTGGTCAAGCAGGTGATCGTGCTCGGGTTCGTGCAGGTCGTCTTCGTCGCGCATGCTGGCTCCTGGGGGTGATGGCAGGCCTGTATAGGCTTATCAGGATGCCGGGTCAATGCGTTATCGCTTAATGCTGGGTTAATGGGTCGGGTCCAGTCTGCAGGCTCTCCCTTCAAACGTTGTTTGCCCGCCTTCCTGGCGGGCTTTTTTTGCCTGCTTTTTTATATGCCGGGCGCTTGTCGCAACATTTTTATCGCCTGTGAGATCGAGCGCCGCCCGCGCGGCGCTGGATCTACACCCACCTTAATTCCCAAGACATGCACTCGAAGCCTCACATCACCCCCAACTGTGCATCATTAGGCGGCTGGACTTGCGCCACCCATGACAACCTGGTGACCTCAGCTTCACGAAATGCCGACATACCTATGGGCACACTGACCCTGCTCCGTACGTTCTTGCAGCCCGCCGCATCCTTGCCGCGGGCTTTTCTTTTTGCCACCGGTTTCTGTCAGGTGCTTTAGCCGCGTCGCCTGCTTCGCGGGCAAGCCCGCTCCCACGCGGTGGACGCGCTCCTTGTAGGAGCGGCTTCAGCCGCGAACACCGGCTACGCCGGTGCCATCCACCGCGCTCCCCATACAAAGCCCTGCAAAAAGCAACCACAAGCTCCCATGACCTGAAGCAGTTTCCCCCACCCCGGCAAGGTCTATGCTAACCCTGCGATAACCCAAGCTCACTCGGATAGACACGGAGGCTCTTATGAAAGCTGCTGTTGTTGCACCAGGCCGTCGCGTGGACGTTGTAGAGAAAACCCTGCGCCCCCTCGAACACGGCGAAGCGCTGCTGAAGATGCAATGTTGTGGCGTATGCCACACCGACCTGCACGTGAAAAATGGCGACTTCGGTGACAAGACCGGCGTTGTCCTGGGCCACGAAGGCATCGGCGTGGTTCAGGAAATCGGCCCCGGCGTCACCTCGCTCAAACCGGGTGACCGCGCCAGCGTTGCCTGGTTCTATCAGGGCTGCGGGCATTGCGAATACTGCACCAGCGGCAACGAAACCCTGTGCCGCGAGGTGAAAAACTCCGGCTATACCGTCGACGGCGGCATGGCCGAGGCCTGCATCGTCAAGGCCGACTATTCGGTCAAGGTACCCGACGGCCTCGACTCCGCTGCGGCCAGCAGCGTCACCTGCGCCGGTGTCACCACCTACAAGGCGGTGAAAATCTCCAACATTCGTCCCGGCCAGTGGATTGCCATCTACGGCCTTGGCGGCCTGGGCAACCTGGCCCTGCAATATGCCAAGAACGTGTTCAACGCCAAAGTGATCGCCATTGACGTCAACGAAGAGCAACTGCGCTTCGCCAGTGAGATGGGCGCCGACCTGGTCGTCAACTCGCGCACTGAAGACGCTGCAAAGGTCATTCAGGAAAAAACCGGTGGTGCGCACGCGGCCGTTGTAACTGCCGTGGCCAAAGCAGCGTTCAACTCCGCCGTAGATGCCCTGCGCGCGGGCGGCCGACTGGTTGCGGTCGGCCTGCCATCGGAAGCGATGAACCTGAACATCCCGCGCCTGGTGCTGGACGGCATCGAAGTGATCGGCTCGCTGGTCGGCACGCGTCAAGACCTGCAGGAGGCTTTCCAGTTTGCCGCTGAAGGCAAGGTGGTGCCCAAAGTTACCCTGCGCCCGATCGAAGATATCAACCAGATCTTCGACGAGATGCTGGAGGGCAAGATCAAAGGGCGGATGGTGATCCAGTTCGAAGGTTGATAGCCTGAAGGCAGATCATTTCGCACAACGCCAGAGCCCGCAGATGATGCGGGCTTTTTGCCTTCTCAAACGTCAAGGAACAGACCATGAACGTCGACTGGCACGCAGGCCCCATTACCCGCGCTACGCCGCTGGACAAGCACTACCGCAACACCCAGAAGGTTCGTCAGTTTCTGCTCAGCGAGTGCGGAGCGGCATTCAAGTTCGACCGCGCCTTCATGGCATGGATCAAGAGCGGCACGCCGTCGACCATGGGCGACGTTGCGGATGAATGGGTGCATATGCACCGGTGACCACCCGCATCGGGCATCAACTGGCAGGTTTGCTCGGCATTGCGGACGCGATCGGCAGCCGCCTTTGCAAGAATCTTGTCCAACGATTCAACCATGCTGGAATAATCCATTCCCTGACTCCTTCGTTGGCGGGTTTCACTTACGTTTAACGATAGCTGGTAAAGGTTTCAGAACTGCTTGAGGAAATGCCCTGGTACAAAACCACGCCCTCCTACCTGATGATGACCAATCACCGGACTTGGGGTTCAAAGAAAAGCCTCGCGCTTTTCGTGTGCAGGGCTTTGAATGTACATGGCGATTTCTTTCAGGAGAGAGACATGACGATTCGCAGCCTGACCAGAATCCTTCCACCGGACCCAGGCAACGCGGGCTCTATTCGGAAAAAACCGCGTCGCAAGCGGGCTCCAAGCTTGCGAAGGACCCCGATGTCCTTGCCGAAGTCGGGCGCCGCTTGAAGCAAAAGCAGGCTTCCAGCTCTGAGGTTAAACCCTCTCGAAAAGTTAAAGCCGAACAGCCCCAGGAGCAGCACGCTGATGAGCTGTCGTTAGCCATGAGCGATTGCGGCGAGCATCCCAGCGTCTACTACCTTGGCCGGGAATGCCGCCGCAACGGTGGCGGCAAGATGGCCAACACATTCGCCTATCACACGTTCCACGGCGCCTAGTTCTTAGCCGGCTGGAACGACATGGACCTTGAGATTGAGCAGAAAATCCGAAGCGCTCTGCAAAGAACAAGGCGGCGTGAGCAGTTCAACCTACCGCCCAGCGGATTGAAGGAGGTGCCGTGTGGCGATGTCTCAGCAGGCCCGCGACGAGAAGCGCCGCGCCAAGGCCGAGCGCCTGCAGGAAGAAGACCTGCGCTTGAAGGTTCGACCAGGGACTAAGCAGGCCCTGCTGGAGCTGATGGAATGGGCCGGGATAGAGGAACAGGGTGAGGCGCTGACGCTGATGATTCATCACATCGAAGCGCTCGGGCATCACGCGCTGTTCAGGATTGCGCGCCACGAAATCGAAGCTCACCGGAATGTGGCGCGGACTGAGCCGCTGAGGCTGTCGGCCGGAAAGCGAAACGGCCAGCACCTGCGCGCCATCTGCGGCTGGGCTGACGCTACCTACAGCCAGATGATTGAGGCGCTGATCCACGGTATCCACGCCCTGGGCAGCCTGCACGCGGGGAAGTTTCTCACCCCGCCGCGGCACGAGATCAGCATCTCGCCTCGCCTTGCTCTGGCCTTCGACCGGAAGAGCATGCTGATGATTCAGCAGGACCCCGGGGACGAAGTTATCACCCCTTGCTGAGGCTGGTAATAGTCAGAACCTCGGCGTCAGCATTGCTGATTTCGCGAATGGCGTTATCAACATGAGGATGCTCAACTCGCCGAAGGATGTTGTTGCCCAGCAGCAAGACAGTGGCTTTATCAATGATCGCCTTTTCATCGAAGCCCTCATGTTTGACTGCGCCGATCACGGCCACAAGTGCTTACTCAAGCGCAATTTCACGATCTGTTGCCATTTCCACTCCTTGAGCCGGCCCCATGCCAGTCACCCGTAATACCCTATCACGACTCCAATTTCCACTATTTGAGCAGCCGTCTCGAAGGGAAGCTCTTACCAATTCCATCCAATACGAAATGCCGCATGTCAGCCGGCCGCCCTAACTACACTCAGCCAATTCATTAGAAAAAACTTCCGACATACCCTCCCTATAGAATTTTTTTATGCTTTCGATTGTCAAAAAATCATTCTGGGACATCGCCACAGATAAAGCCACAAGTCGGTCTATTGCGTAGGCACTAGTTTCTTTCTGAGTCAGCGCCGCTTTCATTAGCCCTGGCTTAAGTTCTCTCCGAGAGATATTCACTACCTCATTATATCTACCGATATTGGCCTCCGCCCTAGCTAATTTATTTTCAAAAAGAAGAATATGCCTATCTATCATTTGCAGCCCAAAGTCCCTATATCGCTCTATACGATCCGTATAAGAGTCCATGGCCGCCTCGTGAATCTGGGCCTGCTGAACATCGAAGGCTTTCTGCTGCAATTCCTGCACAGTTTTAAATTCTGAGCGCTGCGTTACTAACAGGTCACGCTGCAAGGAAACTGTCCTCAACACTGCCAACAATGTTATGAACGACACCAACGGTCCAAAAAGCCCGCCTATATAACTTCCAAACGCAGACCAATCGCTCTGATTTTTTGATAATTGCCATCCAAAAACATCGACATAGCAATACACTGCGGCGACAGCACATGAAAGCAACACTAAGGGAGTCGCATTTATCAAATCATGCCTGAAGTAACTTTTTCTAGATCCTGCGCTCCCACCGTCCATAACCATCCTTATTACACGTTTTCGCTCTGATCTCACATATCTACCCCAGCCGAAACCAAATTGCCACCATGCCGCATCCGGCCACGGAGGACGGCGCATGCATGGAAAAGTGCCTTAGCAAGGGGACTTCAACCGCCTTCGGTGATCCTTGGTTTGCCCTTCACTGCGTCTGATGTCGCGGAGTAAAACTCGCACTCGAATCTATAAGGAATCATGGCACCGAAGCCATTCATAAACTCTCCCCTTCCACTCAATGTGGTAGGTGATATTTCGACCATGCCAAGCAATACTGCTTTAGATGGATAACGAAAATTCCTCTTTACTTCGTTGAAACAGGAGTTGTTTCGAGACTCGGCAAGCGCCTCAGACTTCTGTTTCGACTGGAACCAGCTGGCAAATCCTACACCACCCAAGGCTAAAACTGCCGTTCCTAGTACTGCAATCAGGGTGCCTTTACTTTGGGTCTTACTCATCACCGAACATCCTTGATAGAGGCACCAACCAACATCGGCCATTGCTGGCAGTAGGCTATCGAAATTTTGCCTCCTCTCCAAGCGCCATTACCTGACGCGTTGCTCTTAAAATAGACCGCCAACTCCGGCCACGGAGGGCGGCGCATGCACGGAGAAAGCCATGAGCTATTTCTACAAGACCGAATCCCCAAATGTCCTGGCCGCCGTGCGCGCCTGGGACGAGAAGAAAGCGGCCTGGAATGCCCAGGGCGAGGAGCTGGGCCATGCCTTCGGCGCTGCCGCGTCGACGATGTACAACGGCTCCCGCTACTACATCGGCGGCATCAAGCTCAGCGCCAGCCGCGACCTGGATGTGCATTGGTGCCGGCCCGACGAATACGGCTACCGCTCGCTGCGCCGGGCGCCCAAGCATTCCAAGGGCACGGACAAAGAAGTGCGCGCGGCCGAGAAGGCTGAGCACCAGCATCTGGAAGACCTTTGGAAAGCACACTGCCCTGACGCTATTGACCGGGACGAAATGTGGGAGGCCATCGGTGTCGAACGCGGCGGCATCTGGCTCAGCGGCGGGGTGTGCTTCACCTACGGCGATATCGTGTACCTGAACCTGGGCAGCAAGGCCGCTGACGGCGATGTCGACGGCCTGGTTGAGATCGTAAGCAGCGAGTACGAAACAGCCCGCCACCGTGTGCTCAATGCGCGGAAGCCGCTTGAGCAAGGAGCGCGGAAAGCCGCTTGAGCAAGGAGCGCGGAATGAGCCAGCAATTTTACTTACAGGACAGCCGCAGCAATACGGGTGACGGCCTCATGTTCTGGGCCCTGGGCGGCGGCTACACCACCAACCTCGACAAGGCCGAGCTCTTCACACAAGAGCAGGCCAGTGGCCACCGGGAAACAGACATTCCCTGGCCAAAAGATTACGTCGATGCCCGCGCACATCTCGGAGTCGACCACCAGTACATCAGCCTGGAGGAAGCCCGCGACCAGCTGAGCCCGGGATGCGCCGTAGTACTGCAGATCCCAGGTCACTGGAACGGGAACGACATTGCCCTGGCCAGATGGCCAATAGGCCACACCTTCCGGTTCGACAAAGCACACCAACTCACGCTTGAGGCTGCCGAAGCGATCGGCAACACGCCAGAGGAGGCAGTGATCTGGCCAGTGGCTTACCTTGAGGCCAAGGCCCGGCGCCTGGTGCACAAGCGGGACGTAGATATCAAAGAGGCCCTGACGGGCACCGGCATTGTGCTGGCCAAGGTAAAGCGAAGGGCTCCGGCAAGCATCCAGAACTGTGGAGGCTGCGGTCGATTTGTGCCTTCGCCATCCTACGAAGACTGCCGCCACTGCGATCACGACAATCGCCCGTGACCCTCCGGCGCTGCCCGCCAGCGCCAACGGGCATATGAAAACGCCGCCCTTGTCGGCGGCGTTAAGAACTGCAGTGGATCAGGGCTTGAACCCTTGGTCCTTGCTCCGGTCTGGCGGCGTTATTTCCCAGAGCTTTTCGCTGGCCTCTTGCTGCTCCTTCGCCTTCTTTTCGGCCTCGGATTCGAAGCAGCCGCTCAGCGACAGCGCAGTAACGGCAACGAGCATGGCGCCAATGACGGTGCGTTTCATAAGGATCCTTCCTGTGAAATGGTCGGGCGTTATATCAAAGATCAACGCCTCCCGCAAAACGTGGCGCCGTGCCATCAGCCAGCGCCTTCTCCTCTCAAACGATAACGCCCTGATGAGTTTGGAAGGCAATAGCAGTAATCAACCACATCACTTGGGGATTTCCTTAACAGAAGCCTTGATGCTGTTGTTGATCCAGTTCACTGAATCCAGCTTCAACCTATACCTTTTTCCATCCGCATCAAACTCCCAACTCTCGCCGGCACCTACACCATCTACTTTAATCTGCTGACGACCAGGCAAGTTGACGACACCATTTGCCTTGTAATTAGATTCAACATTTGAAATGCCAATTACGGCACCAGTCTTAGGATCTTCAAAAGACTCTCCTTTCGAAAAGCCTTTTGAGAAGCTGTATGTTGTTTCATCGAGGGGGTTTTCTTGGGCTCCAGCCTCTCTCGCCCGAAGAAGTGCTTCGTCCCGCTCCTTTTCGAGCTGCTGGATTCTAGCTTCTAAAGCAGGGAAAGCTTTGGGAGCACTGGTCAACCACGACAAATACCGCTCATTCTGAGCCTTCAAATTTGCAACATCACTCTCAAGTGCAGAGACCTTCGCCTTGTGCGTCTCTGCGATAGTTACGGCACTTTTGGTCTCAGCCTCACATAGGTTTATTCTTTTTTCGTCAAGAACAAACCTCGAAACGCCCCATGCTGTAGCTGCAACAAGCAGCGTATACACTAAAACACTTTTAGTCTGGTTACTCTCAAACCAATTTTTTTCAGAAGACATCAAGAAAGTCCTTTTAACCCGACAGTACCGGGACGCCCGCAGCGCCAAAACTCGGGCAAACCGGGAGATCGCCTTGCTCTCGCACGTTTTCACCATGGCCATGGAATGGGGGTTTGCCGAGCGAAACCCATGCCTGGCAGTTCGCCGCAACAAAGAGAAGGTACGCGACTTCTACGCGGCCGACGAGATCTGGGATGCGGTGTATGCCGAAGGCGACCAGGGCCTCAAGGATGCCATGGACCTGGCGTACCTGGCCGGACAGCGCCCTGCGGACACCTTGAAATTCAGCACCGTCGACCTGGACGAAGACTACCTGTGGGTCGACCAGAACAAGACCGAGAAGAAGTTGCGCATCCGGCGGCACGTCAACGGCGAACTCACTGGCCTTGGCCTGTTCATCGAAGCGCTTCTGGAACGGCGAAAGCTGCAGGGTGTGCGTAACTCACGCCTCATCACCAACGACTCAGGCTTGCGCATGAGCTGGGAAATGCTGAGGAACCGCTTCAGCGAAGCGCGTAACAGGGCTGCGCGGAAGCTGACTGCCGATGGCAACACAGACCTGGCAATCAAAGTTCGGCAGTTCCAGTTCCGCGATATCCGACCGAAGGCGGCGTCGGAAATTGACGACATCAGCCACGCCAGCCGGCTGCTTGGGCACTCCAAGGAGGAAATCACCAAGCGCGTTTACCGCCGCGTCGGCGAGGTGGTCAGCCCGACCAAGTAAAGGCTGATGCGGAAACGATGCCTCAGGATGCGGAAACAATCCGGTTTTCCTGCGCGCAAAGAAAAACCCCGCAGACGTTAATCTGCGGGGCTTTCGAATGGTGGAGGCCGAGGTCGGAATCGAACCGGCGTAGACGGATTTGCAATCCGGAGCATAACCACTTTGCTACTCGGCCTCAAAGTTCGGATCTAGCTGCTTGCGCTTTGCTATCTCCTTGAAACGCTGAACCTTTTTCAAGGTTTGCTGCGTTTCGATGGGCGCCATTATGTCTTCATTCTTTTAACCTTGCAACCCCCTGAACGAAAAAAAATTCCAACGGGTTCAACGTGTTAGCGCAGGCGACCGAGTTTACTCCACAAACCCACCACCGTGTTCTCTACCGCGCCACTGGCGGCTACGCCGATGCGCTCCTGCAGGCTCTTGCGCTCGGCATAGTGCAGGTGGAACAGGTTGGCATTGCGCGCACGCTCGCTCAGGTACTCGTCGCTGGTCTGCAGTTCGTCGACCAGCTTGCGGTTGAGCGCCGCCACACCTAGCCAGACTTCACCGGTAGCCACTTCGTCGATGTGCAACTGTGGGCGATAGCGGGCGACGAAGTCCTTGAACAGCTGGTGAGTGATGTCCAGGTCTTCCTGGAACTTCTCCCGGCCCTTCTCGGTATTTTCGCCAAACACGGTCAAGGTGCGCTTGTATTCGCCGGCGGTCAGCACTTCAAAGTCGATATCGTGCTTCTTCAGCAAGCGGTTGACGTTGGGTAGCTGGGCCACCACGCCGATCGAGCCCAGCACGGCGAACGGCGCGCTGACGATCTTCTCGCCGATACAGGCCATCATGTAACCACCGCTGGCCGCTACCTTGTCGATGCACACCGTCAGCGGAATGCCCGCCTGGCGAATACGCGCCAGCTGCGAGGCGGCCAGGCCGTAGCTGTGCACCAGGCCACCGCCGCTTTCCAGGCGCAGTACCACTTCGTCACGGGGGGTGGCGAGGGTCAGCAGCGCGGTGATTTCGTTGCGCAGGCTTTCGGTAGCCGAGGCCTTGATGTCGCCATCGAAGTCCAGCACGAACACCCGCCCCTTCTCTTCAGCCTTGCCCTTGCCCTTCTTCTGCTGCTTTTCGGTTTTGGCCTGCTGCTTGCGCAGGGCCTTGAGCTGGGCTTTGTCGAGCAGGCCGGATTCCAGGCGCTCGCGCAGGTCTTTGTAGAACTCGTTCAGGCGGGTGACCTGCAATTGCCCACCCGATTTGCGCCGCCCTTTGCCTCGCAGCCCGGCAATGGCCGAAAGCACCACCAGGATGGCGATAACCAGGGTGGCGGTTTTGGCGAGAAAGCTTGCGTATTCGGCAAGAAACTCCACGTTGACTCCTTAAATGCCTGCGCCACTACGGCGCGTATCTGTTGCAAGCATACCGTTGCGTCTGGCGTGCTGCCAGCCGGTGCAAACGCTGGCAACATCTTTCAAACAACCTTTTCAAACGCTTGTATGTTTTTCCGTTGACAGCCCGTGTGCCGCATCCTAACCTCGCAGCAACCTCCAACAGGCCGGAACCTTTCGTGGGCAACCTCTACCTGATCCGACATGGCCAAGCCTCCTTCGGTGCCGATGACTACGACGTCCTCTCGCCCGTGGGTGTGCGCCAGAGCCAGGCGCTGGGTGAGCACCTGGCTCAGCTCGGTGTCCGGCTGGACCGTTGCGTGGCCGGCGACTTGCGCCGCCAACAGGATACCGCGCGCCTGGCGTTACAGGCACTGCAGGCCAATGGCAGTGCAGTGCCGGCTGTTGAGACCGATGCGGCGTTCAATGAGTTCGATGCCGACGGCGTGATCCGTGCCCTGTTGCCTGGCCTGTTGCCGCAAGAACCCGATGCGCTGCAGGTACTGCGCAACCCCGCGCAGCACCGCAGCGAGTTCCAGCGCCTGTTCGCGCTGATGGTGCAGCGCTGGCACGATGGCGAGCATGCCGATGACGGCCTGGAAACCTGGCAGGCCTTTACTACCCGCGTGTACGGAGGCCTGCAGCGCGTGCTGGATGCCGCCGGCAGCGGCGACAATGTCGCCATTTTCACCTCGGGCGGTACTATTGCCGCCCTGCTCCACCTGGTTACCCGTATTACCCCCGGTCAGGCGTTCGCGCTGAACTGGCAGATCATCAACACGTCGTTCAGCCAGCTGAAGTTCCGCGGCCGCGACGTGGCACTGGCATCCTTCAACAGCCAAGCCCATGTGCAGCTGTTGAGGGCGCCGGAGCTCATCACCTACCGTTGAGCCCGGCCTGTTGTGTCCCTGCGGACGCGAATATCACTTAACAAGGAAAACACCATGAGCGATGTAGCTAAAGCCGTCGAAGCGATGAAAGCAAAATTCAACCCAGCGGCTGCTGAAGGTCTGGACCTGGTGTTCGGCTTCAACATCACCGACGAAGACAAGCAATATGCGCTGATCGTCAAAGATGGCACCTGCGACATCCAGGAAGGTGAAAACCCGGATGCCAACTGCACCCTGGTGCTGGACAGCGAAACCCTGAAGGGTATCGTCAGTGGCGAAACCGACGGCATGCAGGCCTTCATGGGCGGCAAGCTGCGCGTTGAAGGCGACATGATGCTGTCGATGAAGCTCAGCGAGCTGTTCCCGTCCTGAGGGCTGGGAAAGCCGGATGTTCGAAAAACCGAAGCCTGAGCGGCTTCGGTTTTTTTTTGCCTGTTTCAGACCTGCGCCGACTCTCTGTAGGAGCGGCCTTGTGTCGCGATCGGGGTGCGAAGCGGCCCCAGAAATTGCGCATCATGCAAGATTGCCGGGGCCGCGTTGCGGCCCTATCGCGACACAAGGCCGCTCCTACAACGAGATGCGAACAGCCTGTTTGGCATGCCCTATCAAGCCAGTTGATCGTGCAGCAACACCCTCACCTATAAGGTACCAGGCACGCTTGTTCCAACCTGGGTAGGCCATTAGATTAGCCAATAGTCCTTGCGATCGAGAATAAGGAAAACGCATGACGCTCACCGATCAGTCCACCCAGGTACGCCCCGGCGAAGAACTCGACGCGGCCGTCATCGACCCCTACCTCAAGGCCACCATCCCCGGCCTGGACGGTTTGCCGAGCATCAGCCAGTTCCCTGGCGGGGCTTCCAACCTCACCTACCTGGTCAGCTACCCGGACCGCGATTTCGTGCTACGCCGGCCGCCGTTCGGCCAGAAGGCCAAGTCGGCCCACGACATGGGCCGCGAGTTTCGCATTCTCAACCAGTTGAACAGTGGCTTCCCCTACTGCCCCAAAGCCTACGCGCACTGCACCGACAGCAGCCTGATCGGCGGCGAGTTCTATGTGATGGAGCGGGTCAAGGGCATCATCCTGCGCTCGGACATCCCGGCTGAACTGAGCCTGGACGCTGAACGTACCCAAGCCCTGTGCAAAAGTTTCATCGATCGCCTGGTCGAGCTGCACCAGGTGGACTACAACGCCTGCGGCCTGGTCGACCTGGGCAAGCCGGAGGGCTACGTGCAGCGCCAGGTCGCGGGTTGGACCAGCCGCTATGAAAAAGCCCTGACCCCGGACGCACCGCGCTGGGAGAAGGTAACCGCCTGGCTGCACGAGAAAATGCCCGCCGACCACCCGCAGCCCGGCATCGTGCACAACGACTACCGCTTCGACAACGTGATTCTCGACGCCGACAACCCCATGCGCATCATCGGCGTACTGGACTGGGAAATGGCCACCTTGGGTGACCCGCTGATGGACCTGGGCAACAGCCTGGCCTACTGGATCGAAGCCGACGACCCGGCGCCGGTGCAACTGATGCGCCGCCAGCCGAGCAATGCCCCGGGTATGCTCAGCCGCCGTCAGTTCGTCGACTACTACGCCGAGCGCGCGGGCATTCGCCTGGACAACTTCGATTACTACTATTGCTATGGCCTGTTCCGCTTGGCCGGCATCGTCCAGCAAATCTACTACCGCTATTACCACGGCCAGACTCAGGACAAGCGTTTCGCCCAGTTCATCCACATGAACCGCTTGCTGGAGCAGATGACCCTGCAGGTCATTGCCAAGTCCAGCCTCTGAGCATTGCCCACGACGACGGATAACAAGGAAAACAGCATGTCCAAGACCCACCTGTTCGACCTCGACGGCAAGATCGCCTTCGTTTCCGGCGCCAGCCGTGGCATCGGCGAGGCCATCGCCCATTTGCTGGCGCAACAAGGCGCCCATGTGATCGTTTCCAGCCGCAAGCTTGACGGTTGCCAGCAGGTAGCAGACGCCATCATCGCGGCCGGCGGCAAAGCCACGGCGGTGGCCTGCCACATTGGTGAGCTGGAGCAGATCCAGCAGGTGTTCGCCGGCATCCGTGAACAATTCGGGCGCCTGGACGTATTGGTCAACAATGCCGCCACCAACCCGCAGTTCTGCAACGTGCTGGACACCGACCCGGGGGCCTTCCAGAAGACTGTCGACGTAAACATCCGGGGTTACTTCTTCATGTCGGTGGAAGCCGGCAAGCTGATGCGCGAGCATGGTGGCGGCAGCATCATCAATGTGGCGTCGATCAACGGTGTATCACCCGGGCTGTTCCAGGGCATCTATTCGGTGACCAAGGCCGCAGTCATCAACATGACCAAAGTGTTCGCCAAGGAATGCGCCCAGTTTGGTATCCGCTGCAACGCGCTGTTGCCGGGCCTGACCGACACGAAGTTCGCCTCGGCACTGGTGAAGAACGACGCCATCCTCAACGCCGCCCTGCAGCAGATTCCGCTCAAGCGCGTGGCCGACCCCAAGGAAATGGCCGGCGCGGTGCTGTACCTGGCCAGCGATGCCTCCAGCTACACCACCGGCACCGCGCTCAATGTCGACGGCGGCTTCCTGTCCTGATCAGGCCTTGACCGCCACCAGGGTGTAGCTCAGGGGCAGGCGCGCGGGCTGTTCGCGCAGGCGATACTCACCGTCGTCGCCCTTGGCCATCTGCCCTGGCAGCGCCTCCCAGGGGATGCTCTGGTGTTCGACCAGCGCGGTCAGCTGCAGGCCGTGGGCCAACAAGGCACTGATCACCTCGCCCAGGCCGTGGTTCCACTCATGGGTTTCGGTGTGGGCCAGGCGCTGATCGGTTTCGACGTAGGTCTGGTCGTTGTGCCATACCGTCGGCTGTTCATGCTCGAAATACGGGTACTCGAGCTGCAGGCGGTCTTCATGGTCCTCGTTGACGGCCATCAGCATCGGGTGACCGTCGCGCAGGAACAACCGCCCGCCCGGTTTCAGCAGGGCCGCGACAGTACGCGCCCAAGGCTCGATACGGGGTAGCCAGCAGAGTGCGCCAATGCCGGTGTAGACCAGGTCGAAAGTGCCTGCCGGCAGCACCTGGTCAGCGGCGTAGACGTCGGACTCGACATACTCGATAGGTGCAGCGCAACGCTCGGCCAGCGCCCGCGCTTGGGCCAGTGAAGCGGCGGAATAGTCCAGCCCGCAGACCTTGGCGCCGAGGCGTGCAAGCGAGAGGGTGTCGGTGCCGATGTGGCACTGCAAATGAACGGTGCTGAGCCCGTCGATACTGCCAAGCAATGGCAGGTCGAAGCGCACGGTTTCGGAAAGGTGAGCGCGGTTGCGGACCAGTTGCTCGACTTCGTAGTCCTTGGATGCAGCGTGCAGCGGAGCGCGTTCATCCCAGCTGGCACGGTTGAGTTGCAGGGAGCGGTCCATGCTGTCGTCCTTGTAGGGTAAGCGGCTGATGCTAGCCCTTGCCGCGCCCCTCACGACAGCACTACCTTGCTAAAAATTGTAAGCTCACGCGATCTCTGTGGGAGCCGGCTTGCCGGCGATGAGGCCAGCACTGACAACAACAAGGCAGTTACAGGCAGGTAGCGGCCGCCGCCCGGCGCTGCAGCGCCACGCCATCGTTCTTCTGCGCGTAGTAATCCACCCGCGTACCGCCCGCCTGCGGATACACATCCACAAACGACTCAGCCTCACGGGTATACACCGTCAACCCACCCTGCTTGCGCGGCTCAAGATACCCACTGGCGTCGTCGCCAAACACCTTCTCTTCCTGCCAGCTGAACTGGATGCACTGGGCCACCAGCTCGGGTGCCTTCTGCGAGTCGAGCTGCGCCGTCGGCTTGCCACCGCGTGCATTTTCCATGGTCGCAGAAGCACAACCGACCAGCATCAGCGCCGCGGCCATCGGCAGAATCGCACGCATGTTCCATCCTCAGGGTATTGAAAGAGGGCGACTCTAGCACTAGCGAGCATCGCGAGTGAATTGTCATGCACCCTTCACTGTCGCAGTTAAAGCATGACGCCACTAGGAGACCGCCATGAAACTGCACTATCTGCTTTTCGCTGCCCTGCCCTGCCTACCGCTGGCTGCGACCGCAGCGCCTTCTGCTGAAGAAAGCGTCACCGCACCGGAAACCCACAACCGTGAATTGAAGAAAGGCGACAAGGCCCCGGACCAGTACAAGCGAGAAGACGAAGCGATCAAGGACTGGCAAGCCAAAGGCCTGCCCGCGCCTGAGAAAGAAAGCCACTGGGTGCGCATGGGTGATCACTACGTGTTGGTGCAGGTCACCAATGGCGTGGTGCTGGCAATTCAGCCGGCGCACTGACCACCCCGCCTTTATCCGCGGGCTGCGCGCACTCGTCTAGCGCAGCCCTGGCACCGCGCCGTCTGACCAGACGCGCGGTTTTTTTTGCCCGCCAGGAAACCAAATGGATCGAATCCAGTCTCAGGTAGTGCGCCGTAAACCTATGCGGATCAAGGACCTACCTTTTGATGACCCGTCTTGCAAGCCTTACGCTGGTTGCTGTTGTCCTGCTGACCGCAGGTTGCCATAGCCATCGCTACCATGACGACGACGATGGCTGGCGTAACCGCGACCGTGACCATCGCCACCACCATCGGCACGACCGTGACGATGATGACGATCGTCAATACCGCGGTGACCGATACTACCGCTGAAGCGTCTTTTCTGCCTGACCCGCCGCCCGTTGCGCGGCACCTTAACCCGATGATTTCTTTGAGGTTCGTATCATGCGTCTGACTCTGCCTTCCCTTGCCCTCGGCCTGCTGCTGTGCCAGGGCGCTTTCGCCGGTGACGGTACTGCCGCCATTGGCGGTGGCCTGGGTGGTGTCCTGGGTAACGTTGTTGGTCAACAGCTCGGCGGCAAGACCGGCGCAGCCATTGGTGCTGGCGTTGGCGGCGCGGCCGGCAGTGCGGTCGGTGCACGCAAGGGCAACCGTACCGAGGCCGCCATCGGCGGTGGCCTGGGCTCGGCCGGCGGCTCGCTGCTAGGCGGCGCAGTAGGCGGCAAGACCGGCTCGACCGTAGGTGCCGGCCTGGGCGGCGCGGCCGGTGGTGCCTTGGGCAACCACCTGGGCGACGACAACCGCGGTAGCAAGAAGCACCGCCGTCACCGTCACTGATTCGGTGACCTGAGGGCCGCTATGCGGCCCTTTTTGTTGCAGCACATCAACACCCCCTTCACCACAAGCTGGCACACTGGCTGCTACTGTCTATCGTGCCCCTGTGTGAAGGAACACCCCCTCCCCATGAACCAAGAGCTGCTCTGGGTCCTCGGCCTGCTGGCCATTGTCGTCGTGCTGTTCGTCATCAACCGCCCACGCATGGACGTGGTCGCGCTGCTGGTGATTCTTGCCCTGCCGCTACTCGGCATCCTCACCGTGGAGCAGGCCATGGCCGGTTTCAGCGACCCTAACGTGGTGTTGATCGCCGCCCTGTTCGTGATCGGCGAGGGCCTGGTGCGCACCGGCATTGCCTACCGCATCGGGGAATGGATGAGCGAGCGCGCCGGCAACAGCGAGGCACGCCTGCTGGTGCTGTTGATGGTGTCGGTGGCCGGGCTGGGTTCGATCATGAGCTCTACCGGCGTGGTGGCCATTTTCATCCCGGTGGTACTGAGCATCGCCGCGCGCCTGCAACTGTCCCCCAGCCGCCTGATGATGCCATTGGCCTTCGCCGGCCTGATCAGCGGCATGCTCAGCCTGGTCGCCACTCCGCCCAACGTGGTGGTGCACAGTGAGCTGGTGCGCCATGGCCTCGCCGGCTTCAGCTTTTTCAGTTTCACCCCGTTCGGCCTGGTAGTACTGGTACTGGGCATCGGCTACATGCTGCTGACCCGCAAGTGGCTCAACGGCGAAGTGCGCAAGGACGGCCGCGTGGAGAGCCGCCGCACCCTGCTGGACCTGGTGCTCGACTACAAGCTCAATGGCCGCGAACGGCGCCTGCGCATCCGCCCTCAATCCCCCCTGATCGGCCACACCCTTGGCGAGCTGGAGCTGCGTACCCGTCACGGCGCCAACGTGATCGGCATCGAGCGCCAGCACAAGTTCACCACCCGGGTGATCACGGCCGACTCCAGCACCGTGCTGCATCAGGGCGATGTGCTGCTGCTCGACCTGTTCGCCAACCGCGACGACCTGCGCAACCTGTGCCAGACCATGCAACTGGAACCGCTGCACTTCAAGGCCGCCTATTTCATCGATCAGTCCCAGGAGCTGGGCATGGCCGAGGTGTCTCTGCCACCGGGCTCGCAGCTGATCGGCAAGAGCATCCTCGAACTGGCTTTCCGTACCCGCTACGACCTCAACGTGGTCGGCCTGCGCCGCGAGCAGGCGGCCATCGAAGAGCAGCTGGTGGAAGAAAAACTGCGCCTGGGTGACACCCTGCTGGTGGTCGGCCCGTGGAAGGCGGTGCGCCTGTTGCAAAGCAAACCCAAGGACTTTCTGGTACTGAGCCTGCCAGCAGAAATTGACCAGGTGGCCCCAGCCCGTACCCGCGCGCCGCAGGCACTGCTCAGCCTGGCGGTGATGGTCGGGCTGATGGTCAGCGGCGTGGTGCCCAATGTCATCGCGGCACTGATCGGTTGCCTGCTGATGGGCGCAGGCCGTTGCATCGACATGAACAGCGCCTACCGGGCCATCCACTGGCAAAGCCTGGTGCTGATCGTCGGCATGCTGCCATTTGCCCAGGCCCTGCAGAAAACCGGCGGCATCGACCTGGCAGTGGGTGGGCTGGTCAGTGTGCTGGGGGGGGCCGGCCCCATTGCCATGCTTGCCTGCCTGTTCGCCGTAACGGCAGTGATCGGCTTGTTCATCTCCAACACCGCGACTGCCGTGCTGATGGCGCCCGTGGCGGTCAGCACAGCAACGCAACTGGGCATGTCACCCTACCCGTTCGCCATGACCGTGGCGCTGGCGGCTTCGGCAGCATTCATGACGCCGGTGTCATCCCCCGTCAACACGCTGGTACTGGGGCCGGGACAATACCGCTTCGCCGACTTCGTCAAGGTGGGTGTGCCGTTCACGCTGCTGGTGATGCTGGTGACAGTTTTGATGGTGCCATGGTTCTTCGGCCTGTAGTGCCTTTCGCCATCAGTAAAGGCATATTTGCATTATCTCGACCGATCGCGGCAGATTGACATCAACTATCCTGACGAAACACACTGTTTGCCATTGCCCCAGGTGCTTCAAGGCGTTGTCCTGGATTTCGTTTCCGCTTGCCGGTCGAGCCCATGGTTTTTCCAGCCCAATCGCGCTTGTTGCCTTATGTTGCGCTGCTTTGCCTGACCTTCGGCCTCACCCTGGGCGGCATCCTGGCACGCCCGATCGAGTCGTTGTCGTTGTTCTGGCCGGTGAATGCGGTACTGGCGGGCATTTTGCTGCGCTACCCTCGCCAGGCCACGCTGGCCGGCTTCAGCCTGGTATGGCTGGCCATGGTCGGTGCCGACCTGCTATGCGGCAGCGCCTGGGTACCGGCACTGTGGTTCAACTTGTGCAACCTGGGTGTGGTGGTGACCCTCTGGCAATTGCTGTCACGCTTGCCGCGGATTCACCGCCGCATGCGCACCCCACACGGCGTGCTCAGCGTGTTCGCGGCCGGTGCCGCCGGCGCCATGGTTGCGGCCAGCATGGCGTCGGTCATGGCCGCGCCGTGGTTCGAACAGTCCCTGGGGGCTACCTGGCTGGCCTGGTTCAGCGAACAGTTTTCGACCAGCGTGCTGGTAATGCCGGTGCTGCTCACAGCACCCTCGGTGCGGGCCCTGGTACGCGGTGGGGCCCAGCCCATCCGCATGGCGCCACTGTTGGTGCTGCTGGCCTCGCTGGCGCTCAGCATCGCATTCGGTGGCCCCGGCGCGATTGCCTTCCCCATTGCCGCCTTGCTCTGGTGTGCCTGGACCTACTCACCGTTCATGGTGTCGCTGCTGACACTCACCGCCGGCAGCACCCTGATCGTGGCCGTGGCACAAAACCTTATGCACTTTATCGTGCCGCAAAGCGAACCCGGGGTGACCACACTGATGTCGGCCCGCCTGGGCATCGCCATGCTGGTGCTAGGGCCGCTTGTAGTGGCCTGCGTCAGCCAGGCCAACCGTAGCCTTATGGCCCGCCTGGCGCACCAGGCCACCATCGACCACCTCACCGGCGCGCTCACCCGCAGCGCCTTTACCCGCCGCGCCAATGCACTGCTGGACAGCCGCCAGCAGCACGCGCAGGCGCTGCCACTGACCTTGATGATGCTGGACATCGACCATTTCAAATTGATCAACGATGCCCATGGCCACGCGGTCGGCGATCAGGTGTTGCGCCAGTTCGCCAGCACCCTGCAAGACCAGTTGCACAACAATGAACTGTTCGCACGACTGGGCGGCGAAGAGTTCGTTGTAGTCCTCGCGGGCCTGGCGCCGGAGCGGGCCAAGTTCACCGCCGAACGCCTGCGCCGCGCCGTGCAGGACCTGCATGTGGTACAGGCTGACCAGCGCCTGCAGATTACCGTGAGTATCGGCGTGGCTGGCTGCGACGCCGACATGCCGGTGCCCAGCCTGGACGTATTGCTGGCCAGTGCCGACCAGGCGCTGTACCGGGCCAAGGCCCAGGGTCGCAACCGCGTCGAGCAGGCCGAGCCACAACGCCGGGCGATGAGCTAGCTGGCCAGCAAGTCCCACGACAGCTTGGCGATCAGCACGCACAACAGCACCAGGAACAGCCCGCGAACGAAACCGGCCCCCTTGCGTACCGCCAGCCAGGTGCCAGTCAGTGCCCCGAGGATGTTGCACACCGCCATGGGCAAGGCAATGGCGTACAGCACGTTGCCGGTCGGCACGAAGAACACCAAGGCCGCCAGGTTGGTGGCAATGTTCACCACCTTGGCCGAAGCCGAAGCATGCAGGAAGTCCAGGGCAAAGAAGCGGATGAACAGGAAGATGAGGAAGCTGCCGGTACCCGGGCCGAACAAGCCATCGTAAAAGCCGATCGCGCCGCCGATCAGCACTGCCAGGCACTGCTCCTTGCGGCCGATCTGCGCAGGCTTGTGCAAGGTGCCGAAGTCCTTCTTGCAGAAGGTGTAGACAGCCATCAGCACAATCAGCACCAGCACTGCCGGGCGCATCACACTGGGCGGCACCAGCGACACCGTGGCGGCGCCGGCAAATGACATGACAAAGGCGCTGAGCGCCGCCGGCACGATCAAGCCCCAATCCAGGGTCACCTTGCGAATGAACGAACGCGCCGCAAAGGCCGTGCCGCACACCGACGCCAGTTTGTTGCTGCCAAGCAATGCCGCCGGTTGCGCCGTGGGCAGCACGTTGAACAGCGCCGGGATCTGGATCAGGCCGCCTCCCCCAACGGCGGCGTCGATCAGGCCAGCGGCAAAGGCGAACACAGAAAGTACAGCAATATCCATCATGACGCGGTTCCAGGCAGTGAAGACGCCTGCAAGGCTAATCAAACTGACACGCTTGTGTTGAAATGCCATATTGCAAAAACTGCAACGAGGAACAGGCAATGGCATTGGACATGCTGCGGGAAATACAGGCGTTCGTCAGCGTGGCGCACAAGCGCAGCTTTGTCGCCGCCGCCCGCGCGCTGGGGCGCTCGCCTAGCGCAGTAACCCGCGCGGTACAAACGCTGGAGGACAATACAGGGAGCAAACTGCTTAACCGCAACGCCAGCGCCGTGACCCTGACCGAAGCGGGCGAACGCTTGCTGCCCCACGCCGAACGCTTGCTGGATGTGCAACGCGATGCTGCCGACGAACTGGCCGCACTCAGCGGTAGCGCACAAGGCTGGATTCGCTTTGCCGTGCCACAACTGCTCGCTGAACATGTACTGCCGCAAGTGCTTACGGCGTTTTCCCGTTGCCACCCCCAAGTGACGCTAGACGTGCAGTACAGCGACGAAGCCGTGGACCCGCTGCAAGGCAAACTCGATTTCGTGGTGCGCGGCGCCTTCCCGCAATCAAGCGAGCTGATCGGCTACCCGCTGTGGCCCTACCGGCGCTACCTGTATGCCAGCCCGGCCTACCTGGCGCAGGCGGGCATACCCCAGCACCCGGAAGACCTTGAAGGGCACACGCTGATCCTGCACACCGCGCCCCGCATCCTCAAAGCCTGGCACTTCTGCCGCGACGGGCAGATCACCAGCCTGCGCCCCAGGCCCGGGCTGCGCCTGGGCTCGGGCGCTGCGGTGTACCACTGCACCCTGGCCGGGGCCGGTATCGCCCGCTTGGCAGCCTGGGTCGGCGACCCACAGGTCAAGGCCGGGCGCCTGGTGCGGGTATGCCCACAATACCGCCTGACCTCCAGCAGCGGCCAGGACCCGCAGATGCATGCCGTGTACGCTGCAGGCGAACTGCCGGCGCGGGTACGTGACTTGCTGGCAGCCCTGCGCCGCGCCGGTATGGCCCATTGCAACAACCCTTGAAACGGCTGTTCAATTTCTGCTCAATTTAACAGAGCCCGCTATAGGCTTGGCTTGCAGCACTTTATCCACAGACCTACCCACGTTTTTTGTGGACAGAATTCCCAGCGCAAAGAACAACTTATCGCAAAAGCAGGACTGCCGTATTGGCAAGCCTGCCCCACTCGAAAGGCCGGCCCGAACGAACGGCGGCGGCAGACTACACGAGGCTTTTGCACTTGAGAATGACTTGCAGCAAGCAATGGTCCAGCGGTGCAAGGCGGGGAAAAACTGGCTATTTGCCAAGCAATTGGGCCCGTCGTTGAAGTAGACGGGCCGCGAGGGAAAAATGCAGTTGAACTCAGCTTGGCGGAATGGTGCCAAGAAGACCGATCAGAATCGTCAGCAGCAGAAAACCACCCAGGAACAGCGACAGCTTGCCCATTGGAACCTCTACAGTTGTGATACGGGAATGGGCATATTGTCGGACTTGAGCTGATACGGTTACAGATTCAGGTTGGTGGAAAAAAAGCATATCAGATTGAAACGCACGCATCGGTTCCTTGTTCGCCGAACCTTTAGCATCGCCTGTGAGACCGAGCGCCGCCCGCGCGGCGCTTCGCGGCACAAGGCCGCTCCCACAGTCTGTTTCGGGCCAATCACTCCTGTGATTTCACCGCTGACCGCCTTGTTTGTTCCATTCGATATCGGCTGCGTCTGCGCTCGTCATCAATTTCCAGCCATTGCACCCAGGGTGCGCGCGCCAAAGGCATAGGCATGATTGGCCCGAAACAGACTGTGGGAGCGGCCTTGTGCCGCGAAGCGCCGCGCGGGCGGCGCTCGATCTCACAGGCACCCAATATCTCAAGGCATGAACCTGTCAGCCAATTGCTGAAGTTTTTCCGCCGGCAACCAGCCCAGTTCGCCATTGCCATGACGCCGGCACCACACCCAGCCATTGAGCGGGCGGACCATCTGCACCAGCTGCCCGGGGTCGGCATCCAGTTCGTGCGCGCAGTAATGGTCCAGCGCCCTGCCCTGGCACACGCCCAGCCGCTCGATCAGTTGCGCCGGCACCCAGCCGGGCTCCTGGCCGGTGCAACTGCACAGGTACCAGTCTTGCCAGCCGGGCTCGCCTTCGTAGCGCGGGCCGATATCCAGCAAAGTGCCCTTGGCGAAGCGGATGGGCCGCGGGTATTCACTGCGGTGGGGTTCGATCACAACGTAATGCATGGGCCTCTCCTTGGCCGGTAAACCTACGACCCTGGCAGTGGCGGCAAAACCGCCATTGCCCGGTGCTTGTATCGTTATGTGTACAAAGTGAGCACCGATACACAAGAACGCGCCTTGCAGGCTAACCAGACATATCGGCGATACATCCCTCGACTTTACTGGCATCCACCAAACCGCACCGCTGGCTTTGCCAAGGAGATGCCCGATGCCTGCCCGCCACTCGACCACTCGATTCAGCCGTACCCTGCTCGCCTGCGCCCTGTTGCCGCTTGGCCTGATGGCTACAAATTTCGCCACCGCAGCCCCTCAACAGCCGCAAATGGCAGCAGCGGCAGACAACTTCGGCCCGTTGAAACATATCAACGCGGGTGTGCTCGACGTAGCTTATGTGGAGCAAGGCCCGGCCGACGGCCCGGTGGTCATCCTGCTGCATGGCTGGCCCTATGACATTCACAGCTTTGAAGAAGTTGCACCCGCCCTGGCGGCAAAAGGTTACCGGGTGTTGGTGCCCTACGTGCGCGGCTACGGGCAAACCCGCTTCCTGTTGGCGCAAACGCCACGCAATGCCCAACCCACGGCGCTGGCCAGCGATGTCATTGCCTTCATGGACGCGTTGCATATCCAGCGCGCCGTGCTGGCCGGCTTCGATTGGGGCGCACGTACCGCCGATATCGTCTCGGCACTGTGGCCTGAGCGGGTCAAGGCGCTGGTGTCGGTCAGCGGCTATCTGATCAGTAGCCAGGAAGCGGCCAAGGCGCCACTGCCACCCAGCGCCGAGCTGCAATGGTGGTACCAGTACTATTTCGCCACACCGCGCGGCCAGGCTGGCTACGAGCAGAACCGCCATGCCTTCGCCAAGCTGATTTGGCAAACCGCCTCGCCCAAGTGGGCCTTTGACGACGCAACCTTCGAGCGCAGCGCCCAGGCCTTGGACAACCCGGACCAGGTGGCGATTACTGTGCACAACTACCGCTGGCGACTGGGCCTGGCCCAGGGTGAAACGCGCTACGCCCCACTGGAGGCGAAGCTGGCCAAGTTCCCTGCCATTGCAGTACCCACTATCACGCTGGAGGGCGATGCCAACGGTGCACCACACCCACCGGCAGAAGCGTATGCGCAGCGCTTTACCGGCAAGTACGAGTACCGGTTGATCAGCGGTGGCATCGGCCACAACCTGCCGCAGGAAGCGCCGCAGGCGTTTGCCCAGGCGGTGGTGGATGCGGATCACCTGTAGTGCGCGGGGCGGTAATTGCTACATAAGGTTTCGAACAGCGCAGCGGGATCGGGACTGAATCCAGTTGAGGGCCTGCCTTGCCGAGACCGATTGTGGCCAGGGATCACGCGGGGTTGAGCAGAGGTTGCACGACATGATTTGAAACGCGCTCTGTAGGATCCCTTACCGAGTAGTGTAGGAAAAGTCGAGACTGTGGCACTTACCTGTATGAAACATCAGTTTCTCCGGCATATTCGAGCTGTTACGGTCGATTTTTCCTACAACGGCACGGAGGCCCACAGCGTGAGAAAGGCATGGACCCGTTCAATAGCTCGGCCCTGAAGCTGCAGAAAAACTTGCTTAACCTGCGGGTTGAGCGTGATCGCCTGAGAAGTGAGGGCAAGGACAAGGAAGCGGACCAGCTGGCGGGGCCGATTGCCAGGCTGGAGGCGGCGTTGCGGAAGTTGCCGGATGATATGCAGCCGCAAACCTTGCAGTAAGGGAGGATTGGCGGTGGTTGGCACCGGCTGCGCCGGTGTTCGCGGCCACGGCCGCTCCCACAGCGACCGCGTGAACCCGAAGCCTGCACGGTCCTTGTAGGAGCGGGTTTACCCGCGAAGCTGGCGCCGCGGTGCATGGCACCGGCTGCGCCGGTGTTCGCGGCTAAAGCCGCTCCCACTGCGACCGCGTGAACCCGAAGCCTGCACGGCCCTTGTAGGAGCGGGTTTACCCGCGAAGCTGGCGCCGCGGTGCATGGCACCGGCTGCGCCGGTGTTCGCGGCTAAAGCCGCTCCCACAGCGACCGCGTGAACCCGAAGCCTGCACGGCCCTTGTAGGAGCGGGTTTACCCGCGAAGCAGGCGACGCGGTGGTTGGCACCGGCTGCGCCGGTGTTCGCGGCTAAAGCCGCTCCTACAGGGACAGCGCGAACTCAAAGCCAGCGCAGTACCTGTGGGAGCGGCTTTAGCCGCGAAGAATCCAGCGCGGTATCAGAACAACTTGACCGTATAACTCAGGATCAACCGGTTCTCGTCGATATCGGTCCGGTAATTGGAGCGCGCCATCACATTGCGCACCCGTACCCCAAGCCCGGCCAGTGGCCCGCTCTGCACCACATAGGCCAGGTCCAGGTCGCGCTCGCGGTCACGCCCAGTAAAGCCCAGCCCGGTGTCCACATCCCGCCCCTTCACATATCGCAACGTCGAAGTCAGGCCCGGTATCCCCAGTGCGACAAAGTTGTAGTCATGCCGCACCTGCCACGAACGCTCACCCGGCGCCGAGAACTCATACGTCGGCAATGTATTCCCCATCGGGTTGGTGTTGGCCCCGACCTGGATAAAACCGTCTTCACCACCAATCTGCTGATAGCCCACGTAAAAGGTATGCCCACCTGTCTTGGCCGAGAACAGGCTGAACAGCGCATGGTTGTCGTAGTCACCGGCAATCTTGCGCCCATCCTCGCGGGCATCGAAATAACCGGCATTCACCCCCAGCGTCCAGTCACCCAGCGGCTCGGCATGCTTGAAGCTGTAAAAACGCTGCTGGTAGATATCCTCCAGCTGCGCCTGCCATACGCCGACGCTGGTGCGGTTGTCGTTGAAGGCATAATCGGCGCCCACGTAGTTGAAGCGGTCACTGGTAAAGCGCGCCAGCCGCGCCGGGTTGATCGGGTCGTTGACCAGCGCGTACATCTTCTGGCTGTTGGACGAGTCGCGCAGGCTGGTGGAACGGAACTGGCCGGCATTCAGGGTCAGCCCGGCAAACTCGCGCGACTCCAGCATCGCGCCCTGGTAGGTCGGGGGCAGCAGGCGCAGGTCGCTGAACAGCAGCACAGGCAGGTTGGGCATCAGCTCGCCCACCTTCAACTCGGTCTGCGACACCTTGAACTTGATCGCCGCCCCCAGGCGGCTGTATTCGTCCGCCGACTTGCCGCTGTCCAGGCTGGGCAGCAAGCCGGACTTGGCATGCTCCGGGCTGCTGTCGAGCTTTAAGCCCAGCAGGCCGGTCACATCGACACCAACACCCACGGTGCCCTGGGTGTAACCCGAGCTGGCATTGAGGATGAACCCCTGCGCCCATTCCTGGGTACGCGACTGGGGGCTTGCGCCCTTGATATCGGCATAGTCGCGGCTGAAAAAATAGTTGCGCGCCTGCAGCGTGGCGCGGGCACCTTCGATAAAACCGGCCTCTTCAGCCGGGGCCTCGGCACACAGCGCGGCGGCAATACAACCACCGGCCAGGCGCGCAGACGAAGAAAAACGCGGTGCAGTGGAACCTTGCATGGGGCTACTCCTGGATTTCGGGCAACAGCAACCCGGCGCGGAGGCCATGTGCGGCCACCGACGTGCGGGGTTGCGTCGAGAAAGGGTCGGCAGGCGGGCACCTGGCCCGCCTGCCCTGCCGTTGCGTAAAGCGCTGGGCCGCTAGCGGTTGACCAGCTTCGCCGGCAGGGCGATGACCAGGAAGCAGCTGAGGATCAGGCAGCCGGCAAACACCCACAGCGCCGCGTGGGAAGTACCTGTCAGGTCAGTGACCAGGCCCATCAGCGAGTTGCTGACCAGGCCGGCAATGTTGGCCACCGAACAGGCCAGGGCAAAGCCGGTGGCTGCCGCCGTGCCTTTGAGGAAGGTCGCCGGCAGGCTGAAGAACACCGGCACCGCGCCGATGATCGCCGCCGAGGCGATGGCGAACAGCAGCACGGTCATCACCAGGTTCTGGCTGAACAAAGTGCTGCTGGCCATGGCAATTGCACCGATGATGAACGGCACGATGATGTGCCAGCGGCGCTCGCGGTGGCGGTCGGAGCTGGCGCCGATCATCAGCATGCCGGCCAGTGCGGCCAGGCTCGGGATGGCCGTGAGCAGGCCGATGTGGAAGGTATCACTGACGCCCGCATCGCGGATGAAGGTCGGCATCCAGAAGCCCATGGCATAGGCACTGAGCAGGATCGAGAAGTCGATGCCGCCGAGCATCCACACCTTCAGGTTGAAGAAACCGTCGCGGAAGCTGTGCTTGCTGTCCTTGCCTTCGGCATCGTCGGCGGCCAGGTCAGCGGCCAGTTGCGCCTTGTCCTCGGCCGACAGCCACTTGGCCTGCTGGAAGTGGTTAGGCAACGCCCAGAAGGTCAGGATGCCGAGCAGCACGCTGGGGATCGCCTCCAGCAGGAACAGCCACTGCCAGCCGTGCAGGCCATGCACCTGGTCGAAATGCCCCATGATCCAGCCGGAGATCGGCCCGCCGATCACGCTCGACAAGGGCAGCCCGATCATGAACAGGGCAATGATGCGCCCGCGCCGGTAGGTGGGGTACCACATGGTCAGGTAGAACAGCACGCCCGGCAGGAAGCCCGCTTCGGCGGCGCCGAGCAGAAAGCGCAGGATGTAGAACTGCGTGGTGGTGCTGACGAACATGGTGCAGGCCGACAGCAGGCCCCAGGTGATCATGATGCGGGCGATCCACAGCTTGGCGCCGACGCGCTGCAGGATCAGGTTGCTCGGCACTTCGAAAATGATATAGCCGACGAAGAACAGCCCGGCACCCAAGCCATAGGCGGCGGTGCTGAACTGCAGGTCTTCGAGCATCTGCAGCTTGGCGAAGCCGACGTTGATGCGGTCCAGATAAGCTGCGAGGTAGCAGAAGCACAGGAAGGGGATGAGCCTCCAGGTGATCTTGCTGTACAGCGCTTTTGTGCCATGGTCGATGTCGCTGTGGACCGTGGTTGCATTCGCAATTGGCATTTCCTGTCTCCTGGCGGGCGACTTTGTGGTTGTTTTAAGGCCAGCAGTTTTCGACGCGCCGGGCACCCCGCGCACTATACGCGGCGTGCCTGGGCAACGCCTGAAAGACCCCGAGTGCTCCTGCGGGGCGACCACCCGGACAGCAGGCGGTCATGGACGGGCTTCCGGCACCGTTCCTTGATTGTTATTGGGTCAGCCGGCTAGCTGCCTGAGTTGCTGCATGGCGTCCTGCCGGGTGACGACATCGCCGTACTTGCTGTCGATGTCGAACAGGTTGGCTTCGTGCGGGTCGTTATGGCGGTCACCCACGCACTCGCGCACCACGATGGTTCGAAAACCATGCTGCATGGCATCCACCGCACTGGCGCGGATGCAACCGCTGGTGGAACAGCCCGCCAGCACCACGGTATCCACGCCTTGGGCATGCAGCAGCGGGGCCAGGCTGGTGGCGAAGAAGGCGCTGGCGTACTGCTTGCTCAGCACCACCTCCCCCGGCTGCGGCGCGACGGCCTCGCAGAACGCGGCCAGCGGGTTGCCTTCGACCATGTCCTTCATCACCGGCGCCTTGCGCACCCACACACCGCCATCGGCGAAGTGCGGCGGCTGGTAGCGGATATTGGTGTGCACCACCAAGGTACCGCAGTCGCGGGCCAGCGCCAGCAGGCCGGCAGCCTGCTCCACCGCCGTGACCACGCCCGGGGCGTACAGCGGTGCGCCGGGGGTGGTGTAGCCCTGCATGAAGTCGATCATCAGCAGCGCGGGCTTGCGGCCAAAGCCGATGCGCTGGCCCCACACACCCTGGTAGTTGTCACGGGCGCTTTGTACATCGCTCATGTGCGTCTCCCGATTTCAGTAGGCGCCCGACAGCAAGGCACCGGCACCCGGCACGACCGGCTCCAGGTCCAGCGCCTTGAGCATGGCGTAGGTGGTGGCGATGGCCGCGGTGACTACCGGCTTGCCGGTTTGCGCCTCGACCTTGGCCACAGCCGGCAGCGACTGCATCTGCACGCAGGCCGACAACACCACCACATCGACGCCTTCAAGGTCCATGCCGGCGACGATGCCTGGCAGGTTGGCCGGGTCGTGCCGCGCCACGGCGAGGTTGTCGGGGATTTCCAGCGCGCGCCAGTCTTGCACCTCGAAGCCTTCCTCGCGGATGTAGTTCACCACCAGTTCGGTCAGCGGCTTCATGTACGGGGCGACGATGGCAATGCGCTTGGCCTTCATCACATGCAGGGCCTCGACCAGCGCCCCGGCGCTGGTGATCACCGGCGCCAGCGCCTCGTTGTCGGCGGTGGCCTGCTGCAGGCGCTTTTCCGATTGCCGGTGGTAGCCCAGGCCCATGGCCATGATCGCCACCAGGCAGGCGTAGCCCAGCACGTCGACCTTGGCATCGGACAGCTCCACGGCGCAGCGGTCAGACTCGGCGTCCATGGCTGCAAGCTCTTCCTTCTTCACCTGCTTCATGCGCATGCGGCTGGAGTGGAAGGTAAAGCGCTCGGGGCGGATGGCCTGGCGGGCGTTGAGCATCGCCGGGATTTCGGTTTCCATGGTGGTGTTCGAGCTCGGCACGATCTGGCCGATGCGGTATAGCTTGGTCATGTCTCGTGCTCCGTCAGGCAAGGGGTTGGTCGAGGAAGTCGCCGAAAGCGGCGAAGAAGCCGTCCAGGTCGTCCCACGGGATCATGTGACCGGCGTTGTCCACCTGTGCGACCTGGATGTCCGGCTTCAACTCGCGGATTTCGGCGATGTCGCGCGGCTCGATTACGCCGCCACGCCCGGCTACCATCAGCAACACCGGCTGGCGCACGGCGGGCAAGTACTGGTGAATATCCACCTGGTGAAAATCCTCGAAGGCACGCACGATCGCCGGCTCATAACAGGTGTGCAGCCATTCGGCACGCAGCGCCAGTTGCTCGTCACTCCAGGTGGCGCAAAAGGCGCGCATGTCGTCGCCGCTCATGCCAAGCGTGGCCTGGCGGATCGAATCGACATACCACGGCAGCTTGCTCGGGTAGGCGCGGCGGCCCGGTCCGGACACCGGCGGGTCGACCAGCACCAGCCGCTGCAGCCCCGGCGCCCCCTGGGCGGCAGCACGAATCGCAAAGCGCGCGCCCATCGAGTGCCCGACCAGGTGGTAGCTGCCCAGGCCCAGCGCGGCGGCAAAGGCCGGGATATCCGCAGCACAGGCATCGGTGCCGTAATCCAGTTCCGGGCCGCTTGAAGACAAACCGCGCCCGCGCACATCCAGCACGTAGGTATCGAAGTACTGGCCAAGGCGCTCGGCGACGAAGCCCCAGGTAATCGCCGGGCTTGTGATGCCGGGCACCAGGATCAGCGCCTGGCCCTTGCCGCCATAACGCAGGTAATGCTGGCGGATGCCATTGGCGCTGACGTTGCCGCCGGCGACGAAAGTCGTCATGCCGCCTCCCCGCTTTTCAGCTGCTGCCCGTACAGGTCGTAGCCGTAGACCCAGGCTGGGTCTTCCTGGGTGTAGAGCCAGGTGTTGGCGTTGGATACCGATTGCACCTGCGATGCCCGCTCCTTACGGTTGGCCTCGTACAACGCGAACGCGGTGCGGTGGTCGGACAGCCCGGTCTCTTGCAGGCAACGGGTCAGCATTGCCGCATCCTCGATGGCCATGCACGCGCCCTGAGCCATGTGCGGCTTCATCGGGTGGCAGGCGTCGCCGAGCATGACCAGGCGGCCACGGCTCCACAGCGGCAACGGGTTGCGGTTGCGCAACGGCCACTTGGTGATCGATTCGGTGGCGTCGATCAGCTTCTGTACAGTGGGGTGGTAGCCCTCGAAGGCGGCACGCATCTCTTCCTGGCTGCTGTCGACATAAGCGCCCTGGAAGTCCCAGGCTTCGTGCGGCACGCCGGTGACGAAGTAGTACTCGTCGCGCTTGCCGGTGGTGTAGTAGACCATCATGTGGCGGTCTTCGGACCACCACTTCACGCACGGCTCGAACACATCGGCATGCTGCGCCAGGTTGACCCCGCGGATCAGCGCCCGGTGCGCCACCCAGCCGCTGTAGTTCGGTGCTTCGGCGCCCAGCAGTTCCTCGCGGATCTTTGAGTGGATGCCGTCGGCACCGATGACGATATCGGCGACGGTGTGACTGCCATCGGCGAAGTCCAGGCGTACCTGCTCACCTTCATCGACGATCTTTTCCAGGCGCTTGCCGTAGTGCACGGTGCCCGGCTTGATCGCGTCGATCTGCAGGGCGTGCAGGTCACCCCGGTGAATGGTGATGTAGGCCGCGCCGTATTCGCGGCGGGCAAACTCACCCAGCGGGATGCGCGACAGGTAATCGCCGCTGGCACCGTCGCGGCTGAACCAGAAGTCCGGGTGCGAACCCATCAGCTCCAGCTTCTGCTCCAGCCCCATGCGGCGGAAGATTTTCATCACGTTAGGGCCGATATGGATACCCGCACCCAGGCGGGTGAACGCCGGGGCCTGCTCGTACACCTCGACATCGAAGCCGGCCTGCTGCAGCAACGTGGCGGCGGCTGCCCCACCCAGACCTGCACCAACGATTGCAATTTTCTGCCTACCCCGCATGGGTTTCTCTCCTCTTGTTCTGATGTGTGGCCAGCGGCTCGGCCGCCTGACGATTTAGAGCGTATACGCTGTAATTGTTTTTTGGAAAGAGGGGTTGGCAAATAATTTTCAAACACCTGATCGAAAACCATTCACTCGGAACTGTTACCGTAAATACTGGGCATATGTGTGAATAGGTAACGTTCTACAGATAACTTGCGCTTGCCGGTAGGATGCGCTTTCATTTGCAACATTAGGGTGTACACACTCTTAATTTGCACCGAGATGATGCGCCGGGCACTGCCATGGTGCAGCAGCTCTCCCCCGTCAACGCCGCCCAGGAGAACCCCCGATGCCGGTGAGCAATGCACAACTGACCCAAATGTTCGAGCACGTACTGAAACTGTCCCGCGTGGACGAGACGCAGAGCGTCGCTGTGCTCAAGAGCCACTACTCCGACCCGCGCACGGTCAACGCCGCAATGGAGGCCGCGCAGCGCCTGAAGGCCAAGGTCTATGCCGTGGAACTGCCGGCGTTCAACCACCCCACGGCCATGGGCAATGACATGACTGCCTACTGCGGCGACACCGCGCTCACCGGCAACCTGGCGGCGCAGCGGGCGCTGGAAGCGGCCGACCTGGTGGTCGACACCATGATGCTGCTGCACTCGCCGGAGCAGGAACAGATCCTCAAGACCGGTACGCGCATCCTGCTGGCCGTGGAGCCACCGGAAGTGCTGGCGCGCATGCTGCCGAGCGAAGACGACAAGCGCCGCGTGCTGGCCGCCGAAACCCTGCTGAAACAGGCGCGCAGCATGCATGTACGGTCCAAGGCCGGCAGCGACTTCCACGCCCCGCTCGGCCAGTACCCGGCCGTGACCGAATACGGCTATGCCGACGAGCCAGGGCGCTGGGACCACTGGCCCAGCGGCTTTCTGTTCACCTGGCCGAACGAGGACAGCGCCGAAGGCACGCTGGTGCTGGACGTGGGCGATATCATCCTGCCGTTCAAGAACTACTGCCGCGAACGCATCACCCTGGAGATCGAAAAAGGCTTCATCACCGCTATTCATGGTGGCTTCGAGGCCGAGTACCTGCGCGACTACATGAAGTACTTCAACGACCCCGAGGTGTACGGCATTTCGCACATCGGCTGGGGCCTGCAGCCACGCGCACAGTGGACAGCCATGGGCCTGCACGACCGCAACGACGGCATGTGCATGGATGCCCGCGCGTTCTACGGCAATTTCCTGTTCTCCACCGGCCCCAACACCGAGGTCGGTGGCAAGCGCAAGACCCCATGCCACCTGGACATTCCGCTGCGCAACTGCGATATCTACCTGGATGACCAGGCCGTGGTCCTGGCCGGTGATGTGGTCGCGCCGCAGGAGTCGCGGGCGCGATAGTGGTTATACTGGCCGGGCGCTCCGCTATTGGCGGCCGGCCAGCACCTTTCCACCAGCCCAAGCCATCCTATGCCGAACAAAACCACCCCCAGCAGCGCCCCGCTTGACACCACCCCCTACGACGTCACCGAACAGGTCGGCCACCTGCTGCGCAAGGCCTACCAGCGGCACACGGCGATCTTCCAGCAGCAGGCTTGCGACCCGCAGTTGACCTCGATCCAGTTCGTTACCCTGTGTGCCCTGCGCGACCATGGCCCCAGCTCGCAGGCCGAGCTGATCAAGGCCACGGCGGTAGACCAGGCGACCATCCGCGGCATCGTCGAACGCCTGAAGGCGCGCGAACTGGTGCAGCTGTCGCCAGACCCGGGCGACCGGCGCAAGGTCATCGTCGAGCTCACCGACAGCGGCGCCGCGCTGCTTGATGCAATGATCCCCTGCGCCCGGCAGATCAGCGAACTGAGCATGGGTAGCCTGAATGCCGGTGAGCGCGTGGCCATCCTGTACCTGCTGCGCAAGATGATCGACAGCGACGATAGCGCGGGTTGAGCCTTGTAGTGAATGGCACCGGCTGAAGCCGCCACCTGTCCTGCATCACCTTCAAGGCACACACAGAACCTGTAGGAGCGGGGGGGGGGGGGGGGGGGGGGGGGGGGGGGGGGGGGGGGGGGGGGGGGGGGGGGGGGGGGGGGGGGGGGGGGGGGGGGGGGGG
>NZ_JBIVHY010000029.1:0-49716 GCF_044749445.1 Pseudomonas sp. NPDC089408
CCCCCCCCCCCCCCCCCCCCCCCCCCCCCCCCCCCCCCCCCCCCCCCCCCCCCCCCCCCCCCCCCCCCCCCCCCCCCCCCCCCGCTCCTACAGGGGACCGCACACGGTTTAGAAACCGACTGTTGCCGAGAGTAGGTAGGTGCGCGGCGTCGACAAGGTCAACCCCGGCTCGCTGTCATCCGATGCCCCCGCCGAGCTCCAGTAGCGGTCATCCAGCACGTTCTCGACACTGGCACGCAAGGTCACTTCGGTAGCATCCACCTTGAACGCATACCGCGCCCCCACGTCATAGCGTTCCCAGCCATCGATCTGCTTGCTGTTGTTCTGGTCCAGGTACTGCGAACTGGAGTGAATGCCGCGCGCCGTCAGGGTCAGGCCGTTAACCCCGGGCACGTCCCACTCGCCCCCCAGGTTGACGTTGTACTCAGGCGTGGCCGGCGCGCGGTTGCCGTCGTAGGCGCCGCCGACGGTGTCGGTCAGCTCACTGTCGATGTACATCAGCCCACCGAGCACCCGCACGCCCTGGATGGGCTCACCGAACACGCTCAGCTCGATACCGCGGTTGTCACGCTTGCCATTGGGGCCAAACACCCGCGAAGTGGCGTTGGTCTCGTAGGCTGGCTGGCGAATACGGAAGGCGCTGGCCGTAACGGCCAACTGGCCAAAGTCATACTTGGCCCCCACCTCGACCTGGCGGCTGGTGAACGGCGGGAAGATCTGGTCTTCGTTGACCGAGGTCGACGGGGCGATCTTGCCCTGGCTCAAGCCTTCCATGTAGTTGGCGTACAACGACAGCTGGTCAGTGACCTTGAGCAACACTCCGCCTGAAGGCGAGACCTTTTCCTCGTCGTAGGCGGTGTCGCCTTTGACGCCGTCGCTCCAGTCATCCACCTGCACCCGCTGCCAGCGCGCGCCCAGGGTCAGTAACAAGCGGTCGTCGAGAAAGCCCAGGGTGTCGGCCAACGCCACGCCGGAGAAGCGGTTTTCCGTGTACACCTCGGGGTCGATGCGGGTGGGCGTGCCCGGCGTCGGCGTGGTAACCGGGTTGTACAGGTTGCTGGGCGCCGAAGCATAGCGCGCACCGCCGTTGGTGAAGTCCATGTAGAAATAGCTGGCGGCGAGGTTCAGCTCGTGGCTGACCGGCCCGGTGTGAAACCACTTGCGCAGGCCGGCCATGGCGGTACGCACCGACTCGTCGCGGGTGAAATCGCGCGGCTGCACGGTAAAGTCGCCGGCATCGTTGATGATCGACACGTTATGGCGCAAAAAGTCGTGGTTGCTCTTGCGCGCACCGACCGCGCCATAGGCCAGCAGCGACTCGCTGATATCGTACTCGGCATGCAGCGCACCGAAGGTGTCGTTGGTGCGCGCCTTGCTCCAGGCCTGGGCATAGTTGTGGCGCACGTCGCTGGCATCCGGCACCTTAGCATTGGTGCCGATCAGCACGCGCTCCTGTGGCGCATCGGTATCGCGCTCGGTGTGGCCCAGGTCCGCCGACAGGCGCAGGCGCTCGCCCCGAAAATCCAGACCCAGCACGGCCATTTCGCGATCAACGCTCTGATGATCCCATTCGGTGTCACCCGACTGCTTCACCCCATTGAAACGCACGCCAAACGGGTCGCCCTCACCAAAGCGGCGGCCAACGTCCACTGCGCCGCCGGCTTGGCTGCCGGAGGCAAAACTGCCGGTGAATTCGGTAATCGGCCTGTCGCCAGCCCGTTTCGGCTGCACATTGATACCGCCACCCACGCTACCACGCGGCGAAATGCCATTGAGTAGCTGGCTGGGGCCTTTGATGATGTCGACCCGCTCGGCCATTTCCATGTCGATCGAATAGGTCGGCAGGATGCCGTACAGGCCGTTGTAGGCCACGTCGCTGTTGAACAGGCTGAAGCCGCGAATGGTGAACTGCTCAAAGCGCCCACCGGCCGGGTTGGTGGCACGTACCGAAGGGTCACTGGCAATCAGCTCGCCCAGGGTCCGGGCTTGCTGGTTTTTGACTACATCACGCGTGTAGCTGGTGATGCTGAACGGGGTTTCCATGAAGTCACGCGAACCCAGCAGGCCTTGCGCGCCCTGCCGTGCCACCTGGCCACCGGCGTAGGGTGGCGCTTCACCACTGGCGGCGAGGCCGCCGACGATGCTGGTGGGGGCGATCTCCAGGGCGCCACCGGCCTGCGGCGCAGGCACCAGGGTGAAAGCGCCCTCACCCACCGGCAGCAGTTGCAGGCCGCTGCCGCGCAGCAGCTGGGCGAAACCTTCGTCGATGCTGTAAGTGCCGGACAGGCCGTTGCTCTGCCGGCCTTGCACCAATGCCGGGTCCAGCGAAAGGCTGACACCGGCCTGATCGGCAAAATGGGTCAACGCGGCGCCCAGGCTGGCCGGTGCTACCTGAAAGGTGCGGCGCGCGGGCTCATCGGCCCAGGCCGGTGAACACAACAGCAGGCTCATGGCGAACAACGGGTGTGCGGCGCGCGCCAGTGGGCGCAGGCGGCAAGACTTTACTGCAGGCATTGAACAAGGCTCCCCTTTATTTTCTACTACCGGTAATGACCGGCGAGTGAAAAAAAGGGGACAGCCTCACACACGATTTTCTCGCACAGACAGGTTGACCCAGTAACGCGTGCGTGACTGCACTTGCAAAGGCAGGCTGGCAGCCAGCAACGCCAGCACCCGGTCGGTGTCGTCGAGGCGGAAGGTGCCCGTCACCCGCAGGCGCTCCAGCTCCGGCGCCCAACGCAACAGCCCGGGGCGATAGCGGCGCAGTTCGTGCAGCAGCTCACCCAAAGGGCGGTCGTCCAGCCGCAGCACACCTTCGCGCCAGCCCAGCGGCCAGGCGTCCAGCGCGCCCGTAGGGCCGGCGCCGGTCACCTGCAAACGAGCCTGCTGCCCGGCCTGCAACCACATCGCCGGGCCCTTTGACGGCTGCAGCTTGGCTGCCCCATCGACCACCGACACCCGGCAGGCGTCATCGAACAGACGCAGACAGACCTCACCGTCATTGAGTGCCACCTGGCCGAAAGGCAGCTGCACATTCAGGCTCAAGCCAGCAGGCACCTTGACCGCGACTTCGCCGCGCAGCAGGGTCAGGCGTCGGGCGCCAAGGTCGATATCGACCGCGCTGTCAGTGTTCAACTGCACGAAAGTGCCATCGCTCAGCAGCACCTGCCGGCGCTCGCCTACCGAGGTGCTCAGGTCGGCGGTCCAGGCTGGCAGCGGTAGTTCACGGCTGACCAGCCAAGCCGCCGGCAGCAGCGCCGCCACGCCCAGAGCCTGTTTGAGCAGCGCGCGGCGGCCGGCATCCGGGCGGTCGAGGGTGGCCATGGCCAACGCCCCGGGCAAGCCGGAAAAACGCGCACGCAAGCGTGATGCCTTTTGCCAGGCTTCCTCGTGCAGGCTGCTACTGGCCCGCCACTGTGCCAAACGCAGCAAGTCGCTTTCGCTGGCATCGCCAGCGTCCAGCAGCGCCAGCCAATGGGCAGCGGCACGCACCGCTTCGCGGGTTTCGGGGCAGTGCCTGGTCATGCCAGCTCGGCCAACAGGCAATGCTCGTAGGCTTGCGCCATATAGCGTTTGACCGAACGCTCGCAAACGCCCAGGCGCTTGCCGATTTCGGCATAACCCAGGCCCTCAAGCTGGCTCCAGAGAAAGGCCTTGCGCACGGGCACCTTCAGGCCGTCGAGCAGTTCATCCAGTGCTTGCAAGGTTTCCAGCAGTATCCAGCGCTGCTCTGGCGAAGGCACGTGTTGCTCGGGCAGCTGTGCCAGGGCATCCAGGTAGGCTTGTTCCAGGCTACGGCGCTGGTGGAAGTTGCTGAGCAGGCGCTTGCCAACGGTCAGCAGGTAGGCGCGCGGCTCACGAATGTCTGCCAGCGGCTGGGCACTGGCCAGGACGCGCAGGAAGGTATCCTGGCTGAGGTCGGCAGCATCCCAGGCATTGCCCATGCGCCGGCGCAGCCAGTTTTCCAGCCAACTGCGATGCTCCCGATACAGGGCAGGCAGGCTAGGATCGGTTGGCGGCGCGGCGTCGAACATGAGGAGGCCCTGCGGCAGCGTAAATAAGATTAATTCTAATTTACGTGGTACCGCAGAACCAAGCGGTTTGTTACCGGTCAGGCAATTGCCGCGTCTACCAGCACCTGGGCTTCCTGGACCAGGCGCTGCAGGTGCGCCTCGTCGATGAAACTTTCGGCGTAGATCTTGTAGATGTCTTCGGTGCCCGACGGGCGTGCGGCGAACCAGCCATTGGCGGTCATCACTTTCAGCCCGCCGATTGCCTGGCCATTGCCCGGGGCGTGGCTGAGGATTTGCACGATCGGCTCACCGGCCAGTTCGGTCGACTTCACCTGCTCGGGCGCCAGCTTGCTCAGCAGGGCCTTTTGCCGTGCATCGGCCTTGGCCTCGACACGGGTGGCGAACGGCTTGCCCAGTGCTTCGGTCAGGTCGGCGTAGGCCTGGCTCGGGTTGCGCCCGGTGCGGGCGGTCATTTCGGCGGCCAGCAAGGCCGGGATCAGGCCGTCCTTGTCGGTGGCCCAGACCGAGCCATCGCGGCGCAGGAACGAAGCACCGGCACTTTCTTCGCCTCCAAAGCCGAGCGAGCCGTCGAACAGGCCCTGGGCGAAGAACTTGAAGCCCACCGGCACTTCGTACAGCTCACGGCCCAGGCGCTGGGTGACGCGATCAATCAGGCCGCTGGACACCACGGTCTTGCCTACCGCGGCATCGCTGCGCCATTGCGGGCGGTGGCGGTACAGGTAGTCGATAGCCACGGCCAGGTAGTTGTTCGGCTGCAGCAGGCCGTCGGCGGTGACGATGCCGTGGCGGTCGTGGTCCGGGTCGCAGGCAAAGGCCACGTCGAAGCGCTCGCGCAGGCCGATCAGGCCCTGCATGGCGTACGGCGAGGATGGGTCCATGCGGATCTGGCCATCCCAGTCGACGGTCATGAAGCGGAAGGTCGGGTCGACTTCAGTGTTCACCACTTCCAGGTCAAGCTGATAATGCTTGGCAATTGCCGACCAGTAGCGCACCCCTGCCCCGCCCAACGGGTCGACGCCCAGGCGCAGCTTGGCATTGCGGATGACGTCGAAGTCGATGACGTTTTCCAGGTCGGCCACATAGTGGCTGACATAGTCGTGGCGCTGGGTAGTCGAGGCCTGCAGCGCCTGGGCGTGGTCCATGCGCTGGACACCCGCCAGGTTCGCCGCCAGCAGCTCGTTGGCCTTGGCCTCGACCCACTTGGTCACGTCGCTGTCGGCCGGGCCGCCATTGGGCGGGTTGTACTTGAAGCCACCGCTTTGCGGCGGGTTGTGCGACGGGGTGATGACGATGCCATCAGCCAGGCCCTGGGTGCGGCCACGGTTGTAGCAGAGAATGGCGTGGGACACGGCGGGTGTCGGCGTGTATTCGTCATCCTTGGACAGCATCACCTGCACGCCGTTGGCGGCCAGCACTTCCAGGGCGCTGGCGGTGGCCGGTGCCGACAATGCGTGGGTATCGGCGCCGATGAACAGCGGGCCGTCGATGCCTTTTTCCTGGCGGTACAGGCAGATGGCCTGGGTGATGGCCAGCACGTGGTACTCGTTGAAACTCAGTTCAAGCGAAGTGCCCCGGTGCCCCGAGGTGCCGAAGGCCACCCGCTGGGCCGCCACGGCAGCGTCGGGGCGGCCGGTGTAGTAGGCGGTGAGCAGCCGGGGAATGTCGACCAGCACACTGGCCGGAGCCGGCTTGCCTGCCAAAGGACTGAGCGTCATGCAAAAACCTCGAGTTCAACGGATGATGATGTTGGAGCGTGCAGTGTACTGAGAGTTGCAGGGGTGTGCGATGGGCGGCACAAAAGAAACCCCAGACCACGCGAACCCTTGTAGGAGCGGCCTTGTGTCGCGATCGGGGCGCGAAGCGGCCCCACACTTTCAGCTTCGCAGCGAGCCTTGCCGGGGCCGCGCTGCGGCCCTATCGCGACACAAGGCCGCGCCTACAGGGACCGAGCATACCGTTCATATGGAGAATGGCGAGCTAAAGTAGGAGCCATACCCCTGGACAGCGAGACCCCATGGCTTTCCACCGCCTGACACATACCCACCCCCGCCTGAGCCTCGCCGCCGCCGTCGGCCTGCTGGGCGCCTGGCTCATCCCCGCTGGCGACAGCGTGCAGCACATCCTCGCCGGCTGGAACCTGGGCGTGTGGCTGTACCTGCTGCTGGTGTTGTACCTCAGCTACAGCGCCAGCCCGGAAAAAGTGCGCAAGGTCGCCCGGGTCGAAGACGAAAACGCCGGCCTGGTCCTGCTTACCGTGTGCATCGCCGCCATCGCCAGCCTTGCCGCTGTCACCTTGCAACTGGTGTCCAGCCGCGGCCTGCAAGGCAGCGCGCTGGCCCTGCATTACCTCTACACCGGCCTCACCGTGGCCGGCTCATGGCTACTGATCGGCTGCATCTTCAGCCTGCACTACGCCCGGCTGTTCTACACCGGGCAAAACCATAAACCACCGCTGCGCTTCGCCGACGGCGAACGCAACCCCGATTACTGGGACTTCCACTACTTCTCGTTCACCATCAGCGTAGCCGTGCAAACGTCCGACGTTGGCGTTGCCGGGCGGGGCCTGCGGCGGGTGGTGCTGGCGCACTCGCTGGTGGGGTTCGTGTTCAATACGGCGATTTTGGGGTTCACCATCAATATCGCTGCCGGGCTGCTGGGCTGAACGAGCCGTTCGTCTGAAAGCGCTGAGCTACGAGCACCTGAACAACACGGAAAATGACCGAGAAAACAGACGCCATCCTGCGAGGAAAACGTTTGCCATGCCCTTTCCCGAAAAAGCACGGCGATGAGAAGGATGTGACCGTTGTCATGCATTAGTACATTTGTCGTATTTGCAACCGAGAATCGCGCGTGGCAGGTGCTATGTTTACCTTCCCGGCGGCCGCATCGATGTGGCCACCCGCTCACCACGTCCAGGTACGGACAAGGAGGCTGGCATGAACAAGATGACGTTCCCCAACGCCTGCCAGGTGATGCGCTGGCACTTCCACCCGCTGGGCTTCGAGGCCAGCATGGATGCGCCACGCAGCATGGTCGCGCGGCTGTTCGACCGCGCCACCGGTGAAACCGTGCTGGCGATTGCCGGCATCCCCTGCGCGTCAATCATGGCCGCCGCCGATGTAGAACGCATCATCGAGGCCGTCGAGGCGGAGATGGATTGCTTTATCCCCGCCTTTACCTTGCGCGACGCGGTCTAACCTACAGCGGTGTTTGCCTGGCCCATGGCCTGCAGCTTGCCCATGAACTGCTCGGCCGGCACTGGCTGGCCCAGCAGGTAGCCCTGCAGCGAATCACAGCCCAGACGCGTCAGGAAGTCTTGCTGCTTGTCGGTTTCCACCCCTTCGGCAACGATTCGCAGGCCCAGCGCCTGGCCCAGTGCGACGATGGCCGAGACGATCGCCGCATCGTCACTGTCCTGCTCCAGGTCGCGCACAAAGCCGCGGTCGATCTTCAGTTCGTTGGCCGGCAGGCGCTTGAGGTACATCAGGCTGGAGTAGCCGGTACCAAAGTCATCGATGGACAGGTCCACGCCCATGTCGGACAGGCGCTGGAGCACGGCCAGGCTGGCGTCGGCGTCGTGCATGGCGGTGGTTTCGGTGATTTCCAGGGTCAGGCAGTTGGCCGGCAGGCCGTTCTGCTGCAGGGCTCGGGCCACGCTCTCGACCAGCCCGGCGTGGCAGAACTGGATAGCTGACAGGTTCACCGCCATGCGCCAGCCCTGATGGCCCTGGTCCAGCCACTGGCGCATTTGCCGGCAGGCTTCATCCAGCACCCACTCACCAATGGGAATGATCAGCCCGGTCTTTTCCGCCAGGCCAATGAAACGGTCGGGCAGCAACAGGCCTTGCTGCGGGTGCTCCCAGCGCAGCAACGCTTCCGCGCCGATCGGCTGGCAGGCCTGGGCGTCGAACTTGGGCTGGTAGTGCAGGCGGAACTGGCGTTGCTCCAGCGCCTGACGCAGGTCCTGCAGCAGTTGCAGTTGCTGGCGGGCGTTGCTGTTCATCGACACGTCGAAGAAGCTGTAGCCGTTCTTGCCGGCGCTCTTGGCGTGGTACATGGCGGCGTCGGCATTGCGCAGCAGCTCGTGCTGGTCCTGGCCATTGCCTGGGTAGACGACGATGCCCAGGCTCGCCGACAGTTGCAGGTCGTGCTCAGCCACACGGAATGGCCGTGACACCAGGTTGACCTGCTTGACCGCCACATCCATGGCATCGTCCGGCTCTTGCAGTTCCACCAGCAGCACGAATTCGTCGCCACCGATGCGCGCCAAGGTGTCCTGGCTGTGCAGGTGGCCGCGCAGGCGGGCGGCCACGGCCTTGAGCAGCAGGTCGCCAATGTGATGGCCAAAGGCATCGTTGACCGGTTTGAAGCCGTCCAGGTCGATGAACATGAGGGCAAAGCAGCCGCCCTGCTCCGCCACCTTGGCGATGGCCTGCTCGATACGGTCGGCCAGCAAGGTACGGTTAGGCAAGTCCGTCAGGGTGTCGTGCAAGGCCAGTTGAGTGAGTTCCTGGTTGGCCAGGGTCAGCGAACGGGCCAGCTCGGCGGTGCGTGCCTCCAGGCGGGCATCCAGCACCGAGGTCAGCAAGGCCACCGCCAATACCGCCAGGGTGGTGATCAGTACCAGGTAAATCAGGCCATCGCCTTGTAACCCACTGCCCAGCGCGCCACAGAAGCTGCCATCGGGGAAGTTTGCCGCGGCCATGCCGGTGTAATGCATGCCGACGATGGCAAACCCCATTACCACGGCTGCCAAACCGCGTATCTGCCGCACATAAGGGGTGTGCGCACGCAAGCGGAAGGCGATCCACAAGGCCGCCGCCGAGGCCCCTACCGCTATCAGCAATGAGGCGCCGAACAGCGTTGGGTCATAATCGATACCAGGCAGCATGCGCAGCGCAGCCATGCCGGTGTAATGCATGCAGGCAATGCCGGCGCCCATGATCAGCGCGCCAAAGGCCAGCTGTAACGCCGGAAGGCTGGGCTGGCTGACCAGCCACAAGGCAAAGCCTGAGGACAGCACGGCAATCAGCAGTGAAAACGCGGTCAGGGCCAGGTCGTAGCCCAGGTCGATGGGCAGGCTGAAGGCGAGCATGCCGATGAAGTGCATTGACCACACACCAATGCCCATGGCCAACGCACCACCGCCCATCCACAGGTAGGCAGCGCGGCCTTTGGCCGTGGCGATGCGGCCAGTCAGGTCGAGGGCGGTATAGGACGCCAGGATCGCCACGCACAGCGAAATCAACACCAGCGAAGAGGAGTAGCTACCGGTCAGCATGGGAGGTTCCAGCATTGGGACGAGGGTCCCGGAAAAAGCTGACGATTGTACTCAAGCTTTGGCGAAACGCACGGGGTTTTTGCGAATGGGAATGGATCCAATAGTCAGACAGGTATCGGCCTTCACGCGGTCCCTGGAGCGGCCTTGCGTCGCGATCGGGCTGCGAAGCAGCTCCAAATTTTGATTCTCAAGCGTAAACCGCTGGGGCCGCTTTGCGGCTCGATCGGGACGCAAGGCCGCTCCTACAGGGAGTTCGCCGTTGCAGGTTGAATTATTCCTGCTCGGCAAACGCCTGTTCAGCATCCCAGCCACCGCCCAGCGCGGCCACCAACTGCACACTGGCCACCAAGCGCCCTTGCAGCAGGTTCAGCACGCTGCGCTCATTGCTTAGCGCAGTGGTTTGCACGTTGACCACATCCAGGTAGCCAATCAAACCGGCACGGTACTGGTTCTCGGTCAGGCGCAGCGACTCGCGGGCGGCATCCAGGGCCTCCTGGCGCACCACCGCTTCATCGCCATATACCTTCAACTGCACCAGCAGGTTTTCCACTTCCTTGAAGCCGTCCAGCACGGTCTGCCGGTACTGCGCCACGGTCTGGTCATACACTGCCACCGTGCGGTCGACGTCGGCGCTGCGCTTGCCGGCGTCGAACAGGTTCAGCGCCAGTTGTGGGCCTACCGACCAGTAGCGGTTGGGCAGCTCGATCCAGTTGGTGAAACTGCTGCTGGAATAGCCACCGCTCATGCTCAGGCTTAGGTCGGGGAAGTACGCCGCCCGCGATACGCCGATATTGGCGTTGGCCGCCATCACGTTGCGTTCGGCAGAAGCGATGTCGGGGCGCCGTTCCAGCAACTGCGAAGGCAGCGAAACCGGGATTTGCGGCAGCGCCGGAATGTCCTTGCTGTCGGCCAGGGCAAAGTCGGCCGGGGTCTTGCCCAGCAGTACGGCGATGGCGTTCTCGAACTGCGCGCGCTGCCAGATCAAGTCGATCAGGTCGGCCTGGGTGCTTTTCAGCTGGGTACGTGCCTGGGCCACGGCATCCGGGCCGGCGACACCGGCGCGGTACTGGTTTTCGTTCATCCGCAGCGAGCGTTCATAAGCCGCCACGGTGGCCTCCAGCAAGCGCTTCTGCTCGTCGATCACCCGCAGTTGCAGGTAGTTTTGCACCAGCTCCGACTGCTGGCTCAAACGGATAGAGGCAAGGTCGGCGAAGCTGGCTTCGGCGCTGGCCTCGTTGGCATTCAGGGTTTCCCGCAGCTTGCCCCACAGGTCGATTTCCCAGCTCACGCCCAACTGCGCGTTGTAGGTGTTGCGAATACCACTGCTGTTGTTTGACAGGCTTGAGCTGGAACTGCCGGTACCTTGCGCCGAGCGGTTTTTGCTGGCGGTGAGGTCGAGACTGGGGAACAGCGCCGCACGGCTGCTGCGCACCAGCGCCTGGGCCTGACGGTACTGGGCCTCCGATTGCGCCACGGTCTGGTTGCTGCGGTTCAACTCTTCGACCAGCGCATTGAGCCCGCTATCGCCGTAGATTTCCCACCAGGCGCCGCGGGCGATGGCGTCAGACGGCGTGGCCTGGGTCCAACCCTCGGCATGCTTGAACTGCGCCGCCTTGCTGGCAAGCTCGGGGCGATGATAGTCCGGGCTCAGGGTACAGGCACTGAGCAGCGCCACGCACAACCCGGCGCCAAGCAGGCGCGAGCCACGGCCACGGGTCAGCGCTTGCAGGGCACGGTGAAGTGGGGTCTGGGCAAAAGTCATAGCGGGGTTTCCAGGGCGGCGTCGGTGCGCACGCCGCGCCAACGGTTGAAACGGTGGCGCAGGCGGTCGAGGTACAGGTAGACCACCGGCGTCGTATAAAGGGTAAGGACCTGGCTGAACACCAGGCCACCGATGATGGTCAGGCCCAGCGGCTGGCGCATTTCCGCGCCTTCGGCGTGGCTCAGCAGCAGCGGCAAGGCGCCCAGGATGGCCGCCAGGGTGGTCATCAGGATCGGCCGCAGGCGCAGCAGGCAGGCGCGGCGTATCGACTCTTCCGGCGACAGGCCCTGGTGGCGCTCCAGCTGCAGGGCCAGGTCGATCATCAGGATGGCGTTCTTCTTCACCACGCCAATCAACAGGAACAGCCCCAGCAGCGAAATCAGGCTGAACTCGCCACCGGTAACGTACAGCGCCAGCAAGGCACCGACGCCGGCCGAGGGCAGTGTCGAGAGGATGGTCAGCGGGTGAATGTAGCTTTCGTACAAAATGCCCAGCACCAGGTACACCAGCAGCAGCGCCCCGAGGATCATGAACGGCTGGCCCTGCTGGGTCTTGGCGAAGGCATCGGCCGTGCCGCCCAGCTTGGCGATCACTTCCTCAGGCAGGCCAAGCGTGGCCACCGCCCGCTCCACCGCGGCCAAAGCCTGGTCAGGGCTGTAACCCTCGGCGACGTCAAAGGCGATGTCCTCCGAGGCGAACTGGCCTTCATGGCTGACCCGGTCGTTGGCCAGGCTGTTCTCGTAGTGGGCGATAGTCGACAGCGGCACGCGCGCGCCGTCGGCGGTAATCACCTGCACCTGCTCTAGGGTACTTGGGTCCCAGGCGTATTTCGGGTTGATCTCCAGCACCACCTGGTATTGGTTGAGGCTGTCGTAGATGGTGGAGATCTGCCGCTGGCTGTAGGCGTTGTTCAGCACCGTGGTGACCATGTCCATGTCGATGCCCAGGCGCTTGGCCTGGTCGCGGTCGACCACCAGCGTTACCTGCTGGGTGCCGGCACCGTCGCGGGCGTCGATGGCGGTCAGTTGTGGCAAGGCACGCAGGGCCGCAACTACCTTCGGGAACCACTCGCGCAACGCGGTCAGGTCGCCACTTTGCAGGGTGTACAGGTACTGCGACGAGGTCTGGTCGCGCCCGCCCCCACCCAGTTGCAGGTCCTGGTCGGCCATCAGGAACAGCCGCCCGCCCGGCACCTTGGGCATTTCCCTGCGCAGGCGCTCGATCACTTTCTGCGCGTCCAGCTTGCGCTCGCTGATCGGCTTCAGGCGCACCAGCACCATGGCGTTGTTGGTGCCGCTGTTGCCGCCAATGAAGCCGGCAACGCTCTGCACGGCGGGGTCGGCGAGCAAGGCGCGGCGGTAGATTTCCATTTTCGGCTGCATCACGCTGAACGACAGGCCATCATCACCGCGGATAAAGCCCATCAGCTGGCCGGTGTCCTGCTGCGGCATCAGCGTCTTGGGCACCACCACGTACAGGGCAATGTTGATGCCGATGGTGGCCAGCAGGCTCAGCAGGGTCAGGCGCTTGTGGCGCAAGGCCCAGCCCAGGCTGCGGTCATAGGCGTCGACCATGCGCTGGTGCAGCTTGTCGCTCCAGCGCTGCAGGCGGGTCTGCTCGGCCTGGTGTGGCTTGAGCCAGCGGGCGCAGAGCATCGGCGTCAGGGTCAGCGACACCACCAGCGAGACGATGATCGCCGCCGCCAGGGTGATGGAAAACTCCTGGAACAGGTTGCGCACGATGCCACCCATGAACAGGATGGAAACGAACACCGCCACCAGCGACACGTTCATCGACAGCAAGGTAAAGCCCACTTCCTTGGCACCGAGGAAGGCCGCCTTCATCGGCGGCTGGCCGTCCTCGATGTGCCGGGAGATGTTCTCCAGCACCACGATGGCGTCATCCACCACCAGGCCGGTGGCGAGGATCAGCGCCATCAGCGACAGATTGTTGAGCGAGAAGCCACACAGGTACATGACCGCGAAGGTCCCCACCAGCGACACCGGCACCGCCAGGCTTGGGATCAGCGAAGCGCGCAGGCTGCCGAGGAACAGGTAGACCACCAGGATTACCAGCACCACCGCGATCAACAGGGTGTGCTCGGCCTCCTTCAAGCTGGCCTTGATCACGGGCGAGCGGTCCATGGCCACGTTCAGTTGCACGCTGGCGGGCAGCAGCGACTGCAAGGCCGGCAGTTGCGCCTTGATCTGGTCCACCGTCTCGATGATGTTGGCGCCGGTCTGGCGGTTGACCACCAGCAGCACGGCAGCCTGGTCGTTGAAGAAGCCACTGTTGTAGCGGTTCTCGACCCCGTCGGTGATGGTGGCCACGTCGGACAGGCGCAGGATGGTGCCGTTCTGCTGGCGAATCACCACTGGCTCGTAGTCTTTTGCCGTTTCCAGCTGGTCATTGGCGCGCACTTGCCAGTTGCGCTCGGCATCCTCGACAAAGCCCATGGGCCGGCGCTGGTTGGCGTTGGACACGGCAGTGCGCACTTCATCCAGCGACAGGCCGTACTGGTTGAGCAGTTGCGGCTCGACGGCTATCCGTACTGCCGGCAACGAACTGCCGCCGATCTGCACCTCCCCTACCCCGGACACCTGGGCCAGGCTCTGAGACAGGATGGTATCGGCCAGGTCGTACAGCTGGCCTTTCTGCAGCACGTCCGAGGTCAGCGACAGCACCATGATCGGCGCCTGCGACGGGTTGATCTTCTTGTAGGTGGGCATGCTGCGCATGCCGCTGGGCAGCAGGTTGCGGGTGGCGTTGATTGCCGCCTGCACCTCGCGCGCCGCGCCGTCGATGTCACGACCCATCTCGAAACCGATGATCACCCGGGTCGAGCCCTGGTTGGAGCTGCTGGTCAGCGTAGTGACGCCGGCGATGCTGCCCAGCTTGCGCTCCAGTGGCGTGGCCACGGTAGAGGCCATGACCTCGGGGCTGGCGCCAGACAGGTTGGCCGACACCACGATCACCGGGAAGTCCATTTCCGGCAGCGGCGCAACTGGCAGCAGCTTGAAGCTGACACCGCCCAGCAGCATGATCGCCAGGCTCAACAGCATCGTCGCTACCGGGCGACGAATGAAGGGTCCCGACAGGTTCATTTGTAGCTCCAAGCGGTAAGCTGCAAGCTACAAGTGGGAATGTGAACGTGCGCGAACTCAGGGTACACACCCATCAGCTTGCAGCTTGCAGCTTGCAGCTTGAGGCCACTCATGCAAGCTCCTCCGACAAGCCCTGTTTACCAAAACGACGTGCCAGGCGGTCGAAGTACAGGTAGATGACCGGGGTGGTGAACAGGGTCAGTACCTGGCTGACCAGCAGCCCACCGACCATCACCAGGCCCAGCGGCTGGCGCAGCTCGGCACCGGAGCCGGTGGCGAGCATCAGCGGCACTGCGCCAAACAGCGCGGCCAGGGTGGTCATCAGGATCGGCCGGAAGCGCAGCAGCGCCGCCTGGTAGATGGCATCACGCGGGCTCATGCCCTGGTGCCGTTCGGCCTCAAGGGCGAAGTCGATCATCATGATCGCGTTCTTCTTGACGATACCGATCAGCAAAATGATACCGATGATGGCGATCATGCCCAGGTCGTTACCGCTGATGAGCAAGGCCAACAAGGCGCCAACCGCTGCCGATGGCAAAGTCGAGAGAATGGTTACCGGGTGGATGTAGCTTTCGTACAGCACGCCCAGCACGATGTACATGGTCACCACCGCGGCCAGGATCAGCAGCAAGGTGCTCGACAACGAGGCCTGGAAGGCCTCTGCCGCACCCTGGAAGCGGGTCTGCACGCCCAGCGGCATGCCGATGTCCTTTTGTACCTGCTCGATCACCTGCACCGCCTCGCCCAGCGACGCGCCGTGGGCCAGGTTGAAGGACATGGTCACTGCCGGGAACTGGCCAATGTGGGAAATGGCCAGTTGCGCCTGGCGCTGCTCGATACGCGCCAGGGCCGACAGGCGCACCTGGCCGCCATCGGTGGCCTTGACGTGGATCGACTCCAGCGCTTGCGGGCCGATGACCGCTGCATCCTTGGCCTGGAGCACCACGCGGTACTGGCTGGCCTGGGTGTAAATGGTCGAGATCTGCCGCTGGCCAAAGGCGTCGTACAGGGCGTTGGTGATCTGCGCCACGGTAATGCCCAGGCGGCTGGCCATGTCACGGTCGATCACCAGGTACACCTGCAGGCCCTTGTCCTGCAGGTCGCTGGCCACGTCGGCCAGTTCCGGGCGCTGTTGCAGCGCCTGCACCAGCTTGCCGCTCCATTGCGCCAGCAGGTCGGCATCCGGCGACGACAGGCTGAACTGGTACTGGGTACGGCTGACGCGGTCTTCGATGCTAAGGTCCTGCACCGGCTGCATGAACAGGCGGATACCGACCAGCTTGTCGACCTGTGGCTGCAGGCGGCTGATGACTTCGCCGGCAGTGACATCGCGCTCGCCATGGGGCTTGAGGTTGATCAGCAGGCGGCCGCTGTTGAGCGTGGCGTTGTCACCATCCACACCGATGTAGGACGACAGGCTCTGTACCGCCGGGTCCTGCAGGATCACCTTGCTCAGCGCCTGCTGGCGCTCGCTCATGGCGGCGAACGAGGTAGACTGCGGCGCTTCGGAGATGCCCTGGATAACCCCGGTGTCCTGCACCGGGAAGAAGCCCTTGGGCACCACCATGTACAGGAATACCGTCAGCGCCAGGCTCGCCACTGCCACCATCAGGGTCAGTGGCTGGTGCTTGAGTACCCATTGCAGGGCGCTGCCGTAGTGCTTGATCAGCCAATCGATCCAGGCGCCACTGGCGCGGTAGAAGCGGCCTTGTTCTTCTTCCTTGGGTTCACGCTTGAGCAGGCGCGCGCACATCATCGGCGTCAGGGTCAGCGACACCACCAGGGAAATCAGGATAGCCACCGCCAGGGTGATGGCGAATTCGCGGAACAGGCGGCCGACCACGTCGGCCATGAACAGCAGCGGGATCAATACTGCAATCAGCGAGAAGGTCAGCGAAATCAGGGTGAAGCCGATCTGCCGAGCGCCCTTGAGCGCGGCCTGCATGGGCGTCTCGCCCTCTTCGATGTGGCGGGAAATGTTCTCCAGCATGACGATGGCGTCGTCGACCACAAAGCCGGTGGCGATGGTCAGGGCCATCAGCGTCAGGTTGTTGACCGAGAAACCGGCCAGGTACATCACCCCAAAGGTGCCGATCAGCGACAGCGGTACGGCAATCGAGGGAATGAGGGTGGCGCTGAAGCGGCGCAGGAAGACGAAAGTGACCATGACCACCAGGACGATGGCGATCAACAGTTCATGCTGCACGTCCTTCACTGCGGCGCGAATGGTCTGGGTGCGGTCGGTGAGTACCGAGACGTCAAGGCCGGCTGGCAGGTTGTCGGTGATCGACGGCAGCAGGTCCTTGATGCGGTCGACCACTTCGATCACGTTGGCGCCGGGTTGGCGCTGGATGTTCAGCAGTACGGCGTGGTTTTCGTTGGCCCAGGCGGCCAGGCGCTCGTTCTCCGCGCCGTCGACGATTTCTGCCACGTCCTTCAGGCGCAACGGTGCACCGTTGTTGTAGGCCAGGATCAGGTTGGCGTATTCCTCGGGGGAACGCAGCTGGTCGTTGGCATCGAGCATCGACACACGGGTCGGGCCGTCGAAGTTGCCCTTGGGCTGGTTGACGTTGGAGGCGCCGATCAAGGTGCGCACGTCATCCAGGTTCAGGCCGTTGGCCGCCAGGGCATCGACGTTGACCTTGATCCGCACTGCCTGGCGCTGGCCACCGGCAATGCTGACCATGCCCACGCCACTGATCTGTGCGAGCTTCTGCGCCACGCGGGTGTCGACCAGGTCGTTGAGTTTGGGCAGCGGCATGGTCTTGCTGGAGATGGCCAGGGTCAGCACCGGGGTATCGGCGGGGTTGACCTTGTTGTACACCGGTGGCGCCGGCAGGTCGCTGGGCAACAGGTTGCTGGCGGCGTTGATCGCGGCCTGCACCTGTTGCTCGGCCACGTCCATGTTCATGTCGAGGTTGAAGCGCAGGGTCAGCACCGACGCACCGCCGGAGCTGGTCGAGGCCATTTGTTCCAGGCCGGGCATCTGGCCGAACTGGCGTTCCAGCGGCGCGGTGACGGCGCTGGTCATTACCTGCGGGCTGGCGCCAGGGTACAAGGTCATGACGCGGATGGTCGGGTAATCCACCTGTGGCAAGGCGGACACCGGCAGCAGCTTGTAGGCGATCAGGCCGGCCAGGACGATGGCCAGCATGCTCAGCGTGGTGGCGACCGGCCGCAGGATGAACAGGCGCGAGAGGTTCATGCGCCCGCCTTGCCTGCTGCTTCACCGGTTTGCGCAGAGCCCTTGGCATCCTGGCCTTGCAGGTGCTGGCCGGGGGTGGTCGGCACTTGCGAGCTGTCTTCGACCACTTCCACCTTGGTGCCTTCACGCAGGCGGTCGGTGCCTTCCAGCACCAGGCGGTCGCCGGCCTTCAGGCCGTCGAGGATGACACTGTTCTCGCCATCGCTGGCGCCGACCTTGAGCTTGCGCACGTTGACCGTGTTCTCGGCGTTGACCACGTAGGCGAAGGTGCCGTCGTTGCCGAACTGGATGGCCGCTGCCGGGGCCATGACCACTTGTTTGAGGGTATCGGCCAGCAAGCGCACATTGACGAACTGGTTGGGGAACAGCGCCTGGTCCTTGTTCTCGAAGCGGCCCTTGAACTTCAGGGTGCCGGTGGTGGTGTCGATCTGGTTGTCGATGCTACCCAGCACACCGCTGGACTGCAGCTTGCTGTCGCTGCGGTCCCACGCCTCGACCGGCAGGCTGGCACCACTGCGGTAGCGTTCCAGCACGGTGCTCAGTTCGGTCTCCGGCAAGGTGAAGGCGACGCTGATCGGCTCGGTCTGGGTAATCACCACCAGGGCGGTAGTGTCGTTGGCAGCCACCAGGTTACCCAGGTCTAGTTGGCGCAGGCCCACACGGCCATTGATTGGCGCGCGTATTTTGGTGAAGTCCAGATTGAGACGGGCGTCGTTGACCTGTGCCTGGTTGGTCTTGACCAGGCCCTGGAACTGCGCCACCTGCGCTTCAGCGGTGTCGAGGGTTTGCTTGGCGATGCTGTCTTCCGCGAACAGGCCTTTGTAACGGGCCAGGTCGACCTGGGCGTTTTTCAGTTGTGCCTGGTTCTGCGCCAGCGTGCCTTCTGCTTGCTGCAAGGCGATCTGGTAGGTACGTGGGTCGATTTCAGCGAGCAGGTCGCCAGCCTTGACCTGCTGGCCTTCCTTGAAGTGAATTTTCACCAGTTCGCCAGCCACGCGGCTGCGCACGTTGACCGTGTTGGTCGCCGTGACCGTGCCCAGGGCTTTGTAATACAGCGGGAAGTCGCCAACCTTTACCGGTTCGACGCGTACCGGCACCGGGTCGGTGGAGCCGCCGAAGCCCGGGCGGCCGCCCATGCCCATGCCTTTACCGCCGCGCCCGCCACTGGCTTCTTTATGCACAGGCGTCGCTGCAGGCCACAGCCACCAGGCGAGGGCCGCCACCAGCAGCAGGATCAGCAGGCCGACGAGCCAGCGACGGGGGGAACGGGAATTGGACGCTTGCATGGGTTGAACGAACCTTGTTCGGAATGACGACTTGGGAGGGTGAACGATAAGCACTGGCATCGTTTTAGCAAAGAGGCTTTACCAGAGGTTTACCTTTGCCTGACGTTGCCAAGACACGGAATTTTAAATGAAAACGGCCCGGAACGTGTTCCGGGCCGTTACAGGGTGTTGCTTGGAGCGGCGGAGGACTAAAAGGTTTCCGTTGCCTGTGCTGGCCTCTTCGCGGCGGTTCGACGCCTCGATAAACCCGCTCCTACAACGAGCGCACAATGTTCAGGACATGTAATCACGTCGTAGGAGCGGGTTTACCCGCGAAGAGGCCGGTACAGGCTACAGATACCCGCCCTGCCCCAACGCAACCCTTACTTCAGTACAGCCAGCGCCGCATCGTAGTTCGGCTCGTCAGCAATTTCGCCAACCAGCTCGCTGTGCAGCACCTTGTCATTCTCGTCCAGCACCACCACGGCGCGGGCGGCCAGGCCGGCCAGCGGGCCGTCGGCGATGGCTACGCCGTAGCTTTCGAGGAACTCGCGGCCACGCAGGGTCGACAGGTTCTTCACGTTTTCCAGGCCTTCGGCGCCGCAGAAGCGGGCTTGGGCGAACGGCAGGTCAGCCGAGATGCACAGCACCACAGTGTTGGCCACATCGTTGGCCTGGGCGTTGAACTTGCGCACCGAGGTAGCGCAGGTCGGAGTGTCGACGCTTGGGAAGATGTTCAGCACCTTGCGCTTGCCGGCGTAGTCTTTCAGCGACTTGTCAGCCAGGCCTTCACCTACCAGGGAGAAAGCCGGAGCCTGGGCGCCGGCCTGTGGCAGGTTGCCGTTAACCTGAACCGGGTTGCCTTTGAGAGTCACTTGAGCCATGACGAAATCCTTATGCGAGGTTTGAAAAGGATACTGAGTTAAGCATGAAGGCGACCGGGTGCCTATGGGGCAGGTGAAATTGTTGTAATACCTGACAACACTTGTGGACAAAAAAATGCCCGGGTGGCGACAAGCGACCCGGGCATCCCTTATGGAAGGCAGCGTATCAGCCTAGCAGGCCGTACACCACGGAGGTCAACGCAACCAGGCCAACCACCACCACGAACACGTTGGACGCTGCACCGCTGTACTTACGCATCGACGGTACACGGCGAATGGCGTACATCGGCATCAGGAACAGCAGCACCGCCAGAATCGGGCCGCCCAGCGACTCGATCATGCCGAGGATGCTCGGGTTCAGGGTGGCGACGATCCAGCACACCACTAGCATCAGCGCGGCAACCACGCGGTCCAGGGCCTTGGCACCCGGGCGCGCGCCGGTCTTGGCGATAATGCCCTTCAGGCCTTCGCTGGCGCCGATGTAGTGGCCCAGGAACGACTTGGCGATGGCCACGAAGGCGATCAGCGGCGCGGCGAACGCGATGGTCGGGTTGCTGAAGTGGTTGGCCAGGTACGACAGGATCGACAGGTTCTGTGCCTTGGCTTCCGCCAGCTGGGCGCTGCTCAGGGTGAGCACGCAGCTGAACACGAAGAACAGCACCATCACCACCATCAGCAAGTGGGCACGGCGCAGGATCTGGCCGCTGCGCTCGTCGGCGTGCTCGCCGTAACGGCGCTTCTGGTCAACGGCAAAGGCTGAGATGATCGGCGAGTGGTTGAAGGAAAACACCATGACCGGAATGGCCAGCCACAGGGTGTGCAGGAAGGCCGAAGCCGGCGGCACCTGGGTAGCGCTGTCGAGGATGCCGCCGGTCCAATGCGGCACCAGATACAGGCCCAGCAGCGCCAGGGCAACGATGAACGGGTACACCAGCAGGCTCATGACCTTGACCGTGGCCTGCTCGCCGCAGCGCACGATGGCCAGCAGGCCGAGGATCAGCACGAACGACAGGATGATGCGTGGCGGCGGCTGCAGGTGCAGCTGGTGCTCGATGAAGCTGGACACCGTGTTGGTCAGTGCCACGCTGTAGATCAGCAGGATCGGGAAGATGGCGAAGAAGTACAGCACGGTGATCGCGGCACCGGCGTTGCTGCCGAAGTGCTCCTTGACCACCTCGGTGATGTCGCCGCCATTGCGCCCGGACAGGACGAAACGGGTCAGCCCGCGGTGGGCGAAATAGGTCATCGGGAAGGCCAGCACGGCCAGGATCAGCAGCGGCCAGAAGCCGCCAAGGCCGGCGTTGATCGGCAGGAACAGCGTTCCGGCGCCGATGGCTGTGCCGAACAGGCCCAGCATCCAGGTGGTGTCGTGACGCGCCCAGCTGCCGAGGGTGGCGGGGGTCGATTCTGCAAAGCGTTGCTCAACGCTTGGGGCCTGCTCATTCATTCCGGGTGAAGCTCCACTCGCAAGACTGCAACAGGCTGAGAATGGCGAAATAGTGCTATCGCCCAACTCAACCGGAAAAGAGGGGCCGGATTGTGCACGGAAAGGTTGCACTTGCGAAGCCCTTTTCCGAGGGGCGGTTGCACTTGTCTTTACAAGCGAAAAAAATCGCGGGTGTTGCGCGGTACATGTAGGAGCGGCCTTGTGTCGCGATCGGGGTGCGAAGCGCCCCGACATTGCAGCTTCGCCGCGAATATTGCTGGGGCCGCTTTGCGGCCCTTTCGCGACACAAGGCCGCTCCTACAATGACCGCGTCACCGCCGGAGGGGCCGCGCAGGGCCCCAGGAGGGTTACTTCTGAACGGCAGCGAACGCTTCGGCAACCCGTTGCAGGTTGGCCGGGCGCAGGCCGGACATGCAGACGCGGCCGCTGTCGATCAGGTACACGCCGAACTCGTCACGCAGGCGGCGCACCTGCTCAACGCTGAAGCCGGTGTAGCTGAACATGCCGCGCTGGCGCAGGAGGAACTGGAAGTCCTGACCTGGCAGCAGCACGGCCAGGGCATCGACCAGCGCTTGGCGCATGTCGAGGATACGCTTGCGCATCACTTCGACTTCCTCGGCCCACTGGGCATTCAGGCCGGCATCGCCGAGCACGCCAGCCACCAGCTGGGCACCGAAGTTGGGCGGGCTGGAGTAGTTGCGGCGTACGGTGGCCTTGAGCTGGCCGAGCACGCTCTGCGCGGTGGCGTCGTCATCGCAGACCACCGACAGGCCGCCTACGCGTTCACCATACAGCGAGAAGATTTTCGAGAACGAGTTGCTGACCAGGCACGGCACGCCGGCGCGGGCCATTTCGCGGATGGCGTAGGCGTCTTCCACCAGGCCTTCGGCAAAGCCCTGGTAGGCGATGTCGAGGAACGGGATAAGTTGGCGGGCCTTGACCACTTCAACCACTTGTTGCCACTGGTGTTGTTCCAAGTCGGCGCCGGTGGGGTTGTGGCAGCAGGGGTGCAGCAGCACCACGCTGTTGGCCGGCAGGTTCTGCAGGGTGGCCAGCATGCCGTCGAAGTCGACGCCACGGGTGGCCTGGTCGAAGTACGGGTAGGTGTGCACCTTGAAACCGGCACCTTCGAAGATGGCGCGGTGGTTGTCCCAGGTCGGGTTGCTGACCCAGACTTCGGACTGCGGGAAGTAGCGCTTGAGGAAGTCGGCACCGACTTTCAGCGCGCCGGAGCCGCCCACGGTCTGTACGGTGGCAACACGGCCGCCGGTCACCGCCGGGTGGTCGGCACCGAACAGCAGCGCCTGGATCGCCTGGCGATAGCTGGCCAGGCCTTCCATCGGCAGGTACAGGGAGGCTTCATGGTCCTGACCGGCGATGCGTTTTTCTACCGCATCCACCGCCGCCAGTTGCGGCACCACGCCGGCCTCATCGTAATACAGGCCGATACTCAGGTTGACCTTGTCGGCGCGCGGGTCGGCCTTGAAGGTTTCCATCAACGAGAGGATCGGGTCGCCGGCATAGGCATCGACATGTTTGAACACAGCGTGCAGCTCCTTGGATCAGGACGGTACGAAAAGTCAGCCCTGAGCATACCCGGAGAGCGGGCTCAGGAACATCCACTATTGTGCAAGGTTGTCTATGCAACATTGCATGGCTGGGGATTTGTGCTGGGCTCTTCGCGGGTAAACCCGCTCCTACAACGAGAGCACAATGTTCAGGGCATGGGATCACGTTGTAGGAGCGGGTTTACCCGCGAAAGGGCCGGGTCAGCCAAGCAACTCTTTCAGGCCCTGCAACTCCTGCTCGGTCACCGCCACCCCCTCCTCTTCTGCCACCTCTCGCTCACGATAGCGCCGCTCACCCGGCATGCGCGTCAGCCCCACCGCCTGCATCTGCTCCACCAGCGCGCGGCTACGCTGGGCAAAGCGCTCGCCCTCGGCCTTGCTCGGGTCGATGACGATGATCAACTGCCCGGTCCACGGCGTCTTCGCCCCCGGATGCCCGGACCAGTCGAACTCCCAGGAGAAATTACCGCCAGTCAGCGCTGCTGCCAGCAACTCGACCATCATCGATAGCGCCGAGCCCTTGTGCCCGCCAAATGGCAGCAAAGCGCCCCCTTCCAGAATCGCCTTGGGCTCGGTGGACGGCTCACCATTGGCATCCACGCCCATGCCTTCCGGCAACTGCTGGCCGGCACGCGCGGCAATCTGTACGTCGCCGTGGGCCATGGCGCTGGTGGCCATGTCGAAGACGATCGGGTCATGTTCAGCGCAAGGCGCCGCAAAGGCGATCGGGTTGGTACCAAACAGCGGCTTGCGTGCCCCATGGGGCACTACGCAGGTCATGCTGTTGACCACGCTCAGTGCCACCAGGCCTTCATCGGCGAAGGGCTCCACATCCGGCCAAAGCGCCGCGAAGTGGTGCGAGTTATGGATCGCCAGCACGGCAATACCGGCATTGCGGGCCTTGGCTACCAGCAGGGCGCGGGCCGCAGCCAACGCTGGCTGGGCAAAGCCGCCGGCAGCGTCGACTGAAACATAGCCGGCAGCCACATCGCTGACTGTTGGCGTGGCCTTGCCATCGACCCAGCCGCTGGCCAGGGTCGAAACATAGCCGGGCATGCGGAACACCCCATGGCTGTGGGCGCCATCACGCTGGGCGCTGGCGCAGTTGTAGGCCAGCACCCGGGCCACGCTGTCGCTGCAACCATGGCGCTGGAAAATGGCCTGCAACAGGCCCTGCAGCTCGGTGAAAGGCACGCGCACGACGGTGCTGGTGGACGGTGCGGACATCTGAAGCTCCTTGTTGATTTTGGAGTGGCTGCAGCGTTGCAACGACAAAAACTTTCCTGCATGTGACAGCAATCTGTCAATTGTTGACTTGATGACAGAAAACATTCATTTTCTTCCCAAGCCTTACCTGGAGCCGCAGCATGAGCCAACCGATCAAGCAACGCCTGGAAAACAGCCTCGAAGGGGCCGCTGCCTCGGGCCGCAAGATCGCCACCTACATGCTCGCCAACCTGCACGAATTGCCGTTCCAGACATCGGCCAGCATTGCAGCCAAGCTGGGCGTCAGCGAATCCAGTGTCGGGCGCTTCTGCCGCTCACTGGGTTATGCCCATCTCAAGGCACTTAAGCAAGACCTGCAGAACGACCTGGGCGATGGCCCATGGCTGGTCGGTGACCGCTTGCAGGACTACCGCCAGAGTCAGGACGCCAGCGACAACGGTGGCAGCCTGGAACTGGAAATCGCCGCCCTGGTGCGCGTGCACGAATACCGCCAGAGCCCGGCCTGGCACAGCGTGGCGCAACGCCTGGCGAGCAAGCCGCGGGTGTTTGTCGCCGGCTTTCAGACCGAGCGCGGCGTCGCCATGTGCATGAGCCACCTGCTGCAGTACCTGCGCGATGGCGTGCAACGGGTCGACCTCAGTGCCGGGCACTTCGGCGAAGTGCTGCTAGGCCGCGCCGAAGACAGCGCCCTGGTGGTGTTCGAGGCACGCCGCTACTCCCGCCACGCCCTGATGCTGTGCCAGAAGGCGCGCGCGGCTGGCATTGCGGTCACCCTGGTGACCGATACCTTCTGTGACTGGGCCGATGCCAATGCCGACGAGGTGTTCCGCATCCCCACCGAGTTCAATCTGTTCTGGGAATCCACCTCGGCGATGCTGTCCTGGGTGCACCTGATGGTCAACGAGGTCTGCAAGAAGCTCGGACCGGATGTTGAAAAACGCTTGGAAGCGACTGCCGCTCTACATAACGAATTCGTCGGCTACACCTCGTGGTCGGCGGGCAAACAACAATAGCAAGAGTGCAATGAGGTGCGAGATGAACAAGTCCATGGCCTTGGTGGGTGCGTGCGCCCTGCTGCTGGCGGGTGCCGCCAGTGCCGAAACCCTGCGCTTCGCCACCGAGGGTGCCTACCCGCCCTTCAACTACGTCGATGCCAATAACCAGTTGCACGGCTTCGACATCGATATCACCCATGCCCTGTGTGAACAGATGAAAGTCGAGTGCACGCTGGTGGCCCAGGACTGGGAAGGCATCATCCCGGCGCTGATGGCGCGCAAATACGACGCAGTGGTGGCGTCGATGATCGACACCGAAGAGCGGCGCAAGAAAATCGCCTTCACCGACCATTACTACCGCACCCCGCTGACCGTTGCTGTGGCCAAGGACAGCAAGATCGACAGCGCCCAGACGGACTTTGTCGGCTACACCGTCGGCGCCCAGTCGTCGTCCACCCAGGCCATCTATGCCGAAGATGTGTACGGCAAGGCCGGTGCCGACGTGAAGCTGTACCCGACCATGGACGAAGCCAACGCCGACCTTGCCGCCGGCCGCCTGGACGGGGTGATTGCCGACAAGTTCCCGCTGCACGAGTGGATGAGCAAGAACGGCGGCGACTGCTGCAAGATCCTCGGCGACGTGGCCGAGACCAAGGCCGATGCCGCCATTGCCGTACGCAAGGACGATGAAGCCCTGCGCCAGCGCCTGAATACCGCGCTGCAACAGATCGTGGCCAACGGCACCTACCAGAAGATCGCCAGCAAGTACTTTGCTTTCGATATCTACAACTGACCTTCTGGAAACTGCGCAATCCCTGTAGGAGCGGCCTTGTTTCGCGATAGGGTCGCAAAGCGGCCCCCTGCAATCTGTGCCGCGGCATACATTCTGGGGCTGCTCCGCACCCCAATCGCGACACAAGGCCGCTCCTACAAAGAGACCGCGTTGCCCATCTTAGGGGTTCGTCATGCTCGATCAATTGTCCTTGCTGTCCTTCGCCAGCGGAGGCTGGGGCCAGGCGCTGCTGGCCGGCGCGCTGGTTACCGTTTCGCTGGCCCTGGCCTGCCTGCCCATCGGCCTGCCACTGGGCCTGCTGGTCGCCCTGGCGGCGCGCTCGCGCAAACGCCTGCCACGGGCCTGGGCCACCACCTTCTCCACCGTGTTCCGCGGCCTGCCAGAACTGCTGACGCTGCTGATCATCTATTACGGCTGCCAGATCGCCGCGCAGAAGATCCTTGCCGCCGTGGGCTATGAAGGTGAGTTCCTGATCAACACTTTCCTCGCTGCCATGGTCGCCTTCAGCCTGGTGTTTGCCGCGTTCTCCAGCGAAATCTGGCTGGCGGCCTTCAAGACCCTGCCCAAGGGCCAGCTGGAAGCCTGCTCGGCACTGGGCCTGAGCAAGCGCACCGGCTTTTTCAAGGTTGTGCTGCCACAACTGACCCGCATCGCCCTGCCCGGTCTGTCCAACAACTGGCTGTCGCTGCTCAAGGACACTTCGCTGGTGTCGACCATTTCGCTGGTCGACCTGATGCGCCAGACCAACCTGGCGGTCAGCGTGACCAAAGAGCCAATGTTCTTCTATGGCGTCGCCTGCCTGGGCTACCTGCTGTTCGCCGCGCTGTCAGGGCGCGTGTTCGCCTACATCGAGCGACGCAGTAACCGCCACCTGCAAGGAGCACGCGCATGAGCCTCGATCAACTGCTGGCACTGGTGCTCGACCCCGACCTGCTGGAGCGCTACGGCCCGCGCTTCCTTGACGGCCTGCTGGTAACCGCCAAGCTGGTGGCCATTTCCTTCAGCCTGGGGGCGGTGCTCGGCCTGTTACTGGCCCTGGCGCGCATGTCGCGCAGCGTGCTGCTGCAGCGCATGGCCGCTGGCTACGTGTATTTCTTCCGTGGCTCGCCGCTGCTGGCCCAACTGTTTCTGCTGTACTACGGCCTGGGCTCGCTGAAAGGCTTTTGGCAGGACGTCGGCCTGTGGTGGTTCTTCCGCGAGGCGTGGTTCTGCACCTTGCTGGCGTTCACCCTGAACACCGCGGCCTACCAGGCCGAGATCTTCCGCGGCAGCCTGATGGCCGTTGCCCCAGGCCAGCATGAAGCGGCGCGGGCACTGAACCTCAAGCGTTCGACCACCTTCTTCAAGGTGATCCTGCCGCAGTCGCTGCTGGTAGCGATTGGCCCGCTGGGCAACGAACTGATCCTGATGATCAAGGCCAGCGCGATTGCTTCGCTGGTGACCATCTACGACCTGATGGGCGTGACCAAACTGGCCTTCTCGCGCAGCTTCGACTTCCAGATCTACCTGTGGGCCGCCGTGCTCTACCTGGTGATCGTCGAGCTGGTGCGGCGCCTGCTGAAACACCTGGAAGCCCGCCTGGGCCGCCACCTGAACTGACCGAAGGATACGTTCCATGCATTGCCAGACCCTTGTCCTCGGCGCCGGCATCGTCGGCGTCAGCACCGCCCTGCACCTGCAGGCCCGCGGGCGCCAGGTAACCCTGATCGACCGCGATGAACCGGGCAGCGGCACCAGCCACGGCAACGCCGGGCTGATCGAGCGCTCCAGCGTTATCCCCTATGCCTTCCCGCGGCAATTCGGTGCGCTGCTGCGCTACGGCCTGAACCGCCAGCCTGATGTGCGCTACAACCTCGCGCACCTGCCCAAGGCCGCCCCCTGGTTGTGGCGCTACTGGCGTCAGTCGGCCCCCGGGCGCCTGGCCGGCGCTGCCGCCGACATGCTGCCGCTGGTGCAACGCTGCGTCGAAGAACACGACGCATTGATTGCGGCGGCTGGCCTTGAAGGGCTGGTGCAGGCCAAAGGCTGGATCGAGGTATTCCGCGACCCGGCGCTGTTCGAGCAGGCCAAGGTCGATGCCAAGGGCCTGAGCCGCTACGGCCTGCAGTTCGAGATTCTGGAATGCGGGCAACTGCAGGCCCGTGAGCATCAGCTGGACGCCACCGTGGTCGGCGGCATTCACTGGCTTGACCCAAAGACCGTGAACAACCCCGGCGCCCTCACCCGCGGCTATGCGGCCCTGTTCCAGCAACGCGGCGGGCAATTCCTGCATGGTGATGCACGCAGCCTGCGCCAGGTAGACGGCAAATGGCAGGTCGACAGCCGCCGTGGCCCGATTACTGCCGACGACGTCGTGGCCTGCCTTGGCCCGCAGTCGGCCGACCTGTTCAGCGGCTTGGGTTATCAGATCCCGCTGGCGATCAAGCGCGGCTACCACATGCACTACAGCACCCGTGACGGCGCGCAGCTGGAGCACTCGATCTGCGACACCCAGGGCGGCTACGTGCTGGCGCCGATGGCGCGCGGTGTGCGCCTGACCACAGGCATCGAGTTCGACACCGCCAGCGCACCGGGCAACCAGATTCAACTGGGCCGCTGCGAAGCCTTGGCGCGCAAGCTGTTCCCGGCCCTGGGTGAACGCCTGGACGACACGCCATGGTTGGGCCGCCGCCCGTGCCTGCCCGACATGCGCCCGGTGATCGGCCCGGCGCCGCGCCACCCGGGGCTGTGGTTCAACTTCGGCCATGCCCATCACGGCCTCACCCTGGGCCCGGTCAGCGGCCGCCTGCTGGCCGAGTTGGTCACCGGCGAACGCCCCTTCACCGACCCCGCGCCCTACAGCGCGACCCGTTTCGACTGAACCCACGCGGGAGAACAACAAGATGACCGCATCACTGAGCCTTGCCACCCTTGCCCCCGAACCCGACCCGCGCCCGGTGCTGATCCGCATCGAAGGCCTGAACAAGCACTACGGCGCGTTCCACGTGCTGCGCGACATCGACTTGCAGGTGCGCGAAGGCGAACGCATCGTGCTGTGCGGGCCGTCCGGCTCGGGCAAGTCGACGCTGATCCGCTGCATCAACCGCCTGGAAATCGCCCAACAGGGCAGTATCCAGGTAGACGGCATCGACCTGGCGGCCACCAGCCGCGAGGCGGCGCAGGTGCGCAGCGACATCGGCATGGTGTTCCAGCACTTCAACCTGTTCCCGCACATGAGCGTGCTCGACAACTGCCTGCTGGCCCCTACCAGCGTGCGCGGGCTGTCGCGCAAGGACGCCGAGGAGCGGGCGCGCATGTACCTGAAGAAGGTGGGCATCGAAAGCCAGGCGCACAAATACCCCAGCCAGCTTTCCGGTGGCCAGCAGCAGCGCGTGGCGATTGCCCGGGCACTGTGCATGAAGCCGCGGATCATGCTGTTTGACGAACCGACTTCGGCGTTGGACCCGGAAATGGTCGCCGAGGTGCTGGATGTGCTGGTGCAACTGGCCGGCACGGGCATGACCATGCTCTGCGTTACCCATGAAATGGGCTTTGCCCGGCAGGTGGCCGAGCGGGTCTTGTTCCTTGAAGGCGGGCAGATCATCGAGGACAGCCCGCCGCAGGTGTTCTTCAACCAGCCGCGGACCGAACGGGCCAAGGGGTTCCTGGCGCAGATACTGCACTGAAACCTGTGCCGGCCTCTTCGCGGCGGTTCATCGAAGCGTCGAACCGCCGCGAAGAGGCCAGCACAGGCACCTCTTCATTGCACCGCTGCAAACACCCAACTGCATCGTTAAATATTATTGACCTTACCCCCCGCCAAACCCACGCCGCCACAGGCCCGCATCGGTTTAACGCCCCATAAATCGGCGCATTCCCCGCTATAAAGCCCGCTTGCGTCGTTTGACATATCGAACGGCTCTGGCAAGCTATCTACAGGCCCCGACCGGAATCGTCACCTCGACGAGCCGGCAGTGCTCGGGGCTACAGGCAGCACTCAAGGCCCCGCGCCGTGCGCCTGCACAACAACGACAGGCTGAACCTGTCCCAAGGTGACATATGTCCAACAGCAACATTGGCAACAAGCAACCTTCCCTGCGCAAACCCGTCGTCCTGATGACCATGGGCAGCCAAGAGCGCAAAGGCCATGACTATCAGGTCATGACCCACAAATACATTACCCCGCTGGTCGAGTTCTCCGATTGCGTCCCGGTGCTGGTGCCCACCTGCTGTGGCACTGAAGACCTCGAGACCTATCTGGACATGGCCGACGGTGTCTACCTGACCGGCGCTGGCAGCAACATCGACCCAGCCCTTTACGGCCAGGAAAACCAGACCCCAGGCAAAGGCCAGGACCAGAACCGCGACCTGTTCGATATTCCGCTGGTCAAGGCGGCGCTCCAGCGTGGCCTGCCTATCTTCGGTATCTGCCGTGGCATGCAGGAAATCAACGTGGCGCTGGGTGGCGACATCTACCAGAAGGTCTACGCCGAGCCAGGTTTCAACGACCACCGGGAAAACCCGGAAGACCCGGTCGAGGTGCAGTACGCACAGGTACACAGCGTGAAGATCAAGCCGGGCAGCTGGCTGCGTGACACCCTGGGTACCGACGAGATCCGCGTCAACTCGCTGCATGGCCAGGGCCTGCACAAGCTTGGCGCCGGCATCGAGGCCATCGCCCACGCCGAAGATGGCCTGGTCGAAGCCATTCACGCCCCAAGCATCTCGCCGTTCCTGTTCGCCGTGCAGTGGCACCCCGAGTGGCAAGCCGCGAAGAACCCGGATTCGATCAGGATCTTCCAGGCATTCGGCGATGCCTGCCGCGCCCAGGTACGCAAGGCGCAGGTCAAGCGCGCTGCCTGACGCTCAGTTTCCTCTGCTTTGATCGCGGGGCGGCGCAAGGCCGCCCCCGTTTCCCCGGTCACCCTCTGCTGGTCCCAGAACACTTCCCGAGGAATCGGGCGGCGGGCTTGTGCCTGTCTCCGCGATCGTTTTTTGACTTTCCCCCTCAAGAGATACGATGACTTCTAGGTGTTAGTCGTCAGATCTTCTGCGCCTGTGAGATCGAGCGCCGCCCGCGCGGCGCTTCGCGGCACAAGGCCGCTCCCACATCTGTTTCGGGCCAGTCCATCCTGGACATCCACCTCTGTCCGCCTTGTTTGTTCCCTTCGATATCGAGGGTTGCACACCTGCTGTTCCTCAATCTCCTGCCGTGCACCAAGGGTGCGCGCGCCTATGCCACAGGAACATTTGGCCCGAAACAGATGTGGGAGCGGCCTTGTGCCGCGAAGCGCCGCGCGGGCGGCGCTCGATATCTGCACCCACACAAACCTTGAACCGATCACCTGTGCGCCCACACAAAAATTTTCGGCAAGGGGACTAGTCATCGTACAAGTTGTACGATAACTTACCTCCAACGCAAGACAACACCCTTCACCCAAGCGCCACAGGATGCCAACAACAATGAATCCACAAGAACTTAAATCCATCCTCTCCCACGGCCTGCTGTCTTTCCCGGTCACCGACTTCAATGCCCAGGGCGACTTCAACCAGGCTGGCTATATCAAGCGCCTGGAATGGCTGGCCCCGTATGGCGCCAGCGCCCTGTTCGCCGCCGGTGGCACCGGTGAGTTCTTCTCCCTGGCCGCCAGTGAATACAGCCAGGTCATCAAGACCGCCGTCGACACCTGCGCCACCTCGGTACCGATCCTCGCCGGCGTGGGTGGTTCCACCCGCCAGGCCATCGAATATGCACAAGAAGCCGAGCGCCTGGGTGCCAAGGGCCTGCTGCTGCTGCCGCACTACCTGACCGAAGCCAGCCAGGACGGTGTTGCCGCCCACGTTGAAGCCGTGTGCAAATCGGTAAAGATCGGCGTGGTGGTGTACAACCGCAACGTCTGCCGCCTGAACGCCGACCTGCTGGAGAAACTGGCCGAACGCTGCCCTAACCTGATCGGCTACAAGGACGGCCTGGGTGATATCGAGCTGATGGTGTCGATCCGTCGCCGCCTGGGCGATCGCTTCAGCTACCTGGGTGGCCTGCCAACCGCCGAAGTGTATGCTGCTGCCTACAAGGCCCTGGGCGTACCGGTCTATTCCTCGGCGGTGTTCAACTTCGTGCCGAAGACTGCCATGGACTTCTACAACGCCATCGCCCGCGACGACCACGCTGCCGTGGCCAAGCTGATCGACGATTTCTTCCTGCCATACCTGGACATCCGCAACCGCAAGGCTGGCTATGCCGTTAGCATCGTCAAGGCCGGCGCCAAGCTTGCCGGTTACGACGCAGGCCCGGTGCGTACCCCGCTGACCGACCTCACCGCCGAAGAGTACGAAATGCTCGCCGCGCTGATGGACAAGATGGGCCCGCAGTAAGCGCTGCCTGCGGCCTGCCACATGCCGCGCCCGGAGTGGGCCTGCCCCACTCCGGTTACAATTCGTCAGCCCGCACAAAAATAACTAGTGGGAGTACAACCAGCATGCAAGCGACTAAAAAGACGCATGTGCGCTACCTGATCCTGTCCATGCTGTTTCTGGTGACCACGATCAACTATGCCGACCGCGCTACCATCGCCATCGCAGGCTCCAGCCTGCAGAAAGACCTCGGCATTGACGCCGTAACCCTTGGTTATATCTTCTCCGCCTTTGGGTGGGCTTACGTGGCTGGCCAGATTCCTGGTGGCTGGCTGCTCGATCGCTTCGGTTCCAAGAACGTCTACGCCTTCAGCATCTTCACCTGGTCGCTGTTCACCCTGTTGCAGGGCTTTGTCGGCGGGCTTCCGGTAGCTTGGGCAGTCGTGACCCTGTTCACCCTGCGTTTCCTCGTCGGCTTTGCCGAAGCCCCGTCGTTCCCGGGTAACGCCCGTATCGTCGCGGCCTGGTTCCCGACCCAGGAACGTGGCACCGCCTCGGCCATCTTCAACTCGGCGCAATACTTTGCCACGGCACTGTTCGCACCGATCATGGGCTGGATCGTGTTCAGCTTCGGCTGGGAACACGTGTTCGTGGTGATGGGTGCACTGGGCATCATCTTCTCGATGGTGTGGCTGAAGACCATCTACAACCCGCGCCAGCACCCGCGCATCAGCCAGGACGAACTTGAACATATCGAGCAGAACGGCGGCCTGGTCGACATGGACCAGAAGCGCGGCAACGATGGCCCGAAATGGGGGTACATCAAGCAACTGCTGACCAGCCGCATGCTGCTGGGCGTGTACCTGGGCCAGTACTGCATCAACGCCATCACCTACTTCTTCCTCACCTGGTTCCCGGTGTACCTGGTGCAGGAACGCGGCATGACCATCCTGAAGGCCGGCTTCATCGCCTCGCTGCCGGCGGTATGCGGCTTTATCGGCGGCGTGCTGGGTGGGGTGATCTCGGACTGGCTGCTGCGCCGTGGCAACTCGCTGACGTTTTCGCGCAAGCTGCCGATTGTCTGCGGCCTGATGTTGTCGACCACCATGGTGTTCTGCAACTACGTCGACGCCGAGTGGATGGTGGTCGGTTTCATGACCCTGGCCTTCTTCGGCAAAGGCATCGGCGCGCTGGGCTGGGCGGTAGTGGCAGACACCTCGCCGAAGCAGATCGCCGGCCTGTCGGGCGGGCTGTTCAACACCTTCGGCAACATCGCCTCGATTACCACGCCTATCGTCATCGGCTACATCATCAGCGCCACCGGCTCGTTCAAGTGGGCACTGGTCTATGTAGGCGCCAACGCCCTGGTAGCGGTGTTCAGCTACCTGGTGATCGTCGGCCCGATCAAGCGTATCGAACTGCGCGACGACCCAAAGCCACAGCCTGAGCCTGCCGCCAACGGCGAACTGGCCAGCTCGCGTCACTGAGTGAACACGCCCGCGCCGGCTCGTCCGGTGCGGGCGGATGTACAAAAAGCCTGAGAACCTGACAAGTAGGGCCCAAACATGCAGTTGATCGAACATTCCGACTCGCCCCGCTACGTCCGCCTGCACGACGACGACAACGTTGTGGTAGTGGTCAACGACGGCGGCCTGGGCGAAGGCGCCCGCTTTGCCGACGGCCTGACCCTGGTCGAAGGCGTGCCGCAAAGCCACAAGGTTGCCACCGTGACCATCGCCAAGGGCGAGCCGGTGCGCCGTTACGGGCAAATCATCGGTTATGCACTGGAAGACCTGCGCCAGGGTAGTTGGGTACAGGAAAGCCAGCTGGCCATGCCTGCTGCCCCAGAGCTGGACAGCCTGCCGCGCTGCGATGCCGTGCCGCAGCCACTGCCGCCACTGGAAGGCTTCACCTTCGAAGGCTACCGCAACGCCGACGGCACGGTCGGCACGCGCAATATCCTCGGCATCACCACCACCGTGCAGTGCGTGACCGGCGTGCTGGAACACGCGGTCAAGCGCATCCGCAGCGAACTGCTGCCAAAATACCCCAACGTCGATGACGTGGTAGCCATCACCCACAGCTACGGCTGCGGCGTGGCCATCAACGCCCGCGACGCCTATATCCCGATCCGCACCGTGCGCAACCTGGCGCGCAACCCCAACCTGGGCGGCGAAGCGCTGGTCATCAGCCTCGGTTGCGAAAAGCTGCAGGCCGGCCAGGTGATGCACGACAACGACCCGTCGGTAGATCTCAGCGACCCGTGGCTGTACCGCCTGCAGGACGCCAGCCTGGGCTTTGTGGAAATGATCGAGCAGATCATGGAGCTGGCTGAAACCCGCCTGAAGAAACTCGACCAGCGTCGCCGCGAAAGCGTGCCGGCCAGCGAGCTGATCCTCGGCATGCAATGCGGTGGCAGCGACGCCTTTTCAGGCATTACCGCCAACCCGGCGCTGGGGTATGCCGCCGACCTGCTGGTGCGTGCCGGTGCCACCGTACTGTTCTCGGAAGTGACCGAGGTTCGCGACGCCATCTACATGCTGACTTCGCGCGCGGAAAACCAGGCGGTGGCCGACGCGCTGGTACGCGAAATGGACTGGTACGACCGCTACCTGCAGCAAGGCGCCGCCGACCGCAGCGCCAACACCACGCCGGGCAACAAGAAAGGCGGCCTGTCGAACATCGTCGAAAAGTCGCTGGGCTCGATCGTCAAGTCCGGCAGTGGTGCCATCCAGGGCGTACTCGGCCCGGGCGAGCGGGTCAACCGCAAAGGCCTGATCTTCTGCGCGACCCCGGCCAGCGACTTTGTCTGCGGCACCCTGCAGCTGGCTGCCGGCATGAACCTGCACGTGTTCACCACTGGCCGCGGCACGCCATACGGCCTGGCCATGGCGCCGGTGGTCAAGGTGTGCACCCGCAGTGAACTGGCCCAGCGCTGGCCCGACCTGATCGACATCGACGCCGGGCGCATCGCCAGCGGCCGCTCGAGCATCGAGGAGCTGGGCTGGGAGCTGTTCCACTACTACCTGGACGTGGCCAGCGGCCGCAAGCAGACCTGGGCCGAGCAGCACCGGCTGCATAACGACATCACCCTGTTCAACCCGGCACCGATTACCTGATGCCGGGGGCTTCACGGGCTGTAGCGCTCCCTGTGTAGGAGCGGGTTCACCCGCGAACACCGGCAAAGCCGGTGCCATGCACCGCGTTGCCGGCTTCGCAGGTGAACCCGCTCCTACACAGGGAGCGCAGGCACCGTCAGAATTTCTCTCACCCCTACAGGAGCACCCCATGCCTGAAATCCTCGGCCACAACTTCATCGCCGGCCAGCGCAGTGCCGCTGGCGCACAGCGCCTGCAGAGCCTGGACGCCAGCACCGGCGAAGCCCTGCCTTACAGCTTTGCCCAGGCCACCGAAAGCGAAGTGGACCAGGCCGCCAAGGCCGCTGCCAGCGCCTTCGCCGAATTCCGTGCGCTGGCCCCGGCGCGCCGCGCCGAGTTCCTCGATGCCATCGCCGCCGAGCTGGACGAACTGGACGATGCTTTCGTCGCCATCGTCTGCCGTGAAACCGCCCTGCCCGCTGCCCGTATCCAGGGCGAGCGCGGCCGCACCAGCGGCCAGATGCGCCTGTTCGCCCAGGTGCTGCGCCGTGGCGACTACCTGGGTGCGCGCATTGACCTGGCTCTGCCTGAGCGCCAACCGCTGCCCCGCGTAGACCTGCGCCAGATGCGCATTGGCGTCGGCCCGGTCGCGGTGTTCGGAGCCAGCAACTTCCCGCTGGCCTTCTCCACTGCCGGTGGCGATACCGCTGCTGCACTGGCCGCCGGTTGCCCGGTCGTGTTCAAGGCGCACAGCGGCCACATGGCCACTGCCGACCTGGTTGGCTGCGCCATCGTGCGTGCCGCCGAGCGTACCGGCATGCCCAAAGGTGTGTTCAACATGGTGTTCGGTGGCGGCGTGGGCGAGTGGCTGGTCAAGCACCCGGCCATCCAGGCGGTTGGTTTCACCGGTTCGCTGAAAGGCGGCGATGCCCTGTGCCGCATGGCCGCCGAGCGCCCCCAGCCGATCCCGGTGTTCGCCGAGATGTCCAGCATCAACCCGGTGATCATCCTGCCCGGCGCACTGGCCAAGCGTGGCGAGGCCATTGCCCGTGAGCTGGCCGGGTCGGTGTGCATGGGTGCCGGGCAATTCTGCACCAACCCGGGCCTGGTGATCGGCCTGCAATCGCCACAGTACAGCCAGCTACTGAGCGAGCTGGGCCAACACCTGGACCAACAGGCCGGCCAGACCATGCTCAATGCCGGCGGCCTGCGCAGCTACGTGGGTGGGCTGGCGCATCTGCACGGTCATGCCGGTATCGAGCACTTGGCCGGCCAGGCTCAGGAAGGCAGCCAGGCCCGTGCCCAGTTGTTCAAGGCCGATGCCCGTTTGCTGATCGAGGCTGATCCGTTGCTGCAGGAAGAGGTATTCGGCCCCACCACCGTGGCCGTGGAAGTGCAGGACAACGATCAATTGCGCGCCGCATTGCTCGGCCTGCGTGGCCAGTTGACCGCTACCCTGATCGGCGAGCCTGAGGACCTTGAGGCCTTCGCCTGGCTTGTGCCACTGCTGGAAGAGAAAGTCGGGCGGATTCTGGTCAATGGTTACCCGACCGGTGTGGAAGTGTGTGACGCCATGGTCCACGGCGGCCCGTATCCGGCGACCTCCGATGCACGTGGCACCTCGGTCGGCACCCTGGCCATCGACCGCTTCCTGCGCCCGGTATGCTACCAGAACTACCCTCAGGCGCTGCTGCCTGAGGCGCTGCGCGACGGCAACCCGCTGGGGCTGCGGCGGTTGGTGAATGGGCAGTGGAGTGATGCGGCGATCTGAGTACGAAAAAGGCTCTGCACACAGGGCCTTTTTTTGTCGAGGCATGCGGCGCCTGTGAGATCGAGCGCCGCGCGGGCGGCGCTCGATTTATGCCTCACCGCAATAGTCACGGCATGAACCCCTAGGCCCAACCTCAGGCCCCTTGCGCCTCAGCCTCTTCATGCGCCTGGCGCAAGCGCTCGCGGCTATTGCTCAGGTGCATGCGCATGGCCATCTTCGCCCCTTCACTGTCACGCCGGGCGATGGCTTCGTAGATCGCTTCATGCTCATGCATCAACCGGCCCATGTAATGTGCCTGGTCATCATGCGCCAACCGCGCAGAATTCAGCCGGGTACGCGGGATGATGCTGGTCCCCAGATGGTTGATGATATCGGCGAAGTAGTGGTTGCCACTGGCCTGGGCGATGCGCAGGTGGAACTGGAAGTCCGCCGACACCGCATCGGTGGCGTGCGCTGCACCTTCGTTGAGCTCGTCCAGCGCCGCACGCATGCCGGCCAGCGCTTCATCACTGCGCCGCTGTGCCGCCAGGCCGGCCGATTCGATCTCCAGGGCAATGCGCAACTCCAGCACCGCCAGCACTTCACGCAGGGTGACCACGGTCGCCGGGTCGATACGGAAGCCCCCGGTAGCCGGCGCATCCAGCACGAAGGTACCGATGCCATGACGGGTCTCGACCTGCCCGGCGGCCTGCAGCCGCGAGATCGCCTCACGCACCACCGTGCGGCTGACGCCCTCTTCGGCCATGATCTGCGATTCGGTCGGCAGCTTGTCGCCGCGCTTGAGCTGGCCACTGCGAATACGCTCGGTCAGCACCGTGACCAGTTCCTGGGCCAGACTGCGCGGCTTGCGCCGGGTCCTTGCCTGTACCTGCTGCTCTGTCATTGCCCTGTATTTCACCTTGGAAGACAGCGCTCATCATAGCGCAAGCAGTTGTACGATCACATACTCTCGGTGCGGTATTTATCAACCACCCCGAGGTGCCGGGCACGCCCGCGCTGGCCGGCCATCACGGCGTTGCGCATGGCCATGACCTGAGGGCAAATTGCTGGCCCCCAACCGCTGAAAGCGAAGGCAAACTCCGTTTTTCTTCAAATGCTTAGGACAGCAACATGCGCGTACTTCTAGCAACGACGACCGGCTGCCTGCTGGCCACGCTCGCTTTCGGCGCCCAGGCCAGGGCACTGAGCCAGAACGACCGCCACACCTGCGGCTGGGGTGCACAGATAGCCAGTGAAGCCCAACAGGCCAAGCTATCCGGGGTAACCCTGTATGCCACACGCAAAAAGCTACAGGTGCGCAAATTCCCCAAGCCATGGATGCGCATGACGGCGTTCGGGATTACCGAGCAGACGTACAACAGCCGTTCAAGGCTGAAGCCTGCGGCGATCAAGCAGACTTACTATGAACAGTGTGTGCAGCATGCGGTAGCAAAACGATAACTTCTTATTCTTCATGTAGTTAAACAAAATACTTAAAGTCAGTCGGTAACGAGCGCATCAGGGGCGCCAAGGGGCGCCGGCCTTGAAGCGCGCTTCCAGCCAGGCTTTGAACGCCGCCAATGCGGCCGTGTTGAGACGCGCGGTGGGCCGTACCAGGTAAATGCCCGCCGCAACGTCCAATTGCCATTGCGGCAGCACCCGCACTAAGCGGCCACTGGCCAGATCCTCGCCCATCAGCCAATCACCCCCGGCCAGAATCCCTACACCACGGCGCGCCGCTTCCAGCAGCGCTTCGTTGTCGTTGCTTCGCAGGCTGCCCGCCACTTTCACGCTCACCTGGTGCCCGGCACTCATCAGTCGCCATTCAGGAAACGAACGTAAGCCACTGAAACCCAAGCAGTTATGACTAGTCAAATCGACAGGTTTGGCAGGCATTCCCTGCCGGGCCAGGTACTCAGGCGACGCACACAGGATTCGCACGTGTTCGCACAACTTGCCGGCCACCAACCGATTGTCTGCCAGCTCACCGATACGGATGGCGGCATCGAACCCTTCGCCAATCAGGTCGACAAAGCGGTCTGCATACTCAGCCTCCACCGTCACCTGCGGGTAAGCCAGCACGAAATCTGCCAGCATCCCGCTCAGCCAACGCCGGCCCATGGCCCCCGGCAACGCCAGGCGCAAGCGCCCGCGCACCGTAACGGCCCCTTCTGTAGCTTCCTGCTCCGCTTCGGCAATCAGCCGGTTAGCCTCGCGCACCTTGGCCACCAACCGCTCGCCCTCATCGGTAAAGCGCAGTTGCCGTGTGCTGCGTTCCACCAAGCGAATACCCAGGCGCGCCTCCAGTGCGCTCAGGCGCTTCGACAGCACCGTGGGGTGGCGCTCCAGTTGCCGCCCGGCAGCAGCAAACGAGCCCTGCTCATGCAAGGCCAGCAACGTGGCAAGTTCATCGGCGCGGCGGCTGTCGAAGGCATCCATGGCAAGGCTCGGCAGTGGGATGGGGTGTCAGGCAGTGAGGACCAGCGCGCCCTCCGACAGCCCCAATTCCAGGTCCCCGTGGGCCCTAGCCGCTTCGGCCAGCGGGTAGCGACGCCAGACCCTTGGCTGGATGATACCTTCAGCGACCGCTGCCAGCACATCGGCGGCGCGCTGCTGGTATTCCTTATCTGTGCGGGTGTGCGCCGCCAGCGACGGCCGGGTCAGGTACAGCGAGCCCTTGGCATTGAGCGTGGCGACCTCGATGGCCGCCGGTGCACCGGAGGTGCCGCCGAACGACACCAGCAGACCACGCACCCGCAGGCTGTCCAGCGAGGCCTCCAACGACACCCTGCCCACGCAGTCGTACACCACGTCTACCCCCTGCCCCTGGGTCAGCTCGCGCACCTGGCTGGCCAAGGTTGCCGCGTCAAACACCCGTACATGATGGCAGCCCGCTGCCAGTGCCCGCGCCACGCTTTGCGGGCGCGAAACCACACCGATCACCGTCGCCCCCAAGTGACGCGCCCAAGGCGCCATCAGTTGGCCCAAGGCACCGGCCGCGCCGTACAGCAGGACCTGGGTGCCCGGCCCAACGGCATAGGTGGTTTTCAACAGGTACTGCGCCGTGATGCCCTTGAACAGCACCGCTGCGGCGGCCTCGTCATCCAAATGTGGCGGCAGCCTGACCAGGCGCTCGGCCGGGAACAAGCGGCCACTGGCGTAGGCACCGACTGGCCCCATCGCATAAGCGACCCGGTCGCCCACCTGCACACTGTGTACCCCTTCGCCAATCGCCGTAACCCGGCCTGCACCTTCCAGGCCCAGGCCGGACGGCAAAGCCAGCGGTGCGCCGCCCTTGCGTTGCAACACGTCCAGCGGGTTCACGCCCATGGCGGTCTGCTCCAGCCAGACCTGGCCCGGCCCTGGAGGCTGTACTTGTACGTGTTCAAGCTGCATGACATCGGCGGTGCCGGTGCTGTCGAGAATGATGCGGGTTGCCATGATCGAATCCTGCTGGATGGGTGTTCCAGTCAGGTTAATCAGGTAGATAAAACTGAACAATCAGGCGGGATGCAGATGATTCCTGCACCCCTTGCAGCTATCAGCCTCAGCAGCCGGTCAACACCGCAGGGCGTCGCTCACCCGCAAAAAACAGCGGTCGCAGGCGCACGCCAATCAGGTTGCCGGCATAGGCCGCCACCAGCCACAACCAGCCATGCACGCTACCCGAGGCGATGCCGCTGAAGTACGCACCAATGTTGCAGCCATAGGCCAGGCGCGAACCGTAGCCCAGCAGCAGGCCGCCGATCACCGCCGCTACCAGCGACGGCAGCGGGATCTTCAGGCTTGGCGCAAAACGCCCGGCCAGGCCAGCCGCCAGCAGCGCGCCGAGCACGATGCCCAGGTCCATGACCGTGGTGATGTCCTGCCACAGCGGCGCGGCCAGGGCCTTGGCATTGGCCGGTGCCTGCCAGAATACCCAGCTGCCGACCTCCACACCCAGGCTGTTGAGGACCTTCGCGCCCCACAAGGCGAACGCCGAAGTAATGCCCCATGGCCGCCCTGCCAGCGCCAGCGTCGCGTAGTTCAGCAGCGCCAGGGCGATGGCGCCCCACAGCAACGGCCAAGGGCCACGCAAGAAGCGGCGCAGGCCCTGGTGCGCGCTGTCAACCGGCGCTTCCAGCGTGCCATGCCGGCGCTTTTCCAGCACCACGGTGGCCCAGGCGATCAGGCCGAACACGGCCAGGCTCACCAGCAGTGCTGGGCCTACGCCCCAGGCCTGCACGATCGAGGTGGCCGGGAATGACGGCAAGGCGAACCACCAGTCGGCATGATGGGTCGCGCTGACCGAGCCGATGATGAAGAACAACAGGGTTACCAGCATGCGCGCATTACCGCCGCCCACGGTGAATAGCGTACCCGAGGCACAGCCACCACCCAGTTGCATGCCGATGCCGAATATGAACGCGCCAAACACCACCGAAACACCGGCCGGGGCCACCAGGCCGGTAACCGGGTTGCCGAACAGGCTCCCTGCCGACAGCGCCGGGAAGAACAGCAGAACGGCCAGCGCCAGCATGACCATTTGCGCGCGCAGGCCCGCGCCACGGCGCTCATTGATAAACACCCGCCAGGCCGATGTGAAACCGAACGCGGCGTGGTACAGGGTCAGGCCAAGTGCAGCGCCGACCAGTAGCAGCAAGACCTGCTTGAAGCCGGCATTGAGGTTGAGGAACCCGGCACCCGCCAGCAGCAAGGCCAGGGCGATCAGGGGCGCGCCGAGGCGACGCGGTTCAGGTGTGGCAGTTGCAGAAAGACCCATCGTATTACTCGGATACCAGTGAAACGGGTGGGGAGTATACCCCCTACAGCCAGCACGGTCCCTGTAGGAGCGGCTTTAGCCGCGAACACCGGCGCAGCCGGTGCCATGCACCGCGTTGAATTCTTCGCGGCTAAAGCCGCTCCTACAGGGACCGCGTAAAGCAAAGTATTTGATAGGCTGATCAATACCAGCAAAAGTGCCCAAGGCCATTCACCCCATGGATGAACTGCGCAAGATCGACCTCAACCTGCTGCTCGCCCTGCATGCCCTGCTCAGCGAAAAGCACGTGACCCGCGCCGCACTGCGCCTGCACCGCAGCCAACCCGCGGTCAGCCATGCCTTGGCACAACTGCGTAAACACTTCGACGACCCTTTGCTGGTACGCCAAGGCGGCAGCATGGTCCTCACCACTCGTGCCCAGGCGCTGGCCCAACCGCTGCAGGATGCCCTCGGCAACCTCAACAACCTGCTGTCGGCCCCACAATTTGAGCCAGCCATGGCCCAACGCCGGTTCCGTCTGTCGCTGTCCGATTACTCCTCGCGCATCATCCTGCCACCCCTGCTGCGCCACGTGCGTCAGGTTGCGCCCGGAATCGACCTGGCCGTCAGCCAGGCCAGCCGCGAAACCATGATGGCGCAGTTGCTCGACGGCGAACTGGACCTGGCCATGGGGCTATTCCCCGATCTACCGCAGGACATTACTGCCCAGCCGCTGTTCTCCGACAGCTTCGTCAGCGTGGCCGACCGCCAAGTGCTGCCTGCCAGCGGCGGGCTGGCCCTGGATGACTGGCTGGCACGCCCGCACGTATTGATGGCCATGCGCCCCGACGCTTTCGATGAAATCGAGCGGGCGCTGGCCGCCCAAGGCTTGCGCCGCCGTATCGCCCTGGCCTTGCCACACTGGAGCGCAGCCGTCGAGGTGCTGGCCGGTACCGATCTGGTCCTGACAGTGGCCAGTCGCGCAGTGGGATCGTTGCACCAGCACCCCACTCTGCGCCAGTTCACTCCGCCATTGGCCGTTCCTTCGTTCGATTACCAGCAGGCCTGGCACAGCCGCAAGGACAGCGACCCTGGGCACCACTGGCTACGCGAAACCGTGTGGGCCTGTAGCCAGCCGGGGCGCTGATCAGCCTCCAGGCTGTTTCGCGGCCACTGCGGTGCTGGCCGGCGCCGGTGTCGCCCAGCCCCCTTGCACCAACAACACCCCACACAAGATCAGCGCCACGCCTGCCAGCCGGGCGAGGTTGAGCGGTTTGCCGCCCAGCCCCATCAGCCCGAAGTGGTCGGCGAGTACTGCCGTGATGATTTGCCCCGCCACTACCAACACCAGAAAACCCGCTGCGCCCAGTTTAGGCGTAAGCGCCGCCGCGCCGGCCACGTACATTGCCCCCAGTACCCCGCCAACCCACAGCCACCAGGGCCCCTGCAAGGCCTTGCTCACATCTGGCACTGGCACCCGGAGTATCAGCAGCGCAGCAATCACCACCAGCGAGCTCACCGCCAGCGAAGTGAACGCACCCCACAACCAATGCCCCAGCGCTCGCCCGACAGCGGCATTACCCGCGGCCTGGAACGGCAGTACCGCCCCCGCAAGCAACGCCAGGGCAAAGGGAAGTGCCAAAAGGCACAGGGTTTTGCTGAACATGGCATTCCTCCTTCCATTCGACCGTTCAAGCAAGCTTCTGAAATTCCCGGTACTTATGGAAATCGAAAATATGCACGCGCGTTATTCGCCATACGGATGGCCTATACAGAGACAGCAGATAGGCTAGGATGCTCTGGCCAAAGCGGCGCCGGCCATGTCCAACGACGAAACTAATCCTTATGTGATGGAACACACATTTCCGATACGGTGCGCAGCTGGGCGGCCTTTGCCCAGGCACAACTGTCATGCACGCAGGAACTCGAACCGAACACATCAGCGCACTCAAACAGGCGCCGGAAGTGGCCGAGCCGCTGCTGGTACCGCGCCTGGCCGAAGCTGACAAGTACGCTCAAGACTCGGTCGCCAATTGGCTGAACGACGCCAGCAAGACCCGGCCGGACTGGGTAATCCAGCTGTTCAATCAGCATCCGCCGTCATGCAAGGCATCACGGCGGATCCATACCCGGGCAACCCGTAGCCTGCCCCTGTAGAGGCTCAGCGCGAGGTTTCGACGCGCAGCACTTCGGTGTAGATCGCATCGACCGTCTGGCCGACTTTGAGATTCTGCATGCGGGCCTGCAGGTCAGGGTTCTCGACCTTGACCACCTGCAGCTTGCCTTCCGGCGGCAGCAGGCTTACCTCATGCGTCTTGAGGTCGATCTTCTTGATCTGCGAAGTCACCCTGACCTGGCGGAACGCCTCGCCGCCCGGGTTGGGGTTTTCTGCTGTGGCACGGATGGTACCGGACTCTTCGGTCGCCTTCGGCGCCCCGCCAACGTCAGTGTTGAGCACGTAGGCCACGGCACGGGTGACATAGATGTCGACCTGGTCACCGACCTTCAGGTTGGGCAGCGTCTTGGCTTTCTCGGTCAGCTGGAACGTCACATCCTTCTTGTCATCCGGGCCCTTCACCGTGACCTGGCGGTTGGCCAGGTCGATAGCAGTGACTTGCGTGGTGACGTGGCTTTCCAGCGCTTCGCTGCCAATGGGGATATCGGCAGCCTGCACCGCAAAGCTGGCTGTAGAAGCCAGCGTGGCAAGGGCGACAGCACGAGCGAGAGTACGAATCGGGTTCATAGGCCTGCTTCCATGTGATCAAGTCCGAATAGGCGCGTGAAATGCTCACGCGCTAACAAGCATAGCCATTGCCGGCTACCTTGCCGGCCCTTCCTCTACGTCGTATTTCGTCGTCTTTTCGCCTCCCAGAGCCTTGTAATAGCAAATGCGAAGTCTTTACACTTGCTTTACATTTACAAATCACCTATTCGTGACCTTCAAAAACAACAAAGAGTCACCTGTAATGGCAAAAAGGTCTGTTGCCCCAGCATCCATTTCCATGCTGGGCCTGCTGGTTGTGCCTGCTGTTCACGCTGCCGTTCAAACCCAGGCGCAAGGTTCCCTCGCCCTCCCCGCCACCGCCGTCACCAGTGCCTACGAGCAGCCAAGCTACAAGGCCACTGAAAGCCGTAGCGCCATGAAGATCGACGCGCCGTTGCGCGATATCCCGCAAACCGTCAACGTCGTCCCTGAAAGCGTGATCAAGGACCAAGGCGCGCAGTCGATGGAAGCCGTGCTGAAAAATGTGCCCGGCATTGGCCTGTCCAACGGCGACGGCCAGCGCGACCAGGTGACCATCCGCGGTTTCAGCGCCATTGGTGACATGTACATTGATGGCGTGCGTGACGACGCCCTGTACTTCCGCGACCTGTCCAACGTCGAGCGGGTCGAAGTCATCAAGGGCCCGGCTGCCGTGCTGTATGGTCGTGGCTCTTCCGGCGGGCTGATCAACAGCATCAGCAAGAAGCCAAGCTTCACGCCCAAGCGCGAGGTCGGCATGAGCGTTGACAGCGAAGGCAAGCGCCGCACCCAGTTCGACAGCGGTTGGGCCGACCCGCAAGGCAACCAGGCCTACCGCGTGACCGGGGCCTTCGAAGACAGCGACACCTTCCGCGACGATGGCTACATCGACCGCAAGGCCATTGCGCCGACGGCCTACTTCCGCCTGTCCGACGACCTGGAACTGAACCTGGGCGCCACCTACCTGTACGACAAACGCCTGATCGACTTCGGCATCCCGGCGCTGGGCAACCGCCCGGTGGATGTGGACCGCGACAAACGTTTTGGCTCGGGTGACGCCGACCAGGACTACGCCCGCAGCGAGGTATTCTCGCTGACCGCCAGCCTGGACTACCGCATCAACGACAACTTCACCCTGACCAACACCAGCCGTTACTACCGCTACGACCTGGACCGCAACAACACCTTGGCCGACAGCAGCCCGACGCGCTTCGTCACTGCACCCAATGGCGAACTGCTGGTCAAGCTCAACCGCGGCAACGTCGCCCGCGACGAATACGGTGTATTCAACCAGACCGAACTCAAGCAACAGGCGCAGTTGGTCGGCCTGCAGCACAACCTGTTGTATGGCGTGGAAGTAGGCTTCCAGGACAAGTACCAGCGCGTATTCAGCCAGAACAACGTAGCCCAGGTGCCGGTGTACCGCGACGCCCTGGTGCCGGTACCGGAGCATGCCGCCAACCTGTCGTCCAAGGGCACCAACTTCCAGCAGACCACCGGCCTGTACCTGCAGGACATGATCGAGCTGAACGAACACTGGAAGGCGCTGGTGGGTGTGCGTTACGACATCTTTGGCCAGGAGTACGACGACGACCGTGTACAGAATGTCGACCTCGACCGCACTGACAAGACCTGGAGCCCACGTGCCGGCCTGGTCTATCAACCCGATGCAATCCAGTCCTACTACGTGTCGGTCAGCCGCAGCTACCAGCCTTCGGGTGAAGTGTTCGCAGTCAGTCCAACCAACCAGCACCTGGAGCCGGAAGAAACCACCAACTACGAAATCGGCGCCAAGTGGGACCTGCTCGACAGCCGCCTGTCGCTGACCGCCGCAGTGTTCCGCCTTGAACGCACCAACATGAAGACCGCCGACCCGGCCAACCCGAACCTGACCGTGCTGGCGGGCGAGCAGCGTACCGATGGGTTCGAAGCCACCGTCAGCGGGCAGCTCACGGACAAGTGGCAGATCTATGCGGGTTATGCCTATCTGGACGCCGAAATCACCAAGTCCAACAGCAAGACCAACGGCGTGGACAACGAAGGCCAGACTCCCACCCTGACGCCGCGCAACAGCGCCAACGTCTGGCTGGTGCGTACCCTGACCCCACAATGGCGCGTTGCTGCGGGTGCCAACTACGTCGACGAGCGCTACACCGCACTCGACAACGTGGTGGTAATGCCCGGCTACACCACCTTCGACGCCGCGCTGCTGTACAGCGTGCCGCAGTGGGACGCCGCGCTGCGCCTGAAGAACGTGTTCGACCGCGACTACTACGCCTCGGCGCACGGTTCGGTGGACCTGGTTACCCCAGGGGCACCGCGCACGCTGGAGGCCAGCTTCAACTACCGCTTCTAATCTTGCGCTGCCTGGACAGGCCTCATCGACGGCAAGCCAGCGATAGGGCCAGCCCAGGCAACACACTGCGTTTTCCGCCACGGCGCTCAACGGTTACGCGTCACCCGCCAAACCGTATTGGCCAAATCATCGGCAATAATCAGCGCCCCACGCGGGTCCACCGTCACCCCCACTGGCCGCCCTCGGGTCTTGCCATCCTCACTACGAAAGCCCGTGGCAAAGTCGATCGGCTCCCCCGCCGGTTTGCCATTGCTGAACGGCACAAAGATCACCTTGTACCCCACCGGGTTGGGTCGGTTCCAGCTGCCGTGCTCACCCACGAATACGCCGTCGGCGAAACGCTCGCCCATGGCCGCGAGCGAGAAGTCGACACCCAATGCCGCCACATGCGAGCCCAGGCTGTAGTCCGGCTTGATCGCCGCCGCTACCTTGTCCGGGTTCTGCGGCCGCACCCGCTCATCCACGTTTTGCCCCCAGTAGCTATACGGCCAGCCATAGAACCCACCTTCACGTACAGAAGTGAGATAGTCCGGCACTAGGTCAGGCCCCAGTTCATCGCGCTCGTTGACGACCGTCCACAGCTGCCCGGTCTGCGGCTGGATAGTGAGAGCCGTCGGGTTGCGCAGGCCAGTGGCATAAGGCCGGTGCGCGCCGGTTTCTGCATCCACCTGCCACACCATGGCCCGGTCAATCTCCACTTCCAGCCCGCGCTCGGTGATGTTGCTGTTCGAACCGATGCCCACATACAAGTAGCGACCGTCCTCGCTAACTGTCAGTGCCTTGGTCCAGTGATGGTTGATCTCCGCCGGCAAGTCGGTGACCTTGGTTGGCGGGCCGTCGGCCTGGGTCTGGCCTTCTTTATAGTCAAAGCGCACCAGCGCATCCTGGTTGGCCACATACAGCTTGCCGTTGGCAAAGGCCAGGCCGTAGGGCGCGTTGAGGTTTTCTGCGAACACGGTCTGCACCTCATAGGTGCCATCGCCGTCAGCATCACGCAGCAAGGTCAGGCGGTTGCCGCCCTTGACCTGGGTGTTGCCCTTGGCCTTGATCTGGCTGGCGATCACGTCTTTGGGCTTGAGCTTTGCCGCACTGCCACCCCTGCCCTCGGCCACCAGGATGTCGCCGTTGGGCAGCACCAGGCTCTGCCGCGGAATCTTCAGGTTGGTGGCGATGGCCGTGACACTGAAGCCCTCAGGCACCGTCGGCGTCTGCTCCCCCCAGGCAACCGGCTGAGCAATCTTCATGCTCGGCAGCAGACCGCGCTGCGGCTCGGGCAACTTCGGGTCCGGCCCGTGGGCCTGGGTTGGCTCGCCATCGCCACCACAGGCGCTCAGCAACAGCGCCATGCTCAACAGGCTCAATGCATGCAAAGGCTTCATGCCGCACCTCCTGCACGCAGGTTACTCAAGCCGGTCCAGGCAGCGGCTACCGCGAGCACGGTCACGATCACCGACAGCACCAGCCCCGACGGCATCACCGCCCAGGCATCCTTTGCGTGTTCGAAGGCATTAATCAACCCAAGCACCCAGGTCACCAGCAGCAGCACGAAGTACAACGTCGGTCGCCCACCCTTGCGCTCGGCGCGGATCAGGTTGGCCAGCGCGAACAACAGCGCCAGGCCGCAGAACACCAGGCCACCTGCGATCAACCAGGCGGCGAAGTTGCTCCACTGGATCTGGTAGCTGTTGTAGTAGGCGATGTCGCTCAACAGTGCGCCGAGGAACAACGGCACACCGCCGGCCAGCAACAACGCGTGCAGTGGGCTGGGCGTACAACGGTAGAGGGTACGGTCAGATGCGGTCACGGTGCCTCCTTTTCATTCAGTGACCCAGGCTGATGGGCTTTTGCCATCAGACGAGCGCAGGGTGCGCCTAGCAAAGGAGCCCCTTGACGACGCGATAGTTCACCGCTTCGCTGGAATGAAATATCCTGCAAGGCATTAGTCTCGCAGACTGTCGCTGTTCCTTGTGGGAGCGGGTTCACCCGCGAAGGGCGCGACACGGTGCATGGCACCGGCTATGCCGGTGTTCGCGAGTGAACTTGCGCCTATACGAGGCCGCGTTACTGATACGAAGGAGACAACACATGAGCAGCAAACCGATCCGCCCATACAGGCCTTGGGCGCTGACCACCCTGCTCGCCCTCAGCCTGGCGCTCACCGCAGGCTGCTCCAGCAAAGCCGGCAAGGCCCGTTATGCCACGCCTACGGTGGGTTCCAACTGCTTCGCCAAAGCCGTCCCCACCACCGGCGAAGGCGGCCTGGCCTGGGGCAATACTCTGAGCATTGCCCGGCAGAAATCCATGAACAACTGCATACGCTACGCCAGCCGCTCTGGTGGCGCGCCGAGAACTTGTCAAGTAGTAATGGCCAAGTGTAAAAACTGAATGTAGATAAGGAGAGCAATAAGAAAGAAATTTCCTACAAATAAATTTCAACTTTCAACAGATGAAATTCACATTCACAACCACGCAAAATAACTCAAATAAAATCTTACACTTTCTGCCTCGACCCTAACGTAAAAAACGAGGCATCGTCTTTCAATCGAAAGCCGACAAGCGCATAACGCTCTCAGCACACACGCAAGCTTTACGCTTCGGCGCGAAGCGCATTACAAAAGCCAAATTTCAGCAACGCCGAATAAGTTTCAGCCGATCACTATTTCAGTCTTGTTAGCACTGGAACAGGCCACTTTACGCCTGAATTTCGAAGAGCCTGTTCTTTGAGCAAGGAGCTCGCATGAGCAACGCCTCCGTCAGCAGCGCCACCTCCGGCCCCGCCTGCAGTGCACGTATCCCCATACTGCCGGTGCGCTATGCCATCGTGCCGCGCACCGGCGCCATGCCCGCCTGCCGCTATGCCGGTTCAGGTTTCAACCTCGAGCAGGGCTTCAGGGCGCTGCAACATTCCGCCTACACCCTGCGCGCGCTGCGCCTGGGCTATGTCTATGTGTTCATGAAAGGCTCGCTGGGCGAACGGCTGGTCATTCACGAATACGTTGGCGCAGGCCGTTATAAAGAACTGCTCTACCGCGGGTTGGAGGACTACCACCTGCGGGACCGTTACCTGTCCAGCGGCACCATGGGCTGGGTGTGGGCCGACACCTGCCCCGATACCGCCAGTGAAGTGTGG
>NZ_JBIVHY010000030.1:0-42037 GCF_044749445.1 Pseudomonas sp. NPDC089408
GCGCACCACACGACAGGCACATAGCTCAGTTGGTTAGAGCACCACCTTGACATGGTGGGGGTCGTTGGTTCGAGTCCAATTGTGCCTACCAAATCCCAGAAAGGGCGATCAGAAATGATCGCCCTTTTTGCATTTGCGCGCGACGCAGCGTGTAACGTTTGGTCGCGGCTCGGGCATGGCCCGCCATGCTAGAATCCGCCCCTTCGAATCTGGAGGTACACGCGTGCGCAAACTGGCTGTGGTAATGGCAGTGCTCGCCCTGGCGGGCTGTGAGAACGAGGTCGAAGGCGTGCACAAGCAGGTGGCCGAACACCTGCACAACCCCAAGACGGCCAAGTTCGGCAACGTGCGGATCGACACCCAGGGCACCATCTGCGGCCAGGTTCGCGGCAAGGACGATGCCGGGCAGTACGAGGCCTACCGCAGCTACGTGGCGATCAAGCGCGATGGCCAGTACGACATCATCGTCGATGACACCGGCAACAACCTGCGCATCCGTGAGCTGTGCGGTGGTGCTGACCTGCAGCGCCGTGCCGACGCGCTGGCCGACCAGCCGGCCCCCGAGGGCTGGGATGTGGAAGTGGTGCAGGGCGCCAACATGGGCGCGCTCAGCGACATGACCGCACGCCTGATCGAAAAGGGCATCCCGTCGTCGGTGGAATACCGCGACGGCAAGCCAGTGGTGCTGATGGGGCCATTCCCGACCCGTGAAGCCGCGCAGGCGCGCCGGGACGAAGTAATGGCCAAGCTGGGGACAGATTCGGTGGTTATCCAGCACGGCGTAGCCCGCTAACACCCCGGGTTCCACAAGCTGACGCGGTCTCTTGTAGGAGCGGGTTTACCCGCGAAGAGGCCAGAAGCCCTGACACAAGGTCGTTCAAGCAGATAGCCAGGTTGCCGGTCCCGGCCCTTTCGCGGGTAAAACCGCTCCTACAGGGGATCGTGCCCAGCCTTGGCCGCTGAGTAAAACCCAGAGCCAGAACGCGAGATAGACACCTTTCAGCCAACTTTGGCTATGCTTGGGTTGGGAGATGCTGAACGGGGGGAACCTCATGTCTACACTGGAGCGGGCCATTGCCGTGGCCGCCAGGGCGCATGAAGGGCAATATGACAAGGGTGGGGCGGCTTATATCCTCCACCCGCTACGCGTGATGATGCGGGTTGCCACACCTGAACAACGGATTGTCGCGGTGCTTCACGATGTGATCGAAGACACCCCGTTGACCCTGTCCGACCTGGCGCGCGAGGGCTTCGCGCTTAAAATCCTTGCCGCCTTGCTGGCGCTTAGCCGCCGCGAGGGCGAGGCCTACCAGGACTTCGTGGTGCGCCTGGGCGATGACCCGTTGGCGCGCACGGTCAAGCTGGCCGACCTGGCCGACAACAGCGACCTTACGCGCATCCCCTGCCCAGGCCCCGCCGACCTGGCGCGGCTGGTCCGTTATCGGGAAGCCAGCGCGTACCTGCAGGCATTGGCCTGAGGCTCAGCCACAGGCCTTGAGGTTGACCGGCCCGACAAATTCGTTACCGCGCCCCATCACACAGGCCACCCGCTGGTTGCGCTGCTGCTCCCAGGCTTGCGGCGGGTAGGTCTTGTTCCAGGCCTCGAACAACTGGCGGTCCTGTTTGGACAGGCGCAGGTTGTACTGCTTGCTCATGTAGAAATAGGTGCGCGCGATCATGCCGCGGACCGAGGGGCGCGGCATGACTTTCTTTGCCTTGAAATCGACCTGGGTCAGGCAGCTGCCATACTGCCCGCGCTGCTCGGGCAGCCAGCCGAAACTGAAGTTGCTGCGGTCGCCGTTGACCTCGCCGATGCTCGGCACCAGGTTGTGCAGGTCGGCCTCGGCGCGCTTGTACACCTCGTCATGCTGCGAGCACTGCTTGCGCCCGCCGCTTTGCCAGCACTGGCGCTGGTGGCCGATCTGCCAGGCCGGCACGATGTGCTCCCACTCGATGCGCGAAGCGCGCTGGGCACTCTTGCGTGGGGTATAGCCGCAGGAGGCCAGGTCGACTTTGTTGCCTTTGTACTTGCAGCCGCAATAGAACTCGGTTGATTGCGGTGCATACAGTTTCCAGGCGACCTTCTTGGCCTCCTGGAAGGTGCGCGGCGCATCGGCTTGAACAAGTGGAGCGGTCAGTAGCAGGCAGGCAGCGGCGAAAAGCGAAACTCTCATGCGTGGTCAGTCTTCCTTGGGCACGGTCCAGAAAACCTGCACGCCGCCGTCATCGCGGTGGGCGAGGGTAACGTTGTCGTTTTCGGCGATTTCCTCCAGCAGGGTTTCCCAGTCGTCCTGGCTTTCCTGTTCCAGGCGGAAGATCAGCGCCGCACGGCTGCGCTGGGCGGTGGGGCTGTTGATGATCTTCTGGATGCGGACACCCAGCTGTTCATAGCTGCTCGGGGTGGCGGAGGCGGTGCTGGACACAGGAATTTCCTTGTTTTGCTGTATGCACGTACAGTATTTCACTGTAAGTAATTTCGCAACAGCTTGTCAGGAGAAAACAGCACTGGCTTTCCTCGAGCGTTCGCACTGACGCGGCGGGTCTGGTGTAATGGCGGCAATTTACGGAAGCTGCGCATGTATCGATTTTTTTCTCGTTTTCCCTCTTCTACCAGCCTGGTCCTGCTGTTTGCAGGTGGCCTGGGCGCCAATGGCGCTGCCAGGGCCAACGCGCCCGATGCAGTTTTCATCGATCCCCTGGTGGTCACCGGCGCCTATGCGCCGACCAGCACGTTCGACCTGCCGTTTTCGGTCGATACCATCGACCTGTCCCATGGCACCGATGGCCAGCTTGGCGTCAACCTCTCGGAGGTACTGACCAAGGTGCCGGGGTTGGTGGTGCAGAACCGCCAGAACTATGCCCAGGACCTGCAGATTTCCTCGCGGGGCTATGGCGCACGCTCGGCCTTCGGCGTGCGTGGCATCAAGCTGTTGAGCGATGGTATTCCCGCCAGTACCCCCGATGGCCAAGGGCAGGCGGCCACACTGAACCTGGACGTGGCCGAGCGCATCGAAGTGCTGCGCGGCCCGGCCGCGACGCTGTATGGCAGCAACGCTGGCGGGGTGATCCAGATGTTCAGCCGCGACGGCCAGGGCCCGGCCCGTGTGGGCGCCGAAACCACCTTTGGTAGCGACGGTTTCAACAAGAACCACCTGTCCGCCGAGGGCGGTACCGACACCGCCGGTTTCGTGCTGGATGCCTCGCGGCTGGACACCGATGGCTACCGCGACCACAGTGCCGCACGCCGTGACCAGACCTTCGCCAAGGTCAACTTCAAGCCCGACGGCGACTCGCGCATGGCGCTGATCTACAGCAGCCTGGAGCAGAACAACACCCAAGACCCGTTGGGGCAGACCTGGGACGCCTACAAGCACGACCCGCGCTCCACTGCCGCAGTGGCGCAAACCTACAACACGCGCAAGAGCATCGACCACCAGCAACTGGGCATGAACTACGAGCGTTACTTTGGCGAGGCCACCTTGCAGTTCAACCTGTACGCGGGGCAACGCAGCGTCGTGCAGTACCTGTCCATTCCCAGAGCGGTGGTCTCCAACAGTCAGCGTGGCGGTGGCGTGGTCGACTTCGACCGCGAATTCCACGGCGGCACCTTGCGCTGGATCCAGCCGGTTGCCGACGTGCCCGGTAACCTCACCTTCACCGTCGGTGCCGATTACGACCAGAGCAAGGATGACCGCCGCGGCTACCAGAACTTCAGTGGCGACCAGCTGGGCGTGAAAGGCGAGCTGCGCCGGGACGAGCAGGACACCGCCACCAGCCTGGACCCGTACCTGCAGGCGCATTGGGAAATCGGCAACTGGACCAGCGAACTGGGGCTGCGTTACAGCACCATGAAAATGCGCGTCGACGACCACTACCTGGCCAATGGTGATTCCAGTGGTTCGAAGAAGTACCAGCAGGCCACGCCGTCACTGTCGGTGATGTACGCGTTTACACCGGACCTGCGCGGCTACGTGAGCGTTGGCAAAGGCTTCGAAACCCCCACCCAGGCAGAAATGGCCTACGCACCGGGCGAAGTCGAAAGTTTCAACTTCGGGCTCAAGCCTGCCACTAGCATGCAGTATGAAGTGGGCGTGAAGTATCGGTTGAACGAGCGCACGCGGCTGAATGCGGCGGTGTACGAGATTCAGACCGATGACGAGATTGTCGTTGACCGTTCAACGGACGGCCGCACCAGTTACCGCAATGCGGGTCGCACCGTACGGCGTGGCTTCGAGGCGAGCCTGCAGAGTGAATTGAGCGAGCAGTGGCAGGCGACGGTGGTGTACACGCGCACCGATGCGCGCTACGCCGAAGATGTCAGCCAGGCCATCGAACGTGGCAACCGCCTGCCGGGCGTGCCGCTGGACAACTTGTATGGCGAGCTGGTGTGGAAGCCGGTTGCGTCGGTGAGCATGGGGCTTGAAGGGCAGTACCGCAGCAAGGTGTATGTAGACGACAGCAACGACGCCAAGGCGGCACCGGCATATGCCGTGTTCAACTGGCGTACGCGCTTTGAACAGCATGTCGGGGCGTGGACGTTCCACCAACTGGTGCGCCTGGACAACCTGTTTGATCGGCAGTATGTGGGCTCGGTGATTGTCGGGGATAGCAACGGGCGATACTACGAGGCGGCGCCTGGGCGTTCGTGGTATGCGGGGGCGGGGTTGGAGTATCAGTTCAGGTAGGGGGGCTGGCTTTGAAGCTTGCTCTGACCTTGAACGTTGCGCTGTACCTGTGGGAGCGGGCTTGCCCCGCGAACACCGGCGCAGCCGGTGCCATCTACCGCGTTGGGTTCTTCGCGGGCATGCCCGCTCCCACAGGGGTCGCGCCAGATGAAAACCCGCTCGGCCAACCCGCACAAGGTCATTTAACATAGCGGCATCGTTACCCCGATTCCGGAGCCCGCCGCATGAGCATCACCCACTTCCGCCAGCCTGTCGTCGCCGATGCCGAGCGCTGTTACGCGATCGAGATCGGCGCCTACGAGGGCGATGAAGCGGCCACGCTGGAGAAGATCCGCACGCGCATCAGCCAATACCCGCAAGGCTTCCTGTTGCTCGAAGACGCGCATGGCATCGTCGGCTTCATCAACAGCGGCTGTGCCCATGAAGTGGTGATGTCCGATGAGGCGTTCAAAGAGCTGGTCGGGCATGACCCGGTAGCGCTCAACGTGGTAATCATGTCGGTGGTGGTCGACCCTGCTCATCAGGGCAAGGGTTACGCCAAGCGGCTGATGAACGCGTTCATCGCGCAGATGACGGCGCAGGGCAAGCAGACCATTCACTTGATGTGCAAGGAACAGCACGTCGAGCTGTACCGCAAGATGGGTTACCAGTACGTGCGGCCTTCGCCTTCCGACCACGGCGGCATGGCCTGGCATGAGATGGTCATGAGCCTTTGAGACTTAACCCATACATGCCTTAAAGGCAGCGCTGGCCATGTGGGAGCGGGCGCGCCCGCGAAGCAGGCGACACGGTGTGAGGCAGGGGTGAGGCCCAGGGAAGCCGGAGCACACCCGCGCCCCGGCTTCACCTGGCCAAGCGATCAATACTCCCAGAAAATCCGCTGCAGCTCTTTGCTGTCCTGGGTCTTGGTCATTGCCACCATCGCCAGGATCCGCGCCTTCTGCGGGTTCAAATCATGGGCCACGACCCAGTCGTTCTTGTCATCCGGCTGTTCGGCGTTGCGCAGCACGAAACCACCCTGGTTGACGTGCGACGAGCGAATGATCTGCACGCCGTTCTTGCGCAGTTCCTGCAGCGCCGGCACCACCCGCGACGACACCGAACCGTTGCCGGTACCGGCATGGATCAGCGCCTTGGCGCCGTTTTGTGCCAGTGCCTTGTAGGCGGTGTCGGTGACGTTGCCATAGCCATAGGCGATGTCCACCTGCGGCAGGCTGCTGATCTGCTTGATGTCGAACTCGGAGTTGACCGTGTGGCGCTTGGCCGGCAGGCGGAACCAGTACGACTTGCCTTCCACGACCATGCCCATCGGGCCCCAGGCGCTCTTGAAGGCTTCGGTCTTGATGTTGACCGACTTGCTCACGTCACGACCCGACTGGATCTCGTCGTTCATGGTCACCAGCACGCCCTTGCCCCGCGACTGCTTGTCGCCGGCCACGGCCACGGCGTTGTACAGGTTGAGCATGCCGTCGGCGGACATGGCAGTGCCCGGGCGCATCGAGCCGACTACCACGATCGGCTTGTCGGTCTTCTCGACCAGGTTGAGGAAGTGGGCGGTTTCTTCCAGGGTGTCGGTGCCATGGGTGATGACGATACCGTCAACGTCCTTGCTCTCGGCCAGCTCGGCGACGCGTTTGCCCAGTTTCAGCAGGTCGTCGTTGCTGATGCTTTCCGAGGCGATCTGCATGACCTGCTCGCCGCGCACGTTGGCAATGTCGGCCAGTTCCGGCACGCCGGCGATCAGCTTGTCGACGCCCAGCTTGGCGGCCTGGTAGGTGGCGCTGTTGGCGGCGCTGGCGCCGGCGCCGGCAATGGTGCCGCCGGTGGCGAGGATGACCACGTTGGCCAGCTTCTGCTGGGTTTCGGCTTCCTTGGCCGAGGTGGTGGTTGGCAGGATCAGCAGCAGGGCGAGTGCGCTGGGGGCGAAGGTTTTCAGTGCGGCATTCATCGTTATTGTTCTCTCTCTTCCTAGTGAGATGGTTTTGAATCGCGCAGGCTTGCAGGCATCTTTCATACCAAGCCTGTGCGCGTTGCTTGTGTAGGAGCGGCCTTGCGTCGCGATGGGGTGCGCAGCAGCCCCAAAAATACGGGCTGCAGCACAGATCGCCGGGGCTGCTGCGCACCTCATCGCGACGCAAGGCCGCTCCTACAAGGGGCAGTGTTCCATTCGTGAATCCGAACAAGCTTAGGAAAAGGTGTTCGGTTTTTCGGAAAAATTCTGGATAATCAACGCCAGCAGATTTTGGCCCCGACAGCCAAACGGATTTGACAAACCCCGGTCCTGTTTCCATAGTTAGGTACCGCAAACGTTTGCGATCCGATAAAAAAACAAGATTCGGAGTCATCGTCCATGAAACTGCCGTTCCCCGGTCGTCTGCTGGCCCTCGCTGTCGTTTCCTCTCTGTCCCTGGCTTTGCCGTTGTCGGCTGCCCATGCCGAGGACAAGCCCAAGGTTGCCCTGGTCATGAAGTCGCTGGCCAACGAGTTCTTCCGTACCATGGAAGACGGCGCCAAGGACTACCAGAAAACCCACGCCAATGAATTCGAGCTGATCGCCAACGGCATCAAGAACGAAACCGACACCGGCGAACAGATTCGCATCGTCGAACAAATGGTCAATTCAGGCGCCAAGGCGCTGGTGATCGCCCCGGCCGATTCCAAGGCGCTGGTGTCGGCGGTGAAGAAGGCCATGGACAAAGGCGTGGTGGTGATCAACATCGACAACCGCCTGGACCCTGAACTGCTCAAGAGCAAAGGCATCAGCGTGCCCTTCGTCGGCCCCGACAACCGCAAGGGCGCACGCCTGGTCGGCGACTACCTGGCCAGCCAGAAGCTCAAGGCCGGCGACCAGGTCGGCATCATCGAAGGTGTGCCGACCACCACCAACGCCCAGCAGCGCACTGCCGGCTTCAAGGACGCCATGGAAGCCGCGCAAATGAAGATCGTCTCGGTGCAAAGCGGCAATTGGGAAATCGACAAAGGCAACGCCGTCGCCGCCTCCATGCTCAACGAATACCCCGACCTGAAAGCCCTGCTGGCCGGCAACGACAGCATGGCCCTTGGCGCCGTGTCGGCCGTGCGCGCCGCCGGCAAGGCCGGCCAGGTGCAGGTGGTGGGTTACGACAACATCAACGCCATCAAGCCGATGCTTGCCGATGGCCGCGTGCTCGCCACCCTCGACCAGGCCGCCAGCCAGCAGGCGGTGTACGGCATCCAGGCCGCACTGAAAATGGTCAACGGCGAAAAGCCTGACGTGGATGCCGACAACGTCATCCAGACCCCGGTCGAACTCATCACCAAAAAGCCCTGACGCTCAGGAGAAACGGCCATGCCTGCATCGGCCAATGAAGTGGTGCTCGCCGCCAGCGGCCTGGGCAAGACCTACGCCCAGCCGGTGCTGGGCGAAGTCAGCCTGACCCTGCGGGCCGGCGAAGTGCTGGCCCTGACGGGCGAAAATGGCGCGGGCAAGAGCACCCTGTCCAAGCTGATCAGCGGCCTGGAGAACCCTACTACCGGGCACATGACCTACCGTGGCCAGGCCTACGCGCCGGCCAGCCGCCGCGAGGCCGAGCGCCTGGGCGTGCGCATGGTCATGCAGGAACTGAACCTGCTGCCGACCCTGACCGTGGCGGAGAACCTGTTCCTGGGCAACCTGCCCAGCCGCTTCGGCTGGATCGGCCACAAGCGCCTGCGCCAGTTGGCCAGCGCCGCCATGGCCCAAGTCGGGCTGGAGGCCATCGACCCGGACACCCCGGTCGGCGAGCTGGGTATCGGCCACCAGCAGATGGTCGAGATTGCCCGCAACCTGATCGGCGACTGCCATGTGCTGATCTTCGACGAACCCACCGCCATGCTCACCGCGCGTGAGGTGGAGCTGCTGTTCACCCAGATCGAGCGCCTGCGCGAGCGCGGAGTGGCCATCGTCTACATCTCGCACCGCCTGGAAGAGCTGCAACGCGTGGCCCAGCGTATCGTCGTGCTGCGCGACGGCAAGCGGGTGTGCGACGAGCCGATCCAGCGCTACAGCAGTGCCGAGCTGGTCAACCTGATGGTCGGCCGCGAACTGGGTGAGCATATCGACCTGGGCCGCCGGCAGATCGGCGCGCCGTTGCTCAAGGTCGACAACCTCAGCCGCAGCGACAAGGTGCGTGATGTGTCGTTCGAAGTCAGGGCAGGGGAGATTTTTGGCATTTCCGGGCTGATCGGCGCCGGCCGTACCGAGCTGTTGCGCCTGATCTACGGCGCCGACCGCGCCGACAGCGGCAGCATTGCGCTCGGCCAGCCGCCGCAAGCTGTCACCATCGACTCGCCCAAAGCCGCCGTGCGCGCCGGCATTGCGCTGATTACCGAAGACCGCAAAGGCGAAGGCCTGCTGCTGACCCAGTCGATCAGCGCCAATATCGCCCTGGGCAACCTGGGCGCCGTGTCACGGGCCGGTGTGCTCGATGGCGAGGCGGAAAGGGCCTTGGCCGAACGGCAGATCCAGGCCATGCGCATTCGCAGTGCCGGCGCCCAGCAGGTGGTCGGTGAGCTGTCTGGCGGCAACCAGCAGAAGGTGGTGATCGGCCGCTGGCTGGAGCGCGACTGCCAGGTGCTGCTGTTTGACGAACCAACCCGTGGCATCGACGTCGGCGCCAAGTTCGACATCTATGGCCTGCTGGCCGAGCTGGCGCGCCAAGGTAAAGCCTTGGTGGTGGTGTCCAGCGACCTGCGCGAGCTGATGTTGATCTGCGACCGCATCGCCGTGCTCTCGGCCGGTCGGCTGATCGACACCTTCGAGCGTGGCCAGTGGACGCAGGACCAGTTGCTGGCCGCCGCCTTCGCCGGTTATCAGAAACGTGACGCGCTGCTGCATGAGGCAGCCCCCAGGATGGACGCATGAAAACCACCCCGCTCGACAGCCAAAGCGCCGCCCCCGTGCGCCGCACTGGCACCTACTTTGGCCTGGGCACCTACCTGGGCCTGGCCGGCGCGTTATTGGCGATGGTCGTGCTGTTCTCGTTCCTCAGCAGCCACTTCTGGTCGTACAGCACCTTCAGCACCCTGGCCAACCAGATTCCCGACCTGATGGTGCTGGCGGTGGGCATGACCTTCGTGCTGATCATCGGCGGCATCGACTTGTCGGTGGGCTCGGTGCTGGCGTTGGCCGCCTCTGCTGTGAGCGTGGCGATTCTCGGCTGGGGCTGGGGCGTGCTGCCCTCGGCGCTGCTGGGCATGGCCGTGGCCGCGCTGGCGGGCAGCATCACCGGGGCTGTCACCGTGGCCTGGCGCATCCCGTCGTTCATCGTCTCGCTTGGCGTGCTGGAAATGGCCCGCGGCCTGGCCTACCAGTTCACCGACTCGCGCACCGCGTATATCGGCGATGCCTATGCCTGGTTCTCCGACCCGGTGGCCTTTGGCATCTCGCCGGCCTTCATCATCGCCTTGCTGGTGATTGTGCTGGCCCACCTGGTGCTGACCCGCACGGTGTTCGGCCGCTACCTGATCGGCATTGGCACCAACGAAGAGGCCGTGCGCCTGGCCGGCATCGACCCGCGCCCGTACAAGGTGCTGGTGTTCGCCCTGATGGGCCTGCTCGCCGGCCTGGCCGCGCTGTTCCAGATTTCGCGGCTGGAAGCGGCCGACCCCAATGCCGGCTCCGGCCTGGAGCTGCAGGTGATCGCCGCCGTGGTGATTGGCGGCACCAGCCTGATGGGCGGGCGCGGCTCGGTCATCAGTACCTTCTTTGGCGTGCTGATTATTTCTGTGCTGGCCGCAGGGCTGGCGCAGATCGGTGCCAGCGAACCGACCAAACGCATCATCACCGGGGCGGTGATCGTCATCGCCGTGGTGCTCGACACTTACCGTAGCCGGCGTGCAGGCCGGCGGAACTGACAACATGGCAACCATTAAAGATGTCGCGGCATTGGCGGGTATTTCCTACACCACCGTGTCCCATGTACTGAACAAGACCCGACCGGTCAGTGAGCAAGTGCGGCTGAAAGTGGAGGCTGCCATCATCGAACTGGATTACGTGCCCAGTGCGGTGGCGCGTTCGCTGAAGGCGCGCAGCACGGCCACCATCGGCCTGCTGGTGCCCAACAGCGTCAACCCGTACTTCGCCGAGCTGGCGCGGGGCATCGAAGACGCCTGCGAACGCAACGGCTATTGTGTGATCTTGTGCAACTCCGACGACAACCCACAGAAGCAGCGCAGCTACCTGCGCGTGCTGCTGGAAAAGCGCATCGACGGCCTGGTGGTGGCTTCGGTGGGCCAGGACAGCGACCTGCTGCAAAGCCTGGCCAGCGTGCGCACGCCCATGGTCATCGTCGACCGCGAACTGGAAGGCGTGGATGCCGACCTGGTGCGCATCGACCATGAGCAGGGCGCCTACCTGGCTACCCAACACCTGCTGGAGCTTGGCCATCGTGACATCGCCTACATCGGCGGCCCGGCCGAAACCGGGGTTACCCAGCTGCGCCTGAGCGGCTTTCGCCGGGCCATGGCCGAGGTGCAGGCGCCGGTGCTGGGCAACCGCGTGCTGCACTGCGACTTCACCAGCCCCGGCGGGCATGCAGCAGCGGCGCAGGTGCTGGAGGGCAAGCGGCCTACGGCGATTTTTGCCGGCAACGACATGATCGGTTTTGGCGTGCTGCGTGCGGCTGCCGAACGCAATATCAACGTACCCGGCGAGCTGTCGGTGATCGGCTTTGACGACATCGAACTTAGCCGCTACGTGTACCCACCGCTGACCACGGTTGGCCAGTCGATCCGCGAGCTGGGCGAGAGCGCCGCCTCGCTGCTGCTGACGCGTATCGGTACACCCCGGCAGGGCGCAGCGGAGCAACGCATTGTTGCCCCGCGCATCGTCCTGCGCGAATCCACCGGGCCACGCCCGGCCCTGTTCAACGATTACCGCTAACGCTAAGGAAACAGCATGAATGCCAAGGTCGTGGTGGTCGGTAGCCTCAATATGGACCTGGTGGCCCGCGCCCAGCGCCTGCCCCGGGCTGGTGAAACGCTCCCCGGCGAAAGCTTTTTCACTGTGCCGGGCGGCAAGGGTGCCAACCAGGCCGTAGCCGTGGCGCGGCTGGGTGGCAGTGTGGCGATGATCGGCAATGTTGGCGACGACGATTACGGCCGGCAGCTGCACCGGGCGCTGTATGTCGAGGGCATCGACTGCCAGGGCGTCAGCACCTGCCCGGGTGTGTCCAGCGGCATTGCCCTGATCACCGTGGATGCCGCCAGCCAGAACTGCATTGTCATCATACCGGGCGGCAATGGCCTGCTGACGCCGCAATCGGTGCAGCGTTTCGATGCGTTGTTGCAGGGGGGCGAGGTGGTCATCTGCCAACTGGAAGTGCCGGCCGAGACCGTGGCCTGGACCTTGGCCAGGGGGCGTGAGCTGGGCAAGCAGGTGATCCTGAACCCGGCGCCCGCCACCGGCCCGTTGCCGGCGGACTGGTTCGCGCACATCGATTACCTGACGCCTAACGAAAGCGAGGCCGAGGCCCTGACCGGCATCCCGGTCACCGACCAGGGCAGCGCCCTACGTGCTGGCGCGCGCTTGCTGCAACTGGGCGCGGGTAAAGTGATCATCACCCTGGGCGCGCAAGGGGCCTTGCTGGTGACTGCCCAGGGCCATCAGCATTATCCGGCGCCCGTGGTGCAGCCGCTGGACACTACCGCGGCTGGCGACACCTTCATTGGCGGCTTTGCTGCCGGCCTGGTGCGCGGGCTGGAGGAGGGCGAAGCCATTGCCTTTGGCCAGCGTGCGGCGGCGCTGTCGGTTACCCGCGCCGGTGCGCAGCCATCGATCCCCTACCTGGCGGAGCTGACGCCATGAAGAAAACCCCGCTGCTGAACATTGCCCTATCGCGGACCATTGCCGGCATGGGGCATGGCGACATCCTGGTGATCGGCGATGCCGGGTTGCCGGTGCCGCCGGGTGTCGAGCTGATCGACCTGGCGATTACGCCAGGTTTGCCGGACTTCGCCAGCGTGTTGCGGGTGGTGTTGAGCGAATTGCAGGTAGAGCGGCATGTGCTGGCTGAAGAAATGCAGAAAGTGGTGCCGCCGGCGCTGGTCGAGATTGAACGTTTGAAAGGCAAGTTGGGCAAGCGCGAGTGGCTGAGCCATGAGGACTTCAAAGTGCTGTCGCGCAGTGCCCGGGCGGTGGTGCGTACCGGAGAGTGCCAGCCGTACAGCAACATTGCCCTGATTTCCGGGGTTACGTTCTGACAGCTGATACGCCATTGTCCAGGCCAGCCCGTTCCCCTGTAGGAGCGGCCTTGTGTCGCGATGGGGCGCGAAGCGGCCCCGGCAATTGATGCTGCGAAGCTGAAAATCTGGGGCCGCTTCGCGCCCCATCGCGACACAAGGCCGCTCCTACAGGGATCGCGGTGTGCTTGTGACATTTGATTTGGCAACAAGGAGTGCCCACCCCATGCTCAAACCCTTGCTACAAGGACTCGCCTTCATGGCCACCGCCACCGCCCTTCAGGCTGCCCCGATCGACCTGATCATCGACACCGACCCCGGCGCCGACGACGTGGTCGCGCTGTTTCTGGCCATGGCCTCGCCCGAAGAACTCAACATCCGCGCCATCACCACCGTAGCCGGCAACGTGCGCCTGGATAAAACCTCGCGCAACGCCCGCCTGGCCCGTGAATGGGCCGGCCGCGAAGACATCCCCGTCTACGCCGGCGCCGGCCGCCCGCTGGTGCGCACGCCCATCTACGCCGCCGACGTCCACGGTGAAGAGGGCCTGACCGGCGTTCAGGTCCATGAACCGAAAGCCCCGCTGGCCCAAGGCAACGCCGTGCAATACCTGGTCGATACCCTCGGCACCGCCAAACCCCACAGCATTACCGTGGCCATGCTCGGCCCGCAGACCAACCTGGCGCTGGCACTGATACAGCGCCCGGACATCGCCAAGGGCATCAAGGAAGTGGTGGTCATGGGCGGTGCGCATTTCAACGGCGGCAACATCACCCCGGCGGCGGAATTCAACCTCTACGCCGACCCGCATGCCGCCGAAGTGGTACTGGCCAGCGGCGTGCAACTGACCTACCTGCCGCTGGACGTCACCCACAAACTGCTGACCAGCGACGCCCGGCTCAAGCAGTTGGCAGCGGTAAACAACCACGCCAGCAAGCGCGTTGTGGACATTCTCAACGTTTACGTCACCCACGACATGGACCTGTACGGCATGCCTGGTGGCCCGGTACACGACGCCAGCGTCATCGCCTACCTGCTAAAACCCGAGCTGTTCAGCGGCCGGCGCATCCATATGAGCATCGACAGCCGCGAAGGCCCGACTTTTGGCCAGACCATTGCCGACTGGTACGGCGTGCTCAAGCAGCCGGCCAATGTGCTGTGGGTGGAGCAGGGCGATGCCCAGGGGCTGTTCGACCTGCTCAGCGCCCGGTTGGCGCGATTGCAATAGCCGCGTGCGGCGCGTAGCGCTCCAGCACTTGCTCGATGAAGCTGCGCGCCGCCTCGGCGCCGCGATCGCGTACCAGCAGGTCGATGCCGATCAACAGCAACTCCTCTGGTGTGCCAGGGCTGTACGCGCTCTGGCCCTCGGCCCACTTGACCTTGATATCGGCATCGATGCTGTGGCTGCTCATGAAAAGCTCTCGCTAGGGGCCCGGAACGAAGGGATGAACACTGACCCTGGTGTTCGATGGAGGCGGGATGCGCTCCACTTCTTGCAGCAAATCATGGCTTTGCGCCAGTGAGCCTGCGCGCTAAGCATATGGCAAACGCAGCGGGTTGTGCAAAATCCGGTCACGATTGCTTTTCGCCTCGCTGCTACAGTTCAGGCAGACTTGACCGGTTTTGCAACAAATGATGAGCGGAACTGTCCGATCAGGCAGTTCCCAGACCGATTTAGGAGGCTTCATGTTCCGTACCCGTGCTTACCTGGCAACCCTGGCGGTGGCTGCTGTCCTGGCTGGTTGCAGCACTGGTGGCAACGCTGGCGGTGGCGCAGCACCGGCCACCCCGGCAGGCAACGATGGCCGCTGCGAAGCCAGCGGCGCCGACTTTGCCATTGGCAAGCCGGCCAGCGCCGACCTGCTCGAGCAGGCACGCAAGGCCAGCGGCTCGCAGATGGCGCGCATTCTCAAGCCGCACGACGTGGTTACCCTGGAGTACCGCTCCGAGCGCCTGAACCTGAATGTGAATGAGCAAGGTGTGGTGACACGCGTCAACTGCGGTTGATGCCCGGTGCTGCGCAGGCCTCAAGGCTGACACGATCCCTGCCTGTAGGAGCGGCCTTGCGTCGCGATGGGGCGCGCAGCGGCCCCGGCCATTTATGCTACGAAGCTGAAATCTGGGGCCGCTTTGCGGCCCTTTCGCGACACAAGGCCGCTCCTACAAGAGTAAGCCGCGCCTGCAGAAGCTGCATAGCTGGCAAACCCCCATAAAAAAACCCGCCACAAGGGCGGGTTTTTTTACAGCTATCCGAATTACTCCGGACGAACCTGTGCAGCCTGCATGCCCTTCTGGCCGCGCTCGGCGACGAAGGAAACAGTCTGGCCTTCTTTCAGGCTCTTGAAGCCGTCAGATTCGATGGCTTTGAAGTGTACGAACAGGTCGTCGCCGCCGCCTTGTGGGGTGATGAAGCCGAAGCCTTTCTCATCATTGAACCATTTGACGGTGCCGGTTTGGCGATTGGACATGGGGTGAATCTCCAGACATTTAATTTTTCAGAGGTGCAATTGCAGCGGAAGCTGCCCAGCACGGAGTACATCATAGTCTAATTCTGCGCATCTAGCCCCTATTACCTTCGCCGGATCTTGATTCAGCTCAAGGAATCGTCAACCCGACGCGGCTTTAAGGTTTCAGCTCTTCGGTGCGCAGGCCTGTTTCACAACGGTTTGCGCCTTCTGCATCAGCTTGGCGTCCACGCCATCCTGGCTGTCCAGGTCGGCAATCTCGGCGTCGGTGAAATTCTTCTTGATGGCTTGGGCGCCACAGTCGCAGTGTTTTTTCGCGGTCGCAGCATCAACGCCCTGGCCGCTGGCCACCTGCGTGCACTGGGCCATGTAGCCAGCCTCCTTCCCGGGTGGGAAGTTACCGGCGTTGGCCGCCAGGGGCAGCAGCAGGGCGCCAGCGGCCGCCAGGGCCAGAAGAGACGGAACTCGCATAACCAGTTACTCCTTGGGTTAAGGTCTCATCAAGAGTAGGTTGCTTCCCAAAGTCTGATAGGACTTTTTCCGCGTTAGTTCACCCGAAAGATGTAATTGCCAAATATTTCTGCCTGGGGTGCAACCCGCGTGCTAGCATGCTCGGCTTGTGGTCGCGCCGTTGCCGGCCGCCGCTATCTTTATTTCTTTCCAGTCACTCTGGTTCGTCCCTGGCAAGCCGAAAGGCTTCTGCCACTGTGAGGCAGGCTTCCTTTAAAGGAAGGCAGGTCGGATCTTGTACTGGCTCATCCCAACCCACGTGACCTTTGGTAGGGGTCACCACTAGGAGAGGAGGCGCCATGCCCGTTATTACTCTTCCCGATGGCAGTCAACGTTCGTTTGATCACGCCGTATCCGTAGCCGACGTAGCCGCATCCATCGGTGCCGGCCTGGCCAAGGCCACCGTGGCCGGCAAGGTCGACGGCAAACTGGTCGACGCCTGCGACCTGATCAGCCACGACGCCACCCTGCAGATCATCACCCCTAAAGATGCAGAGGGACTGGAGATCATCCGTCATTCGTGTGCCCACCTGGTTGGCCACGCGGTGAAGCAGCTGTACCCGACCGCCAAGATGGTTATCGGCCCGGTCATCGACGAAGGCTTCTATTACGACATCGCCTACGAGCGGCCCTTCACCCCAGAAGACATGGCCGCCATCGAAAAGCGCATGATGGAGCTGATCGAAAAAGACTACGACGTGGTCAAGAAGGTCACCCCGCGCGCCGAAGTCATCGATGTGTTCACCGCCCGTGGCGAAGACTACAAGCTGCGCCTGGTCGAAGACATGCCGGATGAACAGGCCATGGGCCTGTACTACCACGAAGAATACGTCGACATGTGCCGTGGCCCGCACGTGCCGAATACCCGCTTCCTCAAGGCATTCAAGCTGACCAAGCTGTCCGGCGCCTACTGGCGTGGCGATGCCAAGAACGAGCAATTGCAGCGTGTGTACGGCACCGCCTGGGCTGACAAGAAGCAGCTGGCGGCCTACATCCAGCGCATCGAAGAAGCCGAAAAACGCGACCACCGCAAGATCGGCAAGCAGCTCGATTTGTTCCACCTGCAGGAAGAAGCCCCGGGCATGGTGTTCTGGCACGCCAACGGCTGGACCGTCTACCAGGTACTCGAGCAGTACATGCGTGGCGTGCAGCGCGAAAACGGCTACCAGGAAATCAAGACCCCGCAGGTTGTCGACCGCATTCTGTGGGAGCGTTCCGGCCACTGGTCCAACTACGCCGAGAACATGTTCACCACTTCGTCGGAAAGCCGTGACTACGCGGTAAAACCGATGAACTGCCCGTGCCACGTGCAGGTGTTCAACCAAGGCCTGAAAAGCTACCGCGACCTGCCGCTGCGCCTGGCCGAGTTCGGTGCCTGCCACCGTAACGAGCCGTCCGGCGCCCTGCACGGCATCATGCGCGTGCGTGGCTTTGTACAGGACGACGCGCACATCTTCTGCACCGAAGAACAGGTGAAGAAAGAAGCCGCCGACTTCATCAAGCTGACCCTGGACGTGTACAAGGACTTCGGTTTCAGCGACATCGCAATGAAACTGTCCACCCGTCCGGCCAAGCGTGTCGGGTCCGAAGAGCTGTGGGACCGTGCCGAAGGTGCACTGGCCGACGCCCTGAACGAATCCGGCCTTGAGTGGGAATACCAGCCAGGCGAGGGCGCCTTCTACGGCCCGAAAATCGAGTTCACCCTGCGCGACTGCCTCGGCCGTAACTGGCAGTGCGGTACCCTGCAGTACGACCCGAACCTGCCAGAACGGCTGGATGCCAGCTATATCGCCGAAGATAACAGCCGCGTGCGCCCGGTCATGCTGCACCGTGCCATCCTCGGTTCGTTCGAGCGCTTCATCGGCATGCTGATCGAGCACTACGCGGGCGTGTTCCCGGCGTGGCTGGCCCCGACCCAAGCGGTGATCATGAACATCACCGACAAACAGGCCGATTTCGCCCTTGAGGTTGAGAAATCTCTGAACGGTAGCGGTTTCCGTGCCAAGTCGGACTTGAGAAATGAGAAGATCGGCTTTAAAATCCGCGAGCATACTTTGCTCAAGGTCCCGTACCTTTTGGTTATAGGGGACCGCGAAGTCGAAACGCAAACCGTCGCTGTGCGCACTCGCGAAGGTGCAGACCTGGGCTCCATGCCCGTCGCCCAGTTCGCTGAGCTGCTGACACAAGCGGTTTCCCGGCGTGGTCGCCAAGAATCGGAGTAATGACTATTAAGCGTGAAATGAGAAACGATAAGCGTGCTGTACCGAAGGCCCCGATCAACGAGAATATCTCGGCCCGCGAGGTTCGGTTAATTGGCGCAGACGGCGAGCAGGTTGGCATCGTCTCGATTGATGAAGCGCTGCGTATCGCTGATGAAGCGAAGCTGGACCTGGTAGAAATCTCTGCAGACGCGGTACCGCCTGTCTGCAAGGTCATGGACTACGGCAAGCACCTCTTCGAAAAGAAGAAGCAGGCTAACGAAGCCAAGAAAAACCAGAAGCAGATCCAGATTAAAGAAATCAAGTTTCGTCCAGGGACGGAGGATGGGGATTACCAGGTAAAACTACGCAACCTGGTACGTTTCCTTACCGATGGGGACAAGGCCAAGATCTCTCTGAGATTCCGCGGCCGTGAGATGGCCCACCAGGAGCTGGGCATGGAGCTGTTGAAGCGGGTCGAAGCCGACCTCGCCGAATACGGCACCGTTGAGCAGCATCCGAAGATGGAAGGACGCCAGCTTATGATGGTCATCGCCCCCAAAAAGAAGAAGTAATCTCCCGGGCACGGCAGGCCTGATGATTATTGTGTAATTTTTTTCGAATGCGGAGTTCAACATGCCAAAAATGAAAACCAAGAGCGGTGCTGCGAAGCGCTTCCTGAAGACAGCTTCGGGCTTCAAGCACAAGCACGCTTTCAAGAGCCACATCCTGACCAAAATGTCGACCAAGCGTAAGCGTCAACTGCGCGGTGCCAGCTTGCTGCACCCGTCCGACGTGGCAAAAGTCGAGCGCATGCTGCGCGTTCGTTAATTCTGGTTAAGATAGAGGAAGTTACTCATGGCTCGTGTTAAGCGCGGCGTTATCGCTCGTAAGCGTCACAAAAAAATTCTGAAACTGGCTAAAGGTTACTACGGTGCACGTTCGCGCGTATTCCGTGTAGCCAAGCAAGCGGTCATCAAGGCAGGCCAATACGCCTACCGCGACCGTCGCCAGAAGAAGCGTCAGTTCCGCGCACTGTGGATCGCTCGTATCAACGCCGGTGCCCGCACCAACGGTCTGTCCTACAGCCGTCTGATTGCTGGCCTGAAAAAGGCTTCGATCGAAATCGACCGTAAGGTTCTGGCCGATCTGGCAGTGAACGAAAAAGCGGCGTTTGCTGCGATTGTCGAGAAAGCTAAAGCCGTTCTGGCTTAAGTACCCGCGACAATCACCCGGCGGCGCTAGCGGCGCCGGGCATTGAACGTCATCGATAGGGGAAGAGCCTTCAAAGCTCTTCCCCTATTTTCGTATCTGGAGTCTGTACATGGAAAACCTGGATGCGCTGGTCTCCCAAGCCCTGGAGGCCGTGGAGCGCGCTGAAGACATCACTACCCTGGAACAGATCCGGGTCAATTATCTCGGCAAGAAAGGCGAGCTGACCCAGGTGATGAAGACCCTGGGCAACCTGCCAGCCGAAGAGCGGCCGAAAGTCGGCGCGCTGATCAACGACGCCAAAGAGCGCGTTACCGTTGTGCTCAATGCCCGCAAGGCCGCCTTTGAAGAAGCCGAGCTCAGCGCCCGCCTGGCTGCCGAATGCATTGACGTCACCCTGCCAGGCCGCGGCCAGGCCACCGGTGGCCTGCACCCGATCACCCGTACCCTCGAGCGCATCGAGCAGTTCTTCACCCACATTGGCTACGGCATTGCCGAAGGCCCAGAGGTCGAAGACGACTACCACAACTTCGAAGCGCTCAACATCCCCGGCCACCACCCGGCCCGGGCGATGCACGACACCTTCTACTTCAATGCCAACATGCTGCTGCGCACCCACACCTCGCCGGTGCAGGTGCGGACCATGGAGTCCACCCAGCCGCCAATCCGCATTGTCTGCCCGGGCCGCGTATACCGCTGCGACTCGGATATCACCCACTCGCCGATGTTCCACCAGGTCGAAGGCCTGCTGATCGATCGCGATATCAACTTCGCCGACCTCAAGGGCACCATCGAAGAATTCCTGCGCGTGTTCTTCGAAAAAGAACTGGCGGTGCGTTTCCGCCCATCGTTCTTCCCCTTCACCGAGCCGTCTGCCGAAGTCGACATCCAGTGTGTGATGTGTTCCGGCAACGGCTGCCGCGTGTGCAAGCAAACCGGCTGGCTGGAAGTGATGGGCTGCGGCATGGTGCACCCAAGCGTGCTGCGCATGTCCGGCATCGACCCTGAAGAGTTCCAGGGCTTCGCCTTCGGCATGGGCGCCGAGCGCCTGGCCATGCTGCGCTATGGCGTCAACGATTTGCGTCTGTTCTTCGACAACGACCTGCGGTTCCTGGCGCAATTCCGCTAGGCCCAATCGACGCAACTTTCAGGAGAACAGCATGAAATTCAGTGAACAGTGGCTGCGCGGTTGGGTAAACCCGCAAGTCTCCCGTGACGAACTGGTCGCCCGCCTGTCCATGGCCGGCCTCGAAGTCGACAGCGTTACCCCCGCTGCCGGCCAGTTCAGCGGCATCGTCGTGGGCGAAATCCTCGCCACCGAACAACACCCGGACGCCGACAAACTGCGCGTGTGCCAGGTGAGCAACGGCCAGGAAACCTTCCAGGTCGTGTGCGGCGCGCCTAACGCCCGCCCAGGCATCAAAGTGCCATTCGCCATGATCGGCGCCGAGCTGTCGGGCGACTTCAAGATCAAAAAGGCCAAGCTGCGCGGCGTCGAGTCCTTCGGCATGCTGTGCTCGGCTGCCGAGCTGGAAATCAGCGAAGAGAACGACGGCCTGCTGGAACTGGCCGCCGACGCCCCGGTAGGCGAAAACATTCGCACCTACCTGAGCCTGGACGACGCCAGCATCGAAATCGGCCTGACGCCGAACCGCGGTGACTGCCTGTCCATCGCCGGCCTGGCCCGCGACGTCAGCGCCCTGTACGACACCCCGGTCACCCGCCCGGTGGTGCCTGCCGTACAACCCGCCCACGACGAAGTGCGCCCGGTCGAAGTCAGCGCCCCGGCCGCCTGCCCACGCTACCTGGGTCGCGTTATCCGTAACGTCGACCTGAGCAAGCCGACCCCCCTGTGGATGGTCGAGCGCCTGCGCCGCAGTGACGTACGCAGCATCGACGCCGCCGTCGACATCACCAACTACCTGATGCTCGAACTCGGCCAGCCGATGCACGCCTTCGACCTGGCAGAAATCAACGGCGGCATTCGCGTACGCATGGCCGAAGAGGGCGAAAAACTCGTCCTGCTCGACGGCCAGGAAGTTGCCCTGCGCGCCGACACCCTGGTGATCGCCGACCACACCCGCGCCCTGGCCATCGCCGGCGTCATGGGTGGCGAGCACAGCGGTGTAAACACCGAAAAAACCCGCGACCTGTTCCTGGAAAGCGCCTTCTTCGAGCCGATTTCCGTTGCCGGTAAAGCCCGTTCCTACGGCCTGCACACCGATGCCTCGCACCGCTACGAGCGCGGCGTCGACTCGCAGCTGGCCCGCGAAGCCATGGAGCGCGCCACCCAGCTGCTGCTGGACATCGTCGGCGGCGAAGCCGGCCCGATCGTCGAAGCCGTCAGCGAACAGCACCTGCCGCACGTGGCCCCGGTCACCCTGCGCGCCGAACGCATCACCCAGATGCTCGGCATGGAAATGGACCCAGCCCAGGTCGAGCAACTGCTCAACGCCCTGGAACTGACCACCAGCAAAGATGGGGAAGGGCAGTGGACTGTTACCGTCCCGAGCCACCGCTTCGACATCAGCCTGGAAGTGGACCTGATCGAAGAGCTGGCCCGCCTGTACGGCTACAACAACCTGCCGGTCCGCTACCCGCAAGCCCGCCTGGCGCCACAGGGCAAGCCGGAAACCCGCGGTGACCTGCCGACCCTGCGCCGCCTGCTGGTTGCCCGCGGCTACCAGGAAGCCATCACCTACAGCTTCATCGACCCGAAACTGTTCGAACTGTTCAGCCCGGGCGTAGAACCACTGCTGCTGGCCAACCCCATCTCCAGCGACATGGCCGCCATGCGTGCCTCGCTGTGGCCAGGCCTGGTCAAAGCCCTGCAGCACAACCTGAACCGCCAGCAAGACCGCGTGCGCCTGTTCGAAAGCGGCCTGCGCTTCGTCGGCCAGCTGGGTGACCTGCAGCAGCAGCCAATGATCGCGGGCGTGATCACCGGCAGCCGCCTGCCAGAAGGCTGGGCCAACGGCCGCGACGGCGTCGATTTCTTCGACGTTAAAGCCGACGTCGAAGCCCTGCTGGGCTACTCCGGCGCCCTGAGCGACTTCACCTTCAGCGCCGGCAAGCACCCAGCCCTGCACCCCGGCCAAACCGCCGCCATCGAGCGCGACGGCAAACTGGTTGGCTACCTTGGCGCCATCCACCCAGAGCTGGCCAAAGCCCTGGGCCTGGACCGCCCGGTGTTCCTGTTCGAGCTGGTGCTGGGCGACGTGGTCGAAGGCCGCCTGCCGAAATTCAGCGAATTGTCCAAGTTCCCGGAAACCCGTCGTGACCTGGCGTTGATCGCAGGCCGTGATGTAGCAGCTAGCGCGGTGCTTGAATTAATTCGTGACAATGCAGGCGAATGGCTCACAGACCTCAGGCTGTTTGATGTCTACCAAGGTAAAGGCATTGATCCTGATAGAAAAAGCCTTGCCGTTGGCTTGACCTGGCAGCATCCATCGCGCACTCTTAACGACGATGAGGTGAACACTACCCTGCAAAACATCCTCACCTCGCTCGAACAAAGGTTGAACACCACGTTAAGGAAATAACGGCATGGGTGCTCTGACGAAAGCTGAGATGGCCGAAAGGCTGTACGAGGAGCTGGGGCTTAACAAGCGTGAGGCCAAGGAGCTGGTCGAGCTGTTTTTCGAAGAAATTCGGCACGCACTTGAAGAGAACGAGCAGGTCAAGCTGTCCGGTTTCGGCAACTTCGACCTTCGCGACAAACGCCAGCGGCCGGGCCGCAACCCCAAAACCGGGGAAGAGATCCCGATCACTGCACGGCGCGTCGTCACCTTTCGTCCAGGGCAGAAGTTGAAGGCCCGGGTTGAGGCCTATGCTGGAACCAAGCCATAACGACGAACTGCCCCCCATACCGGGCAAACGCTACTTCACCATTGGTGAAGTGAGTGAGCTTTGTGCGGTAAAACCGCATGTGCTGCGGTATTGGGAGCAGGAGTTCGACCAGCTTAACCCTGTGAAACGGCGGGGCAATCGGCGGTATTATCAGCGCCAAGACGTGCTGATGATCCGCCAGATTCGCGGCCTGCTGTATGACCAGGGGTTCACCATTGGCGGGGCGCGGCTGCGGCTCTCCAGTGATGAGGTTAAGGATGAGTCGAGCCAGTACAAGCAGCTGATTCGGCAGATGATTGTTGAATTGGAGGATGTGCTGGTGGTGTTGAAGAAGTGAGCCTGGGTTTTTCTGATGAATGGAAAATTTTTTGAGAAAAAGCTTTCATTTATCAGGGGGTTAGGGTACATTCTTCAGCGTTCTCGGCAAGATTGAGAACATGCTTCAAGCCCAGTCGGGGCGTAGCGCAGCCCGGTAGCGCACTTGCATGGGGTGCAAGGGGTCGAGTGTTCGAATCACTCCGTCCCGACCATTATTGAAAACGAAAAAGCCCAGTCGGTTACGACTGGGCTTTTTCGTGTGGGGAAGAATATGGCTCTTAAGGCGGTCCCGTGAGCCGGGGTAATTTGAAACTAGTCGGTATCTATCTGTTTTGGCTAGTAAATAATCGTCTGGACAACTTGCTTGGAATACCAGTTGGAACGCTGCGTGGCCTGGATTCCGATGGGCGGTGCTTTTTGAGAACCGTCCCAAAAACGAATAGCGGCCGAATCTATCAAGCCAATGGTCGCACTGTTGATTGTTGCCGCTACTACACGAGCTTTGTTTCCGTGGTTTTTCCGTTGATCGCTTCATGCATCGCTTGAGGTGAGTCGAAAACCTTAAATTCCTACTTCTGAGTCTCAAGGGGCGGGTTTGCCGTCGAGCGATGCCTAGCGTGACATCCAGCCATGCCAGGTAAATCAAAAAAAAAGCACCGGCTTGCCGACGTGGTAAGCCAACCGAGGTTCAGGGTTACTGACGAGAAAAAATCGGCCAACACAGAGAATTCCGACGGAACTGGTTTGCCACGGTCGGGCTGCCTCCGCGCGCTTGGTTTGAGCACGTCATTCCGGTCGGTCATTGAACTTGCCGCTGCGGCAGGTCAGGATCAACGACGACCTAGCGCGTTGCGCGACCGCAGAGGTTATGGCTTGCGTAGAATCGACGTGAATGGGTAAGTCCATCGATGTCGAAGGTGTGATGCTCGAGTTCCGAGAGCTGCAAGCTAGTATCGAGTGCAATTTTGCGTGGAAAAATGAGTCCGTCTGGGGAGCGTTAGACGAAACTCGGAGCGCTTCGATGATCTCAGGACTGCTCATCTGGAAGCGTTTTTTCAGCAATGTTGGTATGTCGATATGATCGGTCAAAAGCCGAACCTCGCAGGGACCCGGACCCGGACCCGGACCCGGACCCGGACCCGTGCTAGGGCTGCGGTGGCGGAAGCTAAAATCCTCGACGAGATTTTACGGCTATGAGGCCGATTATCCAACCTCATGGGGTGACGTACTGAGGCTAACCCCGGATAATCGCAGCCACAGAATGCTTCTGAGATGTGACAGCCTTTATGAGTACTAAAACCGACAGTCTGCTAGCTCAGCTGGATAACATGACCCCTTCCCAACTGCGGAGGTTGCTAGTGGAGCAGCTTACCCAAAAAAAGTTGGGTTTGAATTGGGAGTCGAACGCAATTGAGCGTGACGAGGCCTTGAATGCAAACATCGTGCTGCCGCGACTGGTTCTAGAAAATTCCCATTCGCTGGATAGTCCTGATGCTGAAGGGAACCTCATTATAGAAGGTGACAATTTTGACTCCCTGCGGCTTCTTCGCGCCACTCACAGAGGCAAAATACGCGTTATCTATATCGATCCGCCTTACAATACCGGCAATAAAGATTGGGTGTACAACGACCACTTCGTTGGTGCTAATGACCGGTATCGGCACTCTCAATGGCTAGAGTTTCTCTACCGCAGATTAACGCTCGCACGCGATCTACTGACTCCTGATGGGGTAATTTTAGTATCGATAAATGATGAAAATCGCTCACGCCTCGAACTACTAATGGAGCAGGTATTTCCGGGGCGCAGGCTCGGTAGCTTGGTGTGGCGTACTAAAGACACAGGTAATGACCTATCTCAACGCTTCAGTCACGTCCATGAGCACATTTTGGTATATGCAAATTCAAGATTTCGGTTTAATGGTCGAAAAACCGACCGATCTAAATTCCGAAACACTGATAATGACGAGCGTGGAGATTGGTCGCCACAACCGATGACTTCTAACAAAAGTCTTAACGAGCGCGCTAATACTTATTATCCAATTCAAAATCCAGACACTGGTTATTGGTATCCTTGTGACCCCAATAGCGTTTGGCGATTTGCGTCCGAGAATGAAATTAGGAAACGGTATCCCGATGACGAAGCTGCTGTGCAGTCAGCACTTGAGTCTCTTCGCAGCGATACTATTGAAACTCTAATTTCCAAACGTCACATTTATTTCCCGCCATGTGCTGAGAAAGATGTGCTGTTTTACCGGAATAAAGACGCGCTTGTAAAAGCCATACGCGAAGGTAGAGGTCCAATTCTTCCAAAGAAGAAGACCCCGCTTTTGAGGGAAGACCTTCCTGATTTGGAGTTTTGGATTGGAAAGCCTATTGCGCCTGGGCGGCCTTCGCGTAAAGAATTCTGGGATGCAAAACCAGAGGAAGAACGCATTGCTCCGTTGAGCAGTTGGATTGGGGGGGTCAACGAAGTTCTTGACCCACTGTTAGACGATGATGATCTGATGGAGCCGTTGGCTCTACGTAGTCCAAGAGGTGGCATAGCTACCGACGAGATCAAAAACTGGTTGGGAGCGAAGGTATTTCAGCATCCGAAGCCGGTTGAGCTGATAAAAAACCTGCTTTCGCAAGCGACCAGGCCGGGTGACATCGTGCTAGATTTTTTTGCCGGTTCTGGCACAACGGCGCAAGCTGTTTTGGCGCTCAATGCCGAAGACGGAGGCGCGCGACGTTTCATCTTGTGTTCAAGCACCGAAGCTACCTCGAAGGAACCGGACAAGAACCTATGCCGGGACGTTTGTGCAAAGCGCTTAAGACGAGTGATCACTGGGTTTGGCAAACAGGGCGCCTTACCAGGGGGATTCGCTTATCTTCAGTTGGACAAAATGGACAGCGCAGATGTGCCTTTTGAAAGCAGACCCGCACATGCTGCCCAGCTTCTGTCCTTACGTTATTGCCAAAAAGCATCTACTGGGACCCTCGATAATTCCATCCTACAGTTAGCATTTGATGGCGAGCTCGCGGTACTGCTTGTTGCGCAAGTTGACGATGAAGTTCTGCAACGGCTGGCTGAATGGCCTGCTCGCCGTCTTGCTGTGTATTCAGGTCGTCCTGATAGCGTGGCTGATCATTTAGCTAGACACGGCAAATCAGCCAATAGTTACAGTCTGCTGGACGCACTACTTCGCGGACAGACTACCCAACGAGTTTCATGACATGGCCGACATAACAATTTCGATGCAAGCGCTAATCACCACCGCGCAAGGTCCGCTGCTGGAACCGGAGACATTCCAAAGCACCTTGATCAATAATATGACGAAGACGTTACTTCACAGTTGTAGAGCGCCTTGCCTGCTTCGGGCGCCTACAGGCTCGGGGAAGACGTTCATGTTGGCAAGGGTGCTGGCAGACGTGAGTGCCGATACGCCTACAGTGTGGTTTTGGTTCGTTCCCTTCGTGACACTGGTGGCTCAAACCCTCGATGCACTGAAGAGTAACGCAAGCGATCTGACGCCTACGACGTTGGCTATAGGACGTAATCAGCAACCTGATGAAGGACTGGTTATGATCGCTACAACGCAGGCTGTAGCGAAATCGCAATGGCGAGTCAAAGGCTATGATGCGGACGGTGACGATGACACCCGAACGATAGCTGAATGGGTCAAATTGGCCCGAGAACGAAGCTATGCCATTGGTATGGTGGTGGACGAAGCCCATATCGCATTGGATAAAGCTACTGAGTTTGGCAAATTTGCCCAGTGGCTAAATCCGGACTTTTTGCTGATGGCAACTGCTACGCCGAAAGATCAACGCATATTGGATTTTCTCGATAGCGCTGGCAAATCAGATTTTGAGTCGTTTGCCGTCAGCCGTGATGACGTTGTAGATGCACGGTTAAACAAGCGATACATCGAAGCCGTCATCTACGACCTCGTTCAGAGTGTGCAGAGCGTTGCTGACCTAAAACGTACCGTGCTGCGTCAAGCTTGGAAACGAAATCAACAGCTTAAGCAACGTCTAGCCGATGCTGGAATTCCGCTAACGCCATTGATGCTTGTGCAGGTCGCGAACGGTAACAAAACCGTGGAAGAAGCTGAACAGGATCTGATACAACTTTGCAAGGTGCCTCCTGGAGCAATCGGGAAACATTCATCCGATGACCCGGATCCGGTTTTGATGGCTGCGATAGCCAACGATAGCTCCAAAGAAGTCCTTATTTTCAAGCAGTCGGCTGGCACTGGTTTTGATGCTCCTCGAGCCTTCATCCTTGCATCAACAAAGCCGGTCAACGACCCTGATTTTGCTATGCAATTCATTGGTCGCGTTATGCGCGTATCGTTGGCTATACGCAATGCGTATCCTGACAAAACAATTGCGATGCCTGAAGCTTTCGATACTGCATATGTGTACCTGGCAGATGCTACTGCGCAGAAGGGTTTTGAAAAAGCGGTATATGCCACAAGTTTGGTGCAAAGCCAATTGCAGGGGCAAACTGAGAAATTGCAGCAACGGCGAACCGCAGGTGGTGCAATCGTCCTAACGAATAAGCAAACCTCTCAATTTCCACTAACCTACAATGCTCAGGCCCCACTTAAAACAGAGTTTGTGAAGCCGGAAAAAACACAACCTGTTAGTTGTCCAGTGACTACTGGTCCACAGACTGAAATGTTCGGGATTATGGAGGTGGGCGATTCTGATGAATGGCAGGGTGGGCTTTCAATCACTGGTGCCTCCGCCCTAGTAACTCCCAAGACCCAGCCCCAAACACATGCAGAATTGATGAAGCGTTTGGCACAGGGCGAAATTCGCATCTACGCTCGCCGTTCTGATCTTACAACCTTGCCTGTGGCATTGCCAGCAGAACGAAAGCCTCAATTCACCGATATGTCGTTATTGTCTCGAGGCATCGCCGCAAAACTTGAAATACCTAGTTTGCTTGCTGATAATGCAATCAGAGTTGCTCGTAATCAGTTGAAAGATACAGAGCGACGTACCGAGCTAACTTCAGGTAATTTTCAAGACGAGAAGGTTTTGATTGTCACAGACCGAAATGCTTTAGCTAAAGAAGCTCGCGCAGTGCTATCCAAGCTCCCTCAAGTTGAAGAGGAAGATATTCGTGAGATTTTAACGGTTTTGGCGGCAAGGCTTCTACCGGTTCTGCGATCAAAATTTGAAGATTTTGATCCTGAAAAAATACCCGATGATAATATCTTGCAACGTATGGCTCGTGATGCTGCCAACTGGGTGGCCAAGCAGCAAGCAGACAAACTCGAAGAAGAGCTGTATGCGGAAATAGCGTTGCAAGCAGAATCCTTCATCGCAGATCCCCTCCCAGACGCTATGGCATTCGCCGCCGCGCTACCTTTGAGTAAGTCTAGTCGAAACATATACGGGGTATTTCCACCGACACAGGATGAAGTGCCGCAGATCTCTCAGCACATTTTTGCAGATGACCGTTATTTGCTCAAAGATAGGACGTGGTCTTTTGAGGGTGGAAGTTTTAAGATTGGGCAGTACGACTCTACGGCAGCTTTAAATAAAGAAGAGATGAGTTTTGCGCGCGCCCTTGATAAGAGTGACTTCGTTTCCTGGTGGCATCGTAATCCTGATCGTAAGCCGTATTCCGTAAAACTTGTTCGAGGGGAGCATAAAAATAATTTCTACCCAGATTTTGTAGTTTGTTTGTCCCATTATCCAGGCGATACACCGATTCTTCGATTGGTAGAAACAAAACATGATAGTAAAGACGCAGCGCGAAAAGCAAAACATGTACCTGCTTTTTATGGTAAAGTTTTGTTTTTAACCAAGGACCAAAATCGTCTTAAGTGGGTTAATGAAGACGGTTCGCTGGGCAGTGACGTGGATTTAGAGGACTTGGTGAGCCTACGTGAATGGATGCGAGCGTCTAGGCCGGAGCAGAAGGCTTTGATTTAAGCTTAATTATGAACGTTCCCATTTAATGCTGGAGTGATAGAGGTGCCAAACATTGCGCCTCTATCACGCTATTGAAGACCGTAGAATGATTGTGCTCAATTATGATCGAAGATTGTAGTCGAGATGCTTTCGGAGAGATACATTATTGACCATCAAATGATGGTCAACGCGCTAACGGTACCACCACGATGGGGAGCACTTTTGATTGGTGGTCAGAATAGTAGTAAGGCTTGTAAGAGATAAATCGCATGACGAGTCTATGGCCGAATATTTCCGTTCGAGTCCACGTCGTCCGCCAAGGACGTAATTTTCAGGATGGCCAGGCTCTGACGAGCACGAAGAGCAGCTATCAAAGTCTCTCCGATCCATGATTCACTACCGCCTATAATAGCGCTCAAGGAATGCTCCGTGACCATCAAAACCGATGTTTGGACCGTTGGCTCTGCACCAAAAAAGCTGTACCAAAGCCAATTGCCAAGTGAGCAGCTTTTAGAGGAAATGATCGTCAACTCGCCGAGTATTCTGTCTGAAGAGTGGATGCTCATAGGGCGGCAGGAGCTTACAGATGCAGGTGGGCGTATTGACCTGCTAGCTGTCGCTCCTGACGGCAGCCTTGTTCTGATTGAGCTCAAACGAGACCGTACGCCTCGCGAGGTGGTTGCTCAAACACTCGATTACGCGGCCTGGGTAGATGGCCTGACGGAAAGCGATATCGCTGCGATTTATCAACGTTTCCGTCCAGGGCAAAGCCTCTCTGACGACTTCCAAACACGTTTCGGCCGTGCGCTGGATGACGATGAGCTGAATGCCAGCCATCAGTTGATAATCGTCGCCACAGAGTTGGATGCGAGTAGCGAGCGGATCGTGCAATACCTCAGCAAGCGCGACATTCCGATCAACGTGCTCTGCTTCCAGGTCTTTCAGGCAGGTGAGCAACAATTGCTGAGTAGGTCCTGGTTGCTCGATCCAGTGCAGACCCAAGTGAATGCCGCGTCTGCCAGCCAAGGTCTGAGTGAGCCTTGGAATGGCGAGTTTTACTGCTCGTTTGTAGACTCGGATTCACGCTCATGGGCCGATGCTGTGGAGTTCGGGTTCATATCAGGCGGTGGAGGGGCCTGGTACAGCAAGACGCTCCAGCTGTTGTCCGCGGAGGATCGTGTGTGGATCAATATTTCCCAGCAAGGTTATGTGGGGGTTGGTCGCGTGCTTGGCCCTGCTGTCGCAGCAAATGAATTCATGGTGATGAAAAATGGCGAGGAGCGGCCGGTAATGCAGGTCGCGGTCCGCGCCAACTATCACGCCGAATTCATTGATGACCCTGAGCACTGCGAATATTTCGTCCCGATCCGGTGGCTACAAACCGTTCCGGTTAGCCTAGCCGTTCGTGAGATTGGAATGTTCGGGAATCAGAATACGGTTTGCCGGCCCAAGACGCCGAAGTGGAGAGCAACTATCGAGCGGTTGAAGGAGCGCTTCCCTCATTTCGATGATATGGCCGCTGGAGAGGTTGTGTAGTGGCGGCCAAGCTTTGGGCTCGACTCGCGCTCAGCGCATCATCCCCAGCTTAGCATCATCCAGCAGCGCTTTACCTAGCGCGCAGAGATATTGCCCAGCCCATATCATCGCTGGCTTACTCTAGCAACCCCTCTACGGGCAGGTCTTGAGCGTACCCACAAGCTCTGAGGCCTGTTCCCGAGCCCGCTCGCAGAGGATATCGGGTTCGGTATAAAACTGTGGTTAAGTTCAGTTTTTACCTTGATAGAGCACGGTTTCACCGACCGTGCATGTGATGTCGCCAGTGGGCATTGATCAATCCCCTTGGTTGAAAAGCTTGAGAAAATTTGGGCCACAAGCTGACACCCTTTACGACCACTCCTGCGTAATGGCCAAACACTCCCACCAGTGTGCCCCAGGAAAGCGAGCAAAGCCGGCAAATCCGGAGCACTTTGTCACTGGCCGTGGGGCGGCAACTGCGGTCGCCCCTGACTCTTCGGATGGCGATTGGCCTGAGTGTTCGGCGCCACCAGGCGGTAGCGAGCCTAACTTAAACGCTGGTAATGACTCGCACATCCGAGCCGGAAACGCTCTTGATGTACGCGTAGCTGGTGCCCAGCACGGCCAACTGATCAGCTGAAACTTTGCCTGCCGAAATGCCGGGTTGAACGATCACAAAGCGGAACACCATCTCATGGTCGTGGCACTTATTGCGTAGTAGCTCCAGATTCATGGGATCCCCCTTGAGGATCCTGTCGAAGCCTTTGGGTAACGACTGCTGGTAGCGGTGCAACAATCGGTTGAAGAACTTTTCTTCCGTGTGCAACCACTTCACCGAGCGTGATGCCTGGCCGCAGACCTCGTAGACGTCGGAAACGCGCGCACCCGGCCGCGCCTCGCCATCTTGCTGAGGGCAATACTTGCAGTGGTACAGGTCGACAAAGATGGCGTCCTTGCTTTCCTTGATCGCCACCAGATCGGCGATCTCACCGGCGCCATCATCGTTGAAAATGAACGTGTAATCGTCCTCGATTCGGCTATAGGTGAATCCTTGAACGGTGTCCGGGTTGCGGTCCGCCCGCATCGACTCGCTGTGAATCTGAGTCGTGCCCCAATCCCAGGCTTCGATCAGGGCGACCGGCAGCTTCAGGTCCAAACTGTTAGGGGAGAAGTAGCGGTAATTGCCTTCGACCATCGAACCGTCGACGGCCAGCAACACCAACGGGTTGGTATCCAGGTACTGCTCGAACGAGCCCTCTTCAGCGAAGACGATCTTGACCCCCGGGCAGGAAAATTTGTAGCCGTCATCCAACAGCCGGATCGTGATATCAGGCAGTTGGCGCTCCGTGCCATCGATTGCCGTTGCGCTGATGGGCACCGCCAGCGTCAGTGCATCGATTCGCCGAGGCTTGCCCAGTTCGACATCCAGCAGGTTGAACACCTCAGCCAGGTACGCCAACGAGATCTTCTGTTCATTTTCGATCAGGATCGACGCAGGCCAATCGGAATAGAACAGGCCCTCGGGCCACGCCCGTTCGATCTTTTCCGAGCGAATCACATCCTTTAAAACGTCAGAGGGGTTGATCGTCGCGTCGTTGAGCTTCTGCGAGGCACGCTTGCACCACTCGATCCAGTCGTTGATGCTTGACGCGTTCATCTCCCAGATCTTTCCCTTGTGCGAACAGCCAACGGTGGTGCGCTGGCCATCCTCGTAGCCGGTTGCGAAGATGTTGGACTTCCTCGCCGTGCCGTTCTCGATTTCACTGATGACGGTATTGATGTCGCGCCCGACATGCATGGTGAAGCGCAGATCCTTGCGCATGCGCGACAGCCCCACGTTCTGCAGCTTCATAAGTTTGATGCCGTGCAGGGTGCGGAAGGTCGGCTCGCCGCTGATGCGTCGGGCATCCTTGGCGATCAGGCTCAGGAACCGGTTGGTTTGCGATTCATCCCCGGAAGAGTGGACGAACAGCGTCTTGTCGGGCGCATGGTAGTACGCCAGGTAGAGGATCCAGTTGGTGTCCATAATCGTCGACGTTTGCGCCCAGCCGACAGGCGTTTCGCGCCGCGTTACCATGATGATGGTGTCGGCCTCGTCGTTGATGGACAGGAGCTGCAGCGGCTCTTTCTTTTGCGAGAAGTGCTTGGCCTTCTCGGGTCGCCAGTCGTCACGCTCCACGTGGTAGGCGATCGCACTGATCTTGGGGTTGGGGTTCAAGCCGAAAATGTTCTCGGCATCGGCATCCTCAGGAAACTGTTCGGTGAACGTTTCTTTCTCGATCTCGCGGGCGATCTTGTCCTGGCTGACATCGCGGATCACCGCACTCCAGTCGGCACTTTCCTTGTACAGCACCGCCATCTGGTAGTCGACTTTCTGGTTGGCGATGTTCGAGACGAACTTGGCGTCACCGAGCGTATCATCGACTCGTGTCAGGCGACCGATAAACTGCAGGGTGACGGCGGGACTGCGGTGCTGGTCGTGGATAGCCGCAATCTTCAGCTCCGGTAAGTCGAAGCCTTCCCCCAGCATGTCCACACAGACGATAATCTTGTATTTCTTCTCGACGATTTCGCCCAGCAGTTTGGCCCGATTCGGTACCTTGCTGTGGATGAGGATGGGCGAAAGATCCTCATGCTGTTTGTACAATTCAAACAGTGCAGCGGCACGTTTCTGTGACCGTGCACGCACCATCAGCAGGTGGTTGAATCCTTGCGCGCGGTCGTTTCGCAACAGCTCGACTGCCTTGTCAGCCACCACCTGGTCAGCCAGTTCCAAGTTGTACTCGCGCACCGGATGGAACTCGATCGCCTTGAAGTAGCCATCGATCTGGGCATCCTTCAGCGGGTAGTTGTAGATGATCTTGCCATCCAGCGGCTGGTTGTCCTCACGGAACGGCGTGGCCGTGAACTGGAGACAGGGCTTATCCTTGAACGCGGTTTTCACCCGTTCCCAGGTCAGGGCGGCCACGTGGTGCGCCTCATCAATGACCAGGTGGCTGCACAGCGCGGCCAAGGCGTCCAAGGCCGGCTGGTCGAAGCGTTGCAGCGCTTGCGGCGTGGCAACGATGACGTTGGCCTCGGCTAGCTGTTGGACCCCGTCAGCCGAAAGGCCTGAACCGATCGCCTGCACCACTGGGTTGAGTGCGGTGACCGAAACGGCACCAATCTCCCGTAGCTTCTTCAGCTCAAGGCATTTCTCAACCAGCTGCGAACGCAACGGGTCGGAAGGCACCAGCACCAGGGTCCTGGGCAACCGCCCTGCGACCAGCAGCCCGAGCATGGTGTCGGTTTTCCCGGTACCGGTCGGCATCACGATCGTGGCGGTCGTGGCGGGTGCCATCACCAAGTGCCCTAGGGCGGCGTACAGCGCGGCCAGTTGCGGCTTGCGCAACCCCGGCGTCTGGGTATCCCGGACGGCTAGATTGAAATTGAACAGATGTTGCTGCCAGCTGCGATAGACGTCTGCGTACTTCCCTGCTTCAACGGCCATTACGGGTACCAGGTGGAGGATGAGGATTAGCCTTGCCTAGCTAATGGCCACATGCTACCAGCGAAGCGCTGGTAGGGTGTAGTCCTGCCAGCCGCAACCGGTCTCACTCAGCGATTGAACTCCCATCTTTTCTGTAAACGGCGAGCTAGCAGCCGCACGGTCAGCAAATAGTAATACCGTGTCGAATCGCTGCATTGATTTAGGCTGTGCTCAAGAAACCAAGCCACGTGTTTTTTCTGCCAAGCCCAAGGCGTCTTTCGATGCCAACGCTCTGAAATTTCTGCTTGGATGATTTTCGCCTGGCGTATATGACGTTGTCGTGTGGCGTGCGACCCGCTCAGCATGCCAGCCAAGAACAACTCCATATCGAATGGCTTGCTCATGACCGTCCTCCAATGTAGGCCGCGACCACATCGATGCGACCGTGCCCCAGCTCATAGCTGATTTGCCTTCTGGCCTCACGATCAAGGTGCCTATCTACCTGGCAACATTGGCCGCCACTGATTGGCGCAGGGTGTTGGGTGATCTGCTCGTAGCGCTCACATGCGTACGCCGCTCGTAGCTCATGGAAGCCTTTGAGGTTCTGTGCATGCAGGATGTCCCGTGCCGGGCGGACGATCTTCTGCAGAACGTCAAAGTAGCTTTCGTGTGGCGCAATTAGGTTGCGGCTGCCCTCAGGCGACACCCGCTCTGCAAATCTAAGCGCACCTAAAACATGCTCATCCATCGAAATCCAACGTGGTGCCGAGGCGCCGGCGCGGCCGCCTTTGGTGCCATCCTGAATGTTAATCCTGCCTAGGTACTTAGCCTCACGGCTTAGCCGTGGCAGGTCAGCCAAGATGGCCTCGCGCAAGCGCATGCCGGTGGCTCGCGCCAACGAAACAATCGCGGCGGCCCGTAGCTGATGTTGGCTGCAAAGCGCATAAACGATCTGCTCAACCTGTTCACGATCTTGGCCCTGCGGCACCGACAGTCGGACCTCGCTACGCTGCATACCCAACGCCTTGCTCGGGCTGGGCAATTTCACGTACTGATCACCGCGAAGCGCCGCCATGGTCCTGTTAACGCTGGATAGGCGGTTTTGTGCGGTGCTAACAGCAAGGTCACCGCGCCTAACCACGTCGCGTAGATACGCCGCATAGTCCGCCAACACCTCCCGATCAATCTGCCGCGCATCATTGATACCCGGCCCCTGTTCTGAGCGGCACCATTTGACGAATGCCTGCCACCGATCACAGTGTGCTTTGACCGTGCCGTAATGACCGCCACCGAACATGTCTTTCAGCGCTTGCGGCCCTGCGTAGCTCAATTGCCTGCCGTAACCAAAATTACGACCATCGCGTCTACCCACCAATGCCATGTCAGTCACCTCATCATCCGATCTCCGATCCTCGCCCCACATCATCCCGCCAAGAATGCTGAGTGTTATCAGGGATCAAGGCCCCTGCGACCTGTGGGGAATGTCCTCTACGCTGGACTGGCGGCTCCTTACGACCGGGAGCAAGGGAATCTCATGATCTGGCCTCCTGAGCACCGTTACCGGTGGGCGGGTGGAGGCAGCATTGGCTGACGAAACCAGCGCCGCGAGATCCTGAGTTGGGTGAAGGCAGCGATGTGATGACCGGGGCATGCCTGACTGTCAGCCAGGTGCAGTCCATTCCTTGGTCTGCGGCACCATCATCTACAGCGCTGTTGCTGGTGACCTCGGCGTTTGTCACGCCGATTGTCACGAGTGGAGTTGCCGCAAAGCCAAGTGCGATGAGGGCTGCAGCAGTGTTAGAAGCGCCCGTCTCTTTCCAGAAGAAAGAGACGGGCGCAGGTTGGCGCAAGATTCGGCCAAGCGGATAGGTTGCTGCAGGGCAGCGAAGTAGGAAGTGTTTTCTGGCGCACGAGGGCCATGATTTAAAGTAGGCATCCATCACCGGGGAGGTGACCGGGCGAGCTACCGGATGCGAATCGCCATTTGGGGGGAGAACCACCGCGAGAGCGGCGTGACCTTCAAGGTTCTGGTCACCTGGGTGCTGTCATCGACAGCGCTTGCACGAGCAGTTCTACGCCTGTGGATAAACCCGGTCAAGGTCCGAAATTCAGCGCTCTTGGGGATGTGAAAAGCGGTTATCCATCGCTGGAATTCCGTGGTAAATCCCGGACAACGTCGTGGCTTTTAGCTCTTCAAAGTAAGGTCCATCCAAACAGGGCGGCTTTGCAGCCCTGTTTGGATGGACCCGCGCAGAGAAGCGGATAAGCGAGGCTGCTCGCCCTGAATCTTGAACGCTCAGTTGCTGCTGCCTTTATTGCGCCTGCATAGCGCTAGCGTATCGGCACCACGTTCTTGTCTCTGACTTGGCCGTACGCTGAAGCGAGCAGGCTGCCAGTTGCTGCTTTCTGGATGTACTCACTCCACCAAGCCATCATCGGGCGCCGGCGCTCGATGTAGTCGGCCCGGTTGTAAGCGCTGCGCACCTCATCCTTGTCGACATGCGCTAGGGCGACCTCAATGAGTTCCGGGTCCCACCCATGTTCATTCAAGATAGTGCTGGCCATCGAGCGCATACCGTGGCTGACCAACCGATCCTGGAACCCCATGCGTTTCAACGCCATGTTGGCAGTCTGACTATTGGCGTGGGTGCGCGGATTTCTATCGGCCGGGAAGATGTATTCGCGATGGCCGCTGTGAGTCTTCAGTGATTCCAACAGGGCGATAGCGTGATCACTCAACGGGATGCTATGTGGGCGGCGCTTCTTCATCCGCTCCGCAGGGATAGTCCAAACGCGCCTTTCAAAGTCGATGTCTGCCCAGCGAGTAGTTGCCGCCTCGGCGGGGCGAGTCATCGTGTGCAGCTGCCATTCGATCAGGCAGCGGGTGGTGCGTTTGATGCTGGCGTTCGCGATCTCCAGCATGAGTTCGGGGAGTTCTTCGGGCGGAAGCGCAGCCATGTTCTCTTTCTTGGGCTTCTTGAATACTGCCCGAATGCCGGTGAGCGGGTTGGCGAAGATCAGGCCGGAGTTTACGCCGTAGGTCATGATCTCGTTTAGCCGCTGGCTAAGACGCTTGACCGTCTCCAGGCTGCCTTTCGCTTCGATTGGGCGAAGCAGTCCGATCACCATCGGCGCGGTGATTTTGGTGAGTGGTGTCGTCTTCAAATCGGGGAACACGTGCAGCGTGAGCGACCGCCAAATGTCCTCGGCGTAGGCCGGGGTGACCGAGTCTTTCTTGAGCTCGAACCAGGCGCTGGCCACGTTCTCGAAGGTGTGTTCCGTTTCTGCGCGCTTGGCTTCATTCAGCGTATTGCGCTGCACCTTGGGATCTATGCCCTGGGCGAGCAGTTCGCGCGCTTCGACTGCCATCTTTCGTGCATTCGCCAGTGACAGTTCGGGGTAGGTCCCGAAGCCGATGTTGATGCGCTTTTTGGTCACCGGTTCGCGGTAGTTGAAATTCCACAGCAACGAGCCGTTGCTGCGTACGCGGAGCTGCAAACCGTCACCGTCCGTGAGGACATAATCCTTGGACGCGGGTTTGACTCCCTTGAGCTGTCGATCGGAGAGGCGGAGGTTTTGAGCAGGCATGAGATTGTCCTCAAGCACTGATTAGGTATTCCAAAGATTAGCACCGGGTGAGCTGGAATACCGCCTGGAATACCCGAATGGCTGGAACTCAAAAACTCTTGAAAGACCGCAAAAGCGCTGGAAGCCGCGTATTTACTGGATCGCAGGCACAAAAAAAGACGTCCGTGGACGTCTTTGATTGATCATTTGATGGAGTCGGGGGGATCTGAACCCGCGTCCGCAATACATCCGCGCATTGCTAAATTACTGCGTGTGAGCCGCGGAGACGGCATCTGCATTGCCCACGATCGACCGCTACCAACATCCTTTACCTAGGCCATGGCCAGTCACAAAATGTTGAAGGACTAGGTCCATTTTCACTTCGCTGTAGGAAATTTCCTCTTTTTTGGTAGGCTCTTGGGACCTACGGAGAGAAAATTTCATGCCCGTCATCATCGTTGAGAATGATATATCCCAGTGGGAAGACGAGACAGGCGCTGTGTATCACTTCCCCAAACGCTACAAAGCGTTGCTCGTTCAGGGAACGGAAGTGATCTACTACAAAGGCCGCATAAAGGACAAAGCCTTTACATCCGCGCGCCTCAGCAACGCGCCGCATTATTTTGGCAAGGCACGCATCGGTAAGGTCTACGCGGACTCAAAGAGTGATAAGGGTGATCTCTACGCGTTCATCGAAAGCTTTACGCCGTTTGAAAGCGCTGTCCTTTCCAAAAACGACGGGGTGTACCTGGAGACTATTCCCGCTACTCGCGCCAAAAATTACTGGCGTGACGGGGTTCGGCCCATCTCTCAGGCCGATTACGACGCCATCTTAAGCTATGCGAGGCTCTCACCTTTGCAGGGTGAAGCGGTCGTTTCGAGCACGGAAGATGATGCATACATCTTTGAATCGTTCAGTGAGGGCAGCAAGACAAGCTACTTCGGAACCCGCTACGAGCGCCGGAAAGACCTCAGGATAAAGGCCATTGCCTTCCACGGGCTTGACTGCAAGGCATGTGGGTTTGATTTCGAACAGGCTTACGGTGAGCATGCGAAGGGCTTCATTCACGTTCACCACGTAGTACCGATTTCGGAATATGGTGGGGAGCAAACCGTGAACCCTGAGACAGATTTGGTGACGTTGTGCGCCAACTGTCATGCGGTGGTACACCGCAAGCGAGACATGACTCTGAGCGTTGACGAGTTGAAAGGTATGCTACGAGGGCGATGGGTCAACGATTCGGTGTAGGGAAGAAAGCAGCGGGATCGCCTCCGAGACCAGGATTTGATTTTGGTCTCGAAGACATCCGTGGAAGAATTGGTGAGTCAGCGCATCATTCCCAGCTCGGCATCATCCATAAGCGCTTTCGCCATGGCGCAGAGGTAGTGCGATGCCCAGATAAGCTGCGGCTTGTCGTCCATCAGACCGTCCAGGGTCATATCCCGTGCATAGCCCATTAGCTCCGAGGCTTGTTCACGGGCGCTCTGGCAAGGAATGCCGGCTTCGATGCGGAAGAGGGGATGGGTTTGGTTTGCCCCTTGGTAAAACGTAGTTTTGCCAACGGTGAATTTAGTTTCTTCTGTAGACATTATTCAATCTCCCCGAAATCTCAAATACCTGGGCTGGCGTCAAAGCCAGCAATCCCCCACAGCCGCTCACAAGCCCGAAGTCCTGCGACATAGGTCAGCTCACTGTCGGGGGCCTGGCTTGCCGGTGATGGGCCATGCCCAGGCGACACAATCAGTAAGGCCTCAGTGCGAAGTCCTGGGCTCGGTGGGTACCTGAAGCTGAACCAGCGCGGACTCAAGCAAAGCGCGCAGCGTTTCCAGTTCATGCATCGAGGTCATCATCAGAATCGACACAGGTGACTTGGGCTGCAGCAGCATTGCCTGACGCACAACGGTCGCCGCGCATAGCGCGTATTCCGTTGCCTGGATCAAGGTGTCTTCAAGGCAGAGAGTTTTGTGGGGTGGATCAGGAACGATCTTCAGCATCATTTGGTCCTCAATGGAGCGACCATCGCTTGCTGTCAAACAAGTGGTGGCAGCCGTGTATGGGTTGACAGACCGGTGAAGACCAAACCGGCGCACACGAGGTGCCCCACACACAGCCGCCATAGGCAAAGCCGCGTGTTTGGTCGTCAATCAGCCTGTCAAAGCTAGTCGATGATATGCAACGACGAACCGAGACTAAAACGCTGAAAAGTCGACCGCAACGAAAATCAGGCGCAGGGAGTATCTTTGGGAAATGCCCTACAAGGAAGTTCTTTTTTCTGATTCTTTCCCAGCGTTTGCCGCCAAATTCTGCAGCGTTCGCTGCTCGGCTAACGCTTCAAACCTCTCAAAAAGCGAACCCCCCACCCATCCCTGTATCCAGGCGTGTCCCGATGATGTCAAACAGTCACCATGGACTTCCGCCCCCCAGCCCCCGAAACTGCCCCTCACGCCCCCAGACCAAGGCAGGTCATGACCAACCTCAACCGCGCCACCTCCCTCCTGCTGTTGCTGGCCACAGCCTCACTCACCGCCTGTATCCCCTGGAAACGCGAGCGCCCCGCCTACGCGGATCTCTGCGAATCCGAGTTCCAGTTCAAAGTGCCAGGCCCGCAGGGCGAAACCACTTTCTACCTGGAAACCTACCTCTACGACTACGCCGCCCACTGGCGCGAGGAGCGCTACGAACAAGGCCTGCATGTGCAGTACCCAGGCGAGAAATACCCGCGGCCGGAGTTCTACGTGCAGATGATCGCCTACAACAAAGACCGCCAGCGCCCGTCGACCGACTCCAACCGTGGCCAGCCGCCGATCCCGGTGCTGTACGACAGCCGCCAGGCTTACATCACTTTTGGAGACGGCTCGCGCCTGACTGCGCGGCCCGAGGTGTATGTGGGCCTTAACGATGTCTACGACTATCCCTCTGTGGATGAGCGGGCTGCCAGGCCATCGCCGTACAACATCAACAGCGATGAAGTGCACCGGATGATTCCCAAGCTCACCAATAACAAGCGCTACGGCTCGGCTTATGTGATCTTCCAGACGGACAAGCTGAACGCTGATTCCAAGTGGACCATTCACCTAGGGAGTCTGCAGGTGCAGGGGCGCAAGGTAGAGGTTCCGCCGCTGCAGCTGTGCTATCACCCGGTAAAGAAATGGATTGGCATTGAGCCGCTGATGAAGCCTTGATGCGTGGGGTTGAGGGTGGTGAGTGCCTTTCGGGGGTCTCTGGGGAGCTAGGCGCGGTGGTTTGATGGCTGCTCGCATTGCTTTCCTTTGAGTTTCCCCGCTGGCATGGAGATTTTCTTCACTGGGCAGTGAAAATCTTCAGATTTGCCAACAATGCAGATTTTTTCTTGAGTTTGGCCTGGGTGAACTTGGTCTGGATAGCAGGGGACCGCTTTGCGGTCCGTTCGCGACGCAAGGCCGCTCCTACACGGGTGCGCGCATGCTTCATGGCGGGTGTTTGAAATGCAGCCTGCAAGGAAGGGGGGATCTAGCTTCTTTATTCGGGCCATTTCCGGCCGGCCGAAAGATAAATCGCAGGCAAAAGAAAGCCCGCCGAAGCGGGCAAGGTCTATCACGTAGGGATGGCGCGATTGTCGCTTAAGCTTTGTGAAAAGCAGGTGAAAGAAAAGTCTTCAGGTTGTGATCATGCTGATCGCAAATGCGGAAATGCGCACTTCAAGCCATGCCGGGCTCCGGCAATGCTCGTCACTTCACTATCGCTTAGAGCGCTGAAACCGGCTGACTACGATCTGCACGGTGGCTGCCACCAGGCAAAGCAGGCCGATCTTCCAGCTGCCCTGCAGCCCAAAGTTGTCGGCTATCGTTCCGACAATCAGGACGGTGAAGAAGATGGCGAATGGCAGGATCAATTTGTTCATCGGGGCTTCCAGCAGGCTGCATTGGCCTGGGTAGCGCGCAGCGTACCCGGCAGAAGTGAGCGCGGATCATAGCAGACCCCATTTCTGCGTAGGGCATGTGTGCATGCCTCGAGATGTTGGGTGCTTGTGAGATAGAGCGCCGCCCGCGCGGCGCTTCGCGGCGCAAGGCCGCTTGTATGGTGATACTTGAAGGGGTGGTGGGACGAAAAAGCCGATTCTGACTGTTCACAGCAGTACAGACCGTGGGAGATATCGC
>NZ_JBIVHY010000031.1:0-30505 GCF_044749445.1 Pseudomonas sp. NPDC089408
ATTAGCGTTACGCGCTCTTCGATGGTCAAGTGGGTGTAGTGAGTAGTCATGCAGCACCTTACCTCGGGTGTTGCACTTGGTCACTGAGACCGCCATACTAATGATACAATTCTCCATGAGCAGCGTACTGAAATTGCAAGGCTAAATAGTGAGAACCTGAAATTGATTGCTGAAAACAAGCAGATCAGGTCAGAAAACAAAGCACTTATTAATAAAGTGAGCAGCCTGCTTGGCGGCGATCAGGTAGGTTGAACCTGCTTGGGGTAACCCTTTCTAAGAAACAGTTTTGGACCAGCCTTGGCTAAAGACATCGACAACCCCTGCGTTTCGCTCTGCCAGCTCAACAGTGAGCTGTGCGTAAGCTGCGGCCGCACACGTGACGAAATCCGCAAGTGGCGGGGCATGAAGCGCCCCGAAAAGATGGCCACCGTGCAACGGGCGGCTACGCGTATGAAGGCTATCGCCAAGAAGGTGGCCAAGCGGCAGAATGCCGACTGAGCCTGCGTGCGATGCACGCAACCCGTCCAGATTGTCTGATGAGCATGAAAATGGATTCTCACTCGCTGTTTGCCTTTACCCTGGTTGCCGCCATTGCGATTGCCAGCCCCGGTCCCGCCACACTGATGGCCATCAACAACAGCATCGCCCATGGCCAGCGCAGCGCGATCTGGTCGTCGCTGGGCAATGGCACGGGGCTGTTCTGCCTGTCGGCGGCAGCCATGCTGGGTTTGGGCGCGCTGCTGGCCAGCTCGGAAATGCTGTTCAATGCCGTGAAGATCCTGGGGGCGGGCTACCTGTTCTACCTGGGCGCGCGGCAGTTGCTGAAGAAAAGCCCGATGCTCGAGCCGGGCGCTGCCGAAGGGGTGGCCAAGGTGCGGCCTACGCCCCTGAAGCTGTTCAAGTCAGCCTTCCTTACCGCGGTGACCAACCCCAAGGCGACCATGTTCTTTACTGCGCTGTTTCCGCAGTTCATTGACCAAGGGGCGGCATTGCTGCCGCAGTTTCTGACCCTGACCGGGATTTTCGTGGGGCTATCGCTGACTTCGCTGAGCCTGTATGCGGCCCTGGCGGCGCGGGCTAAAGGTGTGCTGACCCGGCCGTCGCTGTCGCGTTGGGTAAGCCGGGTGGTAGGCACGACGTTTATCGGCTTTGGCGCGGCGATTCTGGCGATGCGCCGGCAGGGGGCTTGAGCGGCCCCGGCTTTTTCTGGCCGATGAAAGGCCGGCCCTTCGTTCATTGATGGTCCAGACTGTCTTGATGCGAGTACCGATGTTTGCTGCAGTCGACCACGGGAGGTGGAGGCCTTTGGCCGCCACGCCGGGTCGGCGTCGGTTACATGTGGCGAGGGTCGTAGATGATCGAGCGTTGCTTGCGCCACGCGTTGTGCCTGTTGTGCCTGTTGCTGCTGCCTCTGGCGGCGGTAGCGGATGATGCATGCCGACGGTTGACCGCCACCGGCAACCCCGAATACCCCCCCTATCTGTGGCGTGACCCACAAAACCCTCAGCAACTCATCGGCGCCAATGCCGACTTGCTCAAGTACCTTGGCAGGCAGTTGGGGCTGGAAATCGAGATGGTCTACGGCGGCCCGTGGTCGCGAGCTCAGGAAGAGGTGCGCACCGGGCGGATCGACCTACTGGCCGGGTATTTCCTGACCCGAGTGCGTACACAGCAGATGGACTTTATCGCCCCGCCATTCCTGCATACCCCCAGCGTGGTCTGGGTGCGCCAGGACAATGCCTTTGCCTACCGGCAATGGGCCGACCTCAAGGGCCGCAAGGGTGGAACCCTGGTCAACAACAGCCACGGGCAGCAGTTCGATGAATACGCCCAGGCCAATCTCACCCTCGAAGCGGTACCCGGTGCCCGGCAGGCGTTCGAGAAACTGACGCACAAACGGAGCGATTACGTGGTGTACGAGCAGTACCCCGGCATGGCATTGGCACGAACGTTGGGCATTAGCGGTACTGTGCAGGTGTTGCAGCCGCCGGTGTCCAGTGAAGGGCTGTACCTGGCGATTTCGCATGAATCGCCGTGCAACCAGCCGCAGCTGCGTGAGGCGCTGGCCCGGGAAATGGCGAAAATCGTGAGTGGGGCATTGCCCGAGCAGCTGCTGAAGCAGAATTTGGAACGCTGGCAATAGCAGCCTGTACGCGCACCCTTTTAGGCGCTCACCCGGCCTTTCAGGGCTGCGCTATCGCGCAGGGAGCTCTGCTCGCAAGCCTGGCCCTTTCGCGGGTAAACCCACTCTTGCGACCACCCATGGTCGGCGGGGCAGCCTCTTCACCAATCCCGCCCCTGGCCCAGCAACTCCAGCGCATGCTGACGCAACTCGAGCAACTGCGGGTCATCCCTATGCCGTGGGTAGCCTTGCTCAATTTTCAACTCGGCCAGCACCCGCGCCGGCCGTGGCGAAAAAACCAGCACCCGATCACACAGCAACAGTGCCTCTTCCACATCATGGGTCACCAGCAGCGAACTGTAGCCTTGCTGCTGCCACAACCTGATCAGCTCCCCCTGCATGGCGATACGTGTCAGCGAGTCGAGCTTGCCCAACGGCTCGTCAAGCAGCAGCAGGCGCGGCTGGTTGATCAGCGCCCGGGCCAGCGCCACACGCTGGGCCATGCCGCCAGACAACTGGCGCGGGTAGGCATTGCGAAACTGCAGCAGGCCGACTTTGTGCAACGTCTCATCCACCCGCTGGCGCTGTGCCTTGAGCTGGCCGCGCGCCTGCAGGCCAAGGGCAACGTTGTCCCACACGTTGCGCCACGGGTACAGGGTCGGGTCCTGAAACACCAGCACCCGCGAGTGGTGTGGGCTGCCGACGGCTTGGCCGTCCGCCAGCAGGCTGCCGCGCTGCACGGTTTCCAGGCCGGCAATCAGCCGTAGCAGGGTGGACTTGCCGCAACCGGAAGGGCCGATCAGGGCAACGCTCTCGCCAGGCGCCAGTTGCAGGTCGACCTTATCCAGCACGGGCAAGCGCTCGCTGCCCAGTTCAAAAGCGTGGCTCAGCCCACGAATATCCAGCGCCATGCCCGTTTCCGCGGCCAAGGTGTGCGCGACACTTACCATTTCACGGCTCCTTTCTGCCACGACAACACACGGTCACGCACCACGAACAGCAGCGTGATCAACCCCGAGCACAGCAGCGCCATGACCAGCAGCGCCGCGTACATGTTGGCGTAGGCCGCCCAGCCCTGGGCCCATTGCAAGTACCAGCCAAGGCCCGCCTTGACCCCCATCATCTCGGCCACCACCAGCACCGAGAATGACGCCCCCAGCCCCATGAACAAACCGACGAACACATACGGCAGGGCAGCAGGTATCGCCACCCGCCAGACCAGGAAGCGCCCGCTGGCGCCCAAGGTGCGCGCCACTTCGTAATAGGCCTTGTCCACGCTGGCCACCCCGGACCAGGTCAGCACCGTAACCGGGAACCAGGTGGCCAGGGCAATCAGGAACACGCTGGCGCTCCAGCTGGATGGAAAGAAGAAAAAGCAGATCGGCAGCAGCGCCGTCGATGGCACTGGCCCGAGGATGCGCAGTACCGGGTGCACCCAATAACCGATGCGGTGTGACCAGCCAATCGCCACACCGGCGATAAACCCGGCAATGCCACCGATGACCACGCCGTTGAGCAGCAACCACAATGAATGCAGCAAGCTTTCGCCAAGCCGTGCCCAGTCATCGACGAACACTTCGATCAACGCCTGGGGTGGTGCGAAGAACGGCACCGGCAGCAGTACCACCTTAGCCGTGACCAATACCCAAAGGCCTAACAGCAGCGGCAGCGCGGCCAGCCAGGCACCTGCCGGGCGCAACCGCCGAACCAGGCGCCGGCATGCGCCGGGCAACAGGGCGATCAGCGCCAACAAGACACCTGTGCCAGCAGCGGCAAATGCCAGCTCGCGGGTGAAAGGCCACGGCTTGCCACCGTCCGGATAGAGCAGCGTGAACAGGGCAAAGGCGACCCAGGCCAGCGCGGCCACCAGGCCTCCACGCCATACGGTGAAGCTGGCTACTTTGGCTGTATGACTTTGCTCAAGCGAATACGTCGGCATGCACGCCCTCCGCAAATTCCAGCGGGTCGGTCCGTGGGCGCAACACCTCGATGTTCTTCAGGTCACGGGCGTAGACGGCAATTTCCTTCACGAAGGTATTGCCCACCGAGTAATAGCCGTGGCTGTGCTCGGTGAGGATGGCGCGCACTTCTTCCTTCGAGGTGTTGATGGCGAACTTGAGGAATTCTTCAGCCACTGCATCGGGGTTGTGCGATGCCCAGGCGTGCGCCTGCAGGATCGAGTGGGTGATGGCTGCGGCCACGGGCGTGTCGTCGCGCGCCAGTTGGCCGCTGACACCCACCACGCAGCAGCTCATGTTGGCGTAATCCTCGATCATGTTGGTGGCCAGTTCGCGAAAGCCTGGTTGCTGCTTGACCCGATACATCAGCGGGTCGGAGCCGCTGGCCGCCTGGATCTCACCCTTTTGCAAAGCAACGCTCAGCAGGTCGATCGGGTAGACCCGCCAGGTCACATCGCGAACCGGGTCGACACCATGGCGCTTGAGCATCAGCGAGAAGAAGTTCTTGTCGGCGGCTGCCATGTCGGTGACACCAATGGTGGTGCCTTTCAAGGCCGCGAAATCCTGCGGGCCGCCGTCCAGCGTCAGCAGGCGTAGGCAGCCGCCGTGAGTGCCGGCGGTAAGTTTGACATCAAAGCCTTGCTCGAGCGCTTTCAGCCAGCGCAGTGCCATGCCAGTGGCAGCGTCGGCCTTGCCCGTGGCCATCGATTCCAGCAGTACCTCGGTGGAGTTACCGAAGTTGACGAACTCCACGTCGAGGTTGTGGCGCTTGAAGATACCCTGGCTGTCGGCCACGGCCACCGGTGCCAGGCACACGGCATTAAGGTTGGTCGCCAACCTGACCTTGCGTGGTTCGGGCAGCACCCAACGGTTGCTGTCCAGGTCCAGGCCACTGCCGACCGGCTGCGCGGCATGGCCGCTGTGGGCGGCGTGACTGCTGTCGGCGAAGGCCAGGCGGCCGAACAAGCTGGCCGCCGTGGCCGTGCCCGCCAGGGCCAGCAGTTTACGGCGGTTGAGTGAAGCGATGGGCATGGCGCCTCCATGTGCAATCAGGGGGCAGGCACCACGTGGTCGGGTAGCGTGCGGATAAAACCGGCAGCTTGAGGCCGGCACAATGGGCTAGACAGTAAAGGGTTTCTGAAGAAGTGCAAAATTCAATTTAGGTATAACTTAATATGCAAATAGTGCATTTAAAGAATGGCTTGCCCGGGTCTGCAGCAGGAGGCGGGCTGCACAGCAGCCCGGGTAGATCAGGCTTCGCTGACCAATTGGTGAGCCAGCTGGTTATGACGCTCCAGCACGCGTGGCAGGTCGACGGTGGCCAACTGCCCGTCCTTGACCACCACGCGGCCGTTGATCACGCTGGTGTGCACTTGGGTCGGGGTGCAGAACACCAGTGCCGCCAACGGGTCGTGCAGGCCACCGGCATAGGCCACATGGCCGAGGTCGAAGGCGACGAAGTCGGCGACCATGCCCGGGGCCAGGGCCCCGATGTCATTGCGGTTAAGCACCTTGGCGCCGCCCAGGGTGGCAATTTCCAGTGCCTCGCGCGCGGTCATGGCGTCAGGGCCGAAACCCACCCGCTGCAGCAGCAGGGCCTGGCGCACTTCGCCGATCATGCTGGCGCCGTCGTTGGATGCCGAACCGTCGACCCCCAGGCCAACCGGCACCCCGTGGTCACGCATCTTGCGCACCGGGGCGATGCCGGAGGCCAGGCGCATGTTCGAGCACGGGCAGTGGGCGACACCGGTGCCGGTACGGGCAAACAGCTCGATGCCATGCTGGTCGAGTTGCACGCAGTGGGCGTGCCAGACGTCGTGGCCGACCCAGCCGAGGTCTTCGGCGTACTCGGCCGGGGTCATGCCGAACTTTTCGCGGCTGTAGGCGATGTCGTTGACATTCTCGGCCAGGTGCGTGTGCAACGACACACCATACTGGCGCGCCAGCACGGCGGCTTCGCGCATCAGGTCGCGGCTGACCGAGAACGGCGAGCAGGGCGCTACCACAATGCGGCGCATCGAGCCGTGGCTGGCGTCGTGGTAGTCCTCGATCAGGCGCTGCGACTCCTTGAGGATGTCGGCTTCCTTTTCCACCACCGAGTCAGGCGGCAGGCCACCCTGGCTCTGGCCCACGCTCATGCTGCCGCGTGCGGCGTGGAAGCGCATGCCGATTTCGGCGGCGGCATGGATGCTGTCGTCGAGCTTGCAGCCGTTGGGGTAGATGTACAGGTGGTCGCTGGAGGTGGTGCAGCCGGACAGGATCAGCTCGGCCATGGCGGTTTGGGTCGACACCGCGATCATTTCCGGGGTCAGGCGCGCCCAGATCGGGTACAGGTTGGTCAGCCAGTTGAACAGCTCACCGTCCTGAGCCGCTGGCACCACACGGGTGAGGCTCTGGTACATGTGGTGGTGGGTGTTGACCAGGCCCGGGATGACCACCTTGCCGGCCATGTCCAGCACCACGTCGGCATGCTGCGGCAGGGTATCGCTGGGGCCGACCTGCTTGATCAGGTTGTCTTCGATGTACAGGCCACCGTTCTTGATCTCACGGCGTTCGCCGTCCATGGTGACCAGAAGTGCGGCGTTCTTGACGAGGAGGGTTTTCTTGCGGGTTGCAGATGACATGGCTAAAGCCCGTCGCAATACGCATCGGCGTTTACCGAGGTCGTAGGCGAGCGCTTATGTAATCAGGATTCTTCAAAGTTGTATACATTGCCTTGTGATTCATGAATCCTGGTCATTTAATTGATGAAATATCACCAAAAATAGGAATTAGTTTTATCAATAGACTGGCAGCCTCTTTTCCTGGAGCCTGTCTTGATGTCTGTCCACGAACCCAGCCCCGAAGCTGCAACTGCTGGCCGAAACGTTGCAATCAGCATCGCCATCCTGGCCTTCTCGGCCTTTCTGATCGTCACCACCGAATTTCTGATCGTCGGGTTGCTGCCCGCGCTAAGCCACGACCTGGGAATTTCGATCTCGGTAGCGGGCCAGCTGGTCACGCTGTTTGCGTTTACCGTCATGCTTGCCGGCCCTGCCTTGACCGCTGCACTGGCGCATCTGGATCGCAAGCGGTTGTTCATTACCATCCTGCTGGTGTTTGCCGCAGCCAATGCGCTGGCTGCGGCATCGAGCAGTTTTTGGGTGCTGGCCATTGCGCGGGTGATTCCGGCACTGGCATTGCCGGTGTTCTGGGGCACGGCCAGCGAAACGGCCGGGCACCTGGCTGGGCGTGACAAAGCGGGGCAGGCCATCTCCAAGGTGTACCTGGGCATCTCGGCGGCCATGCTGCTGGGCATTCCGCTGGGTACCGTGGCGGCCAATGCCGTCGGCTGGCGAGGCGCGTTCTGGATACTGGCGGCGCTGTCGCTGCTGATGGCGCTGGCCATGTGGGTGTGGATGCCGCAAGTCGCCCGCACGGCAAAAATCGATTTCATGCAGCAGGCGCGCATTTTCAAGGAGCGCTACTTTCTCGCCAATGTGCTGCTGTCGGTGGTGGTATTCACCGCGATGTTCACCGGCTACACCTACCTGGCCGATCTGCTGCAGCGGGTTGCGGGCGTCGCACCGGCACATACCGGCTGGTGGCTGATGGGCTTTGGCGCCGTCGGCCTGCTTGGCAACTGGATCGGCGGGCGCGCAGTGGACCGTTCACCACTCAGGGCGACGGTGCTGTTCCTGCTGTTGCTGGCCATTGGCATGGCGGCGCTGGTGCCGCTGGCAGGTGCCGGCCTGGCATTCTGCCTGGCACTGGCCGTGTGGGGCATTGCCAACACGGCGCTGTACCCGGTCAGCCAGGTGCGGGTAATGAGTTCGGTGACGCATGCCCAGGCCTTGGCCGGCACCACCAATGTGTCGGCGGCCAACGCCGGTATTGGCTTAGGCGCCGTGCTTGGCGGCATGACCATCCCAGGCTTGGGTATCGAGTACCTGGGTTACGTGGCCGCAGGTGTCGCACTGCTGGCGCTGGGCCTGGTGCCGATGGTCAGCCGCCTTGCCCGTCAGCCTGCTGCGCTGGTTCGGGTGCCGTGAGGCGCCAAGCGGGGTAGCAGGTAGTCGAGCAAGGCGCGCACCTTGGGTAACCCTTCGCGGCTTTTCAGCCACACCAGGTTCATCGGCAGGCCGTCGGTGGCCAGCGCCGGCAATACCTCCACCAGCTGCCCCTGGTCGAGGTGTTGCTGGGTTAACCAGGTGGGCAACTGGCCGATGCCATGGCCGGCCAGTACGGCTGCAACTTCCCCCTCGCCATCGCCCACTGCGATGCGCGGCTGCACGGTGCGTCGTTCCATCTCGCCAGGTTGGCGACCCTTGAAGAACCAGGGGCTGACCATGCCGTCGGTGTGGCCATAACCGACGCAGTGATGGTGTTCCAGGTCGCGCTCGTCTTGTGGCACGCCATGTTTTTCCAGGTAGCTGGGGGCGGCACAGAACATCAGGCGTTGGGCACCGAAGTACTGGTGGCCGAGTGCGGCCGGCCAGGCATCCGGGCCACCGATGCGCACGACGATATCGATACCCTCGTGCACCGGGTCGACGAAGCGGTCGGAAAACGACACATGCGGCTGCAATAGCGGGTGCAGGCGGATGAAGTCGAGGATCAGTGGCAGCACATGCAGGCGACCGTAGGAGGCGGGCAGTTCGATGCGGACTTTGCCGTGGGGTTGGTTATCGCTGGCGACCAGTGCGTGCTCGGCCTCTTCCAGGTCAGCCAGCACCGAGGTGCAGGTACGGTAGAACACCACGCCCGCCTCGCTGAGTGACAGGCTGCGGGTGGTGCGGTTGAACAGGCGTGCGCCCAGGCGAGCCTCGAGCCCGGCCACGCTCTTGCTGATGGCCGAGCTGGTGAGGTTGAGCCGCTCGGCAGCTGCGGTGAAGCTGCCCAGGTCAGCGACGGCGACGAAGACATCGATGCCTTTGAGGCGTTCAGAGGAGTACATGGCGGCCTTTTGATGAATTGAGTTCCAGTGTCAGTGAAGCCTATTGAATGCTGACAAGGAATATTCATCAATGGTGTGTACCTGTGCCGGCCTATTCGCGGGTAAACCCGCTCCTACACAGACAGTGCAAGCTGTAGGAGCGGGTTTACCCGCGAAGAGGCCCGCACAGGCTACCTCAACACCGGATCAAACCGCCTCACGGCTACTAACCCCATCCACCAACCGCGCAATCCCCAGCGGGTTGGCGCTTTTCAGTGCATCTGGCAGCAGCGCATCCGGGTAGTTCTGGAAGCACACCGGGCGCAGGAAACGATCAATGGCCAGGGTGCCGACAGAAGTGCCACGGGCATCGGACGTGGCCGGGTAAGGCCCGCCATGCACCATCGCATCGCTTACCTCAACGCCCGTCGGGTAGCCATTCAACAGCAGGCGCCCGGCCTTGCGTTCCAGCAGCGGCACCAAAGTGGAAAAGGCATTCAGGTCATCAGGCTCGGCAATCAGCGTGGCCGTCAGCTGGCCTTGCAGTTGGCGCAGGGCTTCGGCCAATTGCTGTGCGTCGGCCACTTCTACCACCACGGTAGTCGGGCCGAACACTTCTTCCTGCAGCAGCGGGTCGCCGTTCAGCAGCAGGCTCACGTCTGCCTTGAACAGCTGTGGCTGGGCCTGATTACTGCTTTGCGGCTGCCCGGCCAGGTGCTCAATGCCCGGGTGCGCCAGCAGGTGCTGCACACCGTTCTGGTAGCTGCGCAGGGTGCCGGCGTTGAGCATGGTTTGTGGCCCTTGATCGGCCATGCGTGCCACCAGCGTGTGCACAAACTGCTCGAACTGCGGCGACTTGATGCCCACCACCAGGCCCGGGTTGGTGCAGAACTGCCCGCAACCCATGACCACCGAGGCGGCCAGCTCGCTGGCCACTTGCTCACCGCGCGCCTGAAGCGCCTGCGGCAGCACGAGCACCGGGTTGATGCTGCTCATTTCGGCAAATACCGGGATGGGTTGCGGGCGCGCTGCGGCCATGTCGCACAGGGCGCGGCCACCGCGCAGCGAACCGGTAAAGCCGACCGCCTGAATGGCGGGGTGCTTGACCAGTGCTTCACCCACACCGGCACCGTAGATCATGTTGAACACGCCGGCTGGCATGTCGCTGCTGGCCACTGCGCGGTCGATGGCCGCCGCTACGTGGGCGGCAGTGAGCATGTGGCCGCTGTGGGCTTTGAATACTACCGGGCAGCCAGCGGCCAGTGCCGAGGCGGTGTCACCGCCAGCGGTAGAGAAGGCCAGCGGGAAGTTGCTGGCGCCGAACACGGCCACCGGGCCCACGCCGATGCGGTATTGGCGCAGGTCCGGGCGGGGCAATGGGGTGCGCTGGGGCAGGGCGCGGTCGATGCGGGCGCCGTAGAAGTCGCCACGGCGTACCACTTCGGCAAACAGGCGCAGCTGGTTGCTGGTGCGCGCGCGTTCGCCACGGATGCGTGCTTCGGGCAGTGCGGTTTCACGCATTACATGCTGAATGAAATCATCACCAAGGGCGTCCAGTTGGTTGGCGATGGCATCGAGAAAACCCGCACGCTGGGCCGGGCTGGTGCTGCGGTAGGCCGGGTAGGCCGCTTCGGCGGCCTGCACGGCGGCCTCGACTTCGTCGCCGGTCGCTTGGTGGAAGGCGTAGGGCAGAGGCTCGCCGCTGTGGGCGTCGACGCTGTTCAGCAGCACGTCACCGTTGCCGCTGAGCTGGCCGGCGATGTGGTTCAGGCGATGTTCGATGGACATTTCGTTTCCCGTTGGCAATGACAGTCGTTGGGCTGGGACTGTAGGCGGCTGACGGGGGGCTGAATAATGATTAATGCGGATCGGGTGATAACGCTTGGTTATCGCTTGGTTGGCGCAGATCACCACTTTGTGGGAGCGGCCTTGCGTCGCGAAAGGGCTGCAGAGCAGCCCCAGGGCTTCAGCACAGATGCACAATTAGCCGGGGCTGCTTTGCAGCCCTTTCGCGACGCAAGGCCGCTCCTACAGGGACCGCGCGGGCGTTCTCAATCGGCCATCTGCAACTCTGGCAGCTTCATCCGAAACGCTCGGGTCAGCCCCAGCAACACCAGCAGGCCCATGCCCATCCAGCACAGGCCGATGGTAAACGACAGGCTGGTCAGGCTGCTCCACAGCCACAACGTGCTGAGAAACCCCAGCCCGGGAATGGCGCCATACAGCAGCACGTTGCGGCCACCGCGTAGCTTCTGGTCGACCAGGTAGTGCTTGGCCACCGCCAGGTTCACCGCCGAAAAGGCGAACAGCGCGCCGAAGCTGATCATATTGGCCACAGTGTCAAGGGTGATGACCAAGGCGATCAGTGACAGCAGGCTGACCACCAGGATGGCCGTGGCCGGCACGCGCTTCTTCGTCACCAGTTGGCCGAACGCACGCGGTAATGCGCCGTCGCGGCCCATGGCGAACAACACCCGCGACACGCTGGCCTGGGACACCATGGCCGAGGCAAAGCACCCGGCGACGTAGGTGGCGGTGAAGGCGGTGACCAGCAGTTCGCCACCGACCCGGCGCATGACATCGACCGAGGCCGAATCCGGGTCGGCAAAGCTGCCCCAGTCGGGGAACACCATCTGAGCGCAGTACGACACCACCAGGAACAGCAGGCTGCCAATCAGCGACACGGCAAGGATCGCCACCGGAATGCGGTAGGTCGGGTTGCTGGTTTCCTCGGCCATGGTCGATACCGCATCAAAGCCCAGGAACGACAGGCACAGCACCGCTGCGCCGGTCATGATCAACGGCACGCTGAAACCTTCATGGTGGAACGGGGCCAGCAGCGACACCGGCTCCGCCTGGCCGCTGAGTTTGAGCACCGACAAGCTGACGAAGACGATGATGAATACCAGCTGCGCCACCACCAGGATCCAGTTGACCCGGGTGATCGACTCGATGCCGATCAGGTTGAGGAAGGTGACCAGGGCAATGGAACCTGCCACCCACACCCAGGCGTGGATGGCAGGGAAGTATTCCGACATGTAAATGCCGATCAGCAGGTAGCTGAGCAACGGCAGGAAGATGTAGTCGAGCAGCAGGGTCCAGCCGGTGATGAAGCCGATGTGGCTGCCGAAGGCCTTGCGTGTATAGGTGTAGACCGAGCCGGAGTAAGGGTGGGCCTGAACCATGCGACCGTAGCTGTAAGCGGTCAGCAGCATGGCGGCGAGGGTCAGGAGATAGGCGGTGGGCAGGTGCCCCTTGGTCATCTGGGTGACCAGCCCGTAGGTGGTGAACACGGCCAGTGGCACCATGTAGGCCAGGCCGAACAACACCAGGGCGGTCATGCTCATGGACTTGCGAAAGCGGCCGTTGGTGGCGCCGGGTTGCGAGGTTGCGGGCGAGGCGGTGCCATGTGCAGGGCGATGGGCTGTACTTGTTGTTGTATGCATTGCTAACTCCTGGAAAGGGATGCAGGACACCGCGGCAGGCGAGCAGGCTCGCTACCGGAGGGCGTTGTGCAAGGAGGTCGAGCGAAAGGCTCGCAGCGCTGGGGCGGGTTGATGCTCCCATACCCTGCCGGCACCCGGAATCACCCTTTGGGGTGAGCCCAGGCAGCCGCGAACGTGCTCACCCCAAAGGGTGATTTCGGTGTCGGCAATGCCATGGGAGTATCTGCTCAACAACGCACCGCACTGGCGGCGGTGCCTTACTTCATACGGCAGGCCGACAGTGACTAATCAATTGCTTTCAGAACAATGGTTCGAGCACCTGGCCAAGGTCACCGAGGCGATCGGCCGGCCAGGCTTTGCCGCCAACCTGTTTGCGGCACTGGGCGTGATCCGGCCGATCCAGGCCACCACGGTGTACCTGTACCCGCACGACGGCATGCCTTGCGCACTGTTCGAGCAGGACGACAAGGCGCCCTGGCAGCCCGAGGGCAACGTCAGCCGCTACCTGTCGGGCTTCTATCTGCTCGACCCGTTCTACGGCGCCTGCGTGGAGCAGGTCGAGTCTGGCTGCTACGGCCTGTTCGAGGTAGCGCCCGACCATTTCGAGGTCAGCGAGTACTACCAGTCGTTCTACCGCCATTCGCACCTGGAGGATGAGCTCAACTACATCCTGCAAGTGGCGCCGGGGCAGAGCCTGGCGGTGTCGTTGGCCTTCACCGACAAACTCGACCCGCAAAGCCGCGCGCTGTTCGGGCGCATCACGCCCTGGGTGCTGGCAGTGCTCAGCAAGCACTTTGCCGGGCTGGACAGCCGCGCCGGGCGCTTCGAGAACATCCTCGAACAACGCATCCATGCTGCGCTGAACAACTTCGGCAGCTCGTTGCTGACCGAGCGTGAATGCCGCATTGCCCAGCTGATTTTGCGCGGCCACTCGACCAAGTCACTGGCCGAGCGCCTGGGCGTGTCGGAAGACACCATCAAGTCGCACCGCAAGAACGTCTACGCCAAGCTCGACATCGGCACACAGTCCGAGCTGTTTTCCCTGTTCATCGACGCGCTGGCCAATGCCCAAGGCGTGCTGGGCAAGGACCCGCTGGAAAGCTACATGGGCAAGCTGCGCTGAATGCCGGCTGCCTTGCACCCCCACCGCAAAGGAAAACCAACAATGAACGCGCCTTTCGCCCCGCAACGCCAGACCCGTGACTACCAGGCAGCCGACGCCGCGCACCACATCCATGCCTTCCTCGACCAGAAGGCGCTTAACGCCGAAGGGCCGCGGGTGATCGTCGGTGGCGAACGCCTGCACCTGTGGGACAGCGAGGGCAAGCGCTACCTGGATGGCATGTCCGGCCTGTGGTGCACCCAACTGGGCTACGGCCGCCGCGACCTGACCGCCGCCGCTGCCACGCAGATGGACCAGTTGGCCTACTACAACATGTTCTTCCACACCACCCACCCGGCGGTGATCGAACTGTCCGAACTGCTGTTCAGCCTGCTGCCCGGGCACTACAGCCACGCGATCTACACCAACTCCGGCTCCGAGGCCAACGAGGTGCTGATCCGCACCGTGCGCCGCTACTGGCAGGTGGTCGGCCAGCCAAGCAAGAAAATCATGATCGGCCGCTGGAACGGTTACCACGGCTCGACCCTGGCGGCCACGGCGCTGGGCGGCATGAAGTTCATGCATGACATGGGCGGGCTGATCCCGGATGTGGCGCACATCGACGAGCCGTACTGGTATGCCGAAGGCGGCGAGCTGAGCCCGGCCGAGTTCGGCCGCCGCTGCGCCTTGCAGCTGGAAGAAAAGATCCTTGAGCTGGGCGCCGAAAACGTTGCTGGCTTCATAGCCGAGCCGTTCCAGGGCGCAGGCGGCATGATCTTCCCGCCGGAAAGCTACTGGCCGGAAATCCAGCGCATCTGCCGCCAGTACGACGTGCTGCTGTGTGCCGACGAGGTGATTGGTGGCTTTGGCCGCACTGGCGAGTGGTTTGCCCATGAGTACTTCGGCTTCGAGCCCGACACCCTGTCGATTGCCAAGGGCCTGACCAGCGGCTACGTGCCCATGGGCGGCCTGGTGCTGAGCAAGCGCATTGCCGAGGCGCTGGTGGAGCGGGGCGGGGTATTTGCCCACGGCCTGACCTATTCCGGCCACCCGGTGGCAGCGGCGGTGGCCATCGCCAACCTCAAAGCCCTGCGTGACGAAGGCATCGTGCGCCAGGTGAAGGACGACACCGGGCCGTACCTGCAGCGCATCCTGCGCGAGGTATTTGCCGACCACCCGTTGATCGGCCAGGTGCAGGGCGCCGGGCTGGTGGCGGCGCTGCAGTTCGCCGAGCACAAGCCGACACGCAAGCGCTTTGCCAACGAGAACGACCTGGCCTGGCAGTGCCGCACCTTCGGTTTCGAGGAAGGGGTGATCATCCGTTCGACCCTGGGGCGGATGATCATGGCCCCGGCCTTGATCGCCAACCACAGCGAGCTGGATGAACTGGTAGAGAAGACCCGCATTGCCGTGGACCGCACGGCGCGCCTGGTCGGCAAGCTGTAAAACTTTTGGGGGCGCTTTGCGCCCCATCGCGACACAAGGCCGCTCCTACAGGGACCGCGTTTGTCCGCTAATACGCGGTCCCCTGTAGGAGCGGCCTTGTGTCGCGAAAGGGCTGCAAAGCAGCCCCGGCGATCCACCTGTGGGGCGACGCCACTAACAAAAAATCTGCCCAAATGTTCACCAGGAGTACAAATGTACACCCTCGAATTCTGGCAACAACGCGCCTCGGACCTGTGCCTTCCGGCCAGTGCGCTGATCGACGGCAAACCCGTGAATGCCCAGGGCGGCGCCACGTTCGCCGCCATCAACCCCGCCACCAACAGCGTTCTGGCCCAGGTCGCCGCCTGCGGCCAGGCCGAAGTCGACCTGGCCGTCGCCAGTGCCCGCCGGGCCTTCGAGCAAGGCCCATGGCCGCGCATGGCACCGGGCGAACGCAAGAAAGTACTGCTGCGCCTGGCCGAGCTGATCATGGCCCATCGCGAAGAACTGGCCCTGCTGGACTCGCTGAACATGGGCAAGCCGGTGATGGACGCCTACAACATCGACGTGCCGGGCTCGGCGCACGTATTCGCCTGGTACGGCGAGGCACTGGACAAGCTGTACGACCAGGTGGCGCCCACCGCAGCCAACGCACTGGCCACCATCACCCGCCAAGCCCTCGGCGTGGTCGCGGCCGTGGTGCCGTGGAACTTCCCGCTCGACATGGCCGCCTGGAAGCTGGCCCCGGCGCTGGCTGCCGGCAACAGCGTGGTGCTCAAGCCCGCCGAGCAGTCACCATTTTCCGCCCTGCGCCTGGCCCAACTGGCACTGGAAGCCGGTTTGCCGGAGGGCGTGCTGAATGTGGTGCCGGGTTTGGGCGAGCAGGCCGGGCAGGCACTGGGCCTGCACCCGGATGTGGATTGCCTGGTGTTCACCGGCTCTACCCAGGTGGGCAAGTACTTCATGCAGTACTCGGCGCAGTCCAACCTCAAGCAGGTGTGGCTGGAGTGCGGCGGCAAGAGCCCGAACCTGGTGTTCGATAACTGCCAGGACCTGGACCTGGCGGCAGAAAAGGCGGCCTTCGGCATTTTCTTCAACCAGGGCGAGGTGTGTTCGGCCAATTCGCGGCTGTACGTGCAGCGTTCCATCCACGACGAGTTCATCGAGCGCCTGCAGGCCAAGGCCCGCCAGTGGCTGCCCGGCAACCCGCTGGACCCGGCGAGCCGTGCCGGGGCGCTTGTCGATACCGAACAGACCGGGCGCATCGAGGCCGCCATAACCCGTGCCGGGCAACAGGGCGCGCAGTTGGTATGTGGTGGCAGGCGCCTGACCATCGACGGTTCGGACAACTATATCGAGCCGACCATTTTTGCCGGGGTCGATCGCCGCATGAGCCTGGCGCAAGAAGAAGTGTTCGGGCCGGTGCTGGCGGTCAGCGCTTTTGATACGGAAGAGCAGGCGGTACGTCTGGCCAACGACAGCATCTATGGCCTGGCGGCCTCGGTGTGGAGCGATGACTTCAACCAGGCGCACCGGGTGGCGCGGGCGCTGAAGGCCGGAACGGTGTCGGTGAACACGGTCGATGCGCTGGATGTGACGGTGCCGTTCGGCGGTGGCAAGCAGTCGGGGTTTGGCCGCGACCTGTCGCTGCATTCGTTTGACAAGTATTCGCAGCTTAAGACTACTTGGTACCAGTTGCGTGGGTGAGTGTCTGGCGAACCATTTGCAGCGCCTGTGAAATCGAGCGCCGCCCGCGCGGCGCATGATTTCACAGGCGCTACAAATCTACCGGCAAGCACCTTCCAGCCCCCAACTCTGTATAAATTTCCCCACCCACCCCGGCAGAACCCCCGCCATCCCTCTACACTGCTGCGGACATCAGCCAAGGCAATGTGCCATGCATGGAGTACCTGGGATGGGCTACGTGTCGAATGGTCGTGCCTCTGGCAACGCCGGGCGGGGCATTTCCCTACAGTGGCTGGTGGCGCTGGCCATCATGTTGGGCATGCTGCTGCTCGGCGCCGCCCTTGCCTGGCAAGGCTATCGCGGCCTGCGCCAGACCTTGATCGCCGCCGCTGGCGATTCCGCCCAGCAGGTTGGCAAGACCCTCGACGAACGCGCCCGGCGGCTGATCGACCCGGCGCAGAGCAGCATCCGCCTGCTGGCCTACAACCCGACCGCACACACCCTGGCGCAGCGCCTGGAGCGCTTGCCACAACTGGTCGAAACGCTTGACGCCAACCGCATGCTCAGCGCCGCCTACCTGGGCTACCCCAACGGCGAATTCCTGCTGATACGTCGGCTGCGTGAGCAGCAATTGTTGCAGCGCTTCGGCGCTCCAGCGGGTACGGCATTCCTGGTGCAGAGCGTCAGCCGTGAGGGCGGAGCGCTGCAAGGCGAGTGGCGCTTTTACGACCAGGCCCTGAACCTGCTGCAAGCCCAGGCCAGGCCCGAGTACCGCTACGACCCGCGCCAGCGCCCGTGGTTCACCGACGCCTCGGCACACGCCACTACCGTGCTGACCCACCCGTATGTGTTCTTCACCACCCGTGAAATCGGCCTGACCATGGCCCAGCGCAGTGTCGATGGCGGGACCGTGATCGGCATGGACGTTTCGGTCAACGACCTGGCCAGCGAAACCCAGGACTTGCGCATCACCCCTGGCACCGAGATTGCCGTGATCGATGCCCAAGGCAGTGTGGTGGCCTACCCGGAGCTGCAACGCGTCATCCTGCATGAAGGGCAGGCGGTGCGCCTGTCGCGGGTTGGCGAGCTGGGCATTGCCAGCCTGCAGCAGCTGTTTGCCGAGCCGCCGCAAGGCACCCGGCCGCAGCCTTATCAGGTGGACGGTCGCACCTGGTTCGGCATGCGCGTGCAACTGACCACCCTGGCCGGGCAGGACCTGCACGTGCTGATTGCGGTGCCGGCCCACGAGTTGCTGGCCGGTGCGCGCAAGGTGCTGGTCGAACAGTTGCTCTGGACCGGCGCGCTGATGGCTGTGCTGCTGGTACTCGGCGGTGTGCTGGGCCGGCGCATTGGCCGCCCGCTGCGCCTGCTGGCCGAGCAGGTGCAAGGCCTGGCCGCCTTCGATTTCAGCCGCCAGGTGGGGGTGGGCTCGCAGGTTTCCGAAGTGCGCGAACTGAACCGTGTGCTGAGCCGCATGTCCGGCACCATCCGCAGTTTCCAGGCCATTACCCTCACGCTTAGCCGCGAGCGTGACCTGGAACGCATGCTCGAGGGTGTGCTGACACACCTGGTCGAGGCTGCCGGGCTCAATGCCGGTGTCGTCTACCTGTACGATGCCGAACACGCCTTGCTGCGTCTTGCCGCTTCCTGCCGGGGGGAGCAGTACCCCGGCGAGTTGGCGGTGGACGAAGGCGCCCGGCACCAGCTTGCCGCCGCAGTGACCCAGGCCCTGGGCCTGCACGACCAGAGCCTGGCGGTGGTGCTGAATGACCGCAGCCAGGCGTTGTTGGGCATCCTCGTGCTGCAGTTGGCTGAAGAGCAGGCCGGTGAACCGTTCAGGCGTTTTGTCGAGGAGCTGTCGGGTGTGGCTGCGGTGGCCATCGAAACCCGTCAACTGGTCGAAGCCCAGCAACGCCTGCTGGACGCCATGATCAAGCTGCTGGCCGATGCTATCGACGCCAAGAGCCCGTATACCGGTGGCCACTGTGAACGGGTGCCGCAGCTGGCGCAGATGCTGCTGGACCAGGCGGTGGCGGCCGACAGTGGGCCCTATGCCAGCTTTAGCATGAGCGAGACCGAGCGTTACGAATTCCGCGTGGCGGCCTGGCTGCATGATTGTGGCAAGGTCACCAGCCCCGAATACGTGGTGGACAAGGCGACCAAGCTGGAAACCCTGTACAACCGCATTCACGAAGTGCGCATGCGCTTCGAAGTGCTGTGGCGCGATGCCGAGCTGGCGTATTGGCAAGGCCTGGCCGACGGTGCCGAGCCGCCGGCGCTGAAAGCTGCCCTGGTCCGTCGCCAGGCCGAACTGCAGGACGACTTCGCCTTCGTTGCCCAGGCCAACATTGGCGGTGAATTCATGCAGGACGCTGATATCCAGCGCCTGCAACAGATCGGCCAGCGCCACTGGCAACGCCACTTCGACAACCGCCTGGGCATCTCCCGTGACGAAGCCGAACGCTTTGCCGGTGTGCCGCCACCCGCGCTGCCGGTAGACGAACCGCTGCTGTCCGACCGCCCGGAACACCGTGTGCCGTGGGGTACACGCACGCCGCCGGTGGTCAAGGGCGACCCGCGCAACACCTGGGGCTTCGACATGCGCCTGCCAGCCCACGCCAGCAACCATGGCGAGCTGTATAACCTGGCAATCCGCCGTGGCACCTTGAACGACGAAGAGCGCTTCAAGATCAACGAACACATCGTGCAGACCATCATCATGCTCAGCGCGCTACCGTTCCCGCGCCAGCTCAAGCGGGTGCCCGACATTGCCGGCAACCATCACGAGAAGATGGACGGCAGCGGCTACCCGCGCCGCCTGGGCGGACAGCAGCTGGGCATTGCCGAGCGGGTGATGGCGATTGCCGACATCTTCGAGGCGCTGACGGCGGCCGACCGGCCTTACAAACCGCCGAAGACGTTGTCCGAGTCGGTGAAGATCCTGGTGTTCATGGCCCGCGACGGGCACCTCGACGGCCAGCTGCTGCAGCTGTTTCTCAGCAGCGGCGTGTACCGCCAATATGCCGAGCGCTTCCTGCGTGCCGAGCAGCTCGACGAGGTGGATGTGAACTACTGGCTGGCGCAGATGCGCTGCCCGGCCTGAGCATCACGCTTTGCCCAGGCAGTTGAGGATTTTCAGGCGGTACAACGATAGGTTGCATGAGGGCTGCCTTGTGTTCGCCGAGGCAGTTGCAGCGCCAGTGAGATCGAGCGCCGCCCGCGCGGCGCTTCGCGGGACAAGCCCGCTCCCACATCTGTTTCGGGCCAGTCCCTCCTGTGAGGCCACCTCTGTCCGCCTTGTTTGTATGATTCGATATCGAGCCGTGCGCCAAGGGGAGCGCGCGAAAATGGCACAGGAGTAATTGGCCCGAAACAGATGTGGGAGCGGGCTTGCCCCGCGAAGCGCCGCGCGGGCGGCGCTCGATCTCACAGGCGCTGAAAACCTTCCGGTGGGCATTACCTATCACTCCTCATACCCCCGAACCCCAGCAATATGCCGCCCAGCCACATAACCAAACGTCAACGCCGGCCCCAGGTTGATACCACCTGACGGGTACCACCCACCAAACACGCTGGCCATGTCGGTACCCGCCGCATACAGCCCGGCAATCGGCTGCCCAGCTTCATCCAGCACCCGTGCATTGCCGTCGGTGCGCAACCCGGCAAAGGTGCCAAAGCAACCCGGTTTCACCTTTACCGCATAGAACGGCCCATGCTCGATCGGCGCCACGCAAGGGTTGGGGCCTTTGTGCTGCGGGTCGCCCTGCTTGCGGTTGAACGGTGTGGAACCGCGGCCAAATGCCGGGTCCTCGCCATTGCGCGCATGGCTGTTGAACTCGCCAACCGTGGCCCGTAACCCGTCCGGGTCGATGCCACAGGCAATAGCCAACGCTTCCAGCGTGCCGCCTCGCTTCAGGTAGCCACTGCGCACATGCGGCCACACCGGCAGTGGCGCCGGGCGGGCATGGCCCAGGCCATAGCGGCGCAAAAAGCGATGGTCGCAGACCAGCCATGAACACACTTCCTCGTCCGGCGGCACAGCTGCGACCATGGCCGAGACATAATCGTAGTAACCATGCGCTTCATTGACGAAGCGCTTGCCGTTGGCCAGCACGCCGATAATGCCCGGCTTGCCGCGCTCGATGATGTGCGGGAAGTGGCCGACACTGCCATCGCGGTGCGGCACTTGCGAAACCGGCGCCCAGGCCACCGGGGACTTGAGGTCGGTAGCCACCACGCCACCGGCCGACTCACCCAGGCGCAGGCCATCGCCCGAGCAGCCCTTGGGGGGCAGGGCAAGGTTGTCGTGGCCGCTGGCATCGCGCGGGAACAGTTGCCGGCGCCGGGCCGTGTCGTTGGGGAACCCGCCTGCGGCCAGCACCACGGCCTTGGCCCGGATGCGTTGCTCGCCCTGTGGCGTCGCCACCAGCGCCCCGCGCACCTGGCCGTCCTCGACCAGCAAACGCTTGGCGGGCGCCGACGCCTGCAACTGCACGCCCAAGTCTTGTGCCGACTTGGCCAGCCGCGCCACCAGCGCCACGCCGTTGACCAAGTGCATCGCCCGGCCATGGCGGGCCAGGTGGTACAGGTGGCGACCGAAGCGCTTGCACACGTGCAGCAAGGCTTTGGGCGAGCGGGTCATGTTGAGGAACGCGGCAAGGTCGGCCCCAGCCATGATCGGCATGCCCATGAACGAGGTTTCGCGCAGGGTCTTGCGCAAGCGTGGCAGCAGTGCACCCACCTCGCGGGCGTCATAGGGGGCGGCAATCACCTGGTGCCCGCCCTGGGCTGCACCCGGGGTATCGCCATGCATGTCCGGGATGCCATTGCCATCGGCAAACTGCAGCGCCGTATGCTGCTCGAAAAACGCCACCATGTGCGGGCAGGCTTCAAGGAAGGCATCAACGCGCTCGGCGTCGTAATTTGCCCCCAGTTCGTTGCGCAGATAGGTACGCGGTTGCTCGATGCTTTCCTCGATGCCGGCCCGGCGCGCCAGCGGGTTGCGCGGTACCCAGGCCCAGCCACCGGACCAGGCCGTGGCGCCGCCGAATACCGGCTCCTTCTCCACCACGATCACCTTCTGCCCATGCCAGGCAGCCGTTACGGCCGCAGCCAGCCCGGCAGCGCCAGAGCCTATGACCAGTACATCGCATTCGGTTTCGAAGGGAGCAGAAGGCATTGCGCAATCCTGTATTGTTATTGGAACAAGGTTCCACATTCTTATCGGCGCGGAATCGATCTGCAAGGGAGGGGCAGGCGAGCCGGCCAAGTAGCGGGCGATAATCGGACATTTCACCGGGGCCTGGGTACGGATGCTATCGGCAATGTGGAATCATCTTCTAGAATCCGCAAAAAATATCAGGGACCTGTATCATGGCTGGTAGTCAGATCGAACGCGCCTTCAGTCTTGTAGAAAGCCTTACCGGTGAGCCTCAGGGCCTGCCCTTGCAAACCCTGGCCGAGCGCCTGGACATCCCTAAAAGTGCGGCCCATCGCATGCTCACCGAACTGGTGCGGCTCGGGTACGTGCGGCAGAACCGTGACAACAGCCGCTACCAGCTGTCGGCCAAGCTGGTGGCGCTGGGCTTTCGTTACCTGGCCAGCAGCGGCGCCGACATCATCCAGCCGATTCTCGACCGCCTGGCCCAGGACAGCGGTGAACTGGTGCGCCTTGGCGTGATCGATGGGGCCCGGCAGACCTGGATCGCCAAGTCCCAGGGCGCGCGCTCCGGGCTGCGTTACGACCCCGACATGGGCCGCGACGCACCCTTGTTCTACACCGCGTCCGGGCATGCCTGGCTGGCCAGCCTGGACGATGAACAGGCGCTGCAGATGGTGTTGCGCCAAGGCATCGCCGACCCCACCCAGTTCGGCCCGAACGCGCCACGCTCCACTGATGAACTGATCGGCTACCTGCACCGCGCCCGCGAGCGCGGTTATGCCTGGGTCGAGGAAACGTCGGCCATCGGCACCTCGGCCCTGGCAGCGGTGGTACGCCGCCCGCAAAGTGACGAGGTTATCGGTGTGCTGAGCATCGCCGGGCCGAGCGCACGCCTGGCGCAAAGCCGCCTCGCAGAGCTGGCGCCGCTATTGCTGGCGGCTGCAGAGGAGCTGTCGGCCGCCAGCCGGGCCAGCGAACTGTTTGCCTGAAGGGATATTCCGGTCGATTACCGCACAGTCTGTTGCGCCGCGTCTTCTGAAAACCTGAACGTGGTTCTACATTGTTGAATGCTGATTGTGGAACCAGGTTTCAGAATTCGCATCACAACAATGACAAGAGGACAGGCTGTTGAACGCACCCCTTCGTATCGCCTTGATCGGCGCTGGCATCATGGGCCGCCAGCACTACCAGCACTTGCGCAATGTACCCCAGGCTCAGCTGTGCGCCGTGGCCGACCCAGGCCCACAGGCCGAGGCCTTCGCGGGCGAGTGCGGCGTGCCCTGTTTTGCCGACCACCGGCACATGCTCGAGCGCGTACGTCCAGAGGCCGTCATAATCGCCAACCCGAACAACCAGCATGTGGCCACCGCGCTGGATTGTGTCGCGGCCGGTGTGCCGGTACTGGTCGAAAAGCCGGTGGGCGTACACCTGGATGAAGTTCGTGCACTGGTGGAAGCCTCACGCCGGCACAATGTGCCGGTACTGGTCGGCCACCATCGCCGGCACAACCCACTGATCGCCAAGGCGCACCAGGTGATCAGCGAGGGCAAGCTGGGCCGCCTGATCAATGTCACTGCACTGTGGCAGTTGCAAAAGCCCGACAGCTATTTCGAAACCCCCTGGCGCCGTGAGCCGGGGGCCGGCTTCTTGCTGACCAACCTGATCCACGACCTTGACCTGCTGCGCCACCTGTGCGGTGAAGTGGTACAGGTGCAGGCCTTCACCCGCAACGACGTGCGCGGTTTTGCCAACGAAGACAGTGCCGCCGTGCTGCTGCAGTTCGCCAATGGCGCGCTGGGTAGCCTGACCGGCTCCGACGCGGTGGCTGCACCCTGGAGCTGGGAACTCGACTCCGGTGAAAGCCCGATCTACCCGCGTCAGGATGGCCAGCCGTGTTACCTGCTGGCCGGTACACAGGGGGCCTTGAGCATTCCACAGCTCAAGTGCTGGCACTACGCCGAGGCCGGCTCGGGCTGGCACACGCCACTGTTGCAGCACGAAGAAAGCATCCCCGCCGGCGAGGCACTGACCTTGCAGTTGCAGCACTTTGTACGGGTTGCCCGTGGTGAGCAGGCGCCGCTGATCGATGCTGCCGACGGCGGCCGCACCCTGGCGCTGATCGAAGCGATTCGCCAGGCCGCCGAAAGCGGCCGCACCTGCGCGCCCGAGCACATTGCCTAGTACGACCTCTTCTTTTCCTGGTGAATAACAATGACTGATCGAATTTTCTCCCTCGCGGCCCTGACGGTGCTTGAGCTTTCCCCGCCGGACATGGTCGAGGTAGCCGCCCGTGCTGGTTACAGCCACGTAGGCCTGCGCCTGGTGCCGGCTACCGAGCAAGAGCAGCACTTCCCGCTGGTGGCCGATGCCGGCCTGCGCAGGCAAACCCAGGCGCGTTTGCGCGATACCGGTATCAAGGTGCTCGACCTGGAAATCCTGCGCCTGAAGCCGGAAACCTCTGTCGCGGATTTTGAGCCGATACTGGCGGTGGGCGCTGAGCTGGGCGGTACTGAACTGCTGGTGGCTGGCAATGACCCGGATGAAGCGCGCCTGACCGAACGTTTTGCTGCCTTGTGCGAGCTGGCCGCGGGGTATGGCATTCACCCGCACCTGGAGTTCATGCCGTGGACCGATGTACGCGACCTGCGTCAGGCCATGCGCGTGGTGGCCAATTCCGACTGCAGCAATGGCTGCGTGCTGGTGGACGCTTTCCACTTCAATCGCTCTCGCTCTTCGCTGAGCGACCTGGCGCAATTGGCGCCCGAGCGTATGCGCTATGCCCAGCTGTGTGACGTTGCCGGCCCGGTGCCGGCTGACATGGACGAAATCCTGCGTCAGGCACGCAACGAGCGGCGCTTCCCCGGCGAAGGCGATGGCGACCTGGTCGGCCTGCTGCGCGCGTTGCCGGCAACCGTCCCGCTGAGCCTGGAAATCCCCACGCGGCAGCTGCTGGAGCAGGGCATCAGTGGCGAGCAGCGTGCGCGGATGGCGCTGGACAAGGCCAAGGCAGTGCTGGCAGTGGTCTGACGCTAGTACTTGATTCGCACGCAGTACGGTGGGAACTGGCTTGCATATCTCTCCTGACCGGCACTGGCCCTTGTAGGTGAGGCCTTGCGTCGCGATGGGCTGCGACGCAGCCCCAAGGTTTCCGCACAGGTGCACAAATTGCCGGGGCTGCTTCGCAGCCCATCGCGACGCAAGGCCGCTCCTACAGTGTGCTGTGTTGCTGCATTGATCTACAGCCCAAAAAAAGGGCCCGCAAGGGCCCCGTAGAGGTTAACTGGCTAGCGCCCTCAGGCGCTTTCAACCTTGCGCGGTGCCATGAAGTACATCCATACCAGCGCAAGGAAATACATTGCCGGGATCATGGTGAACAGCACGGCATAGTTGTTGTTGGTCGCGGTCAGCACACTGCCGACAATCTGCGTCATGAACATCCCGCCAATCGCCGCACACATGCTGCCGAAGCCGAACACCGTGCTCACCAGGTGCTTGGGCGTGTAGTCCATCACCAGGCTCCAGATATTCGCCGTCCACGCCTGGTGCGCACCCACCGCCAGCGAGATGGCTGCCACCGCGACCCACAGGCCACTGGCGTTGGCGGCAAAGACCACGCTGACCATGGTGCAGGCGAAAATCAGCATCGACACCAGCCGCGCTGTCGTGGCGCGCACGCCACGGCCTATCAGCCACGACGACAGGATGCCGCCACCGATGCTGCCAAAGTCCGCCGTCAGCCAGATGATGATCAGCGGGATACCCATCTGGGTCACGTTGATGCCCAGGCTGTATTGCTGGTTGAGGAACGGCGGCAGCCAGTACAGGTAGAACCAGAACACCGGCGCGGTAATCGCATAGGCCACCGCAAACGCCCAGGTGCCACGCAAACGCAGGATGCGGCTGAACGGCACACGGGTTGGCTCGGGCTCGTCATCCTGCTGGATGTACTGCACCTCGCTCTGGCGCACGCTGGGGTGGTCTTCAGGGTTGTAGTACTTCAGCAGCCACAGCACCACCCACACCAGGCCCAGGCTGCCCATGGCAATGAACGCGGCCTGCCAGCCCCATACCGCCAGAATCAGCGGCAACAACGCCGGGGTGACCATGGCGCCGACGTTGGTACCGGCATTGAACAGCCCGGTGGCAATTGCCCGCTCGCCGGCCGGGAACCACAGGCGCACGGTCTTCACGCACGCCGGGTAGTTGGCGGCCTCGGTCAGGCCGAGGATGAAGCGGCAGACCATGAAACCGGCGGCCGAGGTGGCCAGGCCATGGGCACCGGTGGCCAGGCTCCACAACAGTACGGCGAAGAAGAACGCGCGTTTGACCCCGACCTTGTCGATCAGCCTGCCTTGCAGCAGGAAGCCGATTGCATAGCCGACCTGGAACCAGAAGTTGATATTGGCGTAGTCCATCGCCGTCCAGCTCATTTCCTTGGCCAGCACGGGTTGCATGATGCCAAGGGCGGCGCGGTCGATGTAGTTCAGGGTGGTGGCAAAGAACACCAGGGCCAGCATGCCCCAACGGGTCTTGCCGACGCCAAAGGCGCCGCGAAGCTTGTCGCCGATCGAACCCTGAGGCATCCGGGTAGCGGCGGGGGTGATCTTGGAGTGGTTCATAAACTGCTCGTTTCTTGAAATTGTATTCAGCTGCGGTGCTACGGTGCGTGGCCGGGTCCCAGGCAGGGGGCACGCAAGGCCGGTGCATGGTGAGCAGTGAAGGCGGCAGCGTCAATTCAAGAGACGGGCTACTGTTCGGTTATCGAACGGTTGCGGTGGTCTGTGGGCGCGGCGGGGGTTCACGTCTATCAAGGGTAGAAGGCAATGAGCCTGGTTGCTGGGTGATGGTAAGGGAAGCACAGGCGGGCGTTGTTCTGCACAAGGTATCGGCTGTCTACAGGTCGGGCTTGCTGGCATAGACAGACCACGCCGTTGCCCAGCTTTCGACCTCGGTGCGGCCGTATTGCCCAATCCAGGCGCGTACGGTTTTGTGCAGCGTGCTTTTGGCTTCTACGACTTCACCGGTGTGCGGGTTTTTATAGTATTTGCTTTGTCGCGTTCTATAACGAGTGGGCGCAGCGAGCGGGCGTTGCTGCTGGTCGATAGCGTCGAGCGCGGTCTTGATTTCGTGGTCGAGCATACTCAATACATACCAGCGGCTGAGTTGGTATTCGGCAAGCAAGTCGTGGAGTTTGCTTTCAAATTCGAGTTCGCGTTTCAGGCGGGGGTCGATTTTAATGAAATGGAGTTCGGTCTTTTTGCTGGCGAGCAGCCATTCGAGGGCGCGATATTCGGCTAGGCGGGACATGGGGTTTTCTCCATTGCTTGATGAGGTTAGTGTTAGCGCTCACAGCGAGGTAAAGCAAGTGGAGAAATAATTTGATAGATTTTTATGGGTTTATCTCGATGGGTTGGTCGTGTGTCAATTGTTTGGATTTAAGTTGTTTGCGTAGGAAAACTCCTACGTTGTTTGTTTTATTGATTGCAGTAAGCTTTATTGGGCGTCGTGCTTGTGAGAACCGGTTCGCGATTCGGGCCGCGATACGCCCCGAATCGCTAGCGGACAAAACTTGAAATAAAGGGCTTCTTCTCGTTTGTAAGTTTGCGTTTAACTGTCTTTCGCCGCGTGGCTGAGATGGGTTGTTAATCAACAAGCCAGCCAGGCTCGCCTTCAATCAGTATGCCTCCGTGGCTGGTGGTGTCTCCCTCCCGTGCTGCGGCTTGGCCCTCGATGATTGTGCCGGCGGCGCCTGTTTCGATGACGGCGCCGCAACTGATGCGGTCACCTACACGCGCAACGGCCCTGCCATCCACGAATGTTGCGCTCGCACCGGTTTCAACGGTGCCCTCTCCATGGATCGGGCAGCGATGACGATGGCCTACAAGAACGATGGGTTTCATTTGCGCTTCCTTTTGCTTGGTTGAACAGCTGCTACTTCAAAGGCTGCAGGCGGTGGCGAGGCTGGGCGGACGTTAAATAACCGGCAGACGCCATACCAGCAGATGGCAAGTGTGAGGTTGTACGGGAACAGCACGGCCCAGAACGGCAATTGCCAGTTCTTCTTGCCCTGCATTTCACCCGGTTCGCCGGTGCGCCAGGGGGCGTAGTGGCGCCAGGCTTCGGCCGGGGTCAGGCAGATGGCGTGCAGGGGTTTGTGCCACCAGTTGGGTTCGCCGGGTGGGGGGAGCTTGGCCGGGCCGTGGTCCATGAAATGGCGGAGGTATTCCCAGACTTCGGCGACGTGTTTGACGCCGGACTCGGTGGGCTCGTTGCTGTCGACCCAGAGGCAGTCCTTCTGGTGCAGAGTGCCGTCTTCGCGGCGTGGGGCGAAGGCGAGGGCGTAGCTAGTGCTGAATGATGAGCCGCCGAACTCGGCTCGTTTGAAGATGCCTCCGCCGGTATTGTTCCAGTCAAAGACTAATGTTTTACTCAAACGTTGGTAGTATATTTTTTTTGATGTTCGATTGAGACAGAAGCTTGATAAGCCCTTTATGAAGTAAATTCGATACATTAGAAAAGGGAGAAAGATGAAAGGGCCAAGAACTATTCCACTGATCAAAATAGGATTGAAAGTATAAGTCCCCCACGCTTCACTGGAGAGCAGGTAAGGGTAAAGGCCAATCATCAATACCATAATCATTGCGCAATATAGCTTCCCCATGAAGACTGAGTCTGTAACCCAGGGATTTCGCAAGCATAAAGTGTTTGCTGACAAATTTAATAGTTGCCCTGTAATGGCTGGTTTATGCCCTGAATTTAATGTCGTATTGAATAGCCAGACGGTTGACATGTTTAGCGCTCCAGGCGGAAAATTGACCGTGCCTCATTGTCTTCGTCCAGCCCTTGGTTAGCACTGTAGGCTAGATGCAATGAGACATGGCTATGATTGGATAATGTATTTTCGAAGTGCAGGACCAATCCGGCAGCTACAAGGTGGCCAGTGGGGGCGATGGGGAATACATCCATTCCCTGAGCGTCACGAAACGTGCTTAAGCTTCCTGACCATTCGCTTACTCCCAATACGAAACCAGGCAGCAGCACTGTAAATTCGGCTGTTGGCTGAGGTTTGGTTACTTCGTTTCGCGTGATGGCAGTCCAGTTTGGCGGTGCCCAGTGATTGTTGTCGTGCCATCGGGTGTCTACATTTTTGATGCCTAGTGAGAAGGCCTGTTCGGCAGAAATTAGTTTTGGTCCGTAGTGCTCGTTGTGCCAAGCTTTAATTTCCGCGTGTAACGAAGGGAATACAGGCAGCTTTTTTTCATAGTCCAGGGTAATTTCAGATCGGACCTCGCCATCGTTATTGCGATTGCCGAAAATACTGCGGGCTGCCCAAAGCTCAATAGGGCTGTGAAGATATTCGTGGGCCTTGGCATGTAGGTAGAGCCCACCAGCAATGATTGCGACCCCTACGAGTACAAGCGCTGCTGCGGCCCACCCGGCGAAAGGCACTACTGAGGTTGCGCCAGCAACTGCAAGCCCAGCCTCAAGGACGACAGCAGATCCGACAGCCATGGTAAAGCCACCCGTTATCGTATACGCGGCAGCTGCTTGATTGCCGTTCGCGTTCTGACGTATTGCTTTGAAAGCATCAGAAAAAACACTAAACGCAATTGCCGGATATCCAGCTAAACGCGCGTAAAGATTACTGCTTAAGAACTTGATAACTCCATTACCAAAAGCCATCCCAGGCGCTGTCGAACTCAACCTCAACATCACGGCTTTCTGCGTTGCCCGCACGCTAACCAGCGTCGCCGATGCTGCACCGATCACCCCGAAAATCGACGAAGCAAAACCCATCGTGTATTCCGGCGCATCACTTTGCTGCAGGCTGTTGTAAGCCGCCTTGAGCGAAATTACGTTGAACCACAGCATTCCCGCGTTCAAACCGCCACCCACCCCCGTGGTAAGCAACCCGAGGAAGTTGGGTTTCACGCGCGCAGTGGTGGTCAACTCGATGGACACCGTCCGGCTTCCGGAGATGCGGATTTGTTTCATCTCCTCAACCTGCGCCATGCCATTCTTCAGGTATTTCTGTACCTCTTCGCTGAAGGGATTCTCCGCGATGGCCTGGCCGGTGATCCGGTAGCGCGCCGTCAGCAATCCGAGCGCTTTCTCGGCATTACCCTCGCGCGCCGCCAGCAACACCTGCTGACGCAGGCCATGGCTGGCATCCCACCTTGTCTGCCCGCGCAGGCGCTTGAGCACCACGGTGTTGACCGTCTGGGCGGTGAGGTCGGTGATGCCGGCCATGGCCGGGAAGCGGCCGGCCAGGCCTTCGATCACGTTGTCGCTGGCGCCGAACAGGCTGCCGATCGCGTCCGCTTTGTCCTTGAACGGGTTGAACGGTGCCAGGGCGGTGTACAGCGGGCTGTCGTGTTGATCCAGCCACTGTTCGAGGCGTTTGAAGCGCTGATCCTGTTCTTCGGTACCGGGCGCCGGCTGGCCCATCGGTTGAATCAACAGTGCCAATGAAATTTCCAGCCCGCGGGCGGAGGCGATTTCGTTGCGGTCGTAACAGGCCAGGGCCGCCGCGAGGCTGTAGTAGTTGTCGACATGCTGGGGTTCGGCGGTCCCGAGCCAGGCGTCATGGTCGTTGCTGGCTTGCAGGGCCTGGTTGCGCAACGCGATGATCCGCCGTTCCAGTTCATCGCGTTCACTGTTGAAACGCAGGTACTTGGCGAGGTCCAGGC
>NZ_JBIVHY010000032.1:0-23173 GCF_044749445.1 Pseudomonas sp. NPDC089408
CACCTGATCCCATCCCGAACTCAGCAGTGAAACGATGCATCGCCGATGGTAGTGTGGGGTTTCCCCATGTGAGAGTAGGTCATCGTCAAGATTCAAACCCAAAGCCCCTGTCTGCGATGCAGACAGGGGCTTTGTCTTTTCAGGGCCTCAAGGCCTGCGCGATTCCTCGTGTAGGAGCGGCCTTGCGTCGCGATCGGGCGCACAGCGGCCGTAAAACCTGCACCCCGCATCTGCCAGGCAAACCGCGTCGCCTGGATTGCGGCCGCTTCGCGCCCGATCGCGACACAAGGCCGCTCCTACAAGTAACGCGTATCAGCGGTCAGAACTGATAACTTACCGTAGCACTCACATTCCGCTCCTCACCCATGTAGCAGTAGTTCACGCTGGCACACGAGGTGATGTAGCTTTCGTTGGTAAGGTTGTTTGCGTTCAAGCGCACATCCACACCTGTCAGGCCGACCTTGCCCAGGTCATAGCCGATCGATGCGTCGAGCAGGGTGTAGGAGGGCACCTTCATGCTGTTTTCCGCATCTACCCAGCTGTACCCCACATAGCGCACCCCACCCCCCAGCCGCAGGCCATCCAGGGCCCCCTGGTGGAAGTTGTAGTCTGCCCACAGCGAGAATATCTGTTTCGGCGCCTGGGTTGGCGAGTTGCCCTTGTTATCCAGGCTGCCCGACACCAGGCTCGGCATCGATTTGGAATACTCGACATCGGTGAAGGTGTAACCACCCAGCAACTTCAAACTGTCGGTCAGCTGCACATGGGCCTCCAGCTCCAGCCCTTGTGAGCGTACTTCACCGACAGGGCGATAGAAGTCCTCGTTCGGCTGTTTCGACGCCAGGTTTTCCTGCTCGATGCGGAATACCGATGCGGTAAACAGATTGTCGCTGCCCGGCGGCTGATACTTGATACCGGCTTCCCATTGCGTACCCTCGGTAGGGGCCAGCGGGCGTCCGTCCTGATCGGATACAGTATTTGGGTTGAACGACTCCGAGTAGCTCACATACGGCGCAATGCCGTTTTCGAACAGATAGAGCACGCCAGCGCGGGTAGTGAACCTGGAACGCTGATCGCTGACTTTGGTGTCACTGTCGCGGTTCTCTTCGGACACTTTCACCCAATCCTGACGCAGCCCCAGAGAGAATCGCCACTGGTCCAGCTCTACCAGATCCTGCAGGTACAAGCCCGTTTGCTGCAAACGCCGCTGGTAGCGGTTCTCGCCCAGCACCTGAAGGTTGCCATTGCCGTATTGCGGGTTGTCGGCATCCAGCGGATCCACGGAGCCATAACGCCATGCCACGTCGGCTTTACGTCGTTGGTAATCGGCACCCAGCAGCAAGGTGTGCTTGGCGGCCCCGATAAAGAACTCGGCCTGCAGCATGTTATCGATGATGTACGAATGCAGACGCTCATCACCGCCGGTATAGGCGCGGTTGAGGATATTGCTGTCGGCATCTGCCCAGCCGGCGGAGTACACCTGGTCCATCGACACGTCGGAATCCTGATAACGGAAGTTCTGGCGCGCGGTGAATACATCGTTGAAGCGGTGTTCGAACTGGTAGCTGAACGACTGTTGCGTACGCTCGTAGTTGTCGATACCCGGCTCGCCTTCAAAGAAGTGATCTGACAGGCGCAAGCCGTTACGCTGGTGCAGCATGCCGTCTGCAGGGTTGCCGCCGTGGTAGCCGCCGTTGGGGTCATGTTGCAGGTAAGCTTGCAGAGTCAGCGAAGTGTCTTCGCTGAAGTCGATGCTGATGGCCGGCGCAATGGCATAGCGTTCTTCCTTGCTGTGGTCGAACTGTGTGTCGGACGCATCTGCCAGGCCAGTCAGGCGATAGGCAATACGCTTATCATCATCCACAGGCCCGCTGAAGTCGAAACCCATGCCGCGCTGGCCTTGGGTGCCGACCGTGGCTTGGACCTGGTGATAGGCGGTCAATAGCGGCTTCTTGGTCGTCAGTGCCACCAAGCCCCCCGGTGAGCTTCGGCCATATAGCACCGAAGAAGGTCCCTTGAGAATGTCGATGCGCTCGAGGAAGTACGGGTCCACCTGCATGGTGCTGTAGGTGCCGTTGTCGCCCATGGACTTCAGCCCATCGACATAGATGTTGTCCACCGAGCCGTCGTTGAAGCCACGCATGGCCACATAGTCGTAGCGATGGGTCGCACCGTAAGGGTTGGTCAGCACGCCTGGCGTATAGCGCATGGCCTGGGCCACGGTCTGCGAGCCTTGGTCGTCTATCTGCTGGCGGGTCACCACCGAAACCGATTGTGACGTCTCCAACAGCGGCATGCTGGTCTTGGTCGCCACCTGGCTGTGCGTGGCGTTGTAACCCTCTGTGCTACCCAACGCATTACCGAGGGTGAAGCTGCGGATATCGGTGTCTGGCAGTGACAGGGCAGCGTCCTCAGGCTGTGCCTGTAGCACATAACTGCGCCCATCCTGGCTGACGGCCTGCAGCCCGCTGCCATTGAGCAACTGGCGCAATGCTTGTTCGGTGGCATATTGGCCTTGAAGTCCATCGGACTGCAGGCCACCGGTGAGCTGCGGTGTGCTCGACAGGGTGATGCCGGCCTGGCGGGCGAATTGGTTGAGCACGTCATCCAGTTGGCCAGCCGGGATTGCGTAGCGATGGCTGACCTGGGCTGTTTCAGCTGCCATGGCGAGTTGCGGGGCGGCGGTCAGGCCCAAGGCTGTGCCGAACAGCGTAGCCCGGATAGCTCTGCGCAAAAGCGCTGAGTGCAAAACAGGTCGAAAATCATTTACGGGGGAAGGGTGCGTGCACACCGGGTGAGTAGGCATGAGTGGTCCGTTGGAGAGTAGAGGGCAGAGGGTGTCGCTTACTGTCCTAGCCGGACCGAAATTCAAAACCCGCCAAAAAACTGAGCGCCCCTACGCGATACTTTGTAGGAGTGACCACGTTGTCAGGCCAACCCTTCCACCCGCACCCACCAGCGTGTCCGCTGTCGCAAGCGCACAGGCAACGTCTGCGGCAGCAGCTGTAGCAACTGCTCCGGGTCTTCAAGGCGGAACACGCCCGACAGGCGCAAATCGGCGACCTCGTCGCTACAGCCCAGGTACCCGTGACGATAGCGGCTGACCTGCGCAAGAAAGTCGAACAAGCGCATATCCCGGGTAACGATCAGCCCCTCGCTCCAAGCCATGGCGTCCATGTCCACGTGCTCCAGCCGCTGTGCACCCTGCGCATCCAGGCGCCAGTCCTGGCCGGCTTCAATCCACTGCAATAACTCATTGCCAGGTAGGTGGATCGCTACCCTGCCATGGCTGACACTGACACGTGTGCAATCGCTGTCCTGGCGGGCCACAAAGCGCCCGTCAAAGGCTTCCAGCAACGCGTCGCGGGTTTGAACTCGCAAGGGCCGCTGCATGTTCAGCGCCTGGCTGCAGGTAATCATCAGTTCGCCCTGTTTCAGGCGGATCAGGCGTTGCTGGCCGTTGAAGGCCAGGTCCACGGCACTGTGCGTGTTGAGTTGCATCAGCGAGCCGTCGGGCAGCGTGAAGCTGCGTCGCTTACCCGTGCTTGTGGCGTAGTCTGCTGTCCAGCCGCTGAGCGCATCCAGGTCGTTGCCCAGCCATGCCGCTGTCCCGACCATGGCTAGGCCGCCAAGCAGCTTCAGCGCCTGCCGGCGGTGCAGGCGTCGCTGGCTGGTTTCCAGGGTCTGCAAGGCCAGGCCGGCGCCGGGGATGGCGCGCAGGTCGAGGTCCTGATGCATGCGGATCACCCGCTGCCAGGCCTGCTCGTGTTCGGGGTGTGCACCGCGCCATTGCTCGCATTGCTGTTGCAGGGCGGGGTTATGCCCGCTCTCGCGCAGTCTCAGCATCCACTGAATAGCCTGCCTCACCGTCTTTGCGCCAGGTTGTGCGGTGGTCATCGCTTTAGCGCTCGTCTTCGTAGCGCAGCACGTAGCAGTGGTACAAGGCGTCAGCAATGTAACGCTCGACGGTACGCACCGAGATGCCCATTTGCTCGGCAATGGCCTGGTGCTTCAGGCCCTCGCATTGAGCAAGCAGGAAGGCACGCCGTACTTTTGGCTTGAGGCCGTCGAGCATACGGGCTATGCGCTCCAGCAGTTCCAGCAGCAGCTCACGGGTTTCGGCTGAGGGCGCCAGTGCCTCCGGCACATTGGCCAAAGCCTCAAGGTAGGCCCTGTGCAGCTCCTCGCGGCGCCAGTGGTCGATCACCAACCCGCGTGCGACCGTGCGCAGAAAGGCCCGTGGCGTGTTCAGCTGCAGCTGCTCGCGGCGCTGCAGGAGGCGTACGAAGGTGTCTTGGGCGAGGTCAGCGGCATCAGCAGCGTTGCCCAGCTTGCTGCGTAGCCAGGCATGCAACCAGCCGTGGTGGTCACTGTAGAGCGTTTGCACAGAGTCGTTGCTGGGCATGGGGGAGGGCGCTGGCATCAATGGACATTAATGATAATTAGTCTCATTGTTGGTGGCGCCGCAACAATTTGCAACCCACCTGCTCGCAGCTTGCGCAAAACCTGCAGTTAGCTAGCGCCCTGTTTGGCTGTCCAGGTACTTGCGAATTACCCGCGCCCCGCTATTGAGGTGCTGTTCCAGTACCGCTACGGCCTCATCCACCAATTTGTCACTGGCTGCATCCACCAGGGCGTTGTGATCGTCCTGGGTTAGCTTGCCCAGGCCCATGGACGAGAGATGGAAGCGCAGGAAACGCTCTTCCTCGTTCAGCTCGTTCTCGATCAGGCGAAGCAGTTTCTTGTTGGTCGCCTTGCTGTATAGCGTCATGTGGAGCAGGCGGTTCAGGCGGCCGAGTTCACTGTGACGCGTTTCGTTCTCCAATTGCTGGATATAGCCGCGGGCGCTGGCAATGTCGTCGGCCTCCAGCAAAGGGATGGACTGGCGCAGCGCTTCACTCTCAAGCAGCACGCGCAGGGCATAGGTGTCTACCGCATCCTCGCCGATCAGTGGTGCGACCACTGCGCCCTTGTGCATTTCCACTTTCAGCAGTGATTGCGCTTCCAGCTGGCGCAAGGCTTCGCGCACGGGCATGCGGCTGACCCCGAACAAGGTGGCGAGCTCTTGCTGGCGCACGGCAGTGCCAGGTGGCAGGCGGCCATCGAGAATGGCACTGCGCAGGCGTTCTTCAATCACGCCACGGGCCTGGTGCGGCAACAGCTGCTCGCTGGCCAGCACATTGCTCAATTTGATTTTCTCGGCCACGTAACGGCTGCCTTAACAATGACTAAAGTTGGATCCAATGACACTAGTTACTACAAGTGGGGGTGTCAAACCTGCGCCAGTACTGGGACGGGCGCCCCAAAAGCGCGGCTATGGTGGATGAAGTCGCCAGTCAAAGGAAGCAGTCAATAGAAGGATATAAGCAGAAAGTGTAGGTGGGCTGACAGGCGGGCAGATGATTGCAGGGTGCCATTGTCTTTTGCCTTGGCAAGCCCCACCATCGCTGCTTTCGACTGGCCTGAACAGGGCTTCGCAGTGGCGATATCCTGGATGCTCAAAACCCTCATGCGACGTGCCTGCCTTGCCGCCCTGCTGGGCTGCATGCTGCTGGGCGGCTTGCATGCGGATTGGGACTTTTCCCAGATCAGCCGCACGTCGCAGGCCCTGTATGGCCCGCTAGGGGCAGGAAAGGGCCGCATCGATGCCTGGCAGAACCTGATGGCGACGCAGAACCAGGGTAGTGAGCTTGAGCGATTGCAGGTGGTCAACCGCTTCTTCAACCAGCAACTGCGTTATGTCGAGGACATCGATCTGTGGCATGAGGTCGATTACTGGGCCACGCCGGTGCAGGCGCTTATCAAAGGCGCCGGGGACTGCGAGGACTACGCCATTGCCAAGTATTTCAGCTTGCGGCGCATGGGGGTCCCCAGCGAGAAGCTGCGCATTACCTACGTCAAGGCGCTGCGGCAGAACCGGGCGCATATGGTCCTGACCTATTATTCAAGCCCACAGGCGCAACCCTTGGTACTCGATAGCCTGATGGACGCCATCAAGCCGGCAAGCCAGCGGACAGACTTGCTGCCGGTGTACGCCTTCAATGGCGAGGGCTTGTGGCTGACGGGGGCCGCAGGCAACAAGAAGGTCGGCGATACCAAGCGGCTTTCCCGATGGCAGGATTTGCTAAAGAAAATGCAGGCCGAAGGGTTCCCGGCCGAGCCGGTTTACTGAAGGAGCACAGATGTCACTGTTCAAACAATTGCTGTTGGCCATTTGCCTGTTCCTGGTGGTCGCCTTCAGTGGCAGTTTCATGGTCAGCCTGGAAAGCTCGCGCAACCAGTACGTCAACCAGCTGCGTTCGCATGCCCAGGATGCGGCGACCGCGCTGGCGCTGTCGCTGACGCCGAACATCGACGACCCGGCGATGGTCGAGCTGATGGTCAGTTCGATCTTCGACAGTGGTTACTACGCAAGCATCAAGGTCGTCGACCTGGGCTCCAATGCCGTGCTGGTGGAGCGCCACGCCGAGCCGGACCCCGGCGGCGTGCCGAGTTGGTTCGTGCATTTGATCGGCCTGGAGGCTGCGGGTGGCGATGCCATCGTCAGCCGCGGCTGGCAGCAGGCCGCGCGTGTTGAAGTCATCAGCCACCCGATGTTTGCCATCGCCAAGCTCTGGCAAAGCGCGCTAGGCAGCCTGGGTTGGTTGCTGTTGTGTGGTGCGGCCAGTGCCGTGCTTGGCGCCTTGCTGTTGCGCCGCCAGTTGCGGCCGCTGGACTATATGGTCGAGCAGTCCCACGCCATTGCCCGCCGTGAATTCCTCAGCCTGCCAGAGCTGCCTCGCACACCGGAACTGCGCCGGGTGGTGCAGGCGATGAACCAGATGGTCGAGAAGCTCAAGGCGCTGTTCACCGAGCAGGCCGAGCGCAGTGAGCGGCTGCGGGCAGAGTCCTACCAGGACAGCCTGACCGGGCTGTCCAACCGCCGTTATTTTGAAATGCAGCTCAATACCCGGGTAAGTAACCTGGAAGAAGCGCGCCCCGGCTACTTGCTGTTGCTGCGTGTCCAGGGCCTGGCCGGCCTGAACGCCCGCCTTGGCGGCCAGCGTACCGACCAGTTGCTTCAGGCAGTGGGCGAGCAGCTGCGCCGAACCTGTGCCAGCTACCCGGAAACCAAAGACCTGATTTCCCGCAGCCGCGGTGGCGAGTTTGCCGTGCTGGCGCCGGGCATGGTGCATGAAGAGGCAGTACAGCTGGCCCAGGCGCTGGAAGCGACGCTGCTCAGCCTGCATGAAACGGGCGCAAGTGACGTTCGCCCGGTGGCCTGTATCGGCTTGGCACCCTACAGCCCAGGTGACGCACCCCAAGCATTGCTCAAACTGGCAGACGAAGCGCTGGCCCGCGCAGAGAACCAGCCGACACCGGGCTGGGTGTGCCTTGAACAGGGTGTAGCGGCGGTTGCAGCAGACAGCCAGCATGCTTGGCACGAGCGGCTCGACCAGGCGTTCAACAGCGGCCATTTCGAGTTGTTCTTCCAGCCGGTGGTGGATTGCCCCACGGCGCAACGGGTACTGCACCACAAAGTGATTTCACGCTTGCAGGACGGCCCGGGCGAGGCCTTGCCGGCGGGGCGCTTCCTGCCCTGGCTGGAGCGCTTCGGCTGGATGCCACGCCTGGACGTGCTGGTACTCGAGAAAGTGCTGGCACACCTGCGCGGGCATGACCAGGTGCTGGCGCTGAACCTGTCGGCCGCGACGCTGGCCGACCCTAAGGCCCTGCAACGTGTCCTGGAGCTGCTGGGCCAGAATACGGCGCTCGGCCCACGGCTGGTATTCGAGATTGGCGAAGAACAGTTGCCTGAGCAGGCAGCCCTGGAACAACTCACCCGGCGCTTGCACGCACTTGGCTTCGGCCTGGCGCTGCAACGTTTCGGCGGGCGCTTCAGCATGATCGGCAACCTGGCGCACCTGGGCCTGGCGTACCTGAAGATCGACGGTAGCTACATCCGCAATATCGACCATGAACAGCACAAGCGGCTGTTCATCGAGGCGATCCAGCGGGCTGCGCACAGTATCGATTTGCCGTTGATTGCCGAACGGGTCGAGACCGAAGGGGAGCGCCGGGTGCTGCAGGAAATGGGTGTAGGCGGGATTCAGGGGCAGTTGGTAGGTGAGCCTGCGCCCTGGCGCTAAGGCGGCACGCGATCCTTTGTAGGAGCGGCCTTGTGTCGCGATAGGGCCGCACAGCGGCCCCAGGGTTGTCAGCAGCGATGCACAAACTGCTGGGGCCGCTCTGCGGCCCTATCACGACACAAGGCCGCTCCTACAGCGATCGCGTAAGCCGCCAAAGATGACGATCAGCGCTCGCGCAGCGCTTCCGAACGCGCCTTCATGATCGGCTTGAGCAGGTAGCTCATGATGGTCTTCTTGCCCGTCATGATATCCACCGTAGCGACCATCCCCGGAATGATCAGCAGCGGCTTCTCATCGGTACCCAGATGGCTGCGGTCGGTGCGCAGCTTGATCAGGTAATACGTGGTCTTCTTGTCCTCGTCGGTAATGGTGTCGGCGCCGATCTGCTCCAGCTTCGCCTTGAGCCCACCGTAGATGGTGTAGTCATACGCGGTGAACTTGACGGTTGCTTCCTGGCCTGGGTGCAGGAAGGCGATGTCCTTGGGCAGGATCTTCGCTTCGATGACCAGCGTGTCGTCCAGAGGTACCACTTCGATGATGTCGCTACCCGGCTGGATAACCCCGCCAATGGTGTTCACCAGCAGCTGCTTGACGATACCGCGCACCGGCGACGTGACCATGGTGCGGTGCACCCGGTCGTCCAGCGCCTTGCTGGTGGCGGTAGCCTTGTTCAGCTCGGTACGCGCCTCGTTCAGCTGGGTCAGCGCTTCACTGCGGAACTTGCCACGGGTCTCTTCGATCTTGCTCTGCACCTCGCGGATAGCCGCTTCGGCACGCGGGATGGCCAGCGCGGTGGAATCCAGCTGGCCACGGTTTTCCACTTCGGCACGGCGCAGGCGCAGCACTTCGACCTGGGAAATCGCCCCGGTTGCCACCAGCGGCTCAGACATGCCGATTTCCTTGCGCAGCAACTCAAGGCTGTTGGCGTACTGCGAGCGCTTGGAGCTGTATTCGCGCAGTTCCTGCTGGCGCTGTACCAACTGTTGCTGCAGGCCGCCAATCTCGTCCTGCAGTTGCTGGCGCCGGCTCTGGTACAGCGACTCTTCGTTCGCCGCCTGGCTTGGCGCCGCTTTGCGCAGCTCTTCATCGATTTTCAGCGGGGTGTCGCCCACCTCGGCACTCAGGCGCTCGACCCGCAGGGCCATGGCCAGGCGGTCGGCTTCGGTTTCTCCCACGTTGGAGGCGAAGCGGGTTTCGTCCAGGCGCAGCAACGGCTGGCCCACTTCGACGATCTGCCCTTCCTTGGCGAAGATCTCGGCGACAATGCCGCCCTCCAGGTTCTGGATCTTTTGCACCTTGGAAGACGGAATAGCCTTGCCTTCACCCCGTGTAACCTCGTCAATGGGCGCAACGCTGGCCCACACGATCATGAACACAAAGAACAGGATCACACCCCAGATGGTCAGCCGCACCACGCGTGGTGCGTCCTCGATCAGGGCCTTGTTGACCTCTGGCAGCGGCTGGCCGCCGAGCGAGTCGGAGCCTTTGAAATAGCGCCGCAAGCCGTCCTTGAATTGCCCCATATCCAGCTTATGCAACACTGATCTGCCCCTTCTTCAGCGCATCCATGACCGCGGCTTTCGGGCCGTCGGCGACAATCTGCCCGCGATCGATCACGATCAGCCGGTCTACCAGCGTCAGCAGCGAGGCGCGGTGGGTGACCAGCAACACAGTCTTGCCTTCCACCACGGCTTGCAGGCGCTGCTTGAGGCGTTCTTCACCGGTGTTGTCCATGGCGCTGGTTGGCTCGTCCAGCAGCAGAATCTGCGGGTTGAGCAGCAGTGCACGGCCCAGGGCGACATTCTGGCGCTGGCCGCCGGACAGGTTCTGCCCACGCTCACCCACCTGCAGCTCGTAGCCGTCCGGGTGCAACCGGGCGAACTCGTGCACACCCGCCAATTCGGCGGCCTGCAGAATCAGTTCGTCTTCGATGTAGCGCGCGCCGCTGACCAGGTTGTCGCGCAGGGTGCCGGCCAGCAGCTGGATATCTTGCGGCACGTAGCCAATGTTATGGCGCAGCTCGCTGACGTCGATCTGGCGAATGTCCACGCCATCGACCAGCAGCGAGCCACCATCGGCCTCGTACAAGCCGACGATAAGCTTGGCCAGCGAGCTTTTGCCTGAACCACTGCGGCCGATGATGCCGACCTTTTCGCCTGGGCGGATGGTCAGGTTGATGTTCTTCAGCGCCAGGTTCTGCTGGTTCGGGTAGGTGAAGTCGACCCCACGGAACTCGATGCTGCCCTGCAGCACCTTGCGGCTTAGCGGGCGCTCCTCGAAGTTGCGCTCTTGCGGCAGCTCCATCATGTGGTCAGTGGAGACCATGGTTACCTTGGCCTGCTGGTAGCGGGCAAGCAAGCCGTTGAGCGAGGCCAATGGCCCGAGCGCCCGGCCGCTAAGCATGTAGCACGCCACAAGGCCGCCCATGCTGAGGTTGCCGTCGATGATCAGGTATACGCCGACACAAATCATCGCCACGCCAGCCAGCTGCTGGATGAGCAGAGTGATGTTCATCGCCAGGCTCGACAGCACCTTGACGCGCAGTTCCAGGCGGCTGAGGGTGCCGAGGGTCTGCTCCCACATGTACTGGCGTTCGCTTTCAGCGTTGTTGACCTTCACTGCATCCAGGCCGGCTAGGGTCTCGATCAGGCTCGACTGGCGCTCCGAGGCCAGCGCCATGGTCCGCTCCATGGTTGCCATCAGCGGCCGTTGCAGGGCGTAGCCGATGCCCAGGGCCAGCGGGAAGGCGATGACCGGGATCCACACCAGATGGCCACCAATGATGGCGATGACGATCAGTATGAGGATGGTGAATGGCAGGTCGATCAGGCTGGTCAGGGTCAGCGAGGCGAGGAAGTCGCGCAATCCCTGGAACTCGTGAATGTTCTGGGCAAAGCTACCGACCCTTGCGGGCCGGTACTTCATCGACATGCCGACAATACGTTCGAACAACGTTGCCGAGATGATCAGATCGGTCTTCTTGCCGGCCAAGTCCAAGCACAGGCCGCGCAAGCCCTTGAGGATCAGGTCGAAGATGTACGCGCCGGCGATACCGACGGCCAGCACCCACAGCGTCGAGGTGGCCTGGTTGGGCACCACCCGGTCGTACACGTTCATCACGAACAGCGGCGCGGCCAGGGCGATCAGGTTGATCACGAGGCTGGCGGCGATGGCATCGATGTACAGCCATTTGCTGCGCAGCAAGGTGTCGCGGAACCACGACTTCGCCCGGGGGATCAGGTTGCCATGGTTGACGTCGAACTTGTGCTGCGGCTGGGCGAAGAACACCCGGCCACTGTAGTCGCTTTGCAGGGCTTCGCGGCTGACGTGCACTTCGCCGCCGTCGCTCTCGCTAAGCAGCAGGCGGGCGGTATCTTCGTTCTCCCAGCCCAGCAGGACGGCGCTGCGGCCTTCCTTGAGCAGCAGCATGGCCGGCATGGCGATGCTCGGGATCTGCTCAAGCTTGCGCTGCAGCAGGCGCCCTTGCAGGCCGGCGCGGGCGGCGGCGCGGGGCAGCAGTTCGGGGCTCAGACGCTGCGCAGGCAACGGCAGGCCCGTGGTCAGCATCACCCGGCTGGCGGGTTTCTGGTGCAGGACACACAGGCTCAGCAGACTATCCAGCAGGGGATCGTCATGCTGACTGCGTGGATCGTGGCTGAGTTGGACTCGACTGACTTCGGATTCCACGCGGCGCTCTCTTCATCCTTGTGGTGGGTAGGGTAGGTGTGCCGCCGTTCAGGCCGGGCGGCTCACCTTGGCATTCAAAGGTGCTGCCAAGCTGTGCTGATGGGAGCGTTAATGCCCCAATGCTTGAGCAGGTGACCAATGGTCGCCTTGAATCGGTGTTGAGTAAACAATTCTACGTGCTTCATTTTTACCAGACGTACCGTGGCAAGGAGTGTTTCATTTTTGAATCGCCCAGCTTCCTTTTGATACCGCGTCGAGCATAGACCGCCATCCAGCCAAGGGCTCAATGAGGCATTTTCATCCAGCGTAGTCGCTGTCAGTAAACAGGCGCTTTTTAATTGGCGTGTCGCTGTCACTTGTTAGTCAAAATTCATCTATAGAAAGCACATCCCTGAACCGTCTGCGTTGAATAATCACGCGCGGTTTTTCATCATCGGGCTGACAGTATCAGGGCTTGGCGGCGGCATCTATTTGATATGTGACAAATCGCTGCTTGTGGTTCGCCCGTTGATGGGTATCCGTGCTGTTGGGGTGAGGGATGTGACGCTGGTTCATCCTGGGCTCAACGGTCACTACTGGTCGCGTTTCGGCAAGGTTTGTGCTTGATGGACGGGCAGTGGACGGGTCGCCTGAAGGTTGGCGCCAATAACCGTCGTCACACCATCTGGTCGACTGCTTCAGCGCATCATTTTCGGCTGCCGCGGTGTATGAAAAGATACGTCAGCTAAGAAATTAACAGGCGTTCAATGATGTACGACATTTGTCCTCGAGAAACGCTTGGCTAAGGTACAAATATCAATGTGACATTACATTGCCGATTGTTTAGGATGGCCTGTATAAGGTCAATAGTTTGGCAGTCAGGTAATTCCAAACAGTTATAGACGGAATATTGACGTCAAAAAACGTCAAAGATCATCGACATAGTTCCGCCTGAAGTGGCTGGCAAGCGCCGCTCTGGCAGGGAAGTACCCATCGGGTCACACGGAGAGTCCAATGAGCAGCGTTGTAGCCATCGTCAAAAGCATTGTCGGCCAGGTTATTGCGGTATCCCCAGAGGGCATCCGTCGTGTACTCATTGAAGGGGACCGACTGCTAGCGGGTGAGGAAGTCCTTACCGGCCCTGGCGGCGCAGTGACGCTGGAGCTGGCTGATGGCCGTCTGCTCGACCTCGGGCGTGACAGCCAGTGGAGCGCCGATGCCCCTGACAGCAGCACCGATCTGAGCCAGGCGACTGCCCAGGCTGCGCCTTCGGTGGAAGAGCTGCAACAGGCGATCGCCGCGGGTGTCGACCCTACTACCGAGCTGGAAGCAACTGCTGCCGGCCCGTCCGCTGCAGGCGGTGGTGGCGCGCTGGGCGGTGGCCACAGCTTTGTGATGCTCGAAGAAACTGCGGGGCGAGTAGACCCGACCGTTGGCTTCCCGACTGACGGCTTGGGCTTTGCTGCCGTTCTCGATAGCGAAGAAGTGGGCTTGCTGGACACCAATGGCAATAACCTGGTGACCCCGCCGACCACGGACACCAACGTTGCTACCGACCTGACTCTTGGCGCTACCCCTTCCATCAGCGAAGCGGGTGGCGTAATCGTTTATACCGCTACGGTTGGCCAGGCACCGAGTACCAACTTGGTAATCACCCTGTCCAATGGTGCGGTGATCACCATTCCGGCCGGGCAGACCACCGGTAGCGTCAATGTCGTGGTGCCGCCGAACGACACCCCTTATATCGACGGTGGCCAAATTTCGGCGACCGTCACAGGTAGCACCGGCGGTGGCGGCCTGACGGTGACATTGCCGCAGACGCCGGCGGTTACCCAGGTGACCGATACCATCGATGTCACCACCGCGACCCTGACGGCTTCGCCGAGCGTCACCGAAGGTGGCGTGATCACCTACACCGTGACCCTGAGCAACCCAGCCCAGACGCCGGTGACCGTGACCCTGTCTAACGGCCAGACCATCACCGTTGAGGCAGGCAAGACTCAGGGCAGTGTTGACTTCCAGACCCCGGCGAACGACGTCTACAACAATGGCTCGACCGTCAGTGTCACCATCGAAAACGCCACCGGCGGTAACTTCGAACAGCTGACCCCGAACCCGACGCCTGCGCAAACCACGATCAACGACTCGGTCGACAACACCACCGCGACCCTGACGGCTTCGCCAAGCGTCACCGAAGGTGGCGTGATCACCTACACCGTGACCCTGAGCAACCCAGCCCAGACTCCGGTGACCGTGACCCTGTCCAACGGCCAGACCATCACCGTTGAAGCGGGCAAGACCCAGGGTAGTGTCGACTTCCAGACCCCGGCGAACGACGTCTACAACAACGGTTCGACCGTCAGTGTCACCATCGAAAACGCCACTGGCGGTAACTTCGAGCAACTGACCCCGAACCCGACGCCTGCTCAGACCACGATCAACGACTCGGTCGACAACACCACCGCGACTCTGACGGCGAGCCCTTCGGTCACCGAGGGTGGCGTGATCACCTACACCGTGACCCTGAGCAACCCGGCCCAGACCCCGGTGACCGTGACCCTGTCCAACGGCCAGACCATCACCGTTGAAGCAGGCAAGACCCAGGGTAGTGTCGACTTCCAGACCCCGGCGAACGACGTCTACAACAATGGCTCGACCGTCAGCGTCACCATCGAAAACGCCACTGGCGGTAACTTCGAGCAGCTGACCCCGAACCCGACGCCTGCTCAGACCACGATCAATGACTCGGTCGACAACACCACCGCGACCCTGACGGCTTCGCCGAGCGTCACCGAGGGTGGCGTGATCACCTACACCGTGACCCTGAGCAACCCGGCCCAGACCCCGGTGACCGTGACGCTGTCGAATGGCCAGACCATCACCGTTGAAGCAGGCAAGACCCAGGGTAGTGTCGACTTCCAGACCCCGGCGAACGACGTCTACAACAACGGTTCGACCGTCAGCGTCACCATCGAAAACGCCAGCGGTGGCAACTTCGAACAGCTGACCCCGAACCCGACGCCTGCGCAAACCACGATCAACGACTCGGTCGACAACACCACCGCGACCCTGACCGCTTCGCCAAGCGTCACCGAAGGTGGCGTGATCACCTACACTGTGACCCTGAGCAACCCAGCCCAGACTCCGGTGACCGTGACCCTGTCCAACGGCCAGACCATCACCGTTGAAGCGGGCAAGACCCAGGGTAGCGTTGACTTCCAGACCCCGGCGAACGACGTCTACAACAACGGTTCGACCGTCAGTGTCACCATCGAAAACGCCACCGGCGGCAACTTCGAGCAGCTGACCCCGAACCCGACGCCTGCTCAGACCACGATCAACGACTCGGTCGACAACACCACCGCGACTCTGACGGCGAGCCCATCGGTCACCGAGGGTGGCGTGATCACCTACACCGTGACCCTGAGCAACCCAGCCCAGACTCCGGTGACCGTGACGCTGTCGAATGGCCAGACCATCACCGTTGAAGCAGGCAAGACTCAGGGCAGCGTTGACTTCCAGACCCCGGCGAACGACGTCTACAACAATGGCTCGACCGTCAGCGTCATCATCGAAAACGCCACTGGCGGTAACTTCGAACAGCTGACCCCGAACCCGACGCCTGCTCAGACCACGATCAACGACTCGGTCGACAACACCACCGCGACCCTGACAGCTTCGCCGAGCGTCACCGAAGGTGGCGTGATCACCTACACCGTGACCCTGAGCAACCCGGCCCAGACTCCGGTGACCGTGACCCTGTCCAACGGCCAGACCATCACCGTTGAAGCAGGCAAGACCCAGGGCAGCGTCGACTTCCAGACCCCGGCGAACGACGTCTACAACAATGGCTCGACCGTCAGCGTCACCATCGAAAACGCCACTGGCGGTAACTTCGAGCAGCTGACCCCGAACCCGACGCCTGCTCAGACCACGATCAATGACTCGGTCGACAACACCACCGCGACCCTGACGGCTTCGCCGAGCGTCACCGAGGGTGGCGTGATCACCTACACCGTGACCCTGAGCAACCCGGCCCAGACCCCGGTGACCGTGACCCTGTCCAACGGCCAGACCATCACCGTTGAAGCAGGCAAGACCCAGGGCAGCGTTGACTTCCAGACCCCGGCGAACGACGTCTACAACAACGGCTCGACCGTCAGCGTCACCATCGAAAACGCCAGCGGTGGCAACTTCGAGCAGCTGACCCCGAACCCGACGCCTGCTCAGACCACGATCAACGACTCGGTCGACAACACCACCGCGACCCTGACGGCTTCGCCAAGCGTCACCGAAGGTGGCGTGATCACCTACACCGTGACCCTGAGCAACCCGGCCCAGACTCCGGTGACCGTGACGCTGTCGAATGGCCAGACCATCACCGTTGAAGCAGGCAAGACCCAGGGCAGCGTTGACTTCCAGACCCCGGCGAACGACGTCTACAACAATGGCTCGACCGTCAACGTCACCATCGAGAAAGCCACCGGTGGCAACTTCGAACAGCTGACGCCTGACCCAACACCTGCATCGACTGTCATCCATGACAGTATCGACCCGGTGACCGTGAGCATCGTCAGCAACGGCAATGTGACCGAAGACCAGCAGCCATCCTTCACTGTGAAGGTCAGCCAGGCGCTGGACCGGCCATTGACGGTGACCCTGTCCAACGGCGACAAGGTGATCATCGAGGCCGGCAAAACCGAAGTCGAGTACAAAGCAGCGGCCCAGGGTGATGACGTCATCAAGGATGCTGGCTCGCTCACCCTCGGCGTTACTGATGCAACTGTCCCAGGCGCTACTTTCGAGAGCCTGGAGTTCGGTGGCCCGGCTACCGTTGAAATCTCTGACACGATCAGTGAGGTTGTCGCCACGCTGACTGCCACACCTTCGGTCACCGAAGGCGGCGAGATCACCTACACCATTACGCTGACCAACAAAGATGGTCTGCCGATCGATAACCATGCCGAGCTGTACTTCAAGCTGACCGACGGCACCACCGTTGTAGTTGCAGCCAACAGCACCACGGGTTCAGCCACGGTTATTGCACCGGACAACGTTTACGTTGGCGCTAACGCACCAGTGGTCAATGCCATCGAGGCGGTCAGCGGTTCGGATGCTTGGAAGTTCGAACAACTGACCTTGGACAAGACCGAGGTCAAAACCCAGGTGACCGACGAGCCAGGTACCCCTGGCAATCCGAACCCGGGTGGTGGTAATGAAGGCGACATCGTCAAGGTCACCATCACTGCCGACCAGGTGTCGGTGGCCGAGAACGTCAAACCGACGTTCACTGTGCATATCAATACCGTACTGGCCAACGACCTGGTCGTGACATTGAGCAACAACGCTCAGGTCACCATCAAGGCCGGCCAGACCAGCGTGCAATACACGCATGATGAGCAAGGTGACGACGTCTACAAAGACGCCGGTGAAATCAGCTTGGGCATCAAGTCGGCGGCAGACGCCACCGGTGCGGCATTCGAGAACCTGCAATACGGCGGTGACACTTCGGTCAAAGTGACCGACACCATCGACGAAGTCGTAGCCAAGCTGACTGCTACCCCTTCGGTCACCGAAGGCGGCGAGATCACCTACACCATCACGCTGACCAACAAAGATGGTCTGCCGATCAACAACCATGCAGAGCTGTACTTCAAGCTGACCGACGGCACCACGGTTGTCGTGGCGGCCAACAGCACTACCGGTTCGGCTACGGCCGTCGCACCGGACAACGTCTACGTTGGCGCTAACCAGCCGGTAGTGAACGCTATCGACTCGGTCAGCGGCGCAGACGCGTGGAAGTTTGAAAACCTCAACCTGGACAAGACTGAGGTCAAAACCCAGGTCACCGACGAGCCAGGCACCCCGGGCAACGAAGGTGACATCGTCAAGGTCACCATCACGGCCGACCAGACTTCGGTTGCCGAAAACGTCAAACCGACGTTCACCGTGCACATCAACCAGCCGCTGGCGCATGATCTGGTCGTGACCCTGAGCAACAATGCTCAGGTCACCATCAAGGCGGGTGAAACCAGCGCACCTTACGAGCACGCAGCACAGGGCGACGACGTCTACAAAGACGCCGGCGAGATCACCGTGGGCATCAAGTCCGCAGTCGACGCTACCGGTGCAGCCTTCGAGAACCTGCAACTGGGCGGCGACGCTTCGGTTCAGGTCTCCGACACCATCGACGAAGTGGTCGCCAAGCTGACTGCTACGCCTTCGGTAACCGAAGGTGGCGAGATTACTTATACGATCACGCTGACCAATAAAGATGGTCTGCCGATCAACAACCACGCAGAGCTGTACTTCAAGCTGACCGATGGCACCACGGTTGTCGTGGCGGCCAACAGCACCACTGGCTCGGCTACGGCCATTGCGCCGGACAACGTCTATGTTGGCGCTAACCAGCCGGTCGTGAACGCTATCGACTCGGTCAGTGGCGCAGACGCATGGAAGTTTGAAAACCTCAACCTTGACAAGACTGAGGTCAAAACCCAGGTCACCGACGAACCAGGCACCCCGGGCAACGAAGGCGACCTGGTCAAGGTCACCATCACCGCCGACCAGATTTCGGTAGCCGAAAACGTCAAACCGACGTTCACCGTGCACATCAACCAGCCGCTGGCGCATGATCTGGTCGTGACCCTGAGCAACAATGCTCAGGTCACCATCAAGGCTGGCGAGACCAGCGCGCCGTACGAGCATGCGGCTCAAGGCGACGACGTCTACAAAGACGCCGGTGAGATCACCGTGGGCATCAAGTCGGCGGTCGACGCTACCGGTGCAGCCTTCGAGAATCTGCAGCTGGGTAGCGACGCTTCGGTCCAGGTCACCGACACCATTGATGAAGTGGTCGCCAAGCTGACTGCTACGCCTTCGGTCACCGAAGGTGGCGAGATTACTTACACGATTACGCTGACCAACAAAGACGGTCTGCCGATCAACAACCACGCGGAGCTGTACTTCAAGCTGACCGACGGCACCAACGTCGTGATTGCAGCCAACAGCACCAGCGGTTCGGCCACTGTTATTGCGCCGGACAACGTCTACGTTGGCGCTAATCAACCGGTGGTCAATGCCATCGACTCGGTCAGTGGCGCTGATGCTTGGAAGTTTGAAAACCTCAACCTGGACAAGACTGAGGTCAAAACCCAGGTCACCGACGAACCAGGCACCCCGGGCAACGAAGGCGACCTGGTCAAGGTCACCATCACGGCCGACCAGACTTCGGTAGCCGAAAACGTCAAACCGACCTTCACCGTGCACATCAACCAGCCGCTGGCGCATGATCTGGTCGTGACCCTGAGCAACAATGCTCAGGTCACCATCAAGGCTGGCGAGACCAGCGCGCCGTACGAGCATGCGGCTCAAGGCGACGACGTCTACAAAGACGCCGGTGAGATCACCGTGGGCATCAAGTCGGCGGTCGACGCTACCGGTGCAGCCTTCGAGAATCTGCAGCTGGGTAGCGACGCTTCGGTCCAGGTCACCGACACCATTGATGAAGTGGTCGCCAAGCTGACTGCTACGCCTTCGGTCACCGAAGGTGGCGAGATTACTTACACGATTACGCTGACCAACAAAGACGGTCTGCCGATCAACAACCACGCGGAGCTGTACTTCAAGCTGACCGACGGCACCAACGTCGTGATTGCAGCCAACAGCACCAGCGGTTCGGCCACTGTTATTGCGCCGGACAACGTCTACGTTGGCGCTAATCAACCGGTGGTCAATGCCATCGACTCGGTCAGTGGCGCTGATGCTTGGAAGTTTGAAAACCTCAACCTGGACAAGACCGAGGTCAAAACCCAGGTCACCGACGAGCCAGGTACCCCGGGCAACGAAGGCGATATCGTCAAGGTCACCATCACGGCCGACCAGGTTTCGGTGGCCGAGAACGTCAAACCGACGTTCACCGTGCACATCAACACGGTGCTGGCGCATGACCTGACCGTGACCCTGAGCAACAACGCGGTCGTGACCATCAAGGCCGGCCAGACTTCGAGCGAGCCGTATACCCACGACGCGCAAGGTGACGACGTTTACCAGGATGCCGGCGAAATCAGCCTGGGCATCAAATCGGCTGTGGATGTTACGGGCGCCGCCTTCGAGAACCTGCAGCTGGGAGATCCGGCTTCGGTCAAAGTAACCGACACCATCGACGAAGTCGTAGCGAAACTGACTGCCACCCCTTCGGTGACCGAAGGTGATGAGATCACCTACACCATCACGCTGACCAACAAAGACGGTCTGCCGATCAACAACCACGCGGAGCTGTACTTCAAGCTGGCCGACGGCACCAACGTCGTGGTTGCAGCCAACAGCACCACCGGTTCGGCCACTGTTATTGCGCCGGATAACGTCTATGTTGGCGCTAACCAGCCGGTGATCAACGCCATCGACTCGGTTAGCGGTTCGGATGCGTGGAAGTTCGAACAACTGACCCTCGACAAGACCGAAGTCAAAACCCAGGTCACTGATGAGCCAGGCACCCCTGGCAATCCGAACCCGGGTGGCGGCAACGAAGGCGATATCGTCAAGGTCACCATCACGGCCGACCAGGTTTCGGTGGCTGAGAACGTCAAGCCGACCTTCACTGTGCACATCAATACAGTGCTGGCGCATGACCTGACCGTAACCCTGAGCAACAACGCGGTTGTGATTATCAAGGCCGGTCAGCTCTCGAGCGAGCCTTATGTTCACGACGCGCAAGGTGACGACGTTTACCAAGATGCCGGCGAAATCAGCCTGGGCATCAAGTCGGCGGTGGATGTAACGGGGGCGACGTTCGAGAACCTGCAGCTGGGCGACCCTGCTTCGGTCAAAGTGACCGACACCATCGATGAAGTTGTCGCGAAACTGACCGCGACGCCTTCGGTGACCGAAGGTGGCGAGATCACCTACACCATCACGCTGACCAACAAAGACGGTCTGCCGATCAACAACCACTCGGAGCTGTACTTCAAACTCACCGACGGCACCACGGTTGTCGTGGCGGCGAACAGCACTACTGGTTCGGCCACGGCAACTGCTCCTGACGACATTTATGTAGGCGCTAAGCCAGTAGTTAATGCGATTGAGGCGGTCAGCGGTGCAGACGAGTGGAAGTTTGAGCAGCTGACGCTGGACAAGACAGAGGTCACGACCACTGTCACCGACAACCCAGCCACCCCAGACGTGACGACTTTGAGCCTCACCGCCACGGATACCGTGGCCGAAGGCGGCAAGATCACCTACACCGCGACCTTGACCAACAAGGCCGGTACCGATCTGGTGATCAAGCTGAGCAATGGCGAGACCATCACCATCGCGGCCGGCTCGAAAGAAGCCTCGATCACCGTCGACGCGCCGAGCGACGATGTGTACATCGATGCTGAAAATCTGAGCGTGAAGGTGGACAGCACCACGGGTGGTGACTTCGAGAAGCTGGAAGTCAGCAGCACTGCTGCCGTGACCAAAGTCACCGATACCATCGACACCACCACCGTCACCCTGACCGCGACTTCGACAGTTGCTGAAGGTGGGGTCGTTACTTACACCGCTTCGGTGAACCACAAGGTCACCGGTTCGGACCTGGTCGTGAAACTGGCCAACGGCCAGTCCATCACCATCCCAGTGGGTGAATCGTCTGCTTCGGTGCCGTTCACTGCCCCGAACAACGTCCACAACACTAACCTGGACCTGAGCAACAAGATCACCGATATCTCGGGCGGTAACTACGAGAAGACCGTGGCGGTTGGCGAGCCAGTGACTACCGTCACCGACAACCCAGCAACGCCAGACGTGACGACCTTGAGCCTCACCGCCACCGATACCGTGGCCGAAGGCGGCAAGATCACCTACACCGCCACCTTGACCAACAAGGCTGGCACCGACCTGGTGGTCAAGCTGAGCAACGGTGAAACCATCACCATCGCAGCCGGTTCGAAAGAAGCCTCGATCACTGTCGACGCGCCAAGCGACGACGTGTACATCGATGCTGAAAACCTGAGCGTGAAGGTGGAAGACACCACCGGTGGCGACTTCGAGAAGCTGGAAGTCAGCAGCACTGCCGCTGTGACCAAGGTGACCGACACCATCGACACCACCACCGTCACCCTGACCGCGACTTCGACAGTTGCTGAAGGTGGGGTCGTTACTTACACCGCTTCGGTGAACCACAAGGTCACCGGTTCGGACCTGGTCGTGAAACTGGCCAACGGCCAGACCATCACCATCCCAGTGGGTGAGTCGTCTGCTTCGGTGCCGTTCACTGCCCCGAACAACGTCCACAACACCAACCTGGACCTGAGCAACAAGATCACCGATATCTCGGGCGGTAACTACGAGAAGACCGTGGCGGTTGGCGAGCCAGTGACCACGGTTACTGACAACCCGGCGACCCCGGATATCACCACGCTCACCCTGACTGCCACCGACACCGTGGCCGAAGGCGGCAAGATCACCTACACCGCCACCTTGACCAACAAGGCTGGCACCGACCTGGTGATCAAGCTGAGCAATGGCGAGACCATCACCATCGCGGCCGGCTCGAAAGAAGCCTCGATCACTGTCGACGCGCCAAGCGACGACGTGTACATCGATGCTGAAAACCTGAGCGTGAAGGTGGAAGACACCACCGGTGGCGACTTCGAGAAGCTGAATGTCAGCAGCACTGCCGCCGTGACCAAAGTCACCGATACCATCGACACCACCACCGTGACCTTGACTGCCACGCAAAGCGTGGTCGAGGGCGGCGTGGTTACTTACACCGCTTCGGTCAACCACAAAGTCACAGGTTCGGACCTGGTGATCAAGCTGGCCAACGGCCAGACCATCACCATCCCAGTGGGCGAATCGTCTGCTTCGGTGCCGTTCACTGCCCCGAACAACGTCCACAACACCAACCTGGACCTGAGCAACAAGATCACCGATATCTCGGGCGGTAACTACGAGAAGACCGTGGCCGTCGGCGAGCCAGTGACTACCGTCACTGACAACCCGGCGTCCCCGGATATCACCACGCTCACCCTGACCGCCACGGACACCGTGGCCGAAGGCGGCAAGATCACCTACACCGCCACCTTGACCAACAAGGCCGGCACCGACCTGGTGATCAAGCTGAGCAATGGTGAAACCATCACCATCGCAGCGGGTTCGAAAGAAGCCTCGATCACCGTCGACGCGCCAAGCGACGACGTGTACATCGATGCTGAAAATCTGAGCGTGAAGGTGGAAGACACCACCGGTGGTGACTTCGAGAAGCTGGAAGTCAGCAGCACTGCTGCCGTGACCAAAGTCACCGATACCATCGACACCACCACCGTGACCTTGACTGCCACGCAAAGCGTGGTCGAGGGCGGCGTGGTTACTTACACCGCCTCGGTCAACCACAA
>NZ_JBIVHY010000033.1:0-16686 GCF_044749445.1 Pseudomonas sp. NPDC089408
CTAGCAAGGGTGGCATTCGCCCTGATGAAGAATCAGGACGAATACACCACCAAAGGGGTCAAACCGGCTTGTTGAAAACCATAGAATCTCCCACAGGGACTCAACCTGTAGGAGCGGCTTTAGCCGCGAAGACGCCAGCACAGTCACCATTGAACACCAGTCTTAAAGGAGCTCCCATGGAAAGCATCGACCTGCTGGTCCTGCGCACCACCCGCGACTGGCTAGCCGCCGGCCACCGCGCCCTGCTCGCCACGGTCGCCCGCACCTGGGGCTCCTCGCCGCGCCCGGTCGGCTCGATGATGGCCCTGCGCAGCGATGGCCGAGTGGTGGGCAGTGTCTCTGGTGGCTGTATCGAGGACGACCTCATCCACCGCTACACCCGTGCCTACGGCGGCCCCGGCATGCCTGCCGGCCTGCCTCAGGTGGTGCGCTATGGCGTCAGTGCCGACGAAGCCCACCGTTTCGGCCTGCCCTGCGGCGGTACCCTCGAGCTGGTGCTGGAGTTCTCCCCCTCGCTGGCGCACCTGGAACAACTGCTGGCCTGCCTGGACAGCGGTAGCCTGGTACGCCGCAAGCTCGACCTGCGCAGCGGCGCAGCCAGCATTACCGCCACCGCCACACCTGAACTGTTCAGTTTCGATGGCCAGCGCCTGCTTAGCACCCTCGGCCCTGGTTACCGTCTGCTGCTGATCGGTGCCGGGGCACTGGCCGAGTACCTGGCCACCATGGCCCTGTTCAACGGCTTCAGCGTCTCATTGTGCGACCCGCGCCCAGAATACACAGCGGGCTGGAGTATCGCCGGGGTTACCCTGCTGCCAGGCATGCCGGACGACGTGGTCCGCGCCTTCCGCGCGGACGTTCGCAGCGCCATCGTCGCCGTCAGCCACGACCCCAAGCTGGACGACCTGGCCCTGCTCGAAGCCTTGCACAGCCCGGCCTTCTACATTGGCGCCATCGGCTCGCGGCGCAACAGCCAGCTGCGCCGCGAACGGTTGATTGAACATTTTGGTGAAAGCGAAGCGTCGCTGCAGCGCCTGCACGGGCCGATTGGCATCTATATCGGCAGCAAGACCCCGGCCGAAATTGCCGTCAGTGTCATGGCCGAGATCCTCGCTGCGAAGAATGACGTCCGTTTGCCCAGCGCAGTCAACGTGACACGTGCCAAGGAAGCCGAACAGCTCGCGCGGACCCTGTAGCAGCGGGTTTACCCGCGAATACAGATTACGCAAAGGCCGCAGGCATCAGCAGTAGCCGCAGCGCCGTTGCTCAACCCACCGACTTCAATGGCACACGCCCGCTCAACCGTTCCAGCATGGTCGCGCAGTACCAGTCATCGAACTGGCACACACCGTTCTCGGCATTTTCCGAGAATGGCCCCGGTTCATAGGCCGGTGAAGAAACGCCCGCATGGGTGCCCTCCACCAGGCGTCGATCCTGGTCATTGGTCGCCAGCCACACCTTGGTCAGCCGGTCGAGGTCGTAATCCACCCCCTCCACTGCCGACTCCGGCACCAGCCATTTGGTGGTCACCAGCGTTTCACCAGGGCCAATCGGCAACACGCGGAAGCTCAGCGCATGGTCACCCAAGAAGTGGTTCCATGTAGACGGGTAGTTGAAGTACAGCAGCGCACCGATGTCCGCTTCGCCACTGCTGTCCAGTCGCCCATTCACCGCAGGCTTGCCGTCCATGGTGTAGCTGACCGCACCCGCCGACAACGGGATGCGGGTCATACGGAAGCGCCCCAGCGGGTCCATGACCAGGCGGCTGGGCATGCCGGCAGTTTCGCAGCGGGTCCAGTGAGCAACCAGATCGGGGTCGTCATCACCACCCACGCCGGCCACCGACAGGTTCTCGACGAACGAGTTGAGCAGCTCTGGGTGGGTGCCGTCGCAGTGATAGCATTCGCGGTTGTTCTCGAACACGAGCTTCCAGTTGCCCTTTTCGATCAGGTTGGATTCGAAGGCGACCTTGCAGTTTTCCAGGCCGTGCGGGGCAATGAACGGGCTGACCGCAGCACGGAAACTGGCAAAGTCTGGCGCTTGCTGCGCGACGCACACGTAGATGTAGGTGTGCACGACTTGCACATGCACGGGCTTGAGGTTGTGTTGCGTCTTGTCGAAGTCCGCGCCCATGTTACCGGCATAGATCAGGTTGCCGTCCAGCTCGAAGGTCCACTTGTGGTAGGGGCAAACCAGCTTGGCCACTTTGCCACTGGCGTGTTCGCACACTTTGGCGCCACGGTGGCGGCAGGCATTGTGGAACGCGCGCACTTCGCCATCCTTGCCCCGCACCACGGCTACCGGGTAGTCACCGATCTGCAAGGTGAAGTACTGGCCCGCCTTGGGGATTTCAAAGGTATGGCCGGCGAACACCCAGTCCTTGTGCCAGATCTGTTCCAGGTCCTGACGGTAAACTTCGGGGTCCAGGTATAACTCGCGGGGTAATACATGCCGTGGTTTACGCTGCTTGATCAGACTCATGACGGATTCATTGCTATTCATTATTATCCTCCAGCCACACGGTGCGCTCGACGACCGCGGACAATTACCAGACCTTTATTCTTTTTGAACAACGCGCTGCCACTTCTCAGCAACTTAAGCCACTGCCTTCCTCGCTACAAACGACATTTTCAAAGGCCATTGCATAAGGCGCCGTTATGCATTGATTAATTCAAACTCTCCAGCCGCTAAACTTTGAAAGCACCCAGTCGCGCACTCGCCCACACGCGTCATGCTCGGTATTTTCCCTGCACGCCAGGTAATGCAAGCTATTACGCAAGGTCACTTGCTCACGCACCGGCCTGGCCAGACGACCCTGCTCCACCAGTCCCTCCACCAACTGGTTCCAACCCAAAGCCACGCCTTGGTCGGCCAGCACCATGTTGATGATCAGGTTGTAGTCATTGGCGTGAAACAGCGGAGGGCTGCCGGCGTTACGCTCATCGATGTCAACGTTGTAGAACGCCAGCCACACGCTCCAGTCCACATGTTCGGCCACACCGGCCCGGCCGAACGGGCTCAGGTCGAGCAGCGCGCTGCTGCGCAGGCCCTCCAGCGTGCCGATCTCGGGGTGGCGTGCAAGGTATTGCGGCGAGCACACCGGGTAGATCACGTCATGGCACAGCGGGTAGATCGTGTAGGCCTCGCCCACATTGGCAAACTTGGAAATGATCACATCCGGCTCAACCCCTGGCTCACGCGTCAGAAAGTTATGCGTGGTGATCAGGTTGAGTTCGATATCCGGGTTGTTGGCACGAAACTCATTAAGGTGAAGCGATAACCAGAATGCCGAAAACGCCGGCGAGCAACAAATAGTCAGGACGTGCTTGTCCTGTGGGGTATGACGAATGCGCTCTGCCGCCTGGGCAATATTGACGAACGACAACTGCGAGGCCTCGAAAAACACCGAACCCGCGGGTGTTAGCGAAACGGTACGCCCCACGCGTTCGAACAACCGCGCACTCAAGTAAGTTTCCAGTTCGCGAATCTGCCGGCTGATAGCCGCCTGCGAAACACACAATGCCTCCGCCGCCCGGGTGAAACTCTGGTACTTGGCGGCGGCTACAAAAGCTTTGACGGCACGTAACGACGGCATGCGAAGTAACAAGGTATCGGGGTCAACTTGCCGCTGCAACATCCTGGTCTGTTCTCCTCGTTCCGCGTACTTGACAATTGAATAGTACACGGCACGCCGAAAAACACATCGGTACTAAAATTACTTTACGCATAACCCAGGGTTATACGAAAAAGCGACCCGTTCAGCGATAACACTGGGTTATTGAAGAATGCATTGAAATGTCGTTGGACTTTGCCACTGTCACACACTTACATTGAGCACCGACCCGTACACCATAGCCCTCTTCGGAAGGCCTGAACACTGTTCGTCAGCCGAGCCTCAGGTATCGGCCTTGGGTGCCCCATGACAATAACTACAAGAGCGTTCAGCCACACCTTCAAGGAGCGCAACCTGGGCTTCATGGCCCAATCGGTTGCCCGCCCCCAACCTTCCCGGGTGGGTTTTCTGCTGCTGGAAAACTTTTCCCTGCCCAGTTTCACCCAGGCGCTTGACGTGCTGGTCACGGCCAACCTGATTGCCCCCGGTTCGATCCGCATGCACACCTTCAGCCACAACCACAACGAAGTGATGAGCGACCTGGCGATCCCCATCAGGCCAGACACGCCACTGACCGACGTGCGCCTGTGCGACCTCGACATCATGGTGGTCTGCGGCGGCCTGCGGGCTGCGCGTACCGTACCGGGCTGGTTGACCGCGCTGCTGAAGCGCCTGGCCAGGTTCCCGGTGGTGCTCGGCGGCTTGTGGAACGGTGCCTGGTACTTGGGCAGCGCCGGGCTGCTGGACGGCTACCGCTGCGCCATCCACCCGGAACAACGCATTGCCCTGGCCGAGCGCGTGCCGCACGCCCAAGTCACCCATGATGCCCTGGTGCTCGACCGCGACCGCCTTACCGCCGCCTCGCCGGCAGGCGCCTTCGAAATGATGCTGCAGTGGCTGAACATCGGCTGCAACCAGGCGCTGGCCGATGCCGTGCTCGACACCCTGGACCATGACCAGAGCAAGTTCCGCAGTTTTCAGAAGCCACTGCAACCCAAGGTCAGCCGGCCCCTGCGCGAGATCATCAAGCTGATGGAGGCCAACCTTGAGGAGCCGCTGTCGCCCGGGCAGTTGTGCCAGGCCATTGGCCTGTCGGTGCGTCAGGTGCAGCGGCTGTTCAAGGACCAGCTCGATACCACGCCACAGAAGTACTACTTCCAGCTACGCATTACCGAGGCGCGGCGCCTGATCCAGAACTCCAACGCATCGATCTTCGATGTCTCCATTGCCTGCGGGTTCGTCTCGTGCACCCACTTCAGCAGGTCTTACAGTGCGTTCTTCGGCCACCCGCCATCGAAAGAAGTGCGTTATGAAATCTGAGCGACAAGGCGCTCACTGTTCACGCCATCACCGGCACCGAAAACAAAACTAACCGTATAGCCATCGATCACTGAAATTTCGAGATGGCTTCACGGCTCCGTCTTGGGAGCCGCGCTGCCCCTTTGCCTCGAAAACCCTATCGGGAGACAACAATGACAAGTCCTAATACCTCAGTCGAAGATGTACCGCTCAACAGTTTTCACAAACTGCTCACCCTGCGTTCTGGCGGCGGCTCGTTCGTCGATGGCTATGTGTTGAGCATTATCGGTGTCGCCCTGGCGCACATCAGCATGGCCTTGTCACTGGACAGTTTCTGGCAAGGCTTGATCGCCGCCTCGGCGCTGATCGGCATTTTCTTCGGCGGCTTTCTGGGCGGCTGGCTGACCGATCGGCTTGGCCGCAAGCGTTTGTTCTTCGTCGGGCCTACGCTGTTCATCGTCGCTTCGCTTGGGCAGTTCTGGGCCGACTCGGCACTGGCCATCTTCCTGTTGCGCCTGGTAATCGGTATTGCGGTGGGTATCGAGTACCCGGTGGCCACCTCGTTGCTGGTCGAGTTCATGCCGAAAAAGTACCGCGGCCCACGCCTGGCCATGCTTACCATTCTATGGTTTGCCGGTGCCGCAGCCGCCTACATCATTGGCGAACTGCTGCTGCGTAGCGGCGTCGAGGATGCCTGGCGCTTGGTGCTGGCGAGCTCCGCCATCATTGGCCTGGCACTTTTCGTGGTTCGTATCGGTACACCCGAGTCGCCACGCTGGCTAATCAGCAAAGGCCGTCGCGCCGAAGCGGAACACGTGATCAAGGCGGTATACGGCAAGGACTTTTCCCTGCGCAACCTGCCCGAGCAAAGCGTCAGCCACAAGGTGAACATCTGGAGCCTGCTGTATGCCGGCTATGGCAAGCGTATGCTGTTTGTCATCGTGTTCTGGACCTGCTGCATTATCCCGCTGTTCTCGGTGTATGCATTTGCGCCCAAGGTGCTGGCGGCGCTGAACGTGAAAGGTGACAGCGCCTCGATCGGCTCGGTGCTGATCACGCTGTTCTTCGTGGTCGGCTGCATACTTGCTACCCGCCTGATCAACGTGATTGGCCGCCGCAACCTGCTGCTGTACAGCTTCCTGGTCTCGGGCCTGGCCTTGCTGTGCCTGGGCGCGTTGCACAGCAGTGCGGGCATCTGGATCCTGCTGTTCTTCGCCATGTATGCGTTGTTCATCGGCGGCGCGCAGGTGTTGACGCTGGTGTACCCGAACGAGATCTTTCCCACCGAGATCCGCGCTTTCGCCGTGGGCATGGGCACCTCCATCTCACGCATCGGTGCAGCGGTGGGCACCTACCTGGTGCCGATGTCGCTGGACGTACTGGGCATTGCGCAGACCATGTACGTGGCCGCTGCCATCACGTTCTTCGGCCTGCTACTGTCCTGGCTGCTGGCCCCGGAAACCCGCTCGCTGAACCTGCAACAGGCGGCTGCCCTGGGGTAGATCGCCACGTGTGGTGCTTGCTGCGTGCCAGGGATGGCAAGCATGATGGGCACATTGCCCTTACGCCATGGATATGCCGATGACCGCTGCACCCTCTCCCCATACGGAGCCAGGCCGCTGCAAACGCTTGAAAGCGGCCAGCAGCCGGGACCACGACAGCGTCGATCAATTGGTGATGGCGGCCCGGCCTTTCGAGAGCCGCGAACGCTATGGCCGGTTCCTGCAGGTGCAGCACCGGTTTCATGGCAGCTTGTTGGCGCTGTATCAGGACCGGCAACTGAATCTGCAGCTGCCGGGGCTGCTGGCGCTGTCACGCTTTGCGGCGGTCGAGGCCGATCTGCGTGACCTGGGCTGGCCTTTACCGCCGCGCCCCCAACCGGTCTGCGCCACCCCGGCCCAGGCCCTGGGCTGGTTGTACTGCAGTGAAGGGTCGAACCTGGGAGCGGCGTTTCTGTTCAAGCTCACCCAGCGCCTTGGCCTGGCTGGCACCCTGGGCGCCAGCCACCTGGCAGCGCACCCGGATGGCCGCGCGCTGCATTGGCGCGAGTTCGTTGCCAAGGTGGATGGTTTGCTGCTGGATGAGTGGCAAGAGGCAGAAGCGGTGGCTGGGGCCATAGCTGCGTTCGACAGCTATCGGGGCCACCTGCGCGCAGTGTTTGCGGACGCATGATTGCGCGCATGGCACCGGCTTTGCCGGTGTTCGCGGCTAAAGCCGCTCCTACATTTGCACTGGGCAATGTTCTACAAGTTATTGCTGCAGCGAACTTTTTCCCGATTGCCGGTCTATGTGAAAGGCACAGACAGGGCGCGGCATGCGAGGCAAGGTTCGCTCCACACCTGCTGGCCAGATGGTTCAATGGTTATCAGAGGTTGGCTTCGCTCATGAAAATACATGTCGCAAGGTTGATGCTGCTCGGCCTGTTCTCGTTCGCGGCGGTGGGCACAGCATCAGCAACACAAATGAAGGCGCCTGGGGCAGTAGCGCCGGCCGTCCAAGCGCCGTTGCAAGCGGCCGGCAACCCTTGGTCGAAGGTGGCCGGTGTGGCCGTTGAACAGCCAGCCACGCTGCTGGCCCACGATGACGACCGCTGGCACGACCACAGAAGCGACTGGCGCCGCGAACAGTGGCGGCGTGAGCAAGCCCGGCGGGACTGGGAGCGGCGGCGCGACTGGGAACGCCGTCGGGACTGGGAGCGTCGCCATGAGCGGGCGCTGCACCAGCGGCACCATGATGAGCACCGTTACTACCGGCGCTAAAGCCGATATGCCCTTTGTAGGAGCGGCCTTGTGTCGCGATCGGGCCGCAAAGCGGCCCAGGCGATATCTGTTTGAATGCTGAAATCGAGGGGCCGCTTTGCGGCCCGATCGCGACACAAGGCCGCTCCTACAGGGTTCGCGTCAGTCGGCCTGTTGTGGAACATCCCCCACCGCCTCGGCCTCCAGCGTCAACCGGTCAGCCTTGCAAATATACTTGGGCTTGCGCGGTGCCAGTTTAGCACTGGCTTTTTTCTGGTGCGCCTGTAACAGCTGCTTGATCTTCTTACGACGGTTCATGGTCCACTCGGCCTTTCAGTACGGTTTCGCTGTCGCCATCATACCTTTGCTGGCCTTGCTGCCAACCACAGTGGCCATTTGGCTCGCCGCCTTGACGTTATTTTCACAGTCTGCAGATTAGCGTCTCGCCCTTCCCGGCCACGCGCACAATCGCTGGCTGCCAAGGTACGACGAGGCATACGTGTCACACACTACATCCCCTGTTGCGCACAAGCGCGTGGACTGGGCCGGCCTGGGCTGGCTGTTTCTGTTTTTCTGGTACTTCTCCGGCGTAACCCAGGCGTTGCTGCTGTTCAGTGGCACCACCGGCTTTGCCGGTTTCCGTGATGCGTTCTTCCTCAGCAGCCTGTGGCTGGTCCCGGTATTGCTGCTGCCGCGCTTTACGCGCGCCACGGCGGCCATCATCGGCCTGGCGCTGTGGGCTGCATCGCTGGTCGGCCTGAGCTACTTCGGCATCTATCGCCAGGAGTTCTCGCAAAGCGTCATCTTCGTGATGTTCGAGTCCAATACCGCCGAAGCGGGTGAGTACTTCAGCCAGTATTTCACTGTGTGGCTGGGCCTGGCGCTGCTGCTGTACAGCCTGGTGGCCGTGGTGTTGTGGCGGCGCGTGCGCCCGGTCTACCTGCCGCTGCGCGGTCGCCTGCCGGTGGTCGTGCTGTTACTGCTGGCCAACCTGGTGCTGCCCTTCTACAAGCAGATGGTCACCCAAGAGCGTAACTTTGCCGACGCCGTCGAAAAGGTGCAGCAGCGCATGGAGCCCGCCGTGCCCTGGCAATTGCTGGTCGGCTACCGGCAGTACCGCCAGCAGCTGGACAACATGCAGGAGCTGCTGGCCCAGAACGCGGCCCTGCCCCCGTTGCAGAACCTGCGTGACAGCAGCGGTTCGGCGCCCCGCACCCTGGTACTGGTGCTGGGCGAGTCCACCACCCGCGAGCACATGCACCTGTACGGCTACAACCGCGACACCACGCCCAACCTCGACGCGCTGGCGGCCAACGACAAGGGCCTGACCGTGTTTCGCGACGTGGTATCGCCACGCCCATACACCATCGAAGTGATGCAGCAAATCCTTACCTTCGGCGATGAGCAGAACCCGGACCGCTTCCTCACCGACCCGTCGCTGATCAACCTGATGAAACAGGCAGGCTACAAGACCTTCTGGATCACCAACCAGCAGACCATGACCAAGCGCAACACCATGCTCACCACCTTCTCGCAGCAGACGGACGCGCCGGTGTACCTGAACAACCAGCGCAACCAGAATGCCAGCCAGTACGATGACGTAGTGCTGGCACCGTTCGAGAAGGCCCTGCAAGACCCTGCGCCGAACAAGTTCATCATCGTCCACCTGCTGGGCACGCACATGGACTACCGCTACCGCTACCCGGACGACTACGCGCACTTCACCGACAAGCAGGGCGCACCGGGCGCACTGACCGATGACCAGGTGGAAACCTACAACTTCTACGACAACGCCGTGCGCTACAACGACTTCGTGGTGTCGAGCCTGATCAAGCGTTACTCGGCGGGTAACCCCAACGGTTTCCTGGTGTACCTGTCCGACCATGGTGAGGACGTGTACAGCTCTGGCAACCACGACCGCCTGGGGCGCAACGAAAGCGCACCGACCCGGCCGATGTACACCATCCCGTTCCTGTTGTGGACCTCGCCAAGCTGGCAGGCCGAGCACCCACGCGACTTGCAGGCGATGGCCAACCGCCCGTACAGCAGCTCGCACCTGATCCATACCCTGTCCGACCTGGCCGGGTTGAGCTATGACCGTTTCGAGCCGGCCAAGAGCCTGGTCAACCCGCAGTTTGTGGTGGCCCCACGCTGGATTGGTGACCCGTACCGCAAGGACGGCTTGCGAGAGTTCGACCAGTTGCCGGTCGACAAGGCCGAAGCGGTGCAACAAACAGCGAGCAGTGGCGAGGAGCAGAGTGGCAAGCGCTTGAACTGACTCTTTTTGAGGCGCTTTACGCACCTAAGGCCGCTCCATTTCCTGTAGGAGCGGCTTTAGCCGCGAACACCGGCGCAGCCGGTGCCATGCACCGCGTCGCCTGATTCGCGGGTGAACCCGCTCCTACAGGGATCGCGCAGACGCTCAGATGTTCTCTACGGCAAACCGCTCCGGAAAATAAATTAAATTTAAATTGATTTTAAATTAACCCTGCGTCACGCTCCGTCCATATTCCTGGTACACAGAGCACCCGAGCCATGTCCACCGCCCCCCGTGAACCGCGCAAGGACGGCGCCGTCACCCGCACCCGTATCCTCGAAGCCGCCGGCGAGCTGTTCGCCGCGCTCGGCTATGCCGAAACCAGCAACAAGGCAGTCGCGGCCAAGGCCGAGGTCGACCTGGCCTCGATCAACTACCACTTCGGCAGCCGCAACGGTTTGTACCTGGCGGTGCTCGACGAAGCCCGGCAACGCTTCCTCGACCTCAGCGACCTGCAACGCATTATCCAAGGCGTGCAAGCGGCCGAGGAAAAACTGCGGGCGTTGGTGGAACTGGTCGTGCACAAAGCCACCTCGGCCCGCGACAACTGGCACCTGCGGGTACTGGCCGCAGAAATCCTCGCCCCCAGCCCCCATGGCCAGGCTCACCTGCAGGCGGCAGCACCGCTGCGCCTGTCGCTGCTCAAGGCGCTGTTCAGCGAAGTCAGCCAGATTCCCGCCGACGACCCTGCGCTGACCCGCTGCATCCTCTGCGTCACGGCGCCGTGGGCAATGTTGCTGATTGGCCCGCGCGGTGGCGCTGGCGCGCTGCACGAGATTCTGCAAATGCCGGTCGAGGCAGTTGCCGCGCAGTTGTACCGCTTTGCCCTGGCAGGCCTGCAGGACGCCGGCCGACAGCATGCCCAGGCCCACGCCACACATCGTTGAGGTCCGCCCCGTGCAACCGATACCCACAAATACCTCCCCTGCCGCAACGGACGCGCAAACCTCCATCCCGCTGCTGCTGGCCGCGCTGATGCTGGTGATGTTCCTGGCCGCCCTCGACCAGACCATTGTCTCGACCGCGCTGCCGACCATCGTCAGCGACCTCGGCGGGCTGCGCTGGCTGTCGTGGGTGGTCACCGCCTACCTGCTGGCCTCCACGGTGGTGGTGCCGCTGTATGGCAAGTTCGGTGACCAGTTCGGCCGCAAACGCGTGCTGCAGGTCGCCGTCGTGCTGTTTCTGCTGGGCTCGGCACTGTGTGGCGCGGCGCAGACCATGGGCCAGCTGATCGCGTTTCGTATCTTGCAGGGGTTGGGCGGTGGCGGCCTGATGGTGGTGGCGATGGCCGCCATCGGCGATGTCATCCCGCCTGCCGAACGTGGCCGCTACCAGGGCCTGTTCGGCGGCGTGTTCGGCCTCGCCACGGTGGTCGGGCCGTTGATCGGCGGTTTTCTGGTGGAACACCTGTCATGGCACTGGATCTTCTACATCAATCTGCCGCTGGGCCTGCTGGCGTTGCTGGTGATCGGCAGCGTATTCCGCCCACATGTAGCCCTGGTGCAGCATAAGGTGGATTACATCGGCGCGTTCTTCCTTACCGTGGCGCTGGGCGCAGTGGTGCTCATCACCAGCCTGGGCGGCAGCCTGCTGGCGTGGCAATCGCTGGACATGCTGTGCCTGTCGCTTTTTGCCCTGATCGGCTTGGCCGGCTTCGTCCTCGAGCAACGCCGCGCCGCCGAGCCGATCCTGCCGCTGCACCTGTTCCGCCACCGTACCTTCGTGCTCGCCGGGTTGATCGGCTTTATCGTCGGGGTGTCGCTGTTTGGCGCAGTCACCTTTCTGCCGCTTTACATGCAGGTGGTAAAGAACGCCACGCCGACCAGTGCCGGGTTGCAGATGCTGCCGCTGATGGGCGGCCTGCTGGTGGTGTCGGCAGTTACCGGGCGACTGATCAGCCGCTGGGGGCGCTACCGGATGTTCCCGATCCTCGGCACGCTGCTGCAGGTGGTTGCCCTCGGCCTGCTGAGTCGGCTTGACCTGGACACCCCGATGGCGTTGATGGACCTGTACATGGGCCTGCTCGGTGCCGGCCTGGGCATGGTCATGCAGGTGCTGATCCTGGCCGTGCAGAACAGCGTCGAGCCGCGCCACATGGGCGTGGCCACATCCGGGGCAACCTTGTTCCGCTCGATTGGCGGCGCCATCGGCGTGTCTCTGTTTGGCGCACTGTTTTCACATGCCCTGCTCGGTGGCCTGGCCAGCGACTTCAGCGCCAGCGCCGGTGGCCCGGCGAGCCTGTCGCCAGCCGCCGTGCACGCGTTGCCTGCGGCCCTGCAGCACAGCTACCTGGTCGCGTTTTCTGGCGCCATGCATGGGGTGTTCCTGCTGGCCGGCGGTATTACCAGTGTCGCCTTCGCGCTGTCCTGGCTGTTGCGCGAAGTGCCGCTGCGCCGGGCCACGCAGGCGTGAAGAGGTTTGGGCTTTTCGGGTGCTTCGCCACGGATGGCTTGCCGATTCTCAGAACTTGGCCAGCTCTTCCCGGCAAAAGTCGACGAACAACTGCGCCGGTTTGGTCAGTTGCACCCGCTTCAACCACGCCGCAGCCAACCCCGACAGGGCTACCGGCTCGGCGATATCCAGCATGACCAAGCGCTGGCCGTCGTAGGTGTATTCCGTATGCGGGCGAGTCACCAATAGCGAGAACCCGAAGCCTTGCCCGACCATGCCGCGCACCATCTCGATCGACGGCGAGCTGAAGACGATGTTCGGCGTCAGCCCCATTTCGTTGAACAGGCTGACGAAGTAGGTGCGGCTGGGCGCCACGTCCAGGAGGATCATCGGCTCCGGGCACAAGTCGCGCAGTGAAACCTGGGACTGGCCGGCAAAGCGGTGGTTCTCCGGCAGCAGCACGTAGGGCTTCTGTGGCGGCATCAGCGGTTCGGCCTCGATGGTACCATCCAGGTCATGGTCGTAGAGAAACGCCAGGTCGAAGGTACCCGCCGTCAGGCCCTGAATCAGGTCCTGCTGCTCACCATCGCGCAGGCGGATATCCACGCCCGGATAACGCTGGCGAAAGCCGGCGATCAGCCGCGGCAGGTACAACGGCGCCACGGTTTCGAAGCAGCCGATGTCGATCTGCCCGGCCACGGTGTCGTTGTCGGCCAGCGCGTTCTGTTCAAATTCATGGGCCATCTGCAGCAGCGACTTGGTCTTGGCATAGAAGCGCTTGCCACTGGGCGTCAACGACACGCCCTGGGCGTGATGGCGGATGAACAGCTGCACACCGAAGCTTTCTTCCAGGCTTTTGATTGCCGTGGAGATGGACGGCTGGGCGATGTACAACTGGCGCGAAGCCTCGGCAACGCTGCCGGCCTCCACGGTAGTGACGAAGTACTTGAGTTGTCGCAAGGTATAGGCAGCCACGGGTACCTCTGGGTCGCCGCTATCGGCGCACGGGGATCATGCCTGACACTTTACCCCTGGCAGCGGCTCGAGGGGGGCCGGCTAATGAAGGATTTACCTATGGCGTGAGCAGCTTTTTTGTTGGCGCACACCTTACTGGTCAAATACGCCCGAACGTCTTTACTGATACACATCGGCCCCAGGCATACGGTGTGAGCTTATGAAGATCGTGGTCACCAGCATCCTCGTCGACGACCAGGCCAAGGCCCTGGCATTCTACCATTACGTTCTCGGTTTCGAGCCCAGGCACGATATCCCCATGGGCCGGCACCGCTGGTTAACCTTGACCTCGCCCAACGACCCCAATGGCGTCGAGCTGTTGCTGGAGCCGGACGCCCACCCGGCGGCCAAGGTGTACAAGGCCGCGCTCAGGCAGGATGGCATCCCCGCCACGTCCTTTGGCGTGCGTGACATCCAGGCCGAATATACCCGGCTGTGCGCGGCAGGCGTGCAGTTCACGAAGCCGCCCACCGACATGGGGCCGGTCACGATAGCGGTGTTCGATGACACCTGCGGCAACCTGATCCAGATCGCCCAGAAACACTAGCCGGTTGCCCTTTCCCGCAATGCGCATCAATAAGGAAAACAAATGCGCCACGAATTCAGCGAAGTGCTAAACGACCTGGTCGACTACTTTCTGCTCGGCGATATCCAACTGCTCGAGCGCTTCAAACAGGACCATCAACTGCCCGACGACCTGGCCTATGCGTTCACCCACGACGACTGCGGCGACCAGGCCGTGCGCGAAGGCGTCGTGCTGCCGCTGGCCGGGGTCGACAACCTGCCCTACCGCATCCTGTTTACCCTCGATGGCTACACCCCGGCCCTGCGCGAAGCGGGCAGCCGCCTGAAGCACCGGCGCAATGGTTATGTGCTACGGGTCGAGCATGGGGCGCTGATGCTGTACACCTGGCGCATCCTGCAGCACTTCACGCCCAAGACTCTGGGTGACTTGATGGCGCGCTATCAGGTGCCGGGGCGGCCGGTCATCGAGCTGGACAATGGCTGGTATGACGTGGAGGTACTGGCGGGGGCGCTGGTGCGTGACGGGTTGTACGAGCCGGCGTTCGAGTTCGTGCTGAAGAAGCGCTGGAGCCGGGGTGAGGCGGCGGAGGTTGATACGGGGTATGCCTTTGGGCTGCGTGGGTATTTTGATTGATGGGCTGCCTGTGCCGGCCTCTTCGCGGGTAAACCCGCTCCTACAAGGGGCCAGCGTTCCTTGTAGGAGCGGGTTCATCGAGGCGTCGAACCGCCGCGAAGAGGTCCGCACAGGCAACCCCAATCTTCAGGTGTGATTGATATCCCGATCCTTGGTCTCCGGCAGGAAGAAAATCCCCAGCACCGCCGTCATCACGGCAATCACGATCGGATACCACAGGCCGTAATAGATATCCCCGGTCGCCGCCACCATGGCAAACGCCACGGTTGGCAAGAAGCCGCCGAACCAGCCGTTACCGATGTGGTAAGGCAGCGACATCGAGGTGTAGCGGATACGCGCCGGGAACAGCTCCACCAGCCAGGCGGCAATCGGCCCGTAGACCATGGTCACGTAGATCACCAAAATGGTCAGCAGCAACAGCACCATCGGGTAGTGGATCTTGGCCGGGTCGGCCTTCTCGGGGTAGCCCGCCTCTTTCAACGCACCGCCCAGGGTTGCGGTAAAGGCGTCGTTCTGCGCCTTGAAGTCTGCCGCCGCCAGGCTGCTGCCGTCGAAGCTCGGCAACACCCGCTCACCGATGCGGATCTGCGTCACGCTGCCAGGCTCTGCCGCTTCGTTGGTATAGGGGATGGCGCGCTTGGCCAGCAGGCTCTTGGCGATGTCGCAGGAGCTGGTAAATTTGGCCTTGCCCACCGGGTCGAACTGAAACGCACACTGGCCAGGGTCGGCCACCACCACCACCGGGTTCTGCTCCTGGGCAACGAATACATCCGGGTTGCCGTACTCGGTTAGCGCCTTGAAGATCGGGAAGTAGGTCAACGCGGCGATGATGCAGCCGGCCATGACGATCTTCTTGCGACCAATGCGGTCCGACAGGCTGCCGAAGAAGATGAAGAACGGCGTGCCGATCAGCAGCGAGCCGGCAATCAGCAGGTTGGCGGTTTGTGGCTCGATCTTGAGCATCTGCAACAGGAAGAACAACGCATAGAACTGCCCGGTGTACCAGACCACGGCCTGGCCGGCGGTGCCGCCGAGCAGCGACATGATGACTACTTTGAGATTGTCCCAGCGGGCAAACGATTCGGTCAGTGGCGCCTTGGATGCCTTACCTTCGGCCTTCATCTTCATGAACACTGGCGACTCGTTCAGTTGCAGGCGGATATACACCGAAATCGCCAGCAACAGGATCGACAGCAGGAACGGTATGCGCCAGCCCCAGGCTTCGAACACCTCCGTGCCCATGGCCGTGCGGCAGGCCATGATCACCAGCAGCGACAGGAACAGCCCCAGTGTGGCGGTGGTCTGGATCCAGGCGGTGAAGAAGCCGCGACGGCCCTTGGGCGCGTGCTCGGCCACGTAGGTGGCAGCGCCACCGTACTCACCGCCCAAGGCCAGGCCCTGCAGCAGGCGCAGGGTAATCAGGATGATTGGCGCGGCCACGCCGATCGAGCTGTAACTGGGTAGCAGGCCCACTACTGCGGTGGACAGGCCCATGATGATGATGGTGATGAGGAAGGTGTGCTTGCGCCCGATCATGTCACCCAGGCGGCCGAACACGATGGCGCCGAAGGGCCGCACGGCGAAACCGGCGGCAAAGGCCAGCAAGGCGAAGATGAACGAAGTGGTTTCATTGACCCCGGCAAAGAAATGCTTGGCGATGATCGCGGCCAGGGAGCCGTACAGGTAGAAGTCGTACCATTCGAACACCGTGCCCAGGGATGAAGCGAAGATGACCTTGCGCTCCTCCTTGGTGATGCCGCGTTGGGGCGCGCTACTGCCCGTGGATGCGCTGTCGAGAACCGCCATGGGTAACCTCCGTCATGTCTTCATGCAGGCCGGAGTACCTCATACCCATTTCACCGTCGCACCCAGGCCCTAGGGCTTGCTTTGGTTGCGCGAAGCACGACGAGGCGGGCCGCCTCGGATCGCAGCAAGGTAACTGAAGCATAATTGGCTTTGCCGGGATATCCACTCCAACCCGGCCCTCCTGCTTTTGCTCCTGCTTTTGCTCCTGCTTTTGAATTTGCTTCTAAGCGCGCGATAGCCCAGGCGACACAGAGTGCGACTTCAGGAGGCCGAGCGAAGGGCTTGCGGAGGGAGGTGACGGGCATGGATGCCCGTCAAGCGCTGAGGCCCCATGGATGGGGCCTGCAGC
>NZ_JBIVHY010000034.1:0-10246 GCF_044749445.1 Pseudomonas sp. NPDC089408
GGTGGGGCGATATCTCCCACGGTCTGTACTGCTGTGAACAGTCAGAATCGGCTTTTTCGTCCCACCACCCCTTCAAGTATCACCATACAAGCGGCTTTAGCCGCGAAGAGGCCAGCACAGCCATCCCCACTTCAGCGCATGTGCAAGATGATCGGGCTACTACTGGCCGGGTCGGTATGCCCGCGCAACTTGCCCACCGCCTGCTTACTCACCGCGCCGCCATGGTTACCCCACGCCGAACGAACAAAGCTCAGCACCTCGGCAATCTCCTGGTCCCCCAGCTGTTCGCGGAACGACGGCATGCGGTAGGCATCCGGCACCCCGGCAGTCACTACCCGCTGCGACCCGTTAAGGGTGATGTTGATCGCCGAGGCGTCCTCTTTGGCCAGTACCGAAGTGGCGCCGGCCAATGGCGGCATCCACTCGGCCTGGCCTTTGCCGTCCAGGCCATGGCATGACGCGCAGCGGGTCACGTAGGTATGCGCGCCAGGGCTATCAAGCTGTGCAGCTGCCGACTGCACCTGATACTGCCAGGGTGCGCCATCACGTTGCGGGTCGCCGGGCAGTGATTTCAGGTAGTGGGCAATGGCAGCCAGGTCATCGTCACTCATGAACTGTGTGGAGTTATTGAACGCTTCGGTCATTGAACCGAACACCACCGCATGGCGGTTGCGCCCGGTCTTCAGGAACTGGGCGATGTCAGCCTCGCTCCAGCGCCCCAGCCCGGTGTTGTGGTCGCCGCGCAGGCTGGGTGCGTACCAGCCATCGAGCAATGCACCGGCGAGGAACGGCTTGCCGCTGTCATCCAGGGCTTTCTCGTTGAAGGCCAGGCCGCGTGGCGTATGGCAGCTGCCGCAGTGGCCGGGGCCCTGGACAATGTAGGCACCCCGGTTCCACTGCGCGTCCTGGCCGGTTTGAGCGGCGTAGGGCGTGGTCGCTGCAAACAGGCCGTTCCACATTGCGATGGGCCAGCGCAGGTTCAGCGGCCAAGGGATGTCGCTGGCCCGGTTGGCCTGCTTGACCGGCTGCACACCGTGCATGAAGAACGCATACAGCGCCTTGACATCGTCATCGCTGAGCTTGGCGTAGGACGGGTAGGGCATGGCCGGGTACAGCCGCCGGCCGGCGGGCGCAACACCGTGACGCACGGCGCGGTCGAAGTCGGCCAGGCTGTAGCTGCCGATACCCGTGCCCTGGTCGGGGGTGATATTGGTGGCGTAGATCGCCCCCAGCGGGGTGGCCATTTGCAACCCGCCGGCGAACGGTTTGCCGTCCGGCACGCTGTGGCAGGCCACGCAGTCACTGAGCCGCGCTACATACTCGCCACGGCTGACCAGCGCCGGGTCGGCAGCACTGGCCTGCACATCGGTAAACGGCGAGGCGGGCTCGCGGGTGACATACCAGGCCAGCAGGCCAGCCGCGACCAGGCACGGCAGCGCCAGCCAGCCCGCGGTTCTTGCGAAACGATGGGTCATGGGGCATTCCTTGTGCGCTAGCTGAAGGTGTGGCGGCTCATTGGCAAGCTGCGTACGCGCTGGCCGGTGAGCTGCGCGACCGCGTTGGCCACGGCTGGAGCCACCGCGGGCAGCGGTGGCTCACCGATGCCGCCCATCTTCGCCCCGCTTTCGACAATGCGCACATGTACCCGGGCCATGCGCGCAGGCGGCAGGATGGGGTACAGGTCGTAGTTGCGTGCGCGCGGCTTGCCATCCACGTACACCGCTTCCTCCACCAGCGTCTGCGACAGGCCCAGGGCGACCGCACCGTTGACCTGGTGTTCGATGATCGCCGGGTTGACGATGCTGCCCGGGTCGATGGCCTGCCAGATGTCGTGCACCTTGACCTCGCCGTTCTCTATCGACACTTCTGCGATGACAGCCGCCTCCGAGCCGAACGGAGACGCCATCGCCACGCCGCGTGCGCGCTTGCTGCCGTCTTCGGCGGTGAACGGCCCGCGTTTCCAGCCTCCGGACAACTCGGCGACGGCGTTCAGCAGGTTGGTCAGGCGCGGGTTATCGCGCAGCAGGTGCAAGCGCAGTTCGAACGGGTCCTTGCCGCCCTTGTCAGCCAGCTCGTCGAGGAAGGATTCGTAGAAGAAGTCGTTCAGCGAGTTACCCACCGAGCGCCAGTAGCCGAGCATGGCCGGGCCCTTGACGTAGATTTGCGCGATGCGCTTGTTGGCGATGGCGTACGACTTGCCCGACAGCCCCTCAAGCGCGGTCGGGTCGATCTTGTCCCCTTGCTTGCCGGCGAGGGCCTCGGTCGGCCCTTCGGTGGCGCTCACCGCTTCGATGGCAACCGGCATGCCGTCGGCATCCAGCCCGGCGCGGAACTTCACCACGGCGACCGGGCGCAGCACATCGCGCAGGAATTCCTCTTCACGGCTCCAGATCAGCTTGACCGGTCGGCCAACCGCCTTGGCCAGGGCAATCGCCTGCGGGTAAGGGTTGGCCGAGTCGTAGAGGAAGTGGCGGCCGAAGAAACCGCCCAGCAGGGGCGAATGCAGGTTGATTTGCCTGGTTTCCAGGCCGGTGCGCTTGGCAATGTCGTCACGGAACATGTCCGGTGCCTGGTTGGGCAGCCACACGTCGAGGGTGCCGTCCGGGTTGAAGCGGGCGAGGGCAGAAGGTGGTTCCAGCTGTGCGTGGTTGAGGTACTGGTTGTGGTAGCTGGCCTCGACCTTGGTCTTGGCATTGGCCAAGGCACCTGCGACATCGCCTTCGTTTTCTTCGTCACGCGCCGGCCCGTCGACCGAGGCCAGGTGCTGGCGCCAGCCGTCGCTGGAGAAATCCGCCGGCATCGGCCGTAGCGTGCTATCGGCGGCTGGCTCTTTCCAGTCCACCTGAATGGCTTCTACCGCGCGCTTGGCATGCCACCAGCGTTCAGCGACCACGGCCACGGCGCCCGGCAACTGATGCACCGAGTGCACGCCTTGCATGGCCTTTACCTGTTCTTCGTTGCGCAGGCTACCCACGGTCATGCCCAGGCGCGGCGCGTGCTGCACGGCGGCGTGGAGCATGCCGTCGACCTTGATGTCGATGCAGTACTGGGCTTTGCCGGTGGATTTGTCGTAGGCATCCAGGCGCCGTACGGGTTTGCCGATCCAGCGAAACTGGCTGGGGTCGCGCAACTTGACGCTGGCCGGGTCGGGCACTGGCAGATCCATGGCACGCCCGGCAAGCTCGCCGTAGGGTACGGAGCGCCCTGTCATGGTATGTACTACGTTGCCCGGCGTGGTGGTCAGCTCCTCGACCGGCACGCCCAGCTGTTCGGCGCCCGCCTGCAGCAGCATGGCCCGGGCGAGGGCGCCCAGGCGGCGCATGGTCGGGTAGCTCATGCGCACTGACATGCTGCCACCGGTGATACGCATGCCGTTTTCCATCACCACATAGGCTTCGCCTGGTGGTGCGCTGTCGACCACGAAATGGGCCGGGTCGACGTCCAGTTCCTCACCGACGATCTGCGCCATGGCCGTGAACGGGCCTTGCCCGCCTTCCATGAACGGGCTGAGCAGGCGCACCGTACCGTCCGGGCGGACCTCCAGGAATGCCGGCACCTGTGTGCCACGCGCTGGCGTTGCTGCGGCCGCTGCCTGCACACGCGCCGGACCCAGGGGCAGGCCGAAGCCCAGCACCAGGGCGCCGACGGCGGTGCCGGCCAGAAAGCGCCGGCGCGACAGGTTGACCGTTTCGCCCAGCTGCAGTTTGAGCAGTTCGGCAGGGCTATCGACGGGCGTATTCATCAGGCCTGCTCCCCTTGCGCCAGGTCATGCACAGCGGCATGGATCGCGTTGTAGGTACCGCAGCGGCACAGGTTGACCATGGCGGCGTCGATCTGCGCATCACTGGGCTTGGGCGTGTGCTTGAGCAGCGCCGTGGCGGCCATTACCTGGCCGGACTGGCAGTAGCCACACTGGGCTACCTGGTGCTCCACCCAGGCCGCGACCACCCGTTTGCCGACGACATCGGCCTCGATCGCCTCGATGGTGGTGACCTCGCGCCCGACCACGCCGGCTACCGGGGTGACGCAGGCGCGTACCACGTTGCCATCCACCAGCACCGAGCAGGCGCCGCACTGGGCCAGGCCACAGCCATACTTGGTGCCGGTCAAACCGAGGTCATCGCGGATCACCCACAGCAAGGGCGTGTCGGCGTCCGCCTCGACCTGATAGGTCTTCTGGTTGATGCGTAGTTCCATGGTTCACCTGCCCGTCAACGGTTGCTGTCGCTTGGTTTGTTCTGATCGGGGAGTACGGTGCTCCCCAGTGCAGAAACGCTAGCACAGCGGGGTGACCGCTGGTCTGCTGGCGGGGGCAGGTTCAGAGGATCAGGCAAGCAATTCGGTGAAATGCGCAAGCGGCGATGAGCGCTATCGCCTGTAGGAGCGGCCTTGTGTCGCGATGGGGCGCGCAGCGGCCCCAGGATCTTGGCAGCATGCAGTATTGTAAGGGGCCGCTTTGCGGCCCATCGCGACACAAGGCCGCTCCTACAAGAAAGCGCATTTGGAGGTGAAGAGGACTTCTGCGGCGAAAACCCGGATAATGCCGGCCAATTTCGTTTTGCACGCTTAAATCACGGTAATCCCGCATGGAAATCAAGGTCAATTTTCTCGACAATCTCCGTCTCGAAGCCAAGTTCGACGACTTCACGGTGATCGCCGACCAACCGATCCGCTACAAAGGCGATGGTTCGGCTCCAGGCCCGTTTGACTATTTCCTGGCGTCTTCGGCCTTGTGCGCGGCTTACTTCGTCAAGCTGTACTGCCAGACCCGCGACATCCCCACAGAAAACATCCGCCTGTCTCAGAACAACATCGTCGACCCGGAGAATCGCTACAACCAGATCTTCAAGATCCAGGTCGAGCTGCCCGAGGACATTTCCGAAAAGGACCGCCAGGGCATCCTGCGTTCCATCGACCGCTGCACGGTCAAGAAAGTGGTGCAGACCGGCCCCGAGTTCGTCATCGAAGTGGTCGACAACCTCGACGCCGATGCCCAGGGCCTGCTGATGCCGGTGTCGGACACCAGCACCTACATCGCTGGCAAGGACCTGCCACTGGAGCAGACCATCGCCAACATGTCGGGCATCCTCGCCGGGCTGGGGATGAAGATCGAGATCGCCTCGTGGCGCAACATCGTGCCCAATGTCTGGTCGCTGCACGTGCGCGACGCACAGTCGCCGATGTGCTTCACCAACGGCAAGGGCGCCACCAAGGAGGCCGCGCTGGCCTCGGCACTGGGCGAGTTCATCGAGCGCCTGAACTGCAACTTCTTCTATAACGACCAGTTCTGGGGCGAGGACCTGGCCAACGCGGCGTTTGTGCACTACCCGAACGAGCAGTGGTTCAAGCCCGGCCCGCGCGATGCGCTGCCAGCCGAAATCCTCGACGAACACTGCCTGGAAATCTACAACCCGGACGGCGAGCTGCGCGGCTCGCACCTGTACGACACCAACTCAGGCAACACGGCGCGCGGTATCTGCTCGCTGCCGTTCGTGCGCCAGTCCGACCAGCAGGTGGTGTACTTCCCGTCCAACCTGATCGAAAACCTGTTCCTCAGCAACGGCATGAGCGCTGGCAACACCCTGGCCGAAGCGCAGGTGCAGTGCCTGTCGGAAATCTTCGAGCGCGCGGTGAAGCGCGAAATTCTCGAGGGCGAACTGTGCCTGCCGGACGTGCCGCAGGACGTGCTGGCCAAATACCCGGCGATTGTTGCCGGTATTCAGGGCCTGGAAGAGCAAGGGTTCCCGGTGCTGGTCAAGGATGCTTCGCTGGGTGGCGAGTTCCCGGTCATGTGCGTGACCCTGATGAACCCGCGCACCGGTGGCGTGTTCGCTTCGTTCGGCGCCCATCCAAGCCTTGAAGTGGCGCTGGAGCGCAGCCTCACCGAACTGCTGCAGGGCCGCAGCTTCGAAGGCCTGAACGACCTGCCGCAACCCACCTTCGAAAGCCACGCGCTGACCGAGCCGAACAACTTCGTCGAGCACTTCATCGACTCCAGCGGCGTGGTGTCGTGGCGCTTCTTCAGCACCAAGGCCGACTTCGAGTTCGTCGAGTGGGACTTCTCCGGCCACGGCGAGGATTCCAACCAGCAGGAAGCCGCGACCCTGTTCGGCATCCTCGAAGATCTGGGCAAGGAAGTGTACATGGCGGTCTACGACAACCTCGGCGCCACCGCCTGCCGCATCCTGGTGCCGGGCTACTCGGAAATCTACCCGGTCGAGGACCTGATCTGGGACAACACCAACCGTGCGTTGTCCTTCCGTGCCGACATCCTCAACCTGCACAACCTTGAAAGCCGGCCGCTGAAGCTGCTGCTCAAGCGCCTGGACAACTGCGATGTGGACGACTACACCACCATCAGCACACTGATCGGCGTCGAGTTCGACGAGAACACGGTGTGGGGCCAGTTGACCATTCTTGAGCTGAAGCTGCTGATCTGCCTGGCCGTGCAGCGCTTTGAGGAGGCCAAGGAGCTGGTCGAAGCGTTCCTGCAGTTCAACGACAATACCGTCGAGCGTGGCCTGTTCTATCAGGCGTTGAACGTGGTGCTGGAAGTGCAGCTGGATGACGAGCTGGAGCTGGCAGACTACGAAGCCAACTTCCGCCGCATGTTCGGCAACGCGCGCATGGACGCGGTGTTGGGTTCGGTGGACGGCAGCGTGCGCTTCTATGGCCTGACCCCGACCAGCCTGAAACTCGAAGGCCTCGACCGGCATCTGCGTTTGATCGAGAGCTACAAGAAGCTGCACGCGGCCCGGGCCAAGTTTGCCTGATAGCTGCTACGTGAACTTGTAGACTCTTCTGGCTGACGCTGGCCCCCTGTAGGAGCCGCCTTGCGTCGCGATAGGGCTGCGAAGCAGCCCCGGCAATTTTGTGCATCTGCGCTGAAATCCTGGGGGCTGCTTTGCAGCCCTTTCGCGACACAAGGCCGCTCCTACAGGTGTTGTGCATGTCTTGAAGGTGATGCACGCAAGGTGGCCGGAACTATCTTGCACAAGATCAAAAAGCCAGCGCGATTCCTGTGGGAGCGGGCTTGCCCGCGAAGATGCCAGCCGCCTTCATATATCGCTTCGCTCTTGCCCTATCCCCACTTGATCTTGCCGCTTCGCCCGCCAAGCGCGTACTGTTTTGCACCCATCCCTGAACCCCCGGCGCGTACACCGCCAGAAGGACCTCGGCCGCGCACGACAAGAAGGCGCAGACCATGAGCACCCCTTTGGACACCAATGCCCTCAAAGCCCGCCAGCAAGCCGCCTGGGCCAGCGGCGACTACGCGGTAATCGGCACCACCCTGCAACTGGTAGGCGAACGGCTGGCCGAAGCCTGTGACCTGCGCTGGGACGAGCAGGTGCTGGATGTAGCTGCCGGCAATGGCAACGCCACCCTGGCTGCTGCCCGGCGCGGCTGCCGCGTCACCTCCACGGACTATGTACCTGAATTGCTCAAGCGCGGCGAGGAACGTGCCCGGGCCGAACACCTGAGCGTGCTGTTTCAGGCCGCCGATGCCGAAGCGCTGCCGTTTGCTGATGGCACCTTCGATGCGGTGCTCTCCACCTTTGGCGTAATGTTCGCCCCCAACCAGCCACAGGCTGCGCGTGAATTGGCCCGGGTATGCCGGCCCGGCGGCCGCATTGGCCTGGCCAACTGGACCCCGCAAGGCTTCGTCGGGCAGATGTTCAAGACCCTCGGCCGGCACGTGCCGCCGCCAGCCGGCGCCTTGCCGCCATCACGCTGGGGTGATGGGGAACAGTTGCGGCTAATGTTCGACGGGACGCTTGGTGAACTGCATGTCAGCCGCCAGCAGTTCAACTTCCGCTACCGCTCAGCGGCGCACTTCATCGACGTGTTCCGCACCTGGTATGGGCCGGTGCACAAGGCATTTGCTTCGCTGGAGCCGGAGGCCGCCGGTGCGCTGGAAAGGGACCTGACCCAGTTGCTGGATGAGAGCAACGTCGCAGGCCCTTCTTCGTTGGTGGTGCCGAGTGAATACCTGGAGGTGGTGGTTATTCGGGGCTAACAGGCGCTCCTTCGAAAGCCTCGGCGGGTGCTGGCGCTGCACGGACATTGAAAAGCTTGCAGACGAAGTACCAAGCGATGGCGACCGTCAGGTTGTAAGGAAACAGCACGGCCCAGAACGGCAGTTGCCAGTTCTTCTTACCCTGCATTTCACCGGGTTCGCCGGTTCGCCAGGGGGCGTAGTGGCGCCACGCCTCTGCCGGGGTCAGGCAAATGGCGTGCAGGGGCTTGTGCCACCAATTGGGTTCGCCGGGCGGTGGGAGTTTGTCCGGGCCGTGGTCCATGAAGTGGCGGAGGTATTCCCAGACTTCGGCGACGTGTCGGGTGTCGGGATCGGTGGGTTCATTGCTGTCGACCCATAGGCAGTCTTTTTGGTGGAGGCTGCCGTCCTCGCGGCGCGGGGCGAAGGCGAGGGCGTAGCTGGTGGTGAAGGCAGAACCACTAAATTCAGTACGCTTGAATACACCGCCTCCAATGTTGTTCCAATCGAAGACTATGAGTTTGTTCATTCGTTTGTAATAGATTTTTTTTGTTAGCCGATTCAGGAAAATGTGTGAAAGATTTTTTATGAAAAGTATCCTATATACTAAAAAAGGGGTGAAAATGAAAGGCGCTAAAATTAACATGGCAACGAAAATTGAGCCGCCGTCGAGTGAGTAATCTATACTGCTATCCGTGAGGTTGGAGAAAGAGAATATGCAAGTAGACAAAAACATGGCGATGTAGATCTTCCCCATGAATACAGAGTCGGAGACCCAGGGGTTTCGCAAGCATAAGCTTGAATTGTATGCCTGAACAAGTTGTCCAGAGATTTTAGGGGAGATCCCTGATTTATGCGATGGCTTGAAAAGCCAAGTGGTCGCCATGGACTTAGCGCTCCAGATAAAATTTAGTAGTAGAATATGTGTTGTTATTCAGGCCTCTGTCTTTATCGTAATCAAGCGTGAGCGTGACAGCTCTGATGCCTCTGGCTTCAACCTTGTAGTGAAGTACTAAACCAGCGGGTGTCATGTGGCATTTCGGTGTTGCGGGATAGCGGCTTTCGTGTTTTTCGAAGCTGTGGCTTATAAGCGTTCCTGACCATTCACTTTGGCCCAGTGCAAAGCCTGGTAAAAGAAGAGTGAGTTCAGCAGCTGAGCTTTCATTAGTGATGTGTGTGTGTACTATGGTTGTCCAATCAGGCGTCGACCAATCGCTATGTGTGTTAAATCCGGTCGTGAGACCGGTTATGCCGAGCTGCTCGGATTGCAATGCTGATAAAGTTATGGGTGAAAAAAATCCTATCTGCCATGCTTTGACTTCTTCGTGGAGATTCTGAAAGGGTGGTAATTTTCTCTCGAAGTCAAGGTGTATATTTTCTCGTACCTCACCGTCATTTTTCCTCGTGCCAAAAATGCTTCTGCATGCCCATAATTCCATAGGGCTGTGAAGGCGGGAATGTGCCTTTGAGTGGAAAAATAGACCTGCTCCGATCAAAGCGGCTCCTACCAATACAAGCCCCGCTGCGGTCCAGCCTGCAAAAGGAATAACAACCGTCTTACCTGCGATGGCAAGGGTTCCTTCTAGCGTTAGAACAGAACCCAAACCCGTTAAACTACCGCCAGTCGCTGTATATATCCCCGAGGTGAGATTGCCGTTCTGCCACTGGCGTAACGCTTTATATCCATCAGAGAAAAAGCCCGCTGCTATCGCTGGGTAAGCTGAAACTCGCGCAAAGAGATTACTCGTTAAAAAATTAATGATACCGTTACCAAAAGCCATCCCAGGTGCAGTTGAACTCAATCTCAACATTAAGGCTTTCTGCGTAGCCCGCACGCTAACCATTGTCGCCGATGCTGCACCGATCACCCCAAAAATCGACGAAGCAAAACCCATCGTGTATTCCGGTGCATCACTCTGCTGCAGGCTGTTGTAAGCCGCCTTGAGCGAAATTACGTTGAACCACAGCATTCCCGCGTTCAAACCACCACCCACCCCCGTGGTAAGCAACCCGAGAAAGTTGGGTTTCACGCGCCCAGTGGTGGTCAACTCGATGGACACCGTCCGGCTTCCGGAGATGCGGATTTGTTTCATCTCCTCAACCTGCGCCATGCCACTTTTCAGGTACTTCTGTACCTCTTCGCTGAAGGGATTCGCCGCGATGGCCTGGCCGGTGATCCGGTAGCGCGCCGTCAGCAATCCGAGCGCTTTCTCGGCATTACCCTCGCGCGCCGCCAGCAACACCTGCTGA
>NZ_JBIVHY010000035.1:0-3185 GCF_044749445.1 Pseudomonas sp. NPDC089408
TGCGAATTTTCGGCGAATGTCGTCTTCACAGTATAACCAGATTGCTTGGGGTTATATGGTCAAGTGAAGAAGCGCATACGGTGGATGCCTTGGCAGTCAGAGGCGATGAAAGACGTGGTAGCCTGCGATAAGCTTTGGGGAGTCGGCAAACAGACTGTGATCCAGAGATCTCTGAATGGGGGAACCCACTCAGCATAAGCTGAGTATCTTGTACTGAATACATAGGTGCAAGAGGCGAACCAGGGGAACTGAAACATCTAAGTACCCTGAGGAAAAGAAATCAACCGAGATTCCCTTAGTAGTGGCGAGCGAACGGGGACCAGCCCTTAAGTTGGTTTGAGATTAGTGGAACGCTCTGGAAAGTGCGGCCATAGTGGGTGATAGCCCCGTACACGAAAATCTCTTATCAATGAAATCGAGTAGGACGGAGCACGAGAAACTTTGTCTGAATATGGGGGGACCATCCTCCAAGGCTAAATACTACTGACTGACCGATAGTGAACCAGTACCGTGAGGGAAAGGCGAAAAGAACCCCGGAGAGGGGAGTGAAATAGAACCTGAAACCGTATGCGTACAAGCAGTGGGAGCCTACTTTGTTAGGTGACTGCGTACCTTTTGTATAATGGGTCAGCGACTTATATTCAGTGGCGAGCTTAACCGAATAGGGGAGGCGTAGCGAAAGCGAGTCTTAATAGGGCGTTTAGTCGCTGGGTATAGACCCGAAACCGGGCGATCTATCCATGGGCAGGTTGAAGGTTAGGTAACACTGACTGGAGGACCGAACCGACTACCGTTGAAAAGTTAGCGGATGACCTGTGGATCGGAGTGAAAGGCTAATCAAGCTCGGAGATAGCTGGTTCTCCTCGAAAGCTATTTAGGTAGCGCCTCATGTATCACTGTAGGGGGTAGAGCACTGTTTCGGCTAGGGGGTCATCCCGACTTACCAAACCGATGCAAACTCCGAATACCTACAAGTGCCGAGCATGGGAGACACACGGCGGGTGCTAACGTCCGTCGTGAAAAGGGAAACAACCCAGACCGTCAGCTAAGGTCCCAAAGTCATGGTTAAGTGGGAAACGATGTGGGAAGGCTTAGACAGCTAGGAGGTTGGCTTAGAAGCAGCCACCCTTTAAAGAAAGCGTAATAGCTCACTAGTCGAGTCGGCCTGCGCGGAAGATGTAACGGGGCTCAAACCATGCACCGAAGCTACGGGTATCACCTTTTGGTGATGCGGTAGAGGAGCGTTCTGTAAGCCTGTGAAGGTGAGTTGAGAAGCTTGCTGGAGGTATCAGAAGTGCGAATGCTGACATGAGTAACGACAATGCGAGTGAAAAACTCGCACGCCGAAAGACCAAGGTTTCCTGCGCAACGTTAATCGACGCAGGGTTAGTCGGTCCCTAAGGCGAGGCTGAAAAGCGTAGTCGATGGAAAACAGGTTAATATTCCTGTACTTCCAGTTATTGCGATGGAGGGACGGAGAAGGTTAGGCCAGCCTGGCGTTGGTTGTCCAGGTTTAAGGTGGTAGGCTGGAATCTTAGGCAAATCCGGGATTTCAAGGCCGAGAGCTGATGACGAGTTGCCTTTAGGCGACGAAGTGGTTGATACCATGCTTCCAAGAAAAGCTCCTAAGCTTCAGATAACTGGGAACCGTACCCCAAACCGACACAGGTGGTTAGGTAGAGAATACCAAGGCGCTTGAGAGAACTCGGGTGAAGGAACTAGGCAAAATGGCACCGTAACTTCGGGAGAAGGTGCGCCGGCGAGGGTGAAGGACTTGCTCCGTAAGCCCATGCCGGTCGAAGATACCAGGCCGCTGCGACTGTTTATTAAAAACACAGCACTCTGCAAACACGAAAGTGGACGTATAGGGTGTGACGCCTGCCCGGTGCCGGAAGGTTAATTGATGGGGTTAGCGCAAGCGAAGCTCTTGATCGAAGCCCCGGTAAACGGCGGCCGTAACTATAACGGTCCTAAGGTAGCGAAATTCCTTGTCGGGTAAGTTCCGACCTGCACGAATGGCGTAACGATGGCGGCGCTGTCTCCACCCGAGACTCAGTGAAATTGAAATCGCTGTGAAGATGCAGTGTATCCGCGGCTAGACGGAAAGACCCCGTGAACCTTTACTATAGCTTTGCACTGGACTTTGAATTTGCTTGTGTAGGATAGGTGGGAGGCTTTGAAGTGGGGACGCCAGTTCTCATGGAGCCATCCTTGAAATACCACCCTGGCAACTTTGAGGTTCTAACTCAGGTCCGTTATCCGGATCGAGGACAGTGTATGGTGGGTAGTTTGACTGGGGCGGTCTCCTCCCAAAGAGTAACGGAGGAGTACGAAGGTGCGCTCAGACCGGTCGGAAATCGGTCGTAGAGTATAAAGGCAAAAGCGCGCTTGACTGCGAGACAAACACGTCGAGCAGGTACGAAAGTAGGTCTTAGTGATCCGGTGGTTCTGTATGGAAGGGCCATCGCTCAACGGATAAAAGGTACTCCGGGGATAACAGGCTGATACCGCCCAAGAGTTCATATCGACGGCGGTGTTTGGCACCTCGATGTCGGCTCATCACATCCTGGGGCTGAAGCCGGTCCCAAGGGTATGGCTGTTCGCCATTTAAAGTGGTACGCGAGCTGGGTTTAGAACGTCGTGAGACAGTTCGGTCCCTATCTGCCGTGGACGTTTGAGATTTGAGAGGGGCTGCTCCTAGTACGAGAGGACCGGAGTGGACGAACCTCTGGTGTTCCGGTTGTCACGCCAGTGGCATTGCCGGGTAGCTATGTTCGGAAGAGATAACCGCTGAAAGCATCTAAGCGGGAAACTTGCCTCAAGATGAGATCTCACTGGGATCTTGAATCCCCTAAAGGGCCGTCGAAGACTACGACGTTGATAGGTTGGGTGTGTAAGCGCTGTGAGGCGTTGAGCTAACCAATACTAATTGCCCGTGAGGCTTGACCATATAACACCCAAGCAATTTGCGCACGAAAGCCAAATTGTGGTGGTGAAGATGATACGAACCGAAAGTTCGCACTGTTCACAAAAGCATCACAAATATCGCATATCCGAATTCGCTGGGCTGTCCATCTGGACATTCTGGCTACAGAATTTCTTGACGACCATAGAGCATTGGAACCACCTGATCCCATCCCGAACTCAGCAGTGAAACGATGCATCGCCGATGGTAGTGTGGGGTT
>NZ_JBIVHY010000036.1:0-1924 GCF_044749445.1 Pseudomonas sp. NPDC089408
GCGTGCAGGGGTTTGTGCCACCAGTTGGGTTCGCCGGGTGGGGGGAGCTTGGCCGGGCCGTGGTCCATGAAATGGCGGAGGTATTCCCAGACTTCAGCGACATATCGGACGTCAGACTCGGTGGGTTCGTTGCTGTCGACCCACAGGCAGTCTTTCTGGTGGAGGCTGCCGTCCTCTCGGCGCGGGGCAAAGGCTAGGGCGTAGCTGGTGCTGAATGATGAGCCGCCGAACTCGGTGCGTTTGAAGAGGCCTCCACCGGTATTATTCCAATCAAAAACGAATACTTTGCTCAATCGTTGGTAGTAAATTTTTTTCGATGTTCGGTTGAAGCATATGCATGATAAGCGCTTTATGAAGTAAAGTCGGTAGACTAAGAAGGGAGTAAAAATAAAGGGCGTTATTAGAAAAAGGAGCATCAACGGAATGTCTTTATCGTACAGGTCCAGAATGTGTGGAGAAAGTTGGGGGTATGTGAAAATCAATGTGCCGATCGTCATCGCGCAGTACAGCTTTCCCATGAATACCGAGTCGGTTACCCATGGGTTTCGCAAGCATAAAGTAATTTTTGAAAAATTTAATAGTTGCCCGCTAATGGCTGGTTTATGCCCTGAATTTGATGTCGTATTGAATAGCCAAATGGTTGACATGTTTAGCGCTCCAGACGGAAATTTGACCGCGTCTCATTGTCTTCGTCCAGCCCTTGGTTAGCACTGTAGGTTAGATGCAATGACACATGGCTCTGATTAGATAATGTATTTTCGAAGTGCAGGACCAAACCGGCAGCTACAAGGTGGCCAGTGGGGGCGATGGGGAATACATCCATTCCTTGCGCGTCACGAAACGTGCTTAAGCTTCCTGACCATTCGCTGACTCCCAATACGAAACCTGGCAGCAGCACTGTAAGTTCTGCTGTTGGGTGAGGAGTGGCTATTTCGTTGCGAGTAATGGCAGTCCAGTTGGGCGGTGACCAGTGATTGTTATCGTTCCATCGGGTGTCTACATTTCTGATGCCGACTGATAGGGCTTGATCGGCTGAAAGTAGTTTTGGTCCATAATGTTCGTTGTGCCAGGCTTTGATCTCAGCATGTAATGACGAGAATGCAGGCAGTTTCATCTCATGGTCCAGGGTAAGTTCAGGGCGGACCTCTCCGTCGTTGAGGCGATTGCCGAAAATGCTACGTGCTGCCCATAGTTCTATCGAGTTGTGAAGCCGTTCGTGTGCTTTAGCGTGCAAGTAGAGGCCACCAGCGATGATGGCTACGCCTACGAGGACCAAGGCAGCTGCGGCCCATCCGGCAAAGGGTACAAGCGAAGTAGCACCTGCAACTGCAAGTCCGGCCTCAAGGACGACAGCAGAACCGACAGCCATGGTTAACCCGCCAGCAATTGTGTACCTGCCTGCGCTAGCATCACCGTTCTCGAACTGTCGCAATCCTTTTGACCAATCTGAGAACAGACCGAATGCTATTGCAGGATATCCTGCTAAACGCGCGAACAGATTACTGCTTAAGAACTTGATAACTCCATTGCCAAAGGCCATCCCAGGCGCAGTCGAACTCAACCTCAACATCACGGCTTTCTGCGTTGCCCGCACGCTAACCATTGTTGCCGCCGCCGCACCAATCACCCCAAAAATCGAAGAAGCAAAACCCATCGTGTATTCCGGTGAATCGCTCTGCTGCAGGCTGTTGTAAGCCGCCTTGAGCGAAATCACGTTGAACCACAGCATGCCCGCGTTCAGGCCACCACCAACCCCCGTGGTAAGCAACCCGAGGAAGTTGGGTTTCACGCGCGCAGTGGTGGTCATTTCGATGGACACCGTCCGGCTTCCGGAGACGCGGATTTGTTTCATCTCCTCAACCTGCGCCATGCCATTCTTCAGGTATTTCTGTACCTCTTCGCTGAAGGGATTCTCCGCGATGGC
>NZ_JBIVHY010000037.1:0-1862 GCF_044749445.1 Pseudomonas sp. NPDC089408
CGGAGGTATTCCCAGACTTCGGCGACGTGTCGGGTGTCGGGATCGGTGGGTTCATTGCTGTCGACCCATAGGCAGTCTTTTTGGTGGAGGCTGCCATCCTCGCGGCGCGGGGCGAAGGCGAGGGCGTAGCTTGTGCTGAATGATGAACCTCCGAATTCAGTGCGTTTGAATACACCCCCTCCAATGTTGTTCCAGTCGAAGACTATGAGTTTGCTTAATCGTTTGTAATAGATTTTCTTAGTGTATCTATTGAAGCAAATCTCAGAAAGGTTCTTTATGAAGAAAATTCGATAGGCTAAGAAGGGTGTGAAAATAAATGGTCCCAGGAGTTGTATTGCGATAAATGCATAGGCACCTTCCTGTTCGTAATTGATCGAGAGATTCAGGAGGCCTGTATAGCATACAAGCGCTATGACTAAAATCGAAGCGGTATACATTTTGGCCATGAAGACTGAATCAGAAACCCATGGGTTTTTTAACTGTAATACTGAGCTCGTCAGTTTTGAAACTTGTCCGTGAATTGTTGGTTGGGCGTCAGTTTTTTTGTGTGGGCTAAATAGCCATACTGTGGCCATGGTCCTACCTTTCGACATAAAAGTTTGAGACTGAATACGCGCTGGGGGATAAGCCTTGATTAGGTTGATATCTTATTGATAGCGTGGCGCTTTTGGTTTTAGCTCTATCAATTTTGTAATGTAAAACAAGTCCTGCGGAAGTTAAGTGGCAGGTCGGCTCTTTGTGTAGGGCGATTGAGGTGTTGCCGAAGTCCATAGCTTCCAGTGCGCCATGCCATTGACTTTGCCCAATTATAAAATCTTTTAGCAGCACGGTGAACTCTATAGTGGGCGTGCCCTCGTTTATATGGCTATGGATTATTGTTGCCCAGTCCGGTGCTGGCCAATGGTTGTCTAAACTCAGTCTCGTAGTAAACCCTTCAAGCCTTAATAGTGTTGTTTGTTGAGTCGTTAGTATATTAGGGGTGTAGTTTAGAATATGCCAATATTCCAGCTCTTCGTTGATATTGGCGAAGCCAGGGAGAAATCCTTGGTGGTCTAACTTTATCTCGGGGCGGACCTCTCCATCATTTTCTCTTTTGCCAAAAATACTTCTACTTGCCCATAACGCTATTGGACTATGGAGCCGCTCGTTGGCTTTAGCGTGTAGGTAAAGCCCACCGGCAAGCACCATGGCACCGACAAGCACCAGGCTTGCTGCAGCCCAGCCCGCAAAGGGAATAAAAAATGTTGGTCCAGCGATCGCGAGGCTCGCTTCCAGCATAAGCGCGGCCCCAGCGGCAGATGTGAATCCACCAGCAGCAGTATAAGCACCTGATTTGAAACTGCCATTTTGTGATTGCCGATACCCTTTTGATATGTCTGAAATTAACCCCAGAATAATTGCTGGATACCCAGAGGCGCGAGCGAATAAATTGCTGCCTAAGTGTTTGATAACTCCATTACCAAAAGCCATCCCAGGTGCAGTTGAACTCAATCTCAACATTAAGGCTTTCTGCGTTGCCCGCACGCTAACCAGCGTTGCCGATGCTGCACCAATCACCCCAAAAATCGACGAAGCAAACCCCATCGTGTATTCCGGCGCATCACTTTGCTGCAGGCTGTTGTAAGCCGTCTTGAGCGAAATCACGTTGAACCACAGCATTCCCGCGTTCAAGCCACCGCCGCCGCCCGTGGTAAGCAACCCGAGGAAGTTGGGTTTCACGCGCGCAGTGGTGGTCATTTCGATGGTCACTGTCCGGCTCCCGGAGACGCGGATTTGTTTCATCTCCTCAACCTGCGCCATGCCATTCTTCAGGTATTTCTGTACCTCTTCGCTGAAGGGATTCTCCGCGATGGCCTGGCCGG
>NZ_JBIVHY010000039.1:0-1184 GCF_044749445.1 Pseudomonas sp. NPDC089408
TGTGGGAGATTCTATGGTTTTCAACAAGCCGGTTTGACCCCTTTGGTGGTGTATTCGTCCTGATTCTTCATCAGGGCGAATGCCACCCTTGCTAGCTTCCTGGCAAGGATTACCAATGCCTGCGTCGTTGCTTTTCCGTTGTTCAGGTGCCGCTTATATTCCCCGTTCCACGCGGGCGACTTGCTGGCTGCCATCGCTGCGTTGTGCAACAAGCGACGGATCTCTGAGCAACCTCGTTTTGTAAGGCAACGCCGTCCATTCTTCTGCCCGGAATCGCTGACACGTAGATCCATCCCCAAGAAGGCGATGTATGAATCACTGCACTTGAACTCACCCCTCGTAAAAGCCATTACCAGCGCTGTGGCGGTGAGAAAACCAATGCCCTCTACTGCCTGGCAGCGAGCGACTTGTTCGTGTAAGCCAGCCTCTCGCAGCACGTCTTTAATCTTCTTTTGGATCAACTGATCCAGTCGATCTATCGATCTCACAAAAGTATTGAACGCGGTTTTCAGGAGGCCCTCATTAGCCCAGCTCTGGGTCATTGCAGTGCGCGCACTCACCAAGGCAGCTCTGCGCCGCAGGAGGCTCTGAAGCTTGCCGTAGACGGCGGGCGGCGGGCTCCAAGGGCGAAGATCCTCACCTTCGTTTTTCAGAAAGCGGGACAGCAACCTAGCGTCGGACGGGTCGGTTTTCACCCGTCCTCCAACACTTTTCCGGTAGTTGCTCAGTTGAAAGCCATCGATGATATAAACCTCGAAGCCCTGACGATGAGCCAGCTCAACCAAGTCCAGGTGATAGACATTTGTCGCCTCAACAGCAATAGCTGTGTTGAGTGGTTGCTGCCTCAGCCATTTCTTGATTTCGAGTTTGGAATTTTTCAGCCTGACGATCTCATCGCGCTCATCGTGATGGATAACCAGCTCAGCTTTTGCGACATCCGCACCCACAATCAACTTGCCTACCTGCATTGCCATAGGTGACTCCTCACGATATGGTTTTTCAGCTTGAAGGGGTTTCACCAAGAGGCGCTGGCTTGCTTCTATCGTCGCTTGCAAACGATGCATTCTTTATCGGCGCTTTGGTGGAAGGGGTGGGGCGATATCTCCCACGGTCTGTACTGCTGTGAACAGTCAGAATCGGCTTTTTCGTCCCACCACCCCTTCAAGTATCACCATACAAGCGGC
>NZ_JBIVHY010000040.1:0-1091 GCF_044749445.1 Pseudomonas sp. NPDC089408
GGCGGCATCAGGTTCCAAGTGCAACAGTCAGTTGATAATGTTGAGCCGATTGGTTGCCAGCAGTTGCAGATGATCCGTCAACACTTCAACAGGGAATTTCCAGCCCAATGTCTGACGAGGTCGGGTGTTAAGCAAGTCGGCAATCTCGTCCAGCCGCTCCTGGCTAACCAGCGACAAATCGGTGCCCTTGGGTAAGTACTGCCGGAGCAGGCCGTTCGTGTTCTCGTTGCTGCCTCTTTGCCAAGGGCTGTGCGGGTCAGCGAAGTAGATCTTCATTCCCGTACGAGCTGTCAGCTCTTGATGCTTGGCCATCTCGCTGCCTTGGTCATGGGTCATGGTTTTCAGCAGCGCCGGTGCCATCCGCGAAAGTTCTCGCGTCATCCCCTCTAGCGCGGCGTCTGCGGTGGGCGCATCCAACTTGGCCAGGATCACGAAACGGCTCGTGCGCTCGACCATCGTCGCTACTGCCGAGCGATTGTTCGCGCCCATGATCAGGTCGCTTTCCCAATGACCTGGCACTTGTCGACCTTCGACCTCTTCAGGCCGGTAGCGAATATTCTGTTCAGCTGGATAGCGCTCGCGCCGAGCTGGCGCAGTGCTGCGAGTACGCCGCTTGCTGCCGCCCTGGCGCAGGTAACCAATGAGTTGACGCTTAAGCTCGCCGCGTGGGTATGCATAGATTGTCAGGTAGATCGTTTCGTGACTCACATGCCGCTCAGGATTATCAGGCCAGTAGTCCTTGAGTCTGGCGGCAATTTGCTGAGGAGACCAGCCCTTGGCCAACATGCTGTGTACGACCTGGAACAGTTCAGAACCAGGGGCAAGAAGCTTGCTGCGCCTCGGGACGTGTCTGAGGGCACGGGCTCGAGCACCGGCAGTGCTGGCGTCATAGTGCCCAGGCTGCGACTGGCGCCGCACCTCTCGACTCAGCGTGCTGGGTTGGCGCCCAAGAACTTGGGCGATGGCTCGCAGCGAGGCGCCTTGCATACGCATGATCATTAGCGTTACGCGCTCTTCGATGGTCAAGTGGGTGTAGTGAGTAGTCATGCAGCACCTTACCTCGGGTGTTGCACTTGGTCACTGAGACCGCC
>NZ_JBIVHY010000041.1:0-1013 GCF_044749445.1 Pseudomonas sp. NPDC089408
GTCAGCAAGACGAGGATCAGCAGGCCGAACTGCGCAAGCTGCGCGCTGAACTCAAGCGCGTGACGGAAGAGCGAGACATCTTAAAAAAGGCCGCCGCGTACTTTGCCAAGGAGTGCGGCTGAAGTACGCCTTCATCAAGAAGCACTCGACTGATTACCCGGTGCGGCGCCTTTGCCAAACCCTCAAGGTGCACCCCAGCGGCTACTACGCCTGGCTGGCCGAGCCTCAATCTGCCCGAGCAAAAGAAGATCAACGTCTGCTTGGCTTGATCAAACACGCCTGGCTAGAAAGCGGAGGTGTATACGGCTACCGCAAAATTCACGATGACCTACGTGAGCTAGGAGAGGAATGCGGACGAAATCGAGTCGGGCGCTTGATGCAGGCGGAGGGGCTGCGTTCGCAAACGGGCTATCGGCGGCGTCCAGGGTTTTACGGTGGAAAACCAACAGTGGCCTCGCCCAACCACCTCGCGCGGCAGTTCAAGGTTAGTGAGCCGAACAAGGTCTGGGTGACAGATATCACTTACATCCGCACCTATGAAGGATGGCTCTACCTGGCGGTAGTGCTGGATCTGTTTTCACGCCAAGTAATTGGTTGGTCAATGAAGCCAAGGATGTGCAGCGATCTGGCTATCGACGCAATGTTGATGGCTGTGTGGCGACGCAAGCCACAGCAGCAAGTGATGATTCACTCAGATCAAGGTAGTCAGTTCAGTAGCTCAGATTGGCAAAGCTTCTTGAAGGCTAACAATGTAATCAGCAGCATGAGTCGGCGGGGAAACTGCCACGACAATGCCGTAGCCGAGAGCTTTTTCCAGCTTTTGAAGCGGGAGCGGATCCGAAGAAAGATCTACACAACCCGTGAAGAAGCCCGAAGTGATATTTTCGATTACATCGAAATGTTCTATAACCCTAAACGCCGACACAGCAGTGCTATGCAGCTGTCTCCAATAGAGTATGAGAAACGCTATTTCCTGAGCTTGGAGAGTGTCTAGGAAACCAGGGGCGATTCAG